>JANQOW010000102.1 GCA_028285595.1 Hyphomicrobiales bacterium
ACGGAAAGACGGCAATGGACCCGCGCGCCTGCTCCAGCCGCGGAGGCGCCGGTTTGCGGGCCCTGCCGCCATCGCTGGGCAGCTTGTTGTGCAAGAGGCGATAAAACCGCAAAGGTTGGGCCATGTTTTTGACCTCTTGCTCGCCCATACCGTCGACCGTCACATCCAGCTTGTTCTGGGTATGCTCAAAAACGGTTTCGGAAACACAGATCCCGCCCGGGTCGGCAAGGCCCTCAAGCCGTGCCGCCACATTCACGCCATCACCGTAAATGTCGCCATCCTCGACCAGCACGTCGCCGATATTGATGCCAATACGGAACTGGAGACGACGGTCTTCCGGGATTGCGGCGTTTTCCTCTGCCAGGGCTTTCTGCACATCCATGGCAAACTGCACAGCATCTACAACGCTGCCAAACTCCATTAATGTGCCGTCTCCCATCAGCTTAACCACCCGGCCCCCATATTGCGCGGTCAAGGGATCCAGGATCTTGCCGCGGGCCAGGTTCAAGGCGGCCAAAGTGCCGGCTTCGTCAGCAGCCATCAGGCGGCTGTAACTGACAACATCGGCAATCAGGATTGTGGTGAGCTTACGGTCCAAGACGGTCCCCTTTCGCGCCAATCTAGCGACCAAATTCCGCAGAATCCAGGAAAGCAAATAACTTATGTCCGGTGGGATAGTGTCCCGTTAACTGAGCTGCTCCAGCAACGCCACCGCCTCACCGCCATTGGCCTTTGAGTAATCCGCCAATGCCTTTCGTCCACCGGTTGCGTAGACCGCAACAGCGGCCAGGAGATCACGCAATTGGCGTGCGGAACCAGCATCAAACCGGCACCAAGCACCGCGGGTGAGCCGCGCAATCTCACGGAAGGCCTGCTCGGCAGCCGGATCATGACCCTCCTGAAACATGAAGATGGGGACCCCAAGCATACCGATTTCGCCGGCCTGATTACACAGGCGGTCCACATTCTCTTCCATGGCATCGCCCACATAGACCACGGCGTTCACGCGTTCCTTGGAATGCTCTTTCAGGATGCGGGCGAGCACTTTGCCAATCTGCGTTTGACCGCCACGGCAATCGACCGTGGAGATCAACCTTGCCAGTGCGTTCCCATCGCTCACCCATTTGCTGGCTTTGCACTCTCCGAAACCGCGAAAGAAGATGAGCTGAACATCAAGCCCGCCGATTTTTGCCGTCTCCTGGAACATCTCGCCTTGGATCTGCAGGGCTCGGTCCCAGGTAGGCTGGCGCGACATGGTGGCGTCCATGGCGAAAATCAGCCGTCCGCCCTCACCCGGCCGCGCCGCTGGTGGCAGCGCGTTCACCCGGGCCAGAAAAGCATCCACGTCCGCGGAGTTTGAAACCTCTCCGGAGGCGTCATCGCTCACCACCACCGCGGAGGATGATTTGGTTCTGTCACGGCCTTTATTCATTTCTGTTTATAGATAGGGCCTCGCAAGCGCGAATTGAAGTGCTCCGCGCACCGGGGACCGAATGGACCATACTTGACCAGTCATGCCCCCGGAGCCTGATCGACTTGAATTCAAGTGCCTTGTTCAGCCGTTGAAGCGGTTTGGTTGAAGAGATTCTTGCGCTCTTCGTCGCTGGGCGGTGCCGACCGCCGCAGATCTTTGCCAAGATCCACTCCTTTCTGCACGGCCGGGCGCTCTTTGACCGCCGCCCGCCAGCGCACCACATTTGGAAACTCATCCAACGGCTGGCCCATGGCCTTCGCGATAAGCACCCAGGGCCAGGAAATCATGTCGGCGATGGAGTAAGCATCGCCCAGAATGAACGCTCTATCCGTGAGCCTGCGCTCAAGCACACCCAAGCAGCGATGATATTCGTTCTTATAGCGATCATGGCCGTAGACCTCGTCTTTCGGCGCGTAGTTAACAAAATGGCTGTACTGCCCGGCCATGGGGCCAAGGTTGCCCACTTGCCAGAACAGCCACTCCAGCGCTTCTTTTCGGCCTAGTGGATCAGACGGCATGAAACGACCGTGCTTCTCTGCCAGGTAGAACATAATGGCGCCGGATTCAAAAATCGGCACAGGCTCGCCTTCTACATCGTGGTCCACGATGGCCGGCATCCGGTGGTTGGGGCTGATCGCCAGAAACTCAGGCTTAAACTGATCGCCCTGCCCAATGTTCACCGGGATGGTCTTATAGGGAACACCAAGCTCTTCCAGCAGGATCGATACTTTCCACCCATTGGGTGTCGGCCAGTAGTAAAAATCAATCATTCGCTCTATCCGGCCTTTGCCTGACGGGCCGCGCCCCCGGTTTCCAACTCGGCAATTTCCTCTGATGTGAACCCGTGCTCCTGAAGGATCTCGCTGGTCTGTTCACCCAGAACCGGCGCGCCGTAGCGGTGTTCAGGCTCGGTGACGGAAAACGTTGCCGGCGTGCGGGTGTGCCTGAGGTGGCCCGACACAGGATGATCCGTTTCGACGACGATACCATTCGCCGCGATCTGCGGATGTTTGATCATCTCCCGGCGGGTCAGCACCGGCGCACAGGGGACATCCTGCCCCTCCAGGCGCTCCAGCCAGTCTGCGGTGCTCCGCTCCCGCAAGATGCTCTGGATCAAATCCAGCCGCGCATCCTTGTGCTCCTCGCGACCTTCGGCGGTTTTGAAGCGTTCATCCTCCAGGATATCGGGACGCTCCGCTGCGCGCGCAAACCCCTCCCACTCCTTGTTCTGCATGACCGCCACACTCATGTAGCCGTCCGTCGTTTCATAAATCAGATCGATGAAGGATTGCGCCCGCTCGGTCGAGCTCTCTTGGCCCACAAACGTGTGTCCGCCCATATCTGAGCTCCACAAAAAGGCAACCACCGTGTCCAGCATCGAGAGACGCACGTGTTGACCGACACCCGTCCGCTCGCGCGACAAGAGCGCTGCCGTGATGGCCTGAGACGCCTGGATACCGGTCAGCTTGTCGGGAAGAATGGTGCGCACCAGGCGCGGCCGGTGTTCGTCGGATCCCGCCTGCACGGTCGTGAGCCCGGACACCGCCTGGATGAGAGGATCAAAAACAGGCTTTTGCGCGTAGGGCCCTTCAAATCCAAACCCCGAAATGGAGACATAAACAATCTGCGGGTTGACGGCACGCGCCGCCTCTTCGCCCACACCAATGCGCTCGGCAACGCCGGGGCGGAAGTTCTGAACGATCACATCCGCATCTTCCAGCAAGCGCATCAGAGCAGCCAGGCCGGCGGGTGTCTTCAGATTAAGGACAATGGAGCGCTTGTTGCGGTTGTTGTTCAGGAAGGAGGCCGAGAACCCTCCCCGACGGGTCGCCACGTGGCGTGCATGATCTCCCGATGGCGCTTCAACCTTGATCACATCGGCTCCCTGGTCGCCGAGGATCAGTGTCGACATCGGCCCTGAAATCATTGATGTCAGGTCGATCACCTTGAAACCGTTTAAGGGGCCGGGCATACGCGCTTTCCTTCACAAGATCGTCAAACCGGGCTTAGTATATGACAACAGCAGCGCCCCGGCACAAACACAAACTTGTCACAACAGCGGGCCTTAGCTCCAACGAAAGCCCTTGGCCCATGCCCCCGATCTACCGCCCTATTGAACACACAGATCTCAAAGCCATCGCCGGGGTGTTTGTTGAGAGCCTCAATCATCGGCAAATCGCAGTGGGTCTTGAACCACTCGTTGATTTGAACGATCCGCACGCTTGGGAGGAAATGTGGCAAACCGTCAGGCGTCCCTTGTTTGAACATGTCTCCGCACACGCAGGAACCGGCTGGCTTGCGGAAGTGGACGGAAAAGTCTCTGGCTATGCCCGCACCATTCAGCGCGAACATGTCTGCCAGCTGACGGAGTTGTTCGTGTCGCCAGGGCAGCAAAAGGCAGGGCTCGGCCGCGAACTCCTGAAGCGCGCATTCATCAATGTGGAGAGCCGCTCTAAACTCATCCTGGCAAACAGCAATCCTGCCGCGATCTCAAGGTACCTCAGATCGGGCGTTTATCCGGTTTCTACGATTTTCGATCTTGAACGCAAGGCAGAAGCGCGGCCCATCGAAACGGATTTGGAAGCCCGGCCGATCACAAATGATGCAGACACTCAGGTGGCGCTGAACGAAATCGATCGAGCCATACTAGGGTACATCCGGCCGGAGGAGCACGCCTGGCTTTGCTCCCAGCGCAGTGGCTTTCTTTACTGGCGCAACGGAATTCCGCAGGGCTATGCCTATGCGGGTCAGTGGAACGGCCCCATGGCCGCCCTCGCCCCGGAAGACATGCCGGCCATACTCGCCCACGCAGAAACCATTGCCGCCCAAGCAGGCGAAACGTTCGGCCTCATGGTGCCGATGCCAAACCGGAGCGCGATGATGCACCTGATCGAGCGCGGATTTACACTCGATACGGGCCACACCATGTACTTTATGGCTGATTTCTCGCCGCCAGGCCTCGACCGATACATTTTTTCAATGCCCGGCTTTTTCGCCTGAGGGGCGTCATTCCGCAGCGGTGCCCGCCACGGGTTGTGTCAGTTGACGATGAGGGGGCGGGGGGAACCTCCGGCTCCAGTTCAACGCCATTTGACGGGCCTGCTCTTGCACCTGAGGGGAAAGTGTCGACGCTAACTCATTGTAACGGTTTATAATGTCGGGATTCACCTCAGGACGCGCCACGTTTTGGGCAAGGATGTACCACATCATGGCTCTTACATCGCTGAACGGCTTGTCCCGCTGAGCCCAGTAAATGTCCCCAAGCTTGGCGAGCGCCAGAGGAAAGTGCTTCTGGGCAGACAGCATCAGCCAGCGCATGCCACGCCGTGGACGCTTCTCCAAGCCGTCGCCGTCATAGAACATGACGCCGATACCGTATTGGGCGCCTGGATGCTTGAACTCGGCTGCGGTGCGGAATATCCGAAGCGCACGCTGAGGTTGGCGCGGGATGTTCGCGTCAGGAATGCCCGTCTTGTAGTAACGCCCCACATGTACAAGGGAATCCAGCTTTGCGCCCATCAAAGGCCCGGGAGGTTCGCGGCCATCGAATGCCAGGGCGGCTTTCCGGAAGTGTCCAAACGCTTGCGCATCATCCAAGGCCACACCTTGGCCCATCTGATACATGCGGCCAAGCCACCAGTGGGCCATGAGGTCGCCTTCGTCAGCAGCCGCCTTAAACAGGTTATGCGCCTTGAGAAACTCCCCTGCCCGGTAAGCGCCAAGCGCTTTCTCCAGATTGGTGGCCCAGATCTTGAGGTTGAAATCAGGCCGGATCTTATCGGCCGATTGCCGGAATGAGAAGAAAATGGACTGACCGAAGCCGAGCCCTTTCTCTTCAGAGCCCACAGGTTGCGCAACTGCCGACAAAAATACCCCGCCCGCCAGCGCAACACACGCAATGCGCGGCACAGCCTTCAGGGCTTTTATGGTCTTAAAGGTCAGCATAGCAAATAAGTTCAGCTTCTCCGCCAGGATGGGTCACGGCGCCGCCTCTGGCCTGGCCGACGGTTTGCGCGTACTTCCAAATCGTACCGGAGCGGTAATCAGTTTCGCGAGGAGCCCAGGCTTCGCGCCGAGCGTCCATCTCTGCATCGCTCACATCAACATCAATGGTGCCGTTGACAGCATCGATCGTGATCATGTCGCCATCTTTCAGGAGACCGATCGGTCCGCCCACGGCCGCCTCTGGCCCCACATGGCCAATACAGAACCCCCGGGTTGCGCCTGAAAAACGGCCATCGGTGATGAGCGCCATTTTCTCGCCCATACCTTGACCGTAAAGCGCTGCCGTTGTGGACAGCATCTCGCGCATTCCAGGACCGCCAACGGGGCCCTCGTAGCGGATCACCAGCACCTCGCCTTCTTCATAGGATCGGTCGGAAACCGCCTGGAACGCTTCCTCCTCGCTGTCGAAACACCGAGCCGGCCCGGTAAACTTCAATGTGGCCATGCCCGCGACTTTTACGATGGCCCCTTCCGGCGCCAGGTTCCCTTGGAGACCTACAACGCCCCCCGTGGGCGTTATCGGCGTATTTGCCGGGTAGACCACATCCTGATCGGTGTTCCACTTCACACTTTCCATGTTCTCCGCGATGGTGCGTCCGGTCACCGTCATGCAATCTCCGTGCAGGTAACCATTGTCCAGCAGCGTTTTCATGATCAGGGGAATGCCGCCCACTTCGAACATGTCTTTGGCAACATATTTGCCGCCTGGCTTAAGGTCCGCAATGTATGGGGTTTTCTTGAAGATCTCAGCCACGTCCATCAGGTCGAATTTGATGCCGCATTCGTGCGCAATGGCCGGAAGGTGAAGGCCGGCATTGGTTGAGCCACCGGATGCGGCAACCACTGCTGCGGCATTTTCCAGCGCCTCACGGGTAACGATATCTCGTGGCCGGATATTGAGAGCGATCAGATCCATGATCTGCTCGCCCGCCGCCATGCAGAACTTGTCGCGCAATTCATAAGGCGCCGGTGCCCCGGCCGAATACGGCAAGGCCAAGCCGATCGCTTCAGAGACCGTGGCCATCGTGTTTGCCGTGAACTGCGCACCACATGCACCAGAACTCGGGCAAGCCACTTCTTCCAGTTCCGTCAGGTCTTCATCGGACATATCGCCCACAGAGTGCCGACCCACGGCCTCAAACACATCCTGAATGGTAACGGGCGTGCCCCGGAAGCTGCCCGGCAAAATCGAACCGCCATAGATGAAGATGGACGGCACATTCAGGCGCACCATCGCCATCATCATTCCGGGAAGGGATTTGTCACAGCCGGCAAGGCCCACCAGCGCGTCATAACCATGCCCGCGCATGGTCAATTCCACTGAGTCTGCGATCACCTCACGTGACACCAAGGACGATTTCATGCCTTGGTGCCCCATGGCAATGCCGTCAGTGACGGTAATTGTGCAGAATTCCCGCGGTGTCCCGCTTGCAGCAGCAACGCCCTTCTTGACCACTTGGGCCTGGCGCATCAGCGCGATATTGCAAGGTGCGGCCTCGTTCCAGCAGCTGGCGACCCCCACGAAAGGTTGGTTGATCTGCGCGCGTGTGAGGCCCATCGCATAGTAAAATGCCCGGTGCGGCGCCCGTTGCGGGCCCTCCGTGACATGCCGGCTCGGCAGCTTCTTTTTGTCGAACGTCTTAGCGTCCATTATGGTTCCTCAACACCATGCCTCGATGGTGCATTATTTGCGGCGCAAATGTTGTTAAGCTCTTACCGCTCAAGCGACAGACCGTAATCAGCGTTAATTTCTTACTCTCACGCATGGCGAACTGACCAACTAACCTGATCCAACCACGTCCCGGCACGTGCCCCAGCCCGAACCGTAATGAGAACGCTAGGGTCAATTGTGGGCACAAAAAAGATCGAAAAGGGCAAGATTGGGTGATGGAGCCATTCTGTGAGCGAGTGTGACGTAAATACAACAAAACTGGACATTGCAGGTGCCAATAAGCAACGTGTATGCCAAGTAGATCGAAGAATTCGCGACTCACTACTTACTGAGAGACTTACGTCATGGCCGAACAACCTTGGGGAACCGGCTCATCCTCTGTATCAGTGCCGGGCGTTGCCGCTCCCCCGCCCCGCAAAGAAACAGTAAAAATCGCATTTCACCATCAAGAGGGATTGCTTGGCCTGACCATCATCAACTTCTTGCTGAGCATTGTTACGCTCGGAATCTACAGTTTTTGGGGGAAAACGGCGATCCGACAGCATATCTGGTCGTCGATTCATATCAATGACGAGCCTTTGGAATACACCGGAACGGGCTGGGAACTCTTTTTGGGGGCGGTGATTGTCGGTCTTCTGATTCTCGTGCCGCTGGCACTCTTGCAGATCTTTGCCTCTTTTCTCTTTACGGCCTCATCGACAGTAGGTGTTGTGGTTCAGATTGCCGTATCCGTTTTTGTGCTCTTTTTGGTTGGCATCGGGACCTATCGCGCACGCCGCTATAGGCTCAGCCGGTCGGTTTGGCGCGGAATCCGGGGCTCTTTGGCCGGATCGCCCGTGCGCTTTGGGGCGTCATTCCTGCTGCGCTACGCCATGTTGGTCCCAACGCTGGGGTGGGCTTATCCGTGGCTAAGGGTCGGCCTCAACCGGCACATTACAAACGATATGCGCTTTGGGCAGCATCCCTTTCATTTCCGGGGGTCGGCTGCTCCTTTGTATCTGCCGTTTGCAACTGTTTGGATAGGCGGCGCGGTGCTCTTTGCGGTGATTGGCGGCTTATCTTGGGGCACCGTTGACTTGGAGCTTCTCTTTGGCGACGGCGATAACGATCCCTTCCAGTCACAGCGCCAAGGCCTGATCATCTTGGGCATCGTTCTGATCGGCCTGCCAATTGTCTTTGTCATCTCCGGCCTGCTCTGGGTGGTCTATAAAGCTGCGGAGCTTCGCTATTTTGCTGATTGCACCACGTTCGGCGACCTGCAATTCCGTCTGGATGCCACAGTTTGGAGCTTAATCACGCTTACTCTTGGGAACATTCTCATCATGCTGTTCACGCTTGGCATCGGCCGACCGTTCGTACAGCGGCGGCTGATCCGGTATGTGGTGGCCCGTTTGGAAACCGATGGAACCGTGGACATTGCTGCCATTCAACAATCCCAGCAACAACTCGACCGGTCCGGGGAAGGCTTGGCTGAAGCCTTTGATATAGATGGCTTCTGATCCGTCAGGCCCCCATATCGGCTACTACAATGATGGGCAGACCGCGGCCAGCTACGAGGTGGAGGTTAGTTTTGGACCTGACGGCCTCATGTTTGGCCCACCGGGCGAGGCACAGAACCATTGGAGCTACGAAGGGTTGGACCCTGTGCGGCCCGTGCCCCCGTCGGGACCTGCCAGACTTCGCTACGATGGGGCGCCCGAAGCCCGCCTCATCGTTGCCTCACCAAAATTTGCACGAGACGTGGTGCAAAGGGCACCGCAAGTGGGAACGCGCGCGGGCCACAAAGCCACAGCCAAGATCGCAGCATTGTGCGTTGCCGGGGTCGCGGCTTTTGCCGTGGTCAGTTGGCTCGTGCTGAGCGCGGCCCCGGCAACGGTCGCTGCGTTGGTTCCCCAATCCTGGTGGAGCTACATGGGCGAGAAAATCGAAATCAGTCTCGTCAAAAGCGCCAAGCGATGCGATGGAGCGAAAGGCAAGAGGGCTTTGGCGCGCATGGCGTTCCGCTTCTCTGAAGATATCGAAGCCAACAGCGTTCGGGTTTACGACATGCCACTCGTCAATGCGTTCGCAATGGCGGGTGAGCGCGTGGTTCTCACCAGCGGCCTGATTGCTGCCGCCCAATCTGCCGACGAGGTTGCAGGGGTTTTGGCCCATGAATTGGGCCATGTGAAAGCCCATCATCCAGAAGAGCAGCTTGTGCGCGTGTTCGGCCTCCAGTTGATCATCAGTGCACTATGGGGCGGCACGGGTATGGCTGACGCCTTGGCCCAAGGCGGGGCATTGTTGGCTGTCTTGCGCTACACGCGATCAGCCGAACGCGAAGCTGACGCCATCGCTATCGAACTTATGGAGAAAGCCAAGATTGACCCGCGGGGCTTGGCGGCATTCTTCGAAACTCTGAAGAAATCTCAAGGTGGCGACACGGGATCTGAAACAGATCAGGTGACAGATCTCCTGCGCACCCACCCTGGGCTGGATGAACGCATTGCTGAGATCGGCAAGCTGAACGTGGGCCCGACAACCCCTGCCCTCTCTGATCAAGAGTGGCAGGATTTGCAAAACATATGTTCAGCTTCTTGAGCAAGCTCACGCGCCGTTGAGAGCCGAACAGCACGAAAACTCTCCAACGCCGCGCCTGTTAGATTTTGGACATTGCAACCAATAAGTCTGACCAAATAAAAACCAAAGGCTGCCTTGTAAGGACCGGAAGATGTTGGACTTGCTTTGCCGCTTGGATGCCGAGATGAGCGTTCCGGTCATGATCTTGCTCGTGATCGCGCTCTGCTACAGCATGTTCATGATCAACTTCCACGGCTCACTCGCGGAAAACCACGTGGACGCGAACCATTGGGCGGGCGCTTCTGGGGCAAACTGGCTAGAGGATTTTGTCTATCACTCCATCCGCTTCAACACCGGCCTTGGCTATAAGGCCCAGGGACGCAAGATCTGGTGGCAGGGATACCGGTTTGCTTTCATGACATACATGGCCATCATCGCTGCTTCGTTCCTCGCAGCTTTGCATATGCGCCAGTGTTCTTAAGCGTTGACTGGTGTTGGAACGCCATCGCGTCAGCTCTGGTTATACCTTGCCGCCGCCCGCGAGATGCCCGCGTCCGCACCCTGCTCCTCAGCCAGACCCGTTACGACACCCTGCCGGTCAGCCTCGGGCCTGTTCTGGCTGAGCTTCCATTTGCCTTCCAACTTCGCAATCGAGAGCTCGATCCCAACGATACCGCGCAACATCGATTGGACGAAACGCTCCGGGGCATCGCTGACCTGCCAGGGATCCTGCCGTTGCGCCTCCTGCTGATCGGTGACTGCAGAAACATTTGTCCGCAGCCAGTCAGGGTCCTTGTGGACACTCAACGGTCCTGTCGCGTGCACCGTCACGTAGTTCCACGTGGGCACCACTTTTCCGTGCTCACGTTTTGTCGGATACCATGACGGCGTGACGTAAGCTTCCGGTCCATGGAAAATGCACAGTGCGTCCACCCCGGTGTCCATAGTGGACCATTGCGGATTTGGCCGAGCGAGATGGCCGCGCAAGGTGCCGAATTCTCCCTCATCGGCGCTGAGCACAAGCGGTACATGGCTGGCCACAAGACCGCCCTCGTTCAGGGTCACCAATGTGGCGAACGGATGCTCGCGCATTAGTGCATGTAAAGTGTCCAAATCCGTCTCGGCAAAGGCTTCCGGCACGTACATTTGGCCATCCCTCTCTCAGATTTGCTTAAGCCAAGCCTTTCAGCCGTTCCAAGGCGGCGGAGAGCTTGTCCGCTTTCGCCTGAGCTTCGACCTGCCGGGTGCGCTGTTCTTCAACCACGTGCTCCGGAGCGCGGGAGATGAAATTCTCGTTTGCGAGCTTTGCAGCCAGACCCTTGAGCTCACCGTCGATCTTGCCCAGCTCCTTTTGCAAACGCGCGCTTTCGGCCTCCACGTCAATGACACCGCCCAGTGGTAAGGCAATCACAGCCTCATCCATAACCGCCTGAACAGCTCCTTCCGGAGCACTGTCAGCGAAGGACATGCTCTCAAGCCGCGCCAGACGCATAATTTCAGCAGTCCAGGTTTGCGTCCAGGCGGTCTGATCTGGGCCAGCGCCTGCGATGACGCACGGCACCTTGGCCCCAGCGGGCACATTCATCTCCGCACGCACTGACCGGATCTCTGTGATCAGGCGGATCACCCAGTCCATTTCCGCATCGGAGGCACTGTCCGCCAAGCCGGAATAGCTGGGCCAGTCAGCCTGAATCAGCCAGGTGTCGCGTGCCGGACCAACTTCTCCGGTCACCCGCCAAAGTTCCTCAGTGATAAACGGCATAAACGGATGGGTGAGCAACAATATCTGATCAAAAGCCCAGGCCGCCGCCGCCTTGGTTTCGGCCTTCGCTGGCCCATCCTCTCCGCTCAAGACCGGCTTAATCAGCTCCAGATACCAGTCACAATAAACGTTCCAGATGAACCGATAGAGCGCGCCGGCGGCTTCGTTATAGCGATGTTGTTCAATGCCGGCGGTCACGGCGGCTGCCGTGCGTTCCACCTCGCCCGCAATCCAACGGTTGGCACCCAGCCCCAGAGCGGCAGGGTCAAAGCCGTCCACCCTCTCGCAGGCGTTCATCTCCAGGAAGCGTGCGGCATTCCAAATCTTGGTAGAGAAGTTCCGGTAACCTTCGACGCGCGACTTGGCCAGCTTGATGTCGCGCCCTTGTGCGGCCATTGCGGCCAATGTGAAGCGCAATGGATCGGCCCCGTATTCATCAATCAGCTCAAGGGGATCGATGATGTTCCCCTTGGACTTTGACATCTTGGCGCCCTTTTCATCGCGCACCAGCGCATGAATGTACACCTCGCGAAATGGCACCTCCGGCACACCCTTCTCATCTTTCATGAAGTGCATGCCGAACATCATCATTCTGGCAACCCAGAAGAAGATGATGTCAAAACCCGTAACGAGAACGTCCGTTTTGTAATACCGCTTCAGCTCGGGTGTCTCTTCCGGCCAACCCAATGTGGAGAACGGCCACAGGGCGGAAGAAAACCATGTGTCGAGAACATCCTCGTCGCGTTCCAGCATGGTCCGCGTGCCGTAATGGCGCTCTGCCGCCGCCAGGGCCAGCGCCTCGGTTTCTTCCACAAAAACCTCGCCATCCGGTCCATACCAGGCCGGGATCTGATGGCCCCACCAAAGCTGACGCGAGATGCACCAGGGCTGAATATTGCGCATCCACTCAAAGTAAGTCTTTTCCCAGTTCTTAGGCACGAAGACGGTATCACCGTCTTCCACCGCCTTTATCGCCGGTTTGGCCAAGGTCTCTGCGTCCACGTACCATTGCTCGGTCAGGAACGGTTCGATGATGACATTTGAGCGGTCTCCATAGGGAAGTGCATGCTCGTGATCTTCCACGTCCTTCAAGAGACCGGCTGCCTCCATGCGTTCCACGATCAGCTTGCGCGCTTCGAACCGGTCCATTCCGTGCATCTGAAGCGTGGCTTCCAAGTCGGCAGACGGCTCAACCCCCTCCGTGAACTCCTCATTATCCTTCAAGAACAGGCAAGCATGCCGGTCGAAGATGTTGATCAGCCTGAGATTTTGTCGCTTGCCCACATCAAAGTCGTTGAAGTCATGAGCGGGCGTCATTTTCACCGCGCCAGACCCTTGCTCGGGATCGGCATACTCATCAGCTACAATCGGTATCTCGCGGCCAACCAGCGGCAGAATACAGGTCTTGCCCACCAAATCCGCATAGCGTTCATCGTCCGGGTGAACGGCAACCCCGCTGTCTCCAAGCATGGTTTCGGGCCGTGTGGTGGCCACCGTGATCGTGCGTCCCGCTTCGCCTTTGATGGGATAGTTGAAGTGCCACAGATGACCCTTGCTCTCCACCTGTACAACCTCCAGATCGGAGATCGCCGTGAGCAGCTTCGGGTCCCAGTTCACCAAACGTTTGTCTTTGAAGATGAGGCCCTCTTTGTAGAGAGAGACAAACACTTTCAAAACGGCCTGAGACAGCCCTTCGTCCATGGTGAAGCGTTCGCGGGACCAATCGCAGGAGGCACCAAGGCGGCGCAACTGTCCGGTGATGGTGCCGCCCGAAACGGCCTTCCACTCCCAGACCCGTTCGACAAACTTCTCCCGGCCCAAGTCCCACCGCGACGGCTCCTGATTCTCCATCAGTTGGCGCTCAACAACCATCTGCGTTGCGATGCCCGCATGATCCATACCCGGCTGCCACAGCACATCCTTGCCTCGCATCCTCTCAAAGCGGATCAGAATGTCCTGTACCGTGTTGTTCAACGCATGGCCCATATGCAGCGAGCCGGTCACGTTTGGCGGTGGAATGACGATGCAGTAGCTCTCCGCATCGGGTTTCTGGCCGCAAGCAAAAGCGCCCGAGTCTTCCCAGGCCTTGTAGAGCCTTTCCTCGGTGGTGGCGGGGTCGTAGTTTTTTTCAAGCATCACGAAACGGTCCTGGTGCAGGCCCTGGGTTGCAAGGGGTGAACGGGCATAGGGGACGCAAGCTTATACAAGCACGTTCGTCACGGTTTCAACCGGATAGAATGGGGTGCCTTAATTTGGCTGGTTGGCCACGCGGCGCACTTCCTCGCGCACCACTTCGGTGACAATCCTGGGGAGGTTCTCATCCAACCAGGATTTCACCGCCGGCTCCAAGATCCGTCGCAGCACCAGATCCACCATGGCGTCATCGGTTTTATCGCTCCCAACACTTAGGGACGCGTGTGAACCGGCTACAGCAGCGAGCTTTGCCATGGGATTTAAATCTGCAGCGGGCTCGCTCGCGGGCGCCGCCTCGGGAGCTGGCTCCACCGCTGGCGAAGACGTAATCGGTGCGGCAATCTCAGCGGCGGGCGCAGGACCCGGTTCCTCTTCTTGCGGTGCTGGCGCGGCGGCCCGTTCTGCAGCTGCCCAAGACAGTTCCGGCACGGGCTTATGGCTCGGCGTGGCCGGCTCTGGCGCAGCAGCAGGTGGTTCAGGTTGAATATCCTGAATACGCGCCGCAACACTGTTGGCATTACCGCTGGATTGCTCTTCCTCAGCTTGTTGTTCCGCTACCCTCGCGGTGAGGGCCTGCAACGAGCCTGATGGCTCAATGGCGGGGGGCTCTGTCTCCGGCTTGGCCGGTTCAGTCTCCCCGGAAAAAACCGCGGCGCGAAAGGGATCGGGCGCCCCTTGGCGCGCCGGCGGGGGCTGAACGTCCTGCGGGGCTTGGTCTGTTGCAGGCTTTGCAGCTACAGGCGCCGGCTCCGGGGGATCTGCCTTGGCCGGTTCGGGGCGCAGCGTTGAAGACACGCCGTGCATCTGTTTCTGCACCGATTCGCGGGTCTCGTTCAGTTTACGGGTGAGCTCCGCAAAAGGATCGTGTGACGCATGCACCGTGGCATCGAAGGCCTGACCGGGAGGTGGCGCGGAAAACGCCGCTTCGGCGCTTGATCCGGACGCGAAAGGATCTCCCGAAGGTTCAGGGACAGCGCTGGGGATATCTTCGTTGATGGCTTGCCTGATGGAGGACAGGATTTCTTCCATGCTCGGCTCGGCAGCTGCATTGCTCGCGCTCATTGGATCTTTCCACCCGTCAAATCAGCCATGATTATCCCTCAAGAATGCCCCAAGCCTGATCGCTCCTTGTGCACAGGAACGACTTAGGCGTGATTCTTCAAGCTAATCTAATCTGATTCGTTGATGTCACCGCCGAACAATTTGTCACGAACCCGCAAGTAATTTGCTTTTGGATCGTAGCGGTTGATCCCCAGATTTAGGTCGTTGGCAGTCAGACGGCCGATAGATGCCAAGAGCTGATAGCGCGCGACGATCAGCTCGCGCTGTGCCTGAACCAGCGAAACCCGTGAATCCACCAGTTCCTGCTCGGCATCAAGCACGTCCAAAGTGGTGCGCGATCCCACAAGCGCCTCTTGCTTGACCCCACTGAAGGCCAGTTCGTTGGCCGAAACCTGTTCGCGGGCAGCGCGGATTGCCTCATGGGCGGCAATGATGTTGTTCCACGACGTCACCACATTCTGGCGCACTTGCCGGCGGGCATCGAGAATTTGCAGGCGCCGTTGGTTGGCGGTCTGCTTTGCTTGGCGGATTTGCGAGTAGACAGTGCCGGCCTGATAAAGCGGAACTGTCAAAGACCCGACAACAGTCCCCTGCTCGTTCTTGAACAGCGTGGTGCTATCCCGTTCTCTTCGGCTGTACTGGGCCTGCAGCGAGAGTGTCGGCAACAGGTTGCCTCTCGCCACTTTGATGGCAAACCGCGCTGCAATCTCCGTGAAGGACGCCGCCAGGACCGTTGGGTTCTGCTCCTCTGCGACGCGCACCGCAGCTTTCAAGGACTTGGGCAAGCGCGCCAGGGTTCTTTTCGGATAGTAGAGCTTTCGAGGTTTAACCCCGAACACGCGGACATAAAACGCTGCGCTTGCCGCCAGATTGGACTTCGCCACCGCCAGGTTTGACTGAGACTGGCTAAGGCGTGCACGGGCCTGTGCAACGTCGGTGCGTGTAATCTCACCCACATTGAACCGTGCTTGAGAGGCTCTCAATTGCTCCTTCAGCACAGCAACGTTTTTCCGCCTGAGAGAGACGATTGTGCGATCGCGGATCACATTCATGTAGGAGGTCACGCCGTCGAGCAGGACAGTTTGCTGCACGTTCAGCAAGGTTTGGCGACCCGCTTTCACGTTTGCCTCAGCCTGTAAGGTGCCGAAATAGGTTCTCATACCCTCAAACACCGGCTGGTTGAGGGTTATGGAGTAACCGCGCGGTTGACGTCCATTCTCTGATCGGGAGGTGCGGGTAATGACCTTGTCACGCAAATAGCCGTAATCGCCGTTGGCTGTCACAGTTGGACGCCATCCGGACAGGGCTTGCGGGACCTGCTCATCGGTTGCACGCTGACGCGCCCGTTCAGCACCAAGCTGAGGGTTTTTCAAATATGCCCTGGCCAAAGCGCGGCGCAGGCTCTCCGCTTCAGCCGATGACACGTTTGCATCGATGGTAAAGGTGCACGTGACCGTTGCAGCGCAGAGCGCTGCACAGATCAAACCACTAAGGGACTTAACGATCACCCCAAATCACTCCGCCGCTAGCCTTCATTGTCTTCCAACAGCAATTCGTACCCAACCAATGAGACGACACTTCGGCCGGGTTCGTCAAATTACCGCCTTAAACGAGAGAATCACCTTGATTCCCTTTCTAGCGCAATTCTGCCGCCTCAGATAGAACCAGTTCTATGTCCAACATTAGCAAGATTCGGCAATAATGCCATTGCAGGGCTGCAACAATACCCAACAATTCGCAGATCCGAAGTCACAATCTCCGCTAAAAGACAAACTCTTCACGCACCGCTTCAAATCCGGGGAGAGGCTTGGCGTTGGCGCCAAAGCCCGGGCGTTCTGAGACCGCATCTCCCGATTTGTGATAGACCCGGGCCTGATCCACCCCGCCCTCTTCCACAATCGCCGCCAGTCGACCGCCATCCTTCAATTGGTCGAACAAACGTTGCGGCACCTCTTCCACAGACCCCTCCAGAATGATCACATCATAGGGCCCCTGTTTCGGATGACCTTCATTCAACTTGCCGGTGAGCACAGCAGCATTGTCCACGCCAAGTTCGGTGAGCAGGTTGCCTGCCTCCTCCGCCATAGCCTCAATTTCTTCAACCGCCACAACCGCATCGGCCAGATGACCCAACACGGCTGCCGAGTATCCAGTGGCACACCCAACATCCAGCACCAGGTCTGATTTGCTCACGCCGCTGAGTTGAACCAGCCGGCCAAAGGTCATGGGCTCCATCAGATAGCGCGGGCCGGCGCCATCCTCGCCCCCAAGTGTCAGTTCCACACTTTCATCGCAATAAGCGATTGCGCGGCGCGATGCCGGCACGAACTTCTCGCGCGGGATACGTCCCATAGTGTCGATCAAACGCGGTTCGGTCACATTGTTGGGCCGAAGCTGCGATTCAACCATGTTATGACGTGCGGCCTCAAAATCCATCGTTCTGAATGTCCCCATTCGGCAATCAGGCACTCCGTTGTGCCCACCTGTTGCTTTATCAAACCGAACTTGTCTCCGTCTACACGCAATGTGGCTTGCATCCACTAAGAAGCCGGTTGACCAAACGCTGAAGATAGACAGATGTGTATCTTGAGACCTCGACCAGGAGCACACCCGAGACCATGGCGCCCTCGCCTTCCAACAATCGCCGAGCAATTGGCTTGATGGTCGTTGCCATGAGTTTCCTTGCAGCCAGCGACGCGATTTTGAAGCTGGTCGGCTCCGAACTCCCCGTCGGCCAGATGATGGCGGTGCGCGGCATAGCACATTGCGTGTTCCTGGGACTTGGCTGCTGGATCGGCCGCCAGATCATCACCGCCCGGGGACTTGTTCACGGATGGAGCATGCTCAGAGGGATCGCGGAAGTTGCGGCCACCTATCTGTTCATCTCAAGCCTCGCCCTTCTGCCGATCGCACTGGCATCCACTCTGGTGTTCTGCTTTCCCATCATTCTCACCGCCCTTTCCGGGCCTGTGTTTAAAGAACATGTTGGACCATGGCGCTGGGGCGCCGTTGTGGCAGGGTTCGTTGGCGTGTTGGTGGTCACCGCACCGGGGACCAGTGCATGGCAACCGGCGCTGGCTCTCCCCTTGGGCGCAGCGCTCTTTGTGGCCGTCAGAGATGTCTCCACACGATTTGTGAGCCCAGATGTCTCCGACGGCTCTGTATCCCTCACCTCGGCCATCACAGTGCTTATCGGAGGGCTGGCCAGCTTGCCCTTTGGGTGGGCACCACTGTCTTTCTACGCTGCCTCGTGGTTGACCGTTGCCGGTTTGATCATTGCGGTCTCCTTCTTCACCTACGTGATGGCTGTACGCACCGGAGAGTTGTCCCTCATCGCGCCGGTGCAGTACATCGTCATCTTGTGGGCGCTGATCTATGGGCTTTTGATTTGGGGAGAAGTGCCCGGCCCACGCGAACTCATCGGCGGTGGCATCATCATCGCCTCTGGGCTCTTGATCCTGCATCGCGAAAAGGTGCAGCATGACCGTCTCGCCGCCCAACACAACCAGAAAGCTCCCAAATCATGAACCTTGCCACCAACCCGTTCAAAGCCGCAATTCAGCAGAGCAAGCCACAAATCGGCCTGTGGAACAGCCTGTGCAGCAACTTTGCCGCGGATGTTGTGTCTTCGACCGGATTCGATTGGGCATTGCTGGATATGGAGCACTCGCCCAACGATGTTCAAACGGTGTTGGGCCAAATGCAGGCCATGCAGCAAGGTGAAACGGTTCCCATCATCCGCCCACCCTGGAACGACTTCGTCATGATCAAGCGTTTGCTCGACATTGGCGCGCCGGGCTTTCTGTTCCCCATGATCCAAAACGCGGACGAAGCAGAACAGGCTGTTGCCGCCACGCGCTATCCGCCGCGTGGCATCCGCGGCGTCAGCATGGCCCAGCGCGGCAACAAATATGGCCGGGTGAGCGACTACTTTGATCGCATCGAGGACGAGATTGCGGTGCTGGTGCAGATCGAAACCCGCGACGCCCTCGCCAAAACGGCAGAGATCACCGCCGTTGACGGGGTTGACGGGGTGTTTTTCGGACCGGCCGACATCGCCGCCGATATGGGCCTGTTGGGACAGGCCGCGCACCCGGATGTATGGGCCGCAATAGGCGAAGCGGCAAAGGTTGTGCACGCGGCCGGTAAACCTACGGGCACGTTGGTTCAGTCTGCCGATCGCGCCTTGGAACAGTTTCAAGACGGCTTCACCTTTGTAGCCTGTGGGTCAGATCTCGGGCTCTTGGCCCGGGGCGCCGATAAGCTTCTCTCCGACGTTAAATCTGGCTTGGGCACCTGATTTCACTCAAAAATCTGGTTTGTGTCTTGCCAAGCCCCCTGCACTTTGGGAAAGTGCCCCCGGCTAAATGGGACAATAACCAAAACAGCCATTGGGGATTTGAGGGGAATTTTAGGGGCGCTTCGTGCTCAGAGTTGAGGGTTTAAGCAAACAGTTTGGCGGTCTCCATGCCGTGCGCGATTGCTCGTTCACGATTGAGGAAGGCACCATCACCGGGCTCATCGGGCCTAACGGCGCGGGCAAGACGACCACCTTCAATATGATCGCGGGCGAACTTGCCCCCACATCCGGACGGATCATCTATCAGGGCGAAGACATAGCCGGCCTTCCCACCCATCAGATGTTTCATCGCGGCATTGTCCGCACCTTTCAGATCCCACACGAATTCGGCAAGATGACTGTGCTGGAAAACCTCATGGTGGTGCCCCCGGCCCAACCCGGCGAACACATCTTCAACAACTGGATCAATCCTAGGGCGGTGAGAGCCAGGGAAGAAGAAGTGCGCGACAAAGCGGAGACCGCGCTTGAGTTCCTCTCCATCTCTCATCTACGCGATGAGCGGGCGGGCAATCTTTCCGGCGGTCAGAAAAAGCTTCTTGAACTCGGCCGCACCATGATGACCGATGCCAAGCTGGTGCTGCTGGATGAGCCTGGTGCCGGGGTAAATCCCACGCTTGTGCTCAAGATCATCGATATGATTGCCCAACTGAAGGCTGAGCGAGGCTACACGTTTTGCATCATTGAGCACGACATGGACCTGATTGCCAGCCTCTGTGATCCGGTGATCGTGTTGGCGGAGGGCACGGTGCTGACCGAAGGCACCATGGGCGAAGTACGCTCTAATCCAGAGGTGCTCGATGCCTATTTGGGCGGCGGCGAGGAGGATGACGAATGAGCGTCATTGAGCTCCAATCCGTTTATGGCGGCTACGGCGATACGGAGATCCTCCACGGGGTGTCCCTCAAGGTGGAACCCGGCGAGATTGTCGTGGTGATCGGACCCAACGGTGCGGGCAAGTCCACCGCCATGAAGTCCGTGTTTGGACTTCTGCATCTCACAAAGGGCGAAGTGCTTCTGGATGGAGCGCCCATCACCAACACGCCTCCAGAGCAGGTGGTGCGCAAAGGCGTGTGTTACGTGCCCCAAACAGAAAACATCTTCCAAAGCCTGACCGTGGAAGAGAATCTCGAGATGGGCGCCTATGTGCGCGAGGACGATTTCAAGCCGCGCCTGGACGAGATTTATGAGCTGTTTCCGCCACTTGCCGAAAAGCGCAAACAGTCTGCCGGAACCCTGTCCGGCGGCCAGCGGCAAATGGTGGCGATGGGCAAGGCGCTCATGCTTGAGCCGAAGATCTTGTTGCTGGATGAGCCCACAGCGGGCCTCTCGCCAAAGTTCCGCGGCGAAATCTTTTCCATTGTGAAAACCATCAACGGCCTTGGCACGCCCATTCTCATGGTGGAGCAGAATGCCAAACAGGCGCTCACCATTGCTGATCAGGGCTACGTGCTCGTTGACGGACAGAACAAGTTCGCGGGCTCCGGGCGAGACTTGTTGGAGGACCCGGAGGTGGCCGAAATGTTCCTCGGTGGTGGAAAGGCTGCGGGGGGCGAGAACGATGGCTGAGTTCATCAACTTCTACTTCATCCCGGGCCTGATACTCGGCAGCATCTATGCATTGGGTGCCATCGGCATCACCATGACCTTTGTCATCTTGCGCTTTGCCAACTTCGCGCACGGGGAATCCATGACGTTGGGGGTTTACTTCGCCTGGACCCTTGTGCAGCTCACAGGCCTGCATCCCCTTGTGGTGATGCCGATAGCCATGGTGCTGACCGTTCTCTACGCGCTGTCGATTGACCGAATATTCTATAAGCCTTTGCGGAACGCACCTGTGGTGATGTTGGTGGTGGCGTCTTTCGGGCTCATGTTAATGACCCGCTCGGTGGTCCAATTCTTTTGGGGCGTTCAGCTCAAGTCCGTGCTGCCCGGCATCCAAAAACCGATCATGGTGCTGGATTATCTGCGCATATCGCCCAAGCACATGATGATCATCATCAGCGCGCTCGTTCTGATGTTCGCCGTGCACTATCTCTTGACCTACACCAAGATTGGCAAGGCCATGCGCGCCATGTCGGATTCCCCTGAATTGGCGCGGTTGACCGGGATCGACACCGAGAAGGTTGTGTTGGCCACTTGGGTGGTGGGGGCCGCCCTTGCCTGCGCGGCCGGTGTGTTCTTGGCCATCGACACTCATGTGGAAACAAGAATGGGCTTTAAGCTGCTCCTCCCGATGTTTGCAGCGGCAATCCTAGGCGGCGTGGGCCGGCCTTACGGTGCGCTCGTGGGCGGCCTGATCATCGGGTTGGCTGAGGAGATATCGTCTTATCCCTTCATCGGCACAGAACCGCTACTCAATCCGGGCTACAAGGCCGGCGTTGCCTTTGCGATCATGATCGGCATCTTGATCTGGCGCCCGTCAGGCCTCTTCAAAGGCAAGGTGTTTTAACGATGGATGCCTTTTACGGATATATGCTCTATGGCATTTCTCTCGCCACCATGGGGGGCATCTATGCCGTGCTCACTTTGGGCCTTAACGTTCAGTGGGGCTTCACCGGCCTGTTCAACGCAGGCATTGCAGGCTTCTTCGGCATCGGCGCCTACACCACCGCTATCCTGACCACGGCCCCCACACACCGGCACTTGGGGGGCTATGAAATGCCCTATGTGGTCGGTTTTCTGGCCGCCATGCTCCTATGTGGCATCATCGCCTATCTTGTGGGCAAGGTCTGTTTGCGATTGCGCAGCGACTATTTGGCCATTGCCACCATTGGTATTGCTGAAATCTTCAGGCTGATCTTGAAGAACGAAACCTGGGCCACAAACGGACCGCGGGGCGTGTCTGAAATTCCCAAACCGTTCGAGCACTGGCCGGAACCGTGGAACCAGTTCGCCTTCCTCGCTCTGGTTCTGGTTATTGTGGCCATTGTCTATGTGCTTGTGGAGGTGGCCCGCAAATCGCCTTGGGGCCGGGTCATGACAGCCATTCGCGAGAACGAACCCTCAGCGAAAGCGGCGGGCAAGAATGTTGAAGTGTTCCGTATGGAGGGCTTTGTGATCGGCTGCATGATCATGGCTCTCGCCGGGGCGCTGATGGCCCACTATCTGAAGTTCGTGGACCCGAACGCCACCGATCCTTTGCTGGCCACGTTCCTGGTCTGGGTGATGTTGATCGTCGGCGGCAGCGCCAACAACAAGGGCGCAATCCTTGGCGCCTTTCTTATGTGGGTCGTTTGGTCGGCAACGGAGATCGTCACCAGCCGCTTGCCCGATGAACTGGCCATTCGCGCCGCTTACATCCGCATCTTCCTCATCGGCCTTATGTTGCAGATATTTCTGCAAAAGTTTCCGCAAGGGATTTTGCCGGAGAAGCGTCCAACCGTTCCGAAATCCAACCGCAACAGCGAAACTGTATAGACCGATTGAGTCTTGCCTAAAGTGGGACATTCCGGCCATATTGGCCGCTATGTGGTGCACGGAAGAACTGCACCAGAAAACGGAGAGGAGTGATACTTAATGAAAATCTTGAAGAAGCTGGCCATTACAGCCTCCGCCATCGCCATGATGAGCGTCGGCGCCCAGGCTGCTGGTGAGATCAAAGTCGGCTCTGCCGGCGGCGTCACCGGCCCAATTGCCGAACTTGTGGCCGCCATCGTCAAAGGACGTCAGGTTGCTGTTGATCACGTCAACTCAAGTGGCGGCCTTTTGGGCGGAGACACGATGAAACTGGTGATCGCGGACAGCGCTTGCGACCCGAAAGCTGCGGTGGATGCCGGCAACAAGCTGGTGAATGTCGAGCAGGTCGTGGCCATCATCGGGCCGAGCTGTTCTGGCGCGACCAATGGCATGGTGTCCTCGGTGACCATTCCTGCAGGCGTGACCGTGTTGTCGGACAGCGCAACTGCACCGTCCATTTCTGAGCTGAAGGACAATGACACCGTGTTCCGGGCATCCGCGTCGGATGCTTATCAGGGCAAGGCCATTGCCGATCTGGTTTGGAAGGCCGGCATCAAGAAAGTCGCCGTAACCTATTCAAATGACGACTACAACGCCGGTATCGCCAACGTGTTTACCACCGAGTACAAGGCACTTGGCGGCGAAATCACGGGCAACCAGGCACACGAGCCGAACAAAGCCTCCTACCGTTCAGAGCTTTCCACTTTGAACCAGGGCGGTCCGGAAGCTTTGGCTCTGTTCGCCTATTACGGCTCCAGCGGCATCACCATCATCAAGAACAGCTTGGAAAACGGCCTTTTCGGCAAGTTCTATGCTGCAGATGGCATGTTCGATAACTCTGTTATCGGTCAGATTGGGGCTGACAACCTGAAAGGCAACCTGTGGATCACGCAGGCTGCGTCCGACACCGAAGACGCCTCTTACAAAGCGTTTGCCGAAGCCTACAAGGCCGCTGGTGGTGATCCGGAAGCCCCGTATGCTGCACACGGCTATGACGTGGCCTTCCTGATGGCTCTGGCGATTGAGAAAGCCGGCTCCGCCGACCGCAGCAAGATCAGCGCAGCCCTGCGCGCCGTTGCAGGTCCGGAAGGTGAAGTGGTCCGTCCCGGTGAATGGGAAAAAGCCAAGAAGCTGATCGCTGAAGGCAAAGACGTGAACTACGAAGGCGCCGCCGGCATCAACGACTTTGACAAAAACGGCGACGTTACCGGTCTCTTCAGCGTCAACATTGTTGGCGACGATGGCACCTGGTCACGCTCAATGCTGAAATAAGCAACCGGCGCTCCCGCCCTGCGGCGGGTCCCGAACAACGCAATACCGGCCCTCCCCCAGTGATTTGGTGGAGGGCCGTTTTCGTAACCGAGCCTAGTCTTCGATGGTGATTTTGACGCGCTTTGGTTCCGGCTCGCTCTCCGCCTTGGCGGCAGCCTTTGCAGCCGCTTCGGCAGCAACCTTGGCATCGGCCGCAGCCTGCGCATCCGCAAGCCGCTTTAGATTTTTCTTAGCCTGCCCGTTCCCGGATGCAGCCGCTGAGCGGTAGAGGTCTTTCGCACGCTTTGCATTGCGCCTCACCCCCCAGCCCATTTCATAGAGCCCGCCCAGATTGTTTTCAGCCCACGCGTAGCGCTTCTTCACCGCCGCGCGGAACAATTGCGCCGCTTTCAGCAGATCACGGCTCACGCCCTTGCCGCTGAGATAGAGCATGCCAAGATTGTTCTGAGCCGCGGCGTCCCCTTGTTCAGCGGCTTTGCGGTACCAGTTCACCGCCCGGGCGTAGTCTCGGGTGAGGCCGAAGCCGAATTGGTAACAAAATCCAAGCCAGTTCTGTGCGCCGCTATGTCCTTGTTGTGCCGCCCTGCGATAAAGCTGTGCGGCAAGATCAGGAGATTGAGCAAGCTTACCACCGCCTCTGTGGACCAAACGGGCAAGCCGGTATGTGGCCTCCACATCGCCCTGGCGCAGAGCGCGCTTGTACCAGTTGGCCGCGGCGAGAAAATCGCGCTTAACGGTCTTGCCTTCTTCATAGGCCTTGCCGAGAGCCAACTGTGCCTCGACATTTCCACCCTTGGCGCGTTTCACGATCGTGCTGAATTTGACCGAGTTATTGCTTTGAGCCCGGGCCTCCTCAATCGCCACTGGAGCCGCCAGAAGGAGCGCAAGTCCGACCGACGCCAGTATAGTACGTGCCGATTTTGCTACCAAAGCTCCCTCCTTTAGAAAGCGCCGTCTCTCAGCGCCTTGTGTCCTACGCCATTTTTCCGCCATGCTCAACGTCTCCAGACCAACGCATCCCTCGATTGTGACCGCGATTGCGGTATACTGACGTGCCGAATGAGATAAGTCATGAGCGCACTAAAGGCGCCATTTAGGGAGATCGCCGTGGCAGCACGCACCCACGACAACAAGTTTACCGACAAATGGCTCACGTCCTATCCTTCTGATGTGGACTGGCATGCCCCCCTTGTGCCGTCGACCTTGCCAGATATGTTTGACGAAGCCGTAAAGCGTTTTGGCCCGCAGAATTTGACCGATTTTCTGGGCAAGAAGCTCACGTTCAATGATCTCGGTGAAGCGACCAGTAAGCTGGCGGCCGGTCTACAGAACGCAGGCATCACAAAGGGGAGCAAAGTCGGCCTCTTCCTGCCCAACTGCCCCTATTACATCAGCTGCTATTTCGCAGCGCTCAAACTCGGCGCTGTGGTGATCAACTTCAATCCGCTCTACACCGAAGAAGAGGTTGAGTACCAAGCCCGCGACGCCGGGATCGATCTGATGGTGACATTAGATCTCAAGCTGCTGTTCGATAAGGTGGCAGCCGTTGCCAAGAGCGGCGCGGTGAACCGGATCATGGTTTGCAGCTTCGCCCCGCTCCTCCCCACGCTGAAGAGCATTCTGTTCAAGCTTTTCAAGGGTAAGGAATTGGCCGATGTGACCGCAGCCGGATTGGGCTCGTCTCTTCTGACCTATGATGCGCTGACCGACAATTCCGGCCAATTCACGCCTGCGGAACTGGATGCCGAAAACGACGTGGCACTGTTCCAATACACCGGCGGCACGACGGGCGTGCCCAAGGGCGCCATGCTGACCCACGCCAATCTCGCCATCAATTGCGAGCAGATCCGCCTTTGGAGCACGGGGATTGAAATCGGCAATGAACGGATCATGGCCATCCTGCCGTTCTTCCATGTCTTCGCCATGACCTGCATCATGAACACTGCGATCAAGTGCGGCTTCGAGATCATTATCATGCCGCGCTTCGATCTGGATCAGGCGGTCAAGATCATCAAGTCGGCAAGGCCCACATTGTTGCCCGGCGTGCCGACACTCTACACCGCGCTGATGAACCACAAGGATCTCGACGCGGCGGGTTTGAGCTCGCTGAAATACTGCATGTCGGGCGGCGCGCCGTTGCCGCTGGAAGTGCGCCGCAAGTTTGAAGCTCTCGCCGGCTGCGGTCTTATCGAGGGCTATGGGCTTTCGGAGACCTCACCGGTTGCCACGGCCAATCCCTATAATGGCCTGGAGAAGGAAAACTCCATCGGCCAGCCCCTGCCCGGCACCTATATCTCCATTCGTTCACTGGACGATCCGGCCATCGAGCTGGACGTGGGCGAGAACGGTGAAATCTGTATTGCCGGCCCGCAGGTGATGGCCGGCTACTGGAACAAGCCGAAGGAAACGGCCGAGACCTTCAGCGGTGAGTATTTCCGAACAGGCGATGTCGGCTACATGGACGATGACGGTTTCATCTACATCGTCGACCGCATCAAAGACATGATCAACTGCTCAGGCTTCAAGGTCTATCCGCGCCGGATCGAAGATGCGATCTACACCCATCCATCCGTGGACGAAGTAACTGTGATCGGCGTGCCGGATGAGTATCGCGGTGAAACGCCAAAAGCCTTCATCAAACTGAAGGCCGGCACGACCGCCACCGAAGAGGACATCCGCAAAGCGATCGAGCCCAAGCTCGCCAAGATCGAGATGCCCGAGTACATAGAGTTCCGCGATGAGCTGCCGAAGACCATGGTGGGCAAGCTCTCCAAGAAGGAGCTGCGTGAAAGCGAACCATCTTAATCCACTGCGTTAACCACATTGTTTAAACTTTTAACGGTTTTCCCCATCTTGCCTCAAATCCGTGTTAATGCCTTCTGGTTGCCTCGAAATCGTCAATTAGTGGCGGCATAGTCGAGCCTTCAAAAGAGTGGGATGGAGTCGAGTATGGATAGTCCGGCGCAGCAGGGGATCTGGGGCGATGAATTCCATTTTTTACCGTTTGTATCGATCATGGGGGCCAGCACAATTGGCGCAGTGAATGCGTCGATGGCGATGGCCCGAGACGGAATGCCCGGCTCCGTTGGCATCATCTTCCTCATGGCATGGGGCCTCGTCACCTGCATGTTGCTGGTGGCGGGCAATCAACTGTTCTGCCGCAAGAAGCTCGCGAAAACTCTTAATCGCACCGTCGTTGCCCGCACCGGCTCCGGCGCGGCATTTGTGTTGGTCACTTTGTTCGCCGTTTACGGCACCTACACCGCGGTGAGTTCCGTATCAGGAGCACAAGCCCGGTCAGTTGTTGCAGTGCCTGAAGTGCAATCCACCCTCCCCGTCACGGCGTCCGTACAACCGGCCCCCTCCACATCAACGGGCGCGGGATCTGTGCATTATCAAACGACCGGTCAGACCTATCGGCCCGCCGGCGCTCTGCCTGCCCCGATCGCACCCCCGATCGGCGAGTTGGCACGGCTTCCGAAGCCCGCCGCAACTGAAGAGCCTAGCTTGAACGCCACGCGTGGGCAGGATCCAGATGCGTCAGCTTTAGAGATCAATCCGAACGCACAAGCGCCCAAACGTAAAGCGATCCAGAAGCGTCCGGCCAAAAAGAAAACGAGGCCGGCAAAAGCCAAGAGCATCATCGCCAAACCGGCAAAACCGGTGACGTTCTCAACCGTGGACAGTGCGTCCGCGCCTGCACCGGCGCGTCAGCTTCAAGGCGAAACCAGCCAGAGTAATGGCTCCAACTTCTCAGCAAAATCCATCGGATGTTCAGGACGGAATTGCCGCGAAGTTGACGATAACCGCTAGTTCGGCGGAACATCTCCCCTGGCCCAGCCTTCCTGCACATCAGCGCAGTAATCGGCATAAGTGCCCGCCTCAATGGCCGCACGCGCGCCTGCCATCAGGTCCTGATAATAGGCAATGTTTGCCCACGTGAGCAGCATGGATCCCAGATACTCCCCGCACCGGATCAGATGGTGAAGATAAGCCCGTGAGTAATCTCGTGCCGCCGGACAACTGCTTTCAGGATCAAGCGGGCGCGGATCGGAGGCGTGGCGGGCATTCCGCAGATTGATTTTACCGAACCGGGTGAACGTTTGTCCGTGGCGGCCAGACCGCGTCGGCATCACGCAGTCGAACATATCGATCCCCAGAGCGACGGATTTCAGAAGATCATCGGGTGTCCCCACGCCCATGAGATAGCGCGGCTTGTGCTGAGGCATCAGGGGCAATACGCCCTCAAGGACCCGCAGCATCTCAGCTTGGCCCTCCCCCACAGCGAGCCCGCCGATCGAGTACCCCGGAAAATCCATGTCGATGAGCGCACGAGCTGAAAGCGCCCGCAGATCTTCGTAGACGGAGCCTTGAACAATGCCAAAAAGAGCCTGATGTCGTTTCGGGCCAAACGCCGCTTTAGACCGTTCTGCCCAGCGCAGCGAGAGCTCCATGGAGACCTTGGCCTCTTCATGACTGGCGGGATGGGGCGTACATTCGTCCAACTGCATTTGGATGTCTGACCCCAGCAACCCTTGGATCTCAACAGATCGCTCCGGCGTCAGTTCATGGCGCGAGCCGTCAATGTGGGACTGGAAGGTGACGCCCTGTTCGGTCATCTTGCGCAACTTGGCCAGCGACATGACTTGAAAGCCGCCCGAATCGGTGAGGATCGGATGCGGCCACCGCATGAAATGGTGGAGGCCACCAAGTGCCACCACCTCCTCAGCACCTGGCCGCAGCATCAGGTGGTACGTGTTGCCTAAAACGATATCTGCACCGCACGCCCGCACCTGCTCAGGATACATGGCTTTCACCGTGCCGGCGGTTCCCACAGGCATGAAGGCGGGCGTACGGATCTCCCCACGCGGTGTAACCACCCGGGCGCGCCGTGCGGCGCCGTCACTGGCCAGCAGCTCAAATCCAAACTCATCGGCCATCACGCAAAATCCATCCGGTGCAACAGGCAGGCATCGCCGTAGGAATAGAAACGATATTCATTGGCAATGGCATATGCATAAGCCTCTTGCATCCGGTCAAGGCCGCTGAAGGCGGACACCAGCATGAAAAGCGTGGAGCGCGGCAGGTGGAAATTGGTCAGCAGCAGGTCCACTGCCCGAAAGCGGTAACCCGGCGTAATGAAGATGTCGGTGCTGCCGGAGAATGCTTGAACCTCACCGTTCGCATCCGCCGCGCTTTCCAGAAGACGCAAGGAGGTGGTGCCGACCGCAACCAAACGCCCCCCCGATGCCCTGGCCGCGTTCAGGCGCTCGGCACCTTCAACGCTGACCTCCCCCCATTCCGAATGCATGTGGTGTTGCCGCGTGTCCTCAGCTTTCACCGGCAAAAAGGTGCCTGCGCCCACATGCAAGGTCACGAATTCACAGGCAATGCCTGCCGCCTCAAGGCTATCCAGCAACTCATCGGTGAAATGCAGACCCGCAGTTGGCGCAGCCACGGCACCATCTTGGGAGGAATAGATTGTCTGATAATCCCCACTGTCCCGCTCATCCACCGGTCTCTGAGACGCAATGTAAGGCGGCAGCGGCATGATCCCAAGCTGCGCCACCGCCTCGTCCAACGCCGGTCCCTCGGTGCTGAAGGTCAGTTCGATCTCACCGCCGTCACGTTTGGCCGACACGGAGGCAGACAGTGAGGCGCCGGGCGTGCTTCCAAACTTGATTTCATCGCCCACAACCAGTTTTCGCCCGGGCTTGGCAAAGGCAGCCCAGCGGTCGCCGGCTTGGCGCTGGTGCAACGTCACCTCGATTTTTGGAGTTGCCTCGCCCCGGCCAATTCTCACGCCGCTCAACTGGGCGGGAATGACCCTGGTGTTATTGAACACAAGGACATCCCCGGCCCGCAAACGGCTGGCCAATTGCCCAACAGAGTGATCGCTCAAGCCGTCTTGCGACACCTCAAGCAGCCGAGCAGAATCGCGCGGGACAGCGGGCCGCAGTGCGATGCGCTCCTTGGGCAGGTCAAAATCGAATGCGTCGACGCGCATGGGCGCGCCCTCACTTTACCGCTGGCGCTCTAGGCCATATCTGCGGCAACAACCATGCTGACAATGTGGTCGGGATTGCGCACAGGTTCGCCACGCTCAATCTGATCCACGTTTTCCATGCCTTCGATCACCTTGCCCCAAACCGTGTATTGCCGGTTCAGGAATGAAGCGTCGTCAAAGCAGATGAAAAACTGGCTGTTTGCACTGTTGGGCATGGAGGAACGGGCCATAGAGGCCGTACCGCGCACGTGGGGCTCATCGTTGAACTCCGCTTCAAGATCCGGATAGCTGGAGCCGCCTGTACCCGTGCCGTGGGGGCAACCGGTTTGAGCCATGAAGCCATCGATCACCCGGTGGAACTTGATGCCGTCATAGAACTTCTCGCGGGCCAGCTTTTTGATGTGCGCCACGTGACCCGGCGCCAGGTCTGGGCGCATCTCGATGACAACCGTCCCCTTGCTGGTTTCCATCACGAGGGTGTTTTCAGGATCGTTGTAAGCCATGAATTCTAGTCTTTCTGTGCGGTTAAGTTATTTTACGTCCGCTGCAACGCGCAGGGACTTCATGATGTCTGGGTTTCTGACCATGCCGGATTGGTCGGTGCCTTTGCGCAGCTTGTCGATATGTTCCATACCGCTCACCACCTCACCGAACACGGTGTACTTTCCATTCAGGAAAGACGAACGGGCATAGGTGATGAAGAACTGTGAGTTGGCGCTGTGCGGGTTTTGGGCCCGGGCCATCCCTACGGTGCCGCGCTCATAAGGCGTAAGAGAGAATTCCGCTTTCAGATCGGGATACTTGGACCCGCCGGTGCCGGTTCCGGTGGGATCGCCGGTTTGAGCCATAAAGCCATCAATCACCCGATGAAACTTGATGTTATTGTAAAAACCCTCGCGCGCCAGTTTCTTAATGTGCGCCACATGGTTGGGCGCAAGGTCGGGCCTCAGCTTAATGACCGTGCGGCCATATTTGGTTTCAAGATAGAGCGTGTTCTCCGGGTCCAGGTTCTGGGCCTGCGGGGCGGCGCTGAAGGCGACAAGCGCGGAGAGTACGGTTCCCAGAAATACACGTCTTTTCATAACAATTTCCTGTACTTGATTGATTTGATTCAGGTCTTGGCAATCGCATCGGCAACAATCTCCGGAACAAATCCGGAGATATCACCACCCATGGAGGCGATTTGCTTCACCAATGAGGAGGCAATGTGGCGAACCGGGCCGCTGGCCGGCAAAAACACGGTTTCCAGTTCCGGCGCCAGCTTGCCGTTCATGCCAGCCATTTGCATTTCGTAGGCATAATCAGTGGCATCGCGCAAACCTCGAATGAGCAGAGATGCGCCTGCCGTCCGTGCCGCATCGACCACCAGATTGTCGAACGTTTCCACCACAATCTCGCAGCCACGCTCCTCGCCGATGGGACCCGCGACCCGTTCCAGGAGGTCGACCCTGACCTCACCGGCCAGAAAAGGTTTCTTGCTGTGGCTGATCCCCACGGCAAGGACCAGCCGGTCGACAATACCGCATGCCCGCCGGATCACGTCCACATGGCCGTTGGTAACAGGGTCAAAGCTTCCTGGATAATAGGCGGTTCGCATTGCGGGTTCAGTTCTGGTTGTTGGTCCGATCAGCGCCGCGCCAGGGCGAGCCACACTCCGCCGCCCACCAAGAACGCTCCACTTATGCGCTGTGTAAGGCGAATCCGGGAGCGTGACAACCAATTCCCCGCCTGTCCGGCCATCAGTGCATAGAGGCTGTCAAAATTCGCGCCGACCAGCATAAACAGCACGCCTAAGAATATGGTCTGACCCACCAAGCTGCTTTCGGTGTTGAGGAACTGTGGAATGAACGCCCCGTAGAACAACAAAGCCTTGGGATTGGACAGCATCACCAAGAACCCCTGCAGGAAGAAGTTAGGCCGCTCCTCGGTGTCTTCTACGGCAACATCGCCAATCTCACCACCTGCCCGGATCATCTTGATGCCCAGATAGATCAAATACGCCGCCCCGGCCAAACGCAGCCAATCAAACCACCAGCTCATGGTCTGCATAAGCGTGTTGAGGCCGGCCACCAGCACAGCCAACACCACCGCCAGCCCAAGCTGGCTGCCGGCCACGTTCAGAAGGCCCGCTTTGGCGCCATACCGGATGCTGTTTGCGATGATCACAGTGACCATCGGGCCAGGCACAATCACCACCACGAACGACGCAAGCAGGAAGGCAATGAGGAATTCAATAGGCATCAGCGCCGATATAAGTCACAGATTATCCCCTATGCCAAGCGCCTTCACTCTTCAGGCGGCCAGCTTCTGACGGCAGTAGCAGGACGCTTTGATTTCCACCTCCGCCCGCGCAAGGGCCTTGTCGAGCTGAAGCTTCACCTGCAGGGCCTCTGCCTCCTCCCCGCGCCGGCTCAAACACTCATGCAAGCCATGCAGGCTCCACACGTTACCTGGATGCTGACATGCCCGGCTCAAGGTGGCATCAAGGCCCAAATCGGCCCGGTACACCGCTTCGGCGTCCTCATACTGCCCCTGCTCGATCAGGAGAGCACCGAGCGCATGGCGTGTTGGCTGCATCCAGCCCCATGGTTCGTCATAGGGAAGGTTATCGTCCAGTTCCACGGATGCGCGCAGATGCTCAAAGGCCTTGGCATGGTTGCCTTTGTGATACTCAAGCTCCCCAAGGAGCATCTGTTCAGCCACCTTTAGGATGTCATTGCACGTATTGTTGAACAGCATACGTGTCTCCTGCACCCGCTCTGAGGCCGCATAGAAACGATCGCGCTCGGCTTCCGCCTCATCCAATTTGCCGGTATTGGCCAGAGCTACAGTCCGCGCATAGTGCATCATGGCGGTCGTGACACTGTAGAGATCCTGATCGGTTGGCAATTCCTGCGCCAGAATGTCCGACCACAGGCCGAAGCGGATCAGAACGTGCTGCTTCATGGGGATAAACCCCTCAAACCAATCTGCCATGGCGGCGAGGAAGTCTTCAGGGATGGTTTCAATAAGCTCGTCGGCCGTGGTGAGCGCCACCGTGGGTTGGCCGAGGAACATGGCACCATAGATCTTGAAATGGTAATTATGGCAGCGATAGACCGAATAGAAATTGTCGGCTCCCTCAGCCGCCAAGAACTTGCGGTCGGCCACAATGGCGGTGTGGTTCCGGGACACCACATTCTGATAGTCCCCGCAGAGCACGTCGATATGGGTTGCCATATGCAATAGATGCCCGGCATCCGGCACCAGAGTGCTGAGGGCGTCCCCATGGCGCAACGCACGTTCCGGATGCGGCGACATTTCCATCAAGTGAATATACATGTGCAGCAGACCCGGATGCGTCCAGGCATCCGCGCTCGTGTCGAACGCGTTCTCCAGAACCGCGATCGCTTCCAGCGTGTCAGCGCCGTCTGCGGGCTTGCCTGACGGCAAGTCCCACAACTGCCACGGCGTGCGGTTCATGATGGCTTCGGCAAACAGGCAACTCACATCCAAATCGCCCTCATGGGCCTGATAGACGCTGCGCATGGCGTCTGCGAAAGCGTCGTTCCAGGGCGCAAATTCCTCGACGGCCGGGTCTTCCGGATAGCGCTTAACGATCGCCTCAATCAGATCACGCTCAAACGGAGAAACCTTATCTTTCAGTTCGTTAGCGCTGGCGATCGCAGTGCCTGCCAGCTCCAGGCAGTCGGGCTTTTCCTCCTCCTCGAAGGTTTCCCATGGTTTGTTGTAATTTGGGCCAATGGCATATGCGATCCCCCAATGGGCCATGGCGCAATCAGGATCTGCGGCGAGCGCTTTCTGGAAGCACACAATGGCTTCTTCGTGATTATACGCGTAGGTCCAGATCAGCCCCCGGTCGAACCATAGTTGAGCGTCCTGAGAAGATGTGGTGACTTTTCGGGAATAGCTGCCGAGATCGTAATAGGCCATGGCGGTCCTCCTTTCACGGATGATCTCTACCGTAACAGATCCGCGCTCATCAATTAAGACAGATCCGCGGCGGTTCAGAACATGAACGCAAGATGAACTGCGTGCTCAGCTTCACTTCAGCCTGACCTGTCTAAAACACGTCTCATGACAACGCGGGGCACGAACCTCAGAGGTTCCCCGGGGCAGATAGAGGGATTAGACAATGTTCAAGAAAACCGTCACCGGCATTGCCGCAGCAGCAGCCATCACCGTCACCGCACTGGCGAGCACGGCAACCACCGCACAGGCCGGCAGCAAGTTTCACTTCTCAATCGGTGTGCCCAGCGTCACCCACGGCTATTATGGTGGTCAGGCCTACTATGGTAATCCGTGCCGCCACTGGAAGCGCAAATGGCGCCGCACAGGCCGCTACTACTACCTGCGCCGCTACCGTCGCTGCATGCACAACTACCACTAAGCCACCGCACCCCTGTTGACTTTCAAGCAGCCCCCGGACCCTCAAGAGGTCCGGGGTTTTTCGTTTTGTCCACCCGCCACCAACCGATGGGACAAAACTTTCCTGCGCTTGGCCCCTGCCCTCGGCGTTGGCCAGCGGCTATCATCAACGCCGCGTCATTTAAACTTCGGACCAAGGGCGGCGGATCCAATGTCAGATTTCATTCTCACAGATATCAGAGACCAAACGTGCCTCATCACCCTCAACCGGCCGGAGGTCTTAAACGCCTGGCACACGCAGATGCGCGAGGATCTGAAGCAAGCGCTCAAAGACGCCGATGACAATCCGGAAGTGCGGGCCATCGTTCTGACCGGAACCGGCGAGCGGGCCTTTAGCGCCGGGCAGGACCTGAACGAGACCAAGACCTTCGATCCTGACCGGGCCGAGGCCTGGATTGGTGAATGGCGCGAGCTGTACACCACCATTCGGGGACTGACCAAGCCGCTGATTGCGGCACTCAATGGCGTTGCAGCCGGGTCGGCCTTTCAAGTCGCGCTCTTGTGCGATGTGCGCATCGGGCATGAAGGTGTGACCATGGGCCAACCGGAGATCAACTCAGGGATTGCCAGCAATTTGGGCCCATGGATTATGCGCGAGCATTTGGGCCTCTCGCGCACCATTGAACTCACGCTGTCGGGCCGCATGATGAGCGCAGAAGAATGCGCCGCGTTGGGGCTCATTCATCGCTTGGTGACGCCTGGCCTGGTGTTGGTCGAGGCGCTGAAGGTCGCCGAAGAACTGGCTGAAAAACCGCCCGTCGCCATGCGCCTCACCAAAAGCTGGTTTGCCGAGATGACGCAAGCCGGATTTGATGAGGCCATGGATGCAGGCGTCCGCAACCAGCGGGCCTCCTATGGCACAGATGAGCCTGCGCGCATGATGGAGGCGTTCCTGGCGCGCAGGAGCGCCAGAAATGTTCGTTGACGCGCTTGCCAAACTCGCAAAGCGCAACCCTGAGCACGTTTTTGCAACACTGAACGGCACAGACCTCAGCGCCGCTCAACTCCATCAGGCGGCATCAGCCTTTGCCGCGCATGTCACAGAGATGGGCCTTAAGCCCGGCGACCGCGCAGCCGTCATGATGAACAACAGTCTGGAAGCCATATGCGTGGTGTTCGGCCTCGCCATGGCAGGGATCGCCTGGGTGCCGGTGAACCCGCGGTTGGTGGGCCAGAGCCTTTCTTACCAGTTGGAGCACAGCGAGCCCCAACTGGTGATATGTGACGAAGCGTTCCAACACGCCGTTAAAGCGCCCAAGCTCATCACACACGGCACCGAAGGCCGCTTGGCCGACATCCTGGGCACCCCCTCCTCCACGTACGATGCAAGTGCCCGCAGCGGCGATGATCTCTTCGCCATCATGTACACCTCCGGGACTACCGGTCCGCCAAAGGGCGTCATGATCACCCACCGCATGATGGCCTTTGCCGGACAAGGTGTCCGCCAGGCCACCGGCGCCCGCGCCGGCGATGTGATGTTCATGTGGGAGCCGCTCTATCATATTGGCGGCGCGCAAATGCTCGTTCTCGGCCTTCTTGTGCCGGTCAGGCTGGCCCTCACGCCGCGCTTCAGTGCAAGCCGGTTCTGGGATGAGGTCAAGGCCGCAGGTGCGACCCACATTCACTATCTGGGAGGCATTCTGCAAATGCTGCTGAAGCAACCACCCCGTGCCGACGACCAGGCCCATGGGGTCCGCGTGGCGTGGGGCGGCGGCTGCCCGAAAGAAACCTGGCTGCAGTTTGAAGAGCGCTTTGCGGTTCCTATTCGCGAATGCTACGGCATGTCTGAAGCGTCAAGCCTCACCAGCGCCAATGTGGCCGGCGTGGTCGGGTCCGTAGGCCAGCCCATGGAGTGGCTGGACGTGACGATCGCCGGTCCAGACGAGGCCGGCCGCGGAGAGATTCTGGTGCGCCAGCGTGTGCCTGGCGCCCTGTTTTCCGGCTATTTCAGAAACGCTGATGCCACCGCGAAAACCCTGCGCTCAGGCACACTTCACACAGGCGACCTGGGCTCACTCGACGCGGACGGCAATCTCTATTTCCACGGCCGCCTTAATGACAGCATCCGTGTAAAAGGTGAGCTGGTGTCAGCCTGGGAAGTGGAAAGTGTGGCCACCACACACCCAGATGTTGAGGAATGCGCAGCCGTTGGCGCGGATGCTGACGTGGGAGAACAGGAGATCGTTCTCTTCGTCAAACTGGCTCAGGGCTCAAAACTTACCGTTGAAACCCTGGCAGACTGGCTCTCTCCGCGCCTTGCCGAACACCAGCGTCCAGCCCGCTGCCATGTGGTCGAAGACTTTCCACGCACCCCCAGCCAACGCATCATCAAAGGCGAGCTCACGTCCTAGAGCTCTCGCGTCTTGAGGAACTCGATCTCTTCGTTTTTCTGGATCTTGTAATCCAGTTCCCACGCATTCTTCGCCAGAAACACCGGATTGTCATAGCGATCGCGCACCGTTTCGTTGCTGTGATACTTCAGGAAGTTATTGAGCGCAGTTTCATTGTCGGATTTGAGCCACACCGCCACCGTGTAGGGCATTGTCTCCACGCGGATGTCGATCTTGTACTCCTGCTTGGCGCGCGACATCATCACATCGAGCTGCAGGGTGCCCACAACCCCAATGATCCAATGCGCACCGATGTTGGGCCGAAACACCTGCACCAGCCCTTCCTCGGCCAAATCCTCCAAGGCCTTGCGCAACTGCTTGGACCGGGTTGCATCGGACAACAGCACCCGGCGCAGCAGTTCCGGTGCGAACACGGGCAGGCCTGTAAACCGGAGATCCTCGCCTTCAGAAAACGTATCCCCCACCCGCACCGTGCCGTGGTTCGGAATGCCGATTATGTCGCCCGGTTCTGCGTTTTCTGCGATCTCACGGTCCTGCGCCAGGAAGAAGATGGGGCTGTGCACGAGCATGTCCTTGCCCACGCGCACTTGTTTCAGCTTCATGCCGCGCTTGAAGTGGCCGGAACACACCCGCAAGAAGGCAACGCGGTCGCGGTGGTTGGAATCCATATTCGCCTGCACCTTGAAGACGAAGCCTGAAACCTTTGGTTCGCTGGGTAAAACTTCCCTGGTTTCGGCAGGCGCAGGCTGGGGCGGCGGGGCATAGGTGCCGATCACGTCAAGAAGTGCGTTGACGCCAAATTCCCGTAACGCGCTGCCGAAGACGGCCGGCGAGAGATTGCCTTCCCGAAATGCATCCAGATCGAACTCAGAGTAGCCGGCCTGGGCCAGCTCCATCTCTTCTCTGGCAGCCTCCAGCACAGGTGCTTTCACCAGCGCATCAAGTTGGGGATCGTCAATACCCGAACATTCAATGGTGCGCCCAAACCCTGCACTGCCGTCTTCGGGCGTTGTGTAATAGAGGTTGTTGACCAGGTCGTAGCACCCATGGAAATCGCTTCCCATGCCGATGGGCCAGACGCGCGGGGCCATATCCAGGGCCAAACTGTCCTGCAGCTCATCCAACAATTCGAACGGCTCGCGCCCTGCCCTGTCGAGCTTGTTGACGAAGGTCATGATCGGAATATCGCGCAGCCGGCACACTTCAAACAGTTTCCGGGTTTGCGCTTCGATGCCTTTGGCTGCATCAATCACCATGATGGCGCTGTCCACCGCGGAGAGCGTGCGGTAGGTGTCCTCGCTGAAATCTTCGTGGCCGGGCGTATCGAGCAGGTTGAAAATTATATTGTCTTTTTCGAATGTCATCACGGAACTGGTGACCGAGATGCCGCGCTCCTGCTCAATTTTCATCCAGTCAGACCGCGCCCGGCGCCGGTCGCCGCGCGCCTTTACATCGCCCGCCAACCTGATCGCCCCGCCTGCCAGAAGCAGACGCTCGGTCAGTGTGGTTTTGCCGGCATCCGGGTGGGAGATGATGGCAAAGGTGCGCCTGCGTTCAAACTCTTCCATAAGTGATTTGCCTGATTGGGGTCTTGCGCGATCGCTGGAGCATGGGTTTACCGCAACCGTGCTGTCATTCAACCGCTAAATTTGGTTGCACCGTGTAAGCCACATGTGCGCCGGGTTGAGACTCGCCCCCGGATCGGTCTATGGAGCGATATGGCCGCTAATGCTCTGAAAGAAACCGACCTCTACGCCCCCATAAAACAGTTTCTGGAGGGCCAAGGCTATGAGGTGAAGAGCGAAGTGGGCGCCGCGGATGTGGTGGCCATGCGCGGTGAAGAAGATCCGGTCATCGTTGAGTTGAAAGCGCGGTTTTCGCTCTCCCTGTTCCACCAAGCCGTGGAGCGCCAAGCCGTTACGGACGCTGTCTACGTGGCGGTCCCGCGGATCACCGGGAAGGCCTTTCAGAAAGCCGTGCGCAACAATCGCGCGCTGTGCCGGCGTCTGGGCCTTGGTCTGTTGACCGTACGCATGAAGGACGGCGTTGTGGACGCCATTCTCGATCCAGCGCCCTATAAGCCGCGCCAATCCAAACGGAAACAGACGCGCCTGTTGCGCGAATTCACACGGTTGGTGGGTGATCCGAACACAGGGGGCTCCACCCGGCGAGGGCTTATGACCGCCTATCGGCAGGATGCCCTGCGCTGCCTCAATGTGGTGTCGGAAAACGGGCCGACCAAGGCAGCCCTCGTGGCAGCGGCTTCAGGGGTACCCAATGCCCGGCGCCTCATGGCGGACAACCATTACGGCTGGTTTGAGCGGACCGCAAAAGGGATCTACGGCCTGAGCCCGAAGGGGGAAAGCGCAAGACGCGAATACAGTTCAGAGCTCAAAACCCTTCTCAGCACAATGAAAAAGGGCGGCTCCTGAGGGAACCGCCCTTTTTGTCAAAACATGTTTCGGCGCTTATGCTGCGGCGCCCTCTGTTTCGGCCTGCTCTGCGGCAGCTTCCTGGGTCGGACCGGAATCCTGCCCCTTGGCGTCCGGATCGCGGTCAACGAACTCGATCACCGCCATCGGCGCATTGTCCCCGTGCCGAAATCCGGCCTTCATGATCCGGATATAGCCGCCATTGCGTTCCGCATAGCGCGTGGCCAGCGTGTCGAACAGCTTGCCCACCTGGGTTTTGTCCTGGATCTGGCTGATCGCTTGACGGCGCGCATGCAAGGAGCCGCGCTTTCCAAGGGTCACCAGCTTCTCCACGATCGGCCGCAGCTCTTTAGCCTTGGGCAGGGTCGTGACGATCTGCTCATGCTTGATCAGCGAGGCCGCCATGTTGGCGAACATCGCCTTGCGGTGACTGGACGTTCTGTTCAGACGGCGCTGTCTAAAACCATGGCGCATCTGTCTTCTCCTTAAACTAACACCCTAACTGAGGAGGCTAAGCGCCCGCTCAGTATTGATCTTCGAAACGTTTGGCCAGATCGTCGATATTCTCCGGCGGCCAATTCGGGACTTCCATACCAAGGTGCAGACCCATCTGAGCCAGCACTTCTTTGATCTCGTTCAGCGACTTGCGACCAAAGTTCGGCGTACGCAGCATTTCGCCTTCCGACTTCTGAATGAGATCGCCAATGTAAACGATATTGTCGTTCTTCAGGCAGTTGGCCGAGCGTACGGAGAGTTCCAGTTCGTCGACCTTTTTCAGCAAGGCTGCGTTGAATTCCAGCTCCGGCTGAACTTCCTGCACCTCTGCTTTCTGCGGCTCTTCGAAGTTGATGAAGGTCTGCAGTTGGTCCTGCAGGATCCGCGCAGCAAAGGCGACGGCATCTTCCGCCGACACAGAGCCATCGGTTTCAAGCGTCATGGTCAGCTTGTCATAGTCAAGGATCTGACCTTCGCGCGTGTTCTCAACCTTATAGGAAACGCGCTTAACCGGGCTGTAGAGCGAATCGACCGGGATCAGACCGATCGGCGCATCTTCCGGACGGTTGCGGTCTGCCGGCACATAGCCTTTGCCCACCGAAACGGTGAACTCCATGCGGATGTCCGCATCCTCGTCCAGGGTGCACAACACATGGTCCGGATTCAGGATCTCGATGTCCGCGGTTTCTTCAATATCACCGGCGGTGACGGAGCCCGGACCTTCTTTGCGCAGGATCAGCCGCTTGGGCCCTTCCACATGCATGCGCAAGGCAATTTCCTTGATGTTGAGGACCATGTCCGTCACATCTTCACGCACACCGGAAATGGAGGAGAACTCGTGCAGCACCCCATCGATTTGCACCGAGTTCACAGCCGCCCCTTGAAGCGACGACAACAGAACACGCCGCAACGCGTTTCCAAGGGTCACCCCAAAGCCGCGCTCAAGCGGTTCTGCCACGATGGTTGCCGTACGCTGGGCATCACGCCCAGGTTTGATCTCAAGCTTCGTGGGCTTGATCAATTCTTGCCAGTTATTCTGAATCACGTTCGTGCCCTCATGTCCCAAGTGCCAATGTGGGGGTCCGCCTCACCCGTCCGGCACCTTGAGATAAGTTGTTCACTTCTGTTTTTACTCAAACCCTTGCGGCCCCATGAGCGGAGACGGCCGCAAACAAACTTTAAGCCCAGTTAGACGCGGCGCCGCTTGGGAGGGCGGCAGCCATTGTGCGGGATCGGCGTCACATCGCGGATGGAGGTGATCTGGAAGCCCACCGACTGCAGCGCCCGAAGCGCGCTTTCCCGGCCGGAGCCCGGGCCGCGCACTTCCACTTCCAAAGTGTTCATGCCGTGCTCTTGAGCTTTCTTGCCTGCATCTTCCGCAGCCACCTGAGCGGCAAACGGGGTCGACTTCCGCGAGCCCTTGAAACCCATCATGCCGGCAGAGGCCCACGAGATCGTGTTGCCCTGCACATCGGTGATGGTGATCATCGTGTTGTTGAAGCTTGCGTTCACATGCGCCACACCAGAGGTGATGTTCTTGCGTTCCTTGCGGCGCAGGCGCGCTTTATCCTTGGCCATCTTTACGTTGTCCTTGAGCGGAAAAAATTACTTCTTCTTACCGGCAATTGCCTTGGCCGGGCCTTTGCGGGTCCGGGCATTGGTGTGAGTGCGCTGACCGCGAACCGGCAGGCCACGACGGTGACGCAGACCACGGTAGCACCCCAGATCCATCAGGCGCTTGATATTCATCGAGTTCTCACGGCGCAGATCACCCTCCACCAGATAATCCGCATCGATCGTCTCGCGGATCTGGATGGTTTCTGCATCGCTCAGCTCATTCACGCGCCGCTCGGCGGGAATGGAAAGCTTGCCGCAAATTTCCTTGGCCTTGGTCCGGCCGATACCGTGAATGTAGGTCAGAGCAATCTCGACCCGCTTATTCGTCGGAATGTTGACGCCAGCAATACGTGCCACGTTTCAGTTCTCCAGTTGTCCGATCCGGCAAAACAGCCTTTTCGGCGTGATCTCATCTGATCGGGGTTTCGAAGTGCGCGAAGGCCAGCCTCCGGACGAATCTCCCAGTCCGGGCGCTAGCCACTTGCAACTTTCAAATTGTGGCCGTTTTCTAGTCTTCTTCAGCGTCCCCGTCAACTGAATAAAACACCAACCCGGCCTTACTTTATTCCGTTCAACACCTCGTCAATTTGACCGGTGACCTGTTCGATCTCGACCATCCCGTCAATTGTCTTCAAAATACCCTTTTCGGCATAGTAAGGCAGCAAGGGCGCGGTCTCCGCGTGATAGGCATTCAAGCGCTCGCGTACAGTTTCCGGATTGTCGTCTGCGCGCCTAGTGAAGGCTGTGGAGCCGCAGCGGTCGCAGACCCCCTCCTCCTTCGGGCGCTCGAACGTGTCGTGATAGCCCTTGCCGCAATTGGCGCAGGTATAGCGCCCTGTGATTCGCTCCACCAGGAACTCATCATCCACGTTGATCTGGATCACCGCGTCCAGTGCATCTCCGCTGTCTGCCAGGATCTTATCCAGCGCCTTGGCTTGGCCCACCGTGCGGGGGAACCCGTCCAGAATAAACCCGTTCGCCAGATCCTTGTCCTTCAAACGTTCAGAGACAATGCCCACCACGATCTCATCGGACACCAGGTTGCCGCCGTCCATAACCTTCTTGGCCTGCTTGCCAACCTCACTGCCCGAGGCAATGGCCGCGCGCAGCATGTCGCCGGTGGAGAGCTGCACCAGATTATGCACCTGCTCAATGCGTTTGGCCTGCGTCCCCTTACCGGCACCAGGCGGGCCGAGGAAGATCAGTTTCACTTACTGCGCGCTCCGCGCAACTTGGTCTTCTTGATCAGACCTTCATATTGGTGAGCCAGCAAGTGGCTTTGAAGTTGGGCTACTGTATCCATGGTCACCGACACCACAATGAGCAATGACGTGCCGCCAAAGTAGAAGGGAATACGGCCCGCATTGGCCCGGATCGCTTCAGGAAGCAAGCACACGATGGTTAGGTATAGCGCCCCGACAACGGTAATCCGAGTCAGCACATAGTCGATGTATTCCGCCGTTCGCTCACCTGGACGGATTCCGGGTATGAACCCACCATACTTCTTCAAATTGTCAGCCGTGTCCTTCGGGTTGAAGACAATGGCCGTGTAGAAGAAACAGAAGAAGATGATCATGCCGGCAAACAGCGCCAGGAACAGCGGCTGACCTGGGCCCAGCAGCGCGGTCACGGTGGTCAGCCATTCCGGCCCACCCTGGCTGAGGTTGGCCACCGTAATCGGCAACAACAGCAGGGATGAGGCGAAAATCGGTGGAATCACCCCGGCCGTATTCAGCTTCAGCGGCAGGTGAGACGAATCTCCCTGGAACATCTTGTTGCCCACTTGGCGCTTTGGATATTGCACCAACAACCGTCTTTGAGCGCGTTCCACGAAGACGATGAACATAATCACGGCGATCGCCATGACACCGAAGCCCAAGATTACGTAGGTGGACAGGATGCCTTGACGGCCAAGTTCAAGCGTTCCCGCCAGGGCACCGGGCAGTTCGGCCACGATGCCGGCGAAAATGATCAAGGAGATCCCGTTACCGATGCCCCGGGCGGTGATCTGTTCACCCAGCCACATCAGGAACACGGTGCCGCCCACAAGGGTAATCACGGTTGTGGCTCTGAAGAACCAGCCAGGATCCACCACCACACTGCCGGAGCCTTCAAGCCCAATGGCAATGCCGTAGGCCTGCATGGCGGCCAGAATCACCGTTCCGTAGCGGGTATATTGGTTGATCTGTTTGCGCCCGCTCTCGCCTTCCTTCTTGAGCTGCTCAAGATGCGGCGAGACCGTGGTCATCAACTGCATGATGATGGCCGCGGAAATGTAGGGCATGATATTGAGGGCGAAGATCGCCATACGGCCCAACGCGCCCCCGGCCAGACCGTTGATCCAACCCAGAATGCCTGACGCATTCTGCTCAACCAGACGGCTAAGCTCGACCGGATCAATACCCGGAATGGGGATATAGGTGCCCAAACGGTACACCAGCAATGCGCCAAGCGTGAACCAGATCCGTTTCTTCAGATCCTCGGCTTTGGCGATTGCACCGAAATTGATATTGGCGGCTAATTGTTCAGCAGCTGAAGCCATTCATCGTCCCTTCCGGACCGGCAAGTTGTGGCGTTCGCAGAAGATCGGGGCTAGCTTGCCGGAAATCAAGTCAAAATTACTCTTGCGCCCGCGCTTCGCGCTTCGCCATTGCATCTTTTTTGCGCTGCGCACGCTTGCCGTCGCCAAGCTCTTTGGGCGTCTCAAGAATGGTGACCGTTCCGCCAGCCTTCTCAACAGCCGCGATCGCAGCCTTGGAGGCGCCGGCAACTTCGAACGAAACCTTGCCGGTCAACTCGCCATTGGCCAACAGGCGCACACCATCAAGCTTCTTCTTGATGAAGCCACCTTCCATAAGCGCTTCCAGGTTCACGGGCTTCTTGGCATCGAGCTTCTTGGCATCAATAAACTTCTGTACCTGGCCAAGGTTTATCTCGTTGTATTCCTTACCAAAAAGGTTGTTGAACCCACGCTTCGGCAGGCGCCGGTGGAGCGGCATCTGACCGCCTTCAAAGCCTTTGATGGCAACACCCGACCGCGACTTTTGACCTTTGTGGCCACGCGCAGCCGTCTTGCCTGTGCCTGAACCTGGACCGCGCCCGACCCGCTTGCGGGACTTGGTTGCGCCGGCATTATCGCTGATTTCATTGAGCTTCATGGGCCCGATCTTTCTTCACTTCAGCTTAAGTCGCCACGGGCGCTTAAGCGTTGTCTACCACGCGCACAAGGTGCGACACCTTGGCAATCATGCCGCGCACCTGGGGCGTATCTTCCAAGGTGCGGCGGCGGTGCATTTTGTTGAGACCGAGGCCCACCAAGGTCGCCCGTTGATCTTTCGGGCGGCGGATCGGGCTGCCGATCTGCTCAACAGTGATTTGCTTGCCAGCTTTTTTCTCTGCCATCTGTCTTGTCCTTTGGGCCCTGCTTTATTCAGCAGTGGCGGCCTGGTCACGGCGGCGGGCGACGATCTCGCTCACCTTCTTGCCGCGGCGCGAGGCCACTGAACGCGGGCTCGCTTCACGCTTCAGCGCGTCAAACGTGGCGCGCACCATGTTGTAAGGGTTGGACGTGCCCACCGACTTAGCCACCACGTCCTGCATGCCAACGGTTTCGAAAACGGCGCGCATCGGACCACCGGCGATGATGCCGGTCCCTGGAGGCGCTGCACGCAAGGTGACGCGCCCTGCCCCGTGACGGCCGGCCACATCGTGATGCAGCGTGCGGCCTTCGCGCAAAGGAACGCGAATCATGGCCTTCTTGGCGGTTTCCGTAGCTTTACGGATCGCTTCGGGCACCTCACGCGCCTTGCCGTGACCAAAGCCCACACGGCCCTTCTGGTCACCGACCACCATCAAAGCGGCAAAGCCGAAACGCCGGCCACCTTTAACAACCTTCGCAACGCGGTTGATGTGGACCAGTTTTTCAACAAATTCGCTTTCGCGCTCTTCGTTCCGTTCTCTCATCTTTTAGATGCCTTCGTCTGAATTCTTTTAAAAGCTCAAGCCGCCTTCGCGAGCCGCGTCTGCCAGCGCCTTGACACGGCCGTGATAGATGTAGCTGCCCCGGTCGAACACAACCTCTTTAACACCCGCCTTGGTGGCACGTTCGGCAACCAGTTTGCCAACCTCGCCGGCTGCAGCGACGTTTCCGCCAGCCTTGCCTTTGAGGCTTTCATCCAAAGTGGATGCAGCAGCCAGCGTGACGCCATTGGTGTCATCGATCACCTGAGCGTAGATGTTTTGGTTCGATCTGTGGATCGACAGGCGCGGACGGCCGTTTGCCCGGGCTTTGACAGCACGGCGCACTCGGTTCTTGCGGCGCTCAGTTGTGGAAAGTTTTGCCATAGGACCAATCCGTTACTTCTTCTTGCCTTCCTTGCGGAAGATATATTCGCCTGCGTATTTCACGCCTTTGCCTTTGTAGGGCTCCGGCGGACGGAAACGGCGGATTTCTGAGGCCACCTGCCCCACGCGCTGCTTGTCGATGCCGGAAATCACGATCTGCGTGGGCTGCGGCACTTCAACGGTGATGCCTTCGGGCACCGGGTAAATCACATCGTGGCTGTAGCCCAGCGCCAGGGACAGATCCTTGCCCTGCAGGTTGGCCCGGTAGCCAACGCCGGTGATCTCCAGGGTCTTCGTAAAGCCTTCCGAAACCCCTTCAACCAGGTTGGACACAACCGTGCGCGACATGCCCCACATGGAGCGCGAAGCTTTTGACTTGTCGCGCGGGTCCACCCACACGCCGTCATCATCCATACGCACCAGGACCTGATCCACCAACACGGCGGACAGTTCACCCTTCGGGCCCTTGGCCGTCACGGACTGCCCATCAACGTTGACCGTCACCCCTGAGGGAATGGCAACTGGCTTTTTACCTATACGAGACATAGCTTTTTCCGGTCTCTTTGATTCAATCTCTCAAGATCTGTAACGCCGCCTTAGAAGACAGTGCACAGCACCTCGCCACCTACATTCTGGTTTCTGGCCTCGCCATCCGACATCACGCCTTTGGGCGTGGACAGGATGGAGATGCCCAGGCCGTTATAGACGGTCGGCAGGTTTTTCACGCCTGCATAAACACGCCGGCCCGGCTTGGAGACCCGATTGATCTCGCGGATCACCGGCTCGCCTTCATAATATTTGAGCTCTATCTCAAACTCTGATTTGCCGCTGCCATGCTCGACGGAAGCGTAACCGCGGATAAAGCCCTCTGATTCCAGAACGTCCAACACGGAGCCGCGAATTTTCGAGGCTGGCGTGGCGACTTTCGATTTGCCCCGCAACTGCGCATTGCGGATGCGCGTCAGCATATCGGCTATCGGATCTGTCATGCTCATTGTTGTTGTTCTCCTTACCAGCTCGACTTAACCATGCCCGGGATCAAGCCCTGGGACGCCATATCGCGCAGCGAAATACGGGACATGTTCAGCTTGCGGTAGTAACCGCGGGGCCGGCCAGTCACACCACACCGGTTACGAATACGGTTAGGTGCCGAATTGCGGGGCAATTGAGCAAGTTTCAGGCGCGCAGCAAACCGCTCTTCCATCGGCAGCGATGTGTCTGCGGCAATCGCCTTGAGACGGGCCCGCTTGGCAGCATGGTTCTTCACCATGCGGCGGCGCTTCTTGTCTCTTTCAACTGCACTTTTCTTTGCCATATCTTCAGATCTCCAATTTGCTTAGGCGGCCCACTGCTTGCGCTCGCGGCGCACGCCTTCGCGGAATGGGAAGTTAAACTTGGTCAAAAGCGCCCGGCCCGCTTCATCATCGCGTGCCGTGGTGCCGATCACGATATCCATGCCCCACATGCGATCGACCTTGTCGTAATCGATCTCCGGGAAAATGATGTGCTCCTTGATGCCCATCGCGTAGTTGCCGTTGCCGTCAAACGAGTTCGGCGACAGACCGCGGAAGTCCCGCACGCGCGGCAGAGCAATGGTGATCAGCCGGTCCATGAATTCATACATGCGGGCCCGGCGCAGGGTCACCTTCACGCCAATGTTCATGCCTTCGCGCAGCTTGAACGTGGCGATCGACTTGCGCGCTTTGGTGATCACCGGCTTCTGGCCGGAAATCAGCATCATGTCTTCGTAGACAGAGTTGATGAGCTTGGAATCGCCCACAGCATCGCCCACGCCCATATTGAGCACGATCTTGTCGAGCTTGGGGATCTGCATTTCATTGCTGCAGCCCAGCTCTTCTTTCAGTTGCGCACGGATGACGTCGTCATACTGCTGGCGCAGACGCGGAATATATTTGCCATCAGCCATCGATGACCTCCCCGGACCGCTTGGCGAAGCGGACCTTTTTTCCATCATTCAACACTTTGAACCCTACCCGGGTCGGCTTGCCGTCCTTGGGATCTTCCACCGCCAGGTTGGACAGATCGATCGGCATTTCCTTGGACTTGATGCCGCCCTCTTGGGTTTGCGTCTGCTTCTGGTGGCGGCGCACGGAGTTCACCCCTTGCACAATCGCCCGGCCTTCAGCAGGCAACATCTTCAACACTTCGCCGCCGCGGCCCTTGTCGCGGCCGCTCAGCACGACCACACGGTCGCCTTTACGGATTTTCGCAGCCATCACAGCACCTCCGGCGCAAGCGAGATGATCTTCATGTGGTTCTTGGCACGCAGTTCGCGGGGAACAGGGCCAAAAATCCGTGTGCCGATCGGCTCGCCTTGGTTGTTGATCAGCACCGCTGCGTTACGGTCAAAGCGGATAGCTTGACCATCGCCGCGGCGAATGTCCTTGGCGGTGCGCACCACAACGGCCCGCATCACGTTGCCTTTCTTCACACGGCCGCGCGGGATAGCTTCCTTCACCGACACCACGATGATGTCGCCAACAGAGGCGTACCGTCTCTTCGAGCCACCCAGCACCTTGATGCATTGGACCCGACGCGCACCGGAGTTGTCTGCAACATCCAGATTTGTCTGCATCTGAATCATGGCGTAACTCCAATTTCCTTCATGGCAGCGCCTCAATGGCGCGCCGCCTAAACAAACACTTCAGTTCAATCGTCAGCTCGAGGCCGCAGCTTCGGCTTCAAGCAGCTTCCAGCTCTTGTTCTTCGAGATCGGCCGGCATTCTTCGATCCGCACCACATCACCCTCTTTGGCCGTGTTGGCCTCATCATGGGCGTGGTAGTTCTTGGTCCGCCGGACGGTTTTCTTGAGCAGCGGGTGGGTGAAGCGGCGCTCGACGCGGACCACAACGGTCTTGTCGTTTTTGTCGCTCACCACCACACCTTGCAGAATGCGCTTTGGCATCTTGGTTCTCCGAACTCTCTAAGTCTATGACGCGTCAGACGCTTGTGCGGCCCGCCGCTCGCCCTGCACCGTTTTGATGCGGGCAACCGTGCGGCGCACTTCGCGAATGCGCGCGGTGTTCTCAATTTGACCGGTGGCCGTCTGAAAACGCAGGTTGAACTGCTCTTTTTTCAGAGAGATCAGCTCGTCCTGGAGCTGATCGTCGGTCAATGCTTTTACATCACTGGCTTTCATGGTCTCACCCAATCGAAATCCGTCAATTATTCGCCAAGCCGGGCAACGAAGCGCGTCTTGATCGGCAGCTTGGCCGCGCCCAGTGCGAGCGCTGCGCGAGCGAGCGATTTCTCTACGCCGTCCACCTCAAACAGGATCCGGCCGGGCTTCACACGGGCGGCCCAATATTCCGGCGAACCCTTACCCTTACCCATACGAACCTCGGTCGGCTTCTTGGACACAGGCACATCCGGGAACACCCGGATCCACACACGGCCGGCACGCTTCATGTGACGCGTGATGGCGCGGCGAGCCGCCTCGATCTGGCGGGCCGTGACGCGCTCCGGCTCAAGGGCTTTCATGCCATAGGCGCCGAAGTTCAGATCGGTGCCGCCCTTGGCATTACCCTTGATGCGCCCTTTATGCGCCTTGCGAAACTTTGTGCGCTTAGGCTGAAGCATCTGTCTTGTTCCTCAATTCTTATCCGTTCAAACCTTAGCGGCGCCCGCCGCCTTCACGGCGCGGTCCGGGAGGACGGCCGCCCTCTTGGGCTTCCACCATCCGTTTTTCCTGCGCCATGGGATCATGTTCCATGATCTCGCCTTTGAAGACCCAGACCTTGATGCCGATGATGCCGTAAGCGGTCTCAGCTTCGGTGGTGCCGTAGTCGATGTCCGCCCGCAGAGTGTGGAGCGGCACGCGGCCTTCGCGGTACCATTCGGTCCGGGCAATCTCTGCCCCGCCGAGGCGGCCGGCGCAGTTGATGCGGATGCCTTCTGCGCCCAGGCGGATCGCAGACTGCACGGCCCGCTTCATGGCCCGGCGGAAGGCAACCCGGCGCTCAAGCTGCTGCGCAACGTTCTCAGCGATCAGAGCAGCGTCCAGCTCAGGCTTGCGCACTTCAACAATGTTCAGGTGCACATCTGAGTCCGTCATGGAGGCGATCTTGCGGCGCAGGCGCTCAATGTCGGCGCCCTTCTTGCCGATCACCACACCCGGGCGAGCAGAATGCAGCGTGATGCGGCATTTCTTGTGCGGGCGCTCGATGACGATGCGCGAGATACCGGCCTGCTTCAGCTCTTTGGTGAGGTACTTGCGGATCGCAACGTCCTCGTGCAGCAGGCGGCCATACTCCGCGCCGTCGGCGAACCAGCGGCTGTCCCACGTGCGGTTGATGCCGAGCCGCAGCCCGATGGGGTTAACTTTCTGGCCCATTAAGCGGCCTCCTCAACTTCTTTGACCACGATGGTGATCTGACTAAACGGCTTCATGATCTTGCCGACACGGCCACGCGCGCGGGGCTTCCAGCGCTTCATCACCATGTTCTTGCCCACATGGGCTTCCGCAACCACCAGGGCGTCCACGTCCAGATCGTGGTTGTTTTCAGCGTTGGCAATGGCCGATTCCAGAACCTTCTTCACGGTCTGCGAGATCCGCTTGTTGGAGAAGGTGAGCTCTGCCAGAGCCTTTTCCGCCTTCATGCCGCGAATGGATGTGGCCACCTGGTTGAGCTTGATGGGGCTCACGCGCAGGTTCTTGCCCACAGCCTGGGCGGCGTTGGACGGCAGGACGCGTTCTCTTTCTTTCTTGCCCATAACCCTTAGCCTCTCTTGGCTTTCTTATCGGCCGCGTGGCCATAGTAGGTGCGGGTCGGCGAGAACTCGCCGAACTTGTGGCCCACCATGTCCTCGGTCACCAGCACAGGCACGTGTTTCTTGCCGTTGTGGACCGCGAAGGTCAGACCCACAAACTGCGGCAGGATCGTTGAGCGCCGGCTCCAGGTGCGGATCGCCTGATTGCGGCCGGCTTCGCGCGCTGCATCTGCTTTTTTGAGCAGGTAGCCGTCTACGAACGGGCCTTTCCAAACTGAACGTGTCACGTCAGCACTCCTTACTTGCGCTTGCGCCGCTGATGACGCGAACGCACGATGAATTTGTCAGTCGACTTGTTAGAGCGGGTGCGCTTGCCCTTGGTGGGCTTGCCCCAGGGGGTCACCGGATGGCGGCCACCGGAGGTACGCCCCTCACCACCACCATGGGGGTGGTCGATCGGGTTCATGGCCACGCCGCGCACTTGCGGGCGCTTGCCCAGCCAGCGCTTGCGGCCCGCTTTACCCAGCTTGATGTTGCCGTGGTCCGGGTTCGAAACAGCGCCGATGGTGGCCATGCACTCAGAACGCACCAGGCGGGTCTCGCCCGACTTCAGGCGCAGAATGGCATAACCGGCATCGCGGCCAACGAGCTGAACGTACGTGCCGGCCGAACGGGCAATCTGACCGCCCTTTCCTGCTTTCATCTCCACATTGTGGACGATGGTGCCGATCGGGATTGCCGACAGCGGCATGGCGTTGCCGGGCTTGATGTCCGCGCTCGCCGACGAGACGATCTTATCACCCACGCTGAGACGCTGCGGGCACAGGATGTAGGCCTGCTCACCGTCTTCATAGTTCACCAGAGCGATGAAGGCGGTCCGGTTCGGGTCATACTCGATCCGCTCAACGGTCGCGGGCACATCGAACTTGCGCCGGCGGAAATCCACCATGCGGTAGGTGCGCTTGTGACCACCGCCCCGGCGACGTGCCGTGATGCGGCCCTGGTTGTTGCGTCCGCCTTTGGACGTCAGACCTTCGGTCAGACGCTTCACCGGCTTGCCTTTGTAGAGGCCGGAGCGGTCCACAATCACCAGGCTGCGTTGGCCGGGTGTGTTGGGTTTGAATGTTTTCAGTGCCATTGCTCTGATCCAAACTTTCTCTTAAAGCCCAGTGGTCACGTCGATCGACTGACCCTCTTCAAGCGTCACGATGGCTTTCTTCACATCGGACTGACGCCCGACAATGCCGCGAAAACGCTTGGTTTTACCCTTACGGTTCAAGGTGTTAACCGCAGAAACCTTAACCTCGAAGAGAGCTTCGACAGCCTTCTTGATTTCCGGTTTCGTTGCCGTCTTGGCCACGTTGAACATCACCTGGTTGTTCTCAGACAACAAAGTGGATTTCTCCGTGATCACCGGCGAGCGGATGATGTCGTAGTGCTTCTCTTTGCTCATTTGAACCGCGCCTCCAACGCTTCAACCGCAGACTTGGTCAGCACCAGTTTGCGGCGGCGCAGAATGTCGTAAACATTGATGCCCTGAACCGGGAGCACATCCAGATTGATGATGTTGCGGGCGGCCAGTGCGAAGTTCTTCGACACCTCTGCCCCATCGATCACCAGCACATGATCAAGACCCAGCTTGCCCATGGAGCCTTTCAGCTCCTTGGTTTTGGCCTCTTTCATGTCGGTGTCTTCCAGAACGATCAGATCACCGGCACCGGCCTTGGCGGACAGCGCATGGCGCAGAGCCAGAGCACGCACTTTCTTGGGCATCCCAACGGCATGGTCGCGCGACTGCGGACCGAACGCTTTGGCACCACCGCGGAACTGCGGGCCTTTACGGTTACCGTGACGGGCACGGCCGCCACCTTTCTGGTTGCCGAACTTGGCCGTGGACCCTGTCACCTCACCGCGGGTTTGGGTTTGGTGCGTACCGGCGCGGCGCTTGGCCAACTGGTAGGTCACCATGCGGTGCAGCAGGTCGCGGCGCGGCTCAAGGCCGAACACGCCATCGGACAGATCAATCGATCCGGCCTTCTTGGCTGCGAGGGTTGTTACGTCGACTTTCATCACACGCGCCCTTTACTCTTTCTTCTCTTCAGCATCGTCCGCCGGAGCGTCTTCAGCCGGAGCTTCTTCTGCGGCAGCTTCCTCAGCGGGAGCCTCAGCAGCTGCTTCCTCTGCGGGTGCTTCTTCGGCCGGAGCTTCAACAGCAGCCTCTTCTGCAGGCGCTTCAGCTTCTTCAGCAGCAGCGGCAGGAGCCTCTTCTTCAGCCGGTGCACCAGCGCGGAACGAGCCCGGGAACGGAACACCTTCAGGCAGCTTGCGCTTCACTGAGTCTTTCAGGAACACCCAGCCGCCTTTGGAGCCGGGCACAGCGCCCTTCACCAGGATCAGCCCGCGGTCGATATCGGTCTCAACCACTTCCAGGTTCTGCGCGGTGACCCGCTCAGCGCCCATGTGGCCGGCCATTTTCTTGCCCTTGAACACCTTGCCCGGATCCTGGCACTGGCCAGTTGAGCCGTGGGCGCGGTGAGAGATGGACACACCGTGCGAGGCGCGCAGGCCGCCGAAGTTGTGGCGTTTCATGCCGCCGGCAAAGCCCTTACCGATGCTGGTGCCGGTAGCATCAACAAACTGACCGGCAATGAAGTGGTCTGCGGTGATTTCCGCGCCCACGTCGATCATGTTGTCGGCGCTCACGCGGAACTCGGCGAGTTTGCGCTTCGGCTCAACCTTGGCAATGGCGAAGTGGCCGCGATTGGCGCGCGATACGCGCTTCACTTTGGCCAGGCCTGAACCCAGTTGCAGGGCGGTGTACCCGTCCCTTTCTTCGGTGCGTTGGGCGACGACCTGACAATTGTCCACCTTCAGAACGGTGACGGGAATGTGCCGTCCATCGTCGGTGAAGACACGGGTCATGCCCAGCTTCTGTGTGATTACCCCTGAACGCATTGGTCTACGAAGCGCTCCCTTAAAGCTTGATCTCAACATCAACACCGGCAGCCAGGTCGAGCTTCATCAGCGCGTCCACGGTCTGAGGTGTCGGATCAACAATGTCCAACAGACGCTTGTGCGTCCGCATTTCGAACTGTTCACGGCTCTTCTTGTCGATGTGCGGCGAGCGCAGCACCGTGAATTTCTCAATCCGCGTGGGCAGAGGCACCGGACCACGCACTTGTGCGCCGGTTCTCTTGGCAGTGTTCACGATCTCAAGGGTCGACGTATCGAGGATACGGTGATCGAAGGCCTTAAGCCGGATGCGGATGTTTTGCCTTTGCATAGCAGTTCACGTCCATTTACTAGGGCGCCCGCTCAGAAAACGGGCGCCCGTTAGGTTATTCTACAATCGTCGCCACCACGCCGGCGCCCACGGTGCGGCCCCCTTCGCGGATCGCGAAGCGCAGGCCCTCTTCCATGGCAATCGGCACAATCAGCTCAACGTTCATGTCA
>JANQOW010000118.1 GCA_028285595.1 Hyphomicrobiales bacterium
CTCGATGAACTCTTGAGCCTGGCGAGCGAGTTCGAACGCACTCACCCGCCGACGCTGCACGGCTTCATCACCTGGCTGACCGATGCGGATGCTGAGATCAAGCGCGACATGGAACATGGCAAAGATGAAGTGCGCGTGATGACCGTCCACGGGGCCAAGGGACTGGAATCCAATATCGTGATCCTGCCCGACACCACCCGCGTGCCCGATGCACGCAAGGTCTCCAGCATTCTGACTTTCGACAGCCAGATGCCCGTGTGGCGCCTCTCTTCCCGGCATCAGCCCAGGACCGTGTCCGCTCTGGTTGAGGCTGACATTGCCAAGCAACGTGAGGAGGAGAACCGTCTGCTCTATGTGGCCATGACCCGCGCCCGAGACCGGCTCTATGTGGCCGGCACCAAGCGCCAGAACGATCTGGCCCCCAATTGCTGGTACGAGCTGGTGCGCCGGGCCCTGGAACCCGTCGCCGAAGACACCGGAGACGGGCGTTGGGTGCTGGAGGCGGACCAAACCGAAAAGACCGCCGACACAGGTGAGAGCGGGGCGCAGGCAACCGTGCCGACCGAGCCGGAACCATGGATGCTGCGTTCCGCGCCCGAAGAGCCGCCGGAGCCCAAACCGCTTGCCCCTTCAAGGCTCGATCTGAAACACACCGATGAGGGCACCTTTGCCGAACTGGCAGAGCAGCCCGCCGCCTCCCCGACCGAACACCTCAGCGAAAACCGCTTCCAGCGCGGCCGTCTGATCCACAGGTTGCTGCAAACCCTTCCCGCACTGCCGGAGACTGAGCGCGCCCAGGCGGCAAGCCGGTTTCTGACGGCCCACGGATCGGAGCTGGATGCTGAGGCCCGGGCTTCCGTGAGCGATGAAGTGTTTGCTTTGCTGAATGCGTCCGATCCGGCGCTGCAGGCTGTTTTCGCCCCAACAGCGCTGGCGGAAGTTCCCATTTCCGGAAAGCTGAGCCTCAAGGACGCCGCGGGCCGGCCGATCGTCATTTCAGGTCAGATCGACAGACTGGCGGTCAGCGAAACCGAGGTGCTGATCGTCGATTTCAAGACCAACCGGCCACCTCCGGCCACCATAGACGGTGTGGCTGAGCCGTATATTCGCCAGCTTGCCGCCTATGCGGAGGCTCTGAAATCTATCTATCCCGGCCGCTCCGTCAGGGCCTGGCTGGTCTGGACCTATAACGCCACCCTCATGGAAGTGCCGGCAGAGCGCTTGCAAGCGGCTTTCACATGATTGTGCGCGAGGGGTGCCCCAACCTTGACCCAGGGGCCCTGGATACCTACGTTGGCTGCGAGGCAACGGCCCGCGAATCGCGTGGCCCGCTAATGCAAAGGAATACTGATGTCGAATACGATCGAAGTCACCGATGCTGATTTTGAGACAACCGTCCTGAATTCAGATACACCGGTAGTTGTTGATTTCTGGGCCGAATGGTGCGGCCCGTGCAAGCAAATCGGCCCTGCGCTGGAAGAGCTGGCATCTGATCTTGATGGTAAAGTCACCATCGCCAAGATCAATATCGACGATAACCCCAATGTACCGGTGAAGTATGGTATAAGGTCCATACCAACACTGATGATGTTCAAGGGCGGCGAAGTCGCCTCCACTCAGATTGGCGCCACATCAAAAGGCAAGCTTGCTGAGTGGATTGAATCTGGCGTCTAAGACGCTGGTTTGCCCGTCGCGATTGCGGCCGCCCTTCGGGGCGGCCGTATCCTTTTGAGGCTCTAAAAGCCAGCCGCGTCGGCTTCTTCCGACGAGAAATCGATGTGAATGTGATTGCCGTCGCAATCATAAACGTTGATCTGCAGAATGTTTATGCCGGGCACGCGAACCGCCTGGAACTCGGTTCCTGAGGCGTTCAGGCGCTCCACAAAATCCGCCAGCCCTGTTGCGGACATTGCAAAGTGCTCGATATTCGGCTCCACGGACCGCGGTGCCTCTTCCACCCCCACCAGATGGACCGCCGCGTGATCGCCCGCATAGAGCCAGGCGCCGGGAAACGGAAAGGGCGGCCGGTCTCCGCTCTCCATGCCCAGCACATCCCGGTACCAGGCCACCATATTGTCCAGGTTGGCGGTTCGGATGTTCACGTGATCAAGCTTGTTCAACTGCATAACAGGACCTCCAAGGCGCATTATGGGATGGCGCGCCAAGGGTAGCCGATTGCGGCCGGTCCTTAAAGCCGGAAGCGGACGCCCGCGGTGATCTGGTTTTCGGTGTATTCCTGGGTGGGCACAGTGCTGTCGACCCTGTTGAACTGATAATCGCCCACCAGCTCAATATGCCGCCCAATGGCGTAAGCCAGGCCCAGATCCACCTGATAGGTCTCATCAAGACGGCGTATGCCCAAGTAATCGGCAAATGTGACGCTGACACCGCCGGTGGCCGTCAGATTGCGCCGCAAGCGGTGGGTCACACCCCCATTCAAGGTCACGTTCTGGATGGCGGAGGCCCCGGCCGTTGTGGTCTCGCCCAGGCTGCCTGTGGCACCGAACGTGAAGGTGGTGAGCGGCGTCGGGTTCCAGGTGAGCGAAGATGAGCCGACAAAACCATCTGCATCGCTGAGCGCTGCGTCCTTAAACTCCCGGATGCCATAGCCTGCATCCAGATTGCCCGTGAGCACCGTCCCGAAGTTCAGATCAGCCCCCACGCGGAAGTCATAGCCATCAGAGTCCCGCTCCAGCCCGTTGCGGTCAAACCGCTGGTCGTGCATCCGCCGCGAGTATTCGAAGGCCACATAAGGCTGGACCGCTTGCGACACCGCATAGCCCAAACGCAGCTCCACTGAAGGTTCCACAAAATCCTGATCGGAATTGTCCTGGGTGCCGCCGCCGACAAGGTCTTCATCGCCAAACATGAACCGGTCCACCCCCACCCGGAGCGAGGGGAGGAACTTGGTGTTGCGGCGGCGGAAGGTCAGATCGGCACCCAGCTCGTGATCGAGGCTCGTGCCGGTGGTGGCGCCGGAGTTGTCGCCGTCGCTGCTGTCCTGGGAGAGCACGTAGCGGCCCTGGTAATCAATGACAAAGGTACGCCGTACATCAATCCGCGCCTCGCCGGTGACCGAAAGCTCGTTCCGGTTCTCGTCCGTGTCACCGGGGAAGATCGTGTGGGCACTGGCCACATTAAGCGCCACATTGTGGCGAGGCCCGTTGCTTTGCACATTCAAGGACGGACGCAGCACGACCCCAAAAGCAGACTCTTCCCCGCTGGGGTCCTGGCCCACATTGTCCGTGAACAGGGACGAGATCTCCAGCTCAGGAAAGTACGTAAACGTTCCATTGCGCAAACCCAGCGGCTCATAGGGATCCACAGTGCTTTCCACCGGATCGGGCTGGTCGTCAGGATCAACCGTTCCGGTGGTCTGAGGGTCCAACGTTCCCAAATCGAACGGTTCTTCCTCAATCGCTCTTGGAATACCGCCCACGCCTGGAATATCTGCATCAGGAATGCCGCGAAGCGCGTTGCGGTCGGCGCGGCGCTGGCGCCGGCGCTGCTGCGCGGCCACCTGCGGATCAGGCTCACGGGTGACGAATTCATCGGCCGGATCGTCTAGAACAGACCTGGTCCCGCGCAGCCCCACAGGGGCGGTGTCATCGAACCGGTCCGTGTTGTTTGCCTGGCCGGGAGGAAGGTCGCTGATCGCGCCGGACTGCTGCGCCCAGGAACTGCCGGCCCCGGAAAGACACAAGGCCGCCGCCAAGATGCACGCGGGAAGTTGCAGATACCGTGTCATCTTGTTAATTAGACGTCCTTAAGTGCTGGTCCGGCCACTGCTCTCCATGCCGCAAAAGCAACGTTTTTGGGGCGCAGAAAAAGGCTAGGAAAAACCTAAGATATTTATGGTTAACAGCAGGTAACGCGGTGCTCTAAAAGGGCACATCCTTGAAGCGTTCAAATGCCTTCTCGTCATGAAGGTGGATTGGGGCAAACGTTCATGAGTGACACCGCCGAGCACTCACACCTTTCTTCAGACAGCCGGATTGACTCCGCCCGCCGCACTCTGACGGTGGAGGCAGACGGGCTGAAGCATCTATCGGCCTCGTTCGATGGCCCTCTGGGCGCGGCCTTCATCGCCGCCATTGAGACCATTGAGAACGCCAAGGGCCGCGTCATCGTCTGCGGCATCGGCAAAAGCGGCCACATTGCCCGCAAGATCGCCTCGACCTTCTCATCCACCGGAACCGCTGCCTACTACGTGCACCCCAGCGAAGCCAGTCACGGGGATCTGGGCATGATTGCACCGGAGGATGTGTTGCTGATCATATCAAACTCCGGCGAAACCTCAGAACTCAGCGATATTCTGTCCTATTCAAGACGCTTCGCCGTGCCGTTGATCGCGCTCACCAGCAAACCTGACAGCGCACTGGGCACAGCCGCTGACATTGTGCTTGAGCTGCCTCGTCATGCAGAAGCGTGCCCCAATGGTTTGGCGCCGACCACCTCAACCACGCTGCAGGTGGCCCTAGGCGATGCTCTGGCCGTGGCCTTGTTGGAAAACAAGGGCTTTTCATCCAAAGATTTCAAAGTTTTGCACCCTGGCGGGCGACTGGGCGCTTCCTTGTCCTATGTGCGTGACGTGATGCACGATGTCAGCGAGCTGCCCCTGGTCAATCCTGACACGGTGATGAGCGATACACTGGTGGTGATGACGTCCAAACGTTTTGGATGCGCCGGCGTGGTGGATGGGGACGGCGCGCTGGTGGGCGTAATCACCGATGGGGATCTGCGGCGGCACATGAAGAACGATCTTTTGCACAACACCGCCGGCGCCGTGATGACGCCAAACCCGGTCGTTGCCTCCGCAGATGATCTGGCGTCCGCCGTGCTGGAGACCCTCAACAGCCGAAAAATCACCAGCTTGTTCGTCACCCGGCAGAACAAGCCTGTCGGCATCGTCCATATTCACGATATTCTGCGGGTCGGCGTAAAGTAGCGGTACTGCGACCACCGTGCCCTTGCGAACGCGAGGGTCTTCCAAGCCAAGGGAAAGACACGAGCTATGGACCCCTGCTTTCGCAGGGGATCGGCCTGATAACCCGCGTCCCTGCGAAAGCAGGGACCTTCTCAGCCAAAGAAAAAGCTTCAGCTAGGCGCCGCTGGCCTCCCGCTCGGGCTCCACAATCAAGGTCGCCCCTTCTGCAGACACCACCCGCACCCACGTGCCCGCCGGGGCATCGGGACCGCGCACTTCCCAGTTGGAATCGTGGATCCGCACCTTGCCGCGGCGGTTTTTTATGGCCGTTTCCAGAGGATAGGACTTGCCCACATAGCTCTGCACGCGCTGGTTAAGGTTTGGCAGATTGGTGCCGGCATCGGGCCGGGCGAAGAACTTTCGCGAGATCACCAGGCTCACCACGGCGAGCACCGCGAATGTTAAGCCCTGAAGCTGCCAGCCCATGGGGATCAGCAGCACAACAATGCCGGTGGCCACCGCCGCAAAGCCGAACCACAGGAAGAAGAAGGCCGGCACAACCAGTTCAAGCACGAACATAATGCCGGCCACGATCCACCAGAACCAATCCCCGTAGGATGCAATCAGGTCGTTCATCAGTTCAGTGTCCTAGTCACTCACGTCGCGCTCAAGATGCCGTAGTGTTCGGCACCCGTCCAGAGGCGCGGCGGGTGGGACGGGCGGCTCCATTTCCGCTGCCGCCACCGTCTTTGAAGGTTTCACGGGCAATCTCCGTAATGCCGCCCAGAGCCCCGATCACACCGGTGGCTTCCACCGGCAGCATCAGCACCTTCTGGTTCGGCGCGCTGGCCAGCTTCTCCAGTGCCGCCACATAATTGTTGGCCACGAAGTAGTTGATGGCCTGTACATCACCCTTGGCAATGGCCTCAGACACCATGCTGGTGGCCGCCGCTTCCGCCTGGGCCTGACGTTCGCGCGCCTCAGCCTCGCGAAACGCGGCTTCTTTCTTACCTTCAGCTTCCAGCACGGCTGACTGCTTTTCACCTTCCGCCGTCAAGATTGCGGATTGCCGGGCCCCCTCAGCTTCCAGAATCTGCGCACGTTTGTCCCGTTCCGCCTTCATCTGACGAGCCATGGCGTCCACCAGATCGCGCGGCGGGGCAATGTCCTTGATCTCAATCCGCGTCACTTTAATGCCCCAAGGCTGGGTTGCGTGGTCCACCACCGACAAGAGCCGTGCATTGATCTCATCACGCTGGGACAGAAGTTCGTCCAGATCCATCGAGCCCATCACCGTCCGCACGTTGGTCATGGTGAGGTTCAAGACCGCATTATGCAGGTTGTTCACCTCATAGGTTGCCTGGGCCGCGTCCAGCACCTGATAGAACGCCACGCCGTCCACCGTCACCATGGCGTTGTCCTTGGTGATCACTTCCTGGCTTGGCACCTCGAGCAGTTGTTCCATCATGTTCATTTTCGAACCGATGGTGTCGATGAAGGGGATCAGGATATGCAGGCCCGGGGTCAGGGTTTTGGTGTACTTGCCGAGCCGCTCAACGGTCCAGTTAAAGCCCTGGCCGACAATGCGCACCGAGCGGACCACCACGATGACCACCAGCAAGACAAGGATCAGTATTACAATACTACCGGCTTCAAACATATCAGGACCTCCTTCAGAGCGGCACGCATCGCGGCTTGGCCGCAGCGTGATTTGTGAGTACATGACGCGGGGGCAGAGGCAGATTTAGCCCGGATCGACGTGATTCGGTGCCCTTCGTTCACGAACGCGCGAGTGGGTTCGTTTCGCAAAAACACCCTTTGGGATGACCTTGCCAATGAAGCGTCACATTCAATTTTCGTTTCACTGGATATGGGAGCGCTCAGGCCTGGTCGCAAGATTTATCGAGATTGCGGTCGAAAAACAGTCTTAATGGCTTCATAATCGAAATGAGGAGCGAGATGGGACAGACTGATATTTTCCACGAAGCGTTTAAAGAGCGCCCTTATTGGTGGGAGGCCTATGCACCGGAAGCCCCAGAGCTTGCCGATGTCCCGGCCACCAGTGAGGTGGCGATCATTGGCGCCGGCTATGCCGGCCTTGCCACCGCGCTTGAACTCGGAAAGCTGGGGATAGAAGCAACGGTGGTGGATGCAGCCGAGCCCGGCTATGGGGCATCGACCCGCTCAGGCGGCCTGATTGGGGGCAGCCATTCCATCAAAAAACCCCTCGTGGCCAAGGCCCCCACCCCGGAACGGGCCGCCGAAATGATGTCGGATGCCGCCGATGGCTTCTATCTTCTGGAGAAGCTGATCGCCGAGGAGAACATAGACTGCGGCTTTCACCGCACGGGACGCTTCACCGGGGCCATTTCCACCAAACACTATAAGGCTCAGGAAAAACAATGCGCCGCCATGAACGAAAGCAGCGATGCCGGCGCCTATATGGTGCCCCGGGACCGTGTGCGCGAGGAGATCGGCAGCGATTACTATCGCGGCGGGCTCGTGGCGCGCGAGGCGGCTCATTTGCACCCGGCGCTTTACTATGCAGGCCTGAAACGGGCCGCAGAAGCGCGGGGCGTTAGAATTTGCGCCAAGGCCGGCGTCACCGGCCTCGACCAGAACGGCAACGGCTGGACCGTCAAGACAGAGCGCGGCACCATCACCGCGCGGGACGTTGTTGTGGCCACCAACGGCTATACCGGTGATCTCACACCCGGCTTCAAGCGCCGGCTGGTGCCCATCAGCGCCTATATCATTGCCACCGAGGAGCTACCGCCTGATCTCTTGGCATCCATCAGCCCCAAGAACCGCTCGTTTGTGGAGACGCTCCGGATCGTTCCCTTTTTCCGCCTGTCGCCTGACGGCACGCGGCTCATCTTCGGCAGCAGGGTGAAATGGCGTGATCTGAGCGCGGCGGAAATGGCGCCACTGATCTTTGAACGGGCTCTGGAGCGCTTTCCCGAACTGGCAGACTATAAGATCACCCATGCCTGGAACGGCAACGTGGCGCTCACCATCGATGAACAACCCCATCTGGGCGAGTTGGAAGGCTTGCACTATGCCCTCGGCTGCAACGGGTCCGGCGTGGCGCAGATGACCTATATGGGGACCCAACTGGCCCGAAAAATTGCCCGCGTGGCCAATTACCGCTGCGCCTTTGACACGGGCGTCTTTCCCACGCACCCGCTTTACAACGGCAACAAGACGCTGCTGGTGCCGATGGTGGGGAACTATTTGCGGTTTCGCGACTGGTGGGATCGCCGCTCCGGGTAGGCATATGGGCTATGATCGGCCGTCGGCGTTTACTAAGGCTGGCAAAAAACGCTTTGGCTTCGCTCAACACTTGCTAAACTCATTCGGCGGCTAGGGAATGGGTACATGTTAGTAAAGAGCGAGCGGCTGCACATTAATGGACCAAGCCAATTTATCACCGAAAGATCCCGCAGATGAGGATGAAGGATCTTTCCGTCTTCAGACCATCTCCATAGACTCCATCGTTCCGGACCCCGAGCAGCCTCGCAAAGAGTTTGATGAGGAGCGTTTGCGAGAGCTGGCGGAGACGATTAAGGACATCGGCATCATTCAGGCCCCTGTCGTGCGCCCCATGTCGAAGAAGGGGCGCTACATTTTGGTGGCCGGAGAGCGCCGTTGGCGGGCGGCCAAACTGGCTGGCCTCACCGAGATTGACGTCAAGGTTCATGACCGCGAGGATTACCGGACGATCTCACTGATTGAGAATCTTCAGCGCGAAGATTTGTCGCCGGTGGAGGAAGCAGCCGCAATCGCCGAGCTCATTGAGCAAGATCCGAACATTAATCAGAGCAATGCGTGGCAGGTGATCGGCAAGCCGCGGCAAACGGTGAACCAGCTCTTGAAGATCAACGCGCTGCCAAGCCTCATCAAGATTGAAAGCACCGAGCTCAATACGCCGAAGACCATTCTCATAGAATTGGCGCAAATCAGCGATTTGGACATCCAGCTCAGCCTTTGGGACAGGGCGAGACAAGGGAGATTGCGGGTCTCGGACATCAGAAATGCCAAGCCCCGCAAAGCCAGAACGCCAAAATCGTCGTTTGATGGTGCTAGTAAACTAGCAACTCTCGATGAAACCATCGCGCAGGGCGAGCGTTTTTTCAGAATGTTGGCGGACCTCGAGCCGTCTAAGATGACCAACTACGACCGGGAGAAGGTCTCAGAATTGGCGACCACTTTGGCGCGCAATTTTTCATCAATAAAGCGTAAATTGAGTCAGATTGACGACCGGGATTTCTGAAATCCGCCGCCCATCGGGAAATTACGCCCGTTCCTCTGACGTAATCGCCGGAAGATCTCTTCGCCAGCGGATTGCTGACTGCACTCCGGGTGTCGTCGGCGCTTAGGGCATCGCCGAGCGACGGTTTGCAATGTCAAAATTACCATAAAGGGTATATTAGGAAAATTCCCTAAACGAAAATAGCGAGCATTCGCCCGCTTGGCACTCATGTTTCTCTTGACGACTAGAATGATGGAGTGTGCGCCGCAGTACATTGAAATTCTTGGAGAAATTGTAGAGTGAGTCTTCACTCTACCTAAAACAACCTGAAATCACTCGGTGCCGCCAGGCAAGGGCTTTTCTTTCAGGTTCACGCGTCCGATCAACACTCCGGTGCGGATGTTGATGATCAGGATCTCATCTGCCGCCGCTTTGGTCACGTGGACGGCCATCCGATCACCGTCAATTTCGATCTGGCTCACCAGGGTGCCGCGCTCCACCTCCACATCAAGTTTGGAAAACCCTTGGACCGGCCCGGGGCTTTGCGCGGTGATCTGCGATGAGCTCTTGCTCTCATAGGTCATGGCCCGGTAGATGATGGTTCCAATGACCACCACCGTACCGCCCACAAGCAAAACACTCATGATGGCGATGGCCATCTTCAGGCGGGCCATGTTTTTTGGCTCTGCCAGGGGGTTGTGCACTTCCGGCGGAACCGATTGAGCATGGTCGGCGCCTTGCGCGGCCCGCTCTGCTTGCTTGCGATCTGACATGGACCCTAGTTCCCCAATGTCCCCGAATGTGCGCACCTTCACCGTCAGCGATGAAGAGGCTGGAGACCGCATCGACCGTTATCTCAGCCTCAAGCTCAATGACCTGAGCCGAAGCCGTTTCAAGGCCCTGGTGAAAGAAGGTCAAGCCGCCGCCAACGGCGTTAAGATACTTGAGCCGAACTATCGGGTCAAACAGGGTGAGCAGATCTCCATCGTCATTCCGGAGCCCGAAGATCCGGTGCCCAAGCCGGAAAACATCCCGCTCTCTGTGGTTTTCGAAGATGACGACGTGATCGTCATCGATAAGCCGGCCGGAATGGTTGTGCATCCCGCAGCGGGAAACTGGAGCGGAACCCTTGTAAATGCGCTGATTTCCCACTGCGGCGACAGTCTTTCCGGCGTGGGCGGGGTGCGCCGGCCCGGCATCGTCCACCGGCTCGACAAGGAGACCACGGGCCTCATGGTGGTTGCCAAAAACGACCGCGCTCATGCGGGGCTGAGCGAACAGTTCGCCGCCCACGGGCGCGATGGACGCATGCACAGGCGCTATCAGGCGATTGTGTGGGGCGTACCGGAGCGCAGGAAGGGCACGGTTGAGGCCTACCTGGGGCGCAAACAAGCCAACCGTCAGAAGATGGCGGTGCTCAAAGAAGGCTCCGGAAAGCACGCGATAACGCACTATGAAGTGCTCCAAGTGCTCTCCGACAGTGCCCGGGCGAGCCTCATAGCGTGCATCCTGGAGACCGGCCGTACGCATCAGATACGGGTCCACATGGCCCATATTGGCCACCCCTTGCTGGGAGACACGGTTTACGGCGCCCATTTCGCAGCAAGCGCCAGAACGCTCTCAGAGCCCGCTCAGGCGCGTTTGGCCGATTTAGGGCGCCAGGCCCTGCACGCGGGCGAATTGGGCTTTGAGCACCCTCTCAGCGGCCAGCAAATGCGGTTTGAGAGCCCCCTGCCGGACGATATGGCCGCGCTGCTGAACGCGCTCCGCTCCGGCTGACCTCGCGCCGACGTCCCGGCACTGCTGTTCATCATCGGAAATAAGGGATTATTTCGGTACCGTTTCTAACAAGGCGGCAAGCCCTTCCCGATAAGTTGGGTAGGCCAGCTCCACGCCTAGCTCTTGTTTGATACGCTGGTTGGCCACCCGTTTGGATTCCGCATAGAAGCTCCGGCCCATGGGAGACATCTCGGCCTCTTCGAAGGTGATCTCAGGCGGCGCGGGCCGGCCAAGCAGCTCGGCGGCATACGCCACCACGTCCTGAGGCGGAGCGGCTTCATCGTCGCACACATTGTAGACGCCGCCCGGATTGGGACGCGCGATGCTGGCTTCAAGGATGCTGGCAATATCGTCCACATGGATCCGGCTGAACACCTGGCCCGGCTTCACCACACGGCGCGATTTGCCCTTGAGAAGGGAAACCAACTGGTTGCTACCCGGCCCATAGATGCCGGCAAGACGGAAGATATGGAGAGGCAGACCGGCCGTTGCCTGCAGTCCCTGCCAGGCCGCTTCGGCGGCCACCCGCCGCCTGCCGCGCTCGGTGGCCGGCACAAGCTCTGAGGTCTCATCGACCCACCCCCCTTGCCGGTCGCCATAAACGCCGGTGGTGGAGAGATAGCCCGCCCACTTAAGCTGGGGGGCCATGGCGGCGATATCCGCCGCATGACAGGCATAGACGGGATCCCCTTCCGGCCCAGGCGGGGCGGAAAGGAGAATGTGGCTGATCTCGCCGGCCATTTGGGCAAAGCCCTCTATGGGCTTGGTTCCATCGAAAATGTGGCCCTCAAAGCCCTCCTCGGCAAGACTTGCGCGCTTCTCCTCGGTGCGCGCCGTTCCGCTCACGCGCCACCCCTGCTTGACCAGACGCCGGGCCAGGCGACCGGCCGAATAGCCCAATCCGAAACAGAACATATGTGCCATTACGCAAGTCCCCATTCCGCGCGGACGGCCGGGTCATCCTCACCGTCCTCATAGACCTTACGCACCTGCGCGAAGGCCTCATCGTCCAACAATTGCGCCGACGCCCAGACGGCCATAGCCCGCACCAGAGGCGAGGGATCGCTCAACAGGGCCTTCGCCGATCCGGCAAGGGCAGTGTTCCTGGAATTTCCGATAGCAATCAAAACGTTGCGGATGAACCTGTCCCGCCCGGCCCGTTTCACCGGACTGGCACGAAAGAGCGCCCGAAAGGCCTCATCTTCCAAGCCTGCCAGAAACGCCAAATCCGGCGCAACAAGCTCCTCGCGGGCCGCCAACTTGGCTTCGCGCCCTTCCGCGGCGAATTTGTTCCACGGACACACCGCCAAACAGTCATCGCACCCGAAGATATGGTTGCCCATGGCGGACCTGAGATCAGCCGGAATGTGCCCTTTATGCTCAATGGTGAGGTAGGAGATGCAGCGCCGGGCATCCAGTTGATAAGGCGCCGGAAACGCATTGGTGGGACAAATGTCCAAACAGGCCCGGCAGGAGCCGCAATGGTCTTCTTCGGGAATATTGGGCTCCAGCACCAGATCCGTCAGGATCGTGCCCAAGAACAGCCAAGAGCCCTGCTCGCGCGCCACCAGGTTGGTGTGCTTGCCCTGCCAGCCAATTCCGGCCATTTGTGCCAAAGGTTTCTCCATCAGCGGTGCTGTGTCCACAAACACCTTCACCTGGCAGTCTTCAGCGTCCGCAAGCCAGCGGGCAATGCGCTTCAGCTTCTTCTTGATCAGGTCATGATAGTCATGTCCCAGGGCATAGACCGAGATGACCCCGGTATCGGTGTTCTCCAGCCGGGTCATCGGGTTTATTTCGGGACCGTAATTAAGACCGAAAACTATGGCGGACTTAGCTTCAGACCACATGGAATCCGGTGAAACGCGACGGGTCTCCGTTTCGGCCATCCAGGCCATATCGCCGTGGTAAGCGTTGGCCAGAAAGGCGCGCAGGCCTTGTGCTTGCGCTGTGCTCCCTTCAGCTCCGGCAAAACCCACAGCGGTGAAGCCTTCAGCTTCACCGTGTGCCTTGATTTGCGCTTTGAGCCTTTGGGTCATGGTCAGGTGGCAGGGTCTCCGCCTGTTAAGAAGGTATTTTCCTTCAGCTACGGAAATCGTCTGCATTAAGCAGGCATGTGAGGCTCAGCCCCTTCGCGCTGAGGGCATCCTCGGCCCCCTCCAGCCGGTCAACGATGGTGATCACCCTGTCCACCGTGACCCCATTGGCGCGCACCGCGTCAATCGCCTTCATCACCGAGCCGCCGGTGGTGGTGACATCTTCCACCATCACCGCCGTCTTCCCCACCAGGTTGGCCATGTCTTCGCCCTCGATGGTGGCCTGTGTGCCGTGCTCCTTCGCCTCTTTGCGGATCCAGATGAGCGGAATGGGCGTTCCTATCTGGAAGCTGCGCAAGGAAATCGCGTTGACGATGGGCACAGCCCCCATGGCCAAACCGCCCACCACATCACATGGACCTTCGGCAAGCTTGTCGAGCATAAGATCGGCGATCAGAACCAGTCCTTCCGGCTGGGACATGGTCATTTTCATGTTGAAGTAAAAATTACTCGTCCTGCCGGAAGCCAACGTCTTGGCTTCTCCTTCGGAAAACGAGCGCTCGCGCACGATCTCTTTCAAACGGGCGAGCTTCTCAGCGCTGGTCATGACGGCCTCTCCTCCCATGCAAACTGATGCGCCTTGTCCGGCAGATGGGGTCTCAAGTCAACGCCAAGGCCCAAACTGTCAACATTTCTGGAACACGATGAAGCGGCCGATCGCATCCTCGCCCTTGAAGTAGGCCCCCGGGCGGATCTCCCGCACATGCACAATGCCGCGGCGCGTCAACTCTCTGATTTTCGGCCCAAATCCGTTCTCCACCCAGACTTCGGCGTTCACCGTGCAGGCAAACACCGCACCCGGCTTCAAAATGCGGAAAATCTCATCAAACGCCACCGCCCCCACATGAGCATGGGTGAACGTGCCGGACGAGATGGCCGCATCATAGGTGTTATCGGCAATCTCCAAGGGATGTGTGAGATCGGCTTGGATCAGGCTGCTATAGATCTGTTTCTTGCCTGCTTGCTCCAGCATTTCCGGTGAAATATCAATGCCGTCAAGGCGCTCGAACCCGTGTCCACGCGCCGCCAATCCGGCAAGGCCCGTGCCGCATCCCACATCCAGGATGTGAACCCCCAAATCATCGACATATTCGGCAAAAACCGCCGCAACGGCCCGGGGAGAAAGATAGCTCAGCCCCTGTTCCAGGTGATCATCATAGGTATCGGCCCAGTCCCGGTAGAGGGCCAGGGACTGGTCGGGCGTCTCCAATTCATAGGCCCGGGTGAGCAGGGCATCGGGGTCCGCACCTGCCAGCTTCTTCTCGCTTTCCTGTGTCATTTGACCACTATAGCGCAAGGCCCGCACCTCGGGTAGAACCGGCGCCTTACCCACTCCCCAAAGGCTCCTGGCACCCTTGCATCAAGTCGTCACCATCGTTGCTCCGGTCTTCGCCTTCATGGTGATGGGCTGGCTCGCGGCCCGCTCGCGCTTTCTGGATGCAAGTGTGGAGAAAGGCCTGTCCGCCTTCGCGCTTTGGGTGGCGGTTCCTGCCCTCTTGTTCCGCCTCACGTCTGAAGCTGAACTGCCCGACATCGCGCCTTGGGGCTATTGGCTGGCCTTCCTGGCCAGCGGAGTGGCCTCATGGATCGGAGCGGTCTTTCTGGCCCGCCTTTTGGGCCGCCCACCCTCCACCGGCCCTGCCTTCGCCATGGGCGCAACCTTCGGCAACACGGTGATGCTGGGCATCCCCTTATGCCTGAACACCTTCGGCGAGGAGGCCGCAGTGCCCATTGCCCTGCTTACGGCCGTCCACGCGCCCATTTTGTGGCTCGCCTCAACGGTGCATTACGAGTGGGTGAGCGCCGAGCCCGGCAAATCCTTCGGCCGGGTGGCCCGTGAACTGGCCATTGTGCTCGCCAAGAACCCTGTGGTGATGGCGATTTTGGCGGGCACAGCCTGGGGCCGGCTGGACATTGGCTTGAACCCCGTCATCGCGGATATCATCACTCAGCTCGGCCAGGCGGCCATTCCAGCCGCCCTGTTCGCGCTCGGCATGTCGCTGGCCGCTTACAGCATCAAGCGCGAGCTGCGCGCGGCCCCGGCACTGACCCTGCTCAAAATGGCCCTCATGCCGGCCATTGTGTGGCTCCTGGTGGCACACGTGTTCGTCCTTCCACCCGTCTGGGTCGGAACAGCCGTGATCATGGCCGCCACGCCCACGGGCATGAACGCCTACCTTTTCGCCGCCAAATATGATGTGGGCGTGGCCTCAGTTTCCAGCACGGTGGTGCTCTCCACCGCCGTTTCGGTCTTGGTCATCCCCGCCATCATTCTGCTGCTGACCTAAGCGCTGAGCGCCTGCCACAACAGGAAGAAGCACACCAGCCATCCAACCGCGAACGACAGCGTGCGCACATAAGGAATGCCGGCGATATAGACAATCGCGTGCAGCAGGCGGGAAAAGAAGAACACCGCCGCCGCCGTAGCGGTTGAGGCGTCAGCCTTCCCGGCCACATGCAGCACCAGAACCAGCGCAGCAAAGGGGGCAAAGTTCTCAATCAGGTTCATGTGAGCCCGCCGGCAGCGCCGCGCCCAGTCGGGCAGCACCGTCTCATCGGGCATCTCGCGCATCCCCCGGTCCAGACCCACCAGCGTGACGTTCTTCGCCGTATATGGCACCCACAAGACCAGCATGAGGCCTGCAGACATAATCACCCAGTAAAGTTCACCAGACATCGGTTTTTCCTCCAAAAAGTTGCCCCGGCAATTGACGTTCCGGCCAATTGTATGGGACGGGAGTATGCCATGAACGATGGGCCCGTAAAACGGCTGGCCATGTGGTCCGGCCCGCGCAATATATCCACCGCGATGATGCGGGCCTTTGAAAACAGGCCTGATTGCGCGGTTTGGGACGAGCCGTTTTATGCCGCTTATCTGGCCCATTCCGGCGTTGTGCACCCTATGCACGATGAGATCATTGCCGATGGCCTGCCAGACCCTGAAGATGTGGTAACGGGGCTTCTGGGCCCGACACCGAACGGCGAGTCTCTGTTCTACCAAAAGCACATGACCCACCACATGATCGACAAGATGCCGCGCACCTGGTTCGGCGAGGCAACCCACGGGTTTCTGCTGCGCCATCCCGAACGGGTCACGGCAAGCTACGCGGCCAAGCGTTCTGATGTGACGCTGGACGATATCGGCTTTCCGCAACTGGTGGAGATTTTCGATCAGGTTTGCGACGTCACCGGCAAGGCCCCGCCAGTGCTTGACTCAGACGACGTGCCGGCCAATCCCGAAGCATGCCTAAGCGCCCTGTGTGCAGCCTGGGAGATCCCGTTTACGGATGCCATGCTGACCTGGCCTGCAGGCCGGCGGGACAGCGATGGGGTGTGGGCGGATTGGTGGTATGCGCAGGTCTGGACATCGACCGGCTTTCAGACTGTGCCGCCGAAGCCGATCAACCTGACGGCGGCCCAGCAGAAAGTTGCCGACGCCGCCATGCCGTATTATGAGCGGATGCGCCGCCACGTGTTGGACGCGGCGGCCTGCTGAGCTTACTTGGTCAGCACGATTTTCTGGCTGATCTGCTTGGTGATCGCATCAAACGCCGAGGAGAGCTGGCTGTTGCTTGACGCTTCGTAAAAGTGGTCCTCATCCGTGGCGCAGTTGCGCAGGCGGTCCACCGTGTCTTCATCATCCAGATCGAACGCCACCGTGATAATGATGAATTGCGGATCATCGGGATCAGGGTTGATGTTCTTGATGTTGCTGCAGATGGTTTCCAGGTTCTGTTCGCCGTTTTTCACGGTTTGCTTGTTGTTGGAACCCCAGGACAGCGCGGTTTGCTTGCCGTCGGTCAAAAGCACGATTGCCTTGAGCGTGCCGCTTTCATTGTAGTTGGTGGCGTCCGTGTAGGGACCGTTCGGCGACAGCAGGTGCCAGCCGAAGGACATGCCCAGCGCGATATTGGTCCAGGCATAAGGCGTCATGTTCTCAAGCTGATCGTTGATTGCGGTCGTGTTGCTGGTCAAAGGCTGCACATAGAGCTCGTTGTTCACATAGCCGTTGCAGCCATAAACATCGAAGGTGGGGTTGCTGGTGGTGTTGCCCCATTTGGTGTCGTTGTCGCTCGACTGAGGCGTGCTGTCGCTCACATTGTGGGGAGCCTTGCGGTCGTAGGTGCAGCCTGTCCAATCGTTTCCAAAGCTGCCGCCGATCACATATTCGCCGGGCAGAGACGTGTACACATGGTGGGAAAACGGCACGAGGCCGACCTTCACATTGCCGTCTTCCGCGCTTTGGGCCACATCACTCACCAGTTGCTTGGCCGCGTTGGCCATGGTGATGTACTTCTTCTCACCGTTCAGCAGGTTGTCCATGGAGCCGGAATAGTCCAGCACCAGAGCGATTTCCGCTTGCTTGGCGGTGGGCAGATTAACTTCAGCGGTGGTGGAAAGCGGCATGCTGTCAATGCCGGCCAGCTTCATCAAGACCGTATCAACCGTGGCGTTCTGTCTGACCCGGATGCCACTGTCCGTAACGGTGACTTGCAGCGCGCTCGGCGTTACACCTTTAATGGTGGTGAAGTTGGCCGCAAAAACCTCCTTGGCCATGGCAATGCGCTCAGCGTCGGTGGCATCGGTCATAGCAGCAGCGGCCAGGGCCGCGGCGTCGGATGCGGCTTGCATGACGTTCTTTGCAGTCACACCCCGGCCATAATCAATCGCCATGCCTGCACCAAGCAGCATGGGTAGCGCAGCAAGGCCGAAGATAATGGCGACGTTTCCGCGCTTATCGCGTTTGAATGCGGCGAGTTTCTCTGACAGGGACTGGAAAAACATCAACTTTGGCCTCCTGATGCTCCGTTTGGCCCGCCGTGTGCCGGTATCTGTTCCGCTTTGAGACACGTGGGCGCGCGTTTGCCCTTCTGTCGCAAGGACCGGGCCGGAACGGGCATGCGGGTGGACGGGCCCCCTTTGCACTGGTAGGCCGGGGGGACGTTGGCGAATCACTTCAAGAGCGCAAGGCACTTCCGGCATGAGCGTTGCGGATCAATCGGCGAGCAAAACGGGCAAGATCCTGGAGACCTTGAGGGTCTATCTGGAGCCCCGGGTTCTCCTGATCTTGTTTCTCGGCTTCTCCGCCGGC
>JANQOW010000128.1 GCA_028285595.1 Hyphomicrobiales bacterium
TGAGCGTCGTTGCGGGCCGCTTGTGGTCGGCCAGACCAAGGCGCGACCCGCGCCTCGTCAGCAGACGCGAAAACCCGGTCAAGCGATTCCATATGACAAAGAACTGCTCTAAGCCCGCGCTATGACCGGTGTCACTTGCGCCCCTTTCATTTCGCTTTAAACTTGGGAGGCGAGAGGACAAGGAGTGCAACAAGAATGAAATCAATCCTGTTTTCCCTCACTTTGATGATTGGCCTTTTGGGCGCCCTCACCGCGGCCAATGCATGTGCCTGTTGCGGAAGCTGGCAGGTGGTGAACGTGGCCAAATGGGATGTGCTCAACATCCGCTCCGGACCCAGCACCAAGTTCCAGATCGTTGGCCATATTCCGCCGGGCGCCGCCTGCGTGTCGCGCCATAAAGAATGTCGCGGAAGATGGTGCCGCGTGAGCTATGCGGACTATACGGGCTGGGTGAATGTCAGATACTTACGCTGGTTGCCCTAGAATTTGACCAGCACCCCCTCCAGAACAATCCCGCCGCCAGGCCCGCGCCCGGATCAGCCCGATAGCGCGGTGGCCTGGCGCCGTCTTATTGTCTGCTTAATACTGGCCACCATTGGCGGAACCGGCCTCTGGTCCTCGGTGGTCGTATTGCCGGTCATCCAAGAAGAGTTCGGCGTCAACCGCGGCGGCGCCTCCCTACCCTTCACACTGACAATGGTGGGCTTTGCTTTTGGGGGCATCCTCATGGGGCGGCTTGCTGACCGGGTCGGAATTGTGATCCCGGTGATCCTGGGCGCTGTCCTTCTGGGAGCCGGTTACGCTCTGGCCTCGTTTGCGCAGAGCTACTGGCAGTTTCTCGCCTTTCAATGCGTGCTGATCGGCATGCTCGGCAGCTCGGTGACGTTCGGGCCTCTGGTGGCCGACATCACCCATTGGTTCGTGCGCCGGCGCGGCATTGCCGTGGCCATTGTGGCCAGCGGGAACTATCTGGCCGGCGCGCTTTGGCCGCCGGTCCTGCAATATGGCATCGATGCGGTGGGCTGGCGCCAGACCCATCTCCTGGTGGGTCTCTTCGTTGTGGTGACCATGATCCCTCTGGCGCTTTTGCTCATTCGCAAGACAAGCCCGCGCTCCCACACGCGCGCGGCGCACGCCCAGGCGCTGCACCCGAGCCCGGTGCCTCTGCCGGTGCTCCAGATCCTGCTGATCACGGCCGGGGTGGCGTGCTGTGTGGCCATGGCCATGCCGCAAGTGCACATGGTCGCCTATTGCGTGGACTTAGGGTATGGGGCCGCGCGCGGCGCGGAGCTCTTGTCCCTCATGCTGGCGCTGGGTGTGGTGAGCCGGCTGATTTCCGGTTTCGTCGCCGACAAGATCGGTGGTCTGGCCACTCTGCTGATCGGTTCTTCGCTGCAGTGCCTTGCGCTGATGTTTTACCTGCCGTTCGACGGCCTGGTTTCCCTCTATATGGTCTCCGCGCTTTTCGGTCTTTCGCAAGGGGGCATTGTGCCGAGTTACGCCCTGGTGGTGCGCGACTATTTCCCCGCTGAACAGGCCGCCACACGGATCACCACCGTGCTCATGGCCACGGTACTGGGCATGGCCTTGGGCGGCTGGATGTCCGGGGTCATCTACGATCTGGCCGGCTCCTACGAGCTGGCCTTCATCAACGGCATTGGCTGGAACCTGCTCAATATGTCCATCGCCGGATGGCTCCTGATCACACGCATGCGCCCGCGTGCTCAGACGGTTGCCTGAGCGATGGAACGCGCGTTTCCAGATCTTCATGGACAGACATTTGATGTGATCGTCATCGGTGGCGGCATTAATGGCACCAGCACGGCGCAGAGCCTGGCAGCGGCCGGCTACACCTGCCTCCTGGTGGACAAGGGCGATTTCGGCTCCGGCGCCAGCGCCCGCTCGGCGCGCATGCTGCACCCGGGCCTCAGATACTTCGAGGCGCGAAACCCGGTGGCCCATTTCGGCCTCCATCCGGGCCGGCTGCGCGATGCCCTGCGCGGGGCGCGCGAAGCCATGCAGTCCGTCTCAGAACATCTGAAAGACGCCGGAGAGCGCATCTGGCCGTACAGAATGTGTTTCCCCGTCTACAAGGGAGATGCCTTCAAGAGCTGGCACGTAAGCGCCGGCATAAAGCTCCTGGAGTGGCTGGGGGACGGCAGCGTGCCGTTTGACTACGAGCGCATCCGGTCGGATTACGAAGCCAAGATCCCCTTCATCGGCGACCTGCGGGACGTGAACTCGCTTGAAGCGATCGCCTGCTACAACGAGTTCAAGTTCGATTGGCCGGAGCGCTTCTGCATCGACATGGCGCTGGACGCAGAGCGCAACGGCGCGGTGGTGGTGAACCATTGTCAGGCCCGTTTGGGTGCGCGTGGGGCTGATGGGTCCTGGGCTGTTTCGTTGGCCGACCCAAACCAGCCGGCGCTTGAGAGCGCTGTGGTGACCGGCCGGTTGGTGGCCAACATGGCCGGCGCGTGGATTGACCGCGTGGCCCCGCCGTCAGAGCCTCAGAACCGGTGCATTCAAGGCACCAAAGGCATCCACATCGTTGTGGAGATGCCAGAGACCTACCGCGGCTTCGGCATCGCCTCGCTGAACAGTCTGGGCGAGCCTCACTATGTGCTGCCGCTGCACAAGACCCTCTATTCCATCGGCGTCACCGAAACCCTGTTTGAAGGCGATCCTGGCGAGGTGACGGCAAGCGATGAGGAGATCGATTTCCTCATTGCCGAAACCAACCATCTCCTGCCAGGCCGCCGCCTGACCCGGAAAGATGTGCTGAGATCATGGGCGGGGGTGCGGCCTTTGACCTACAGCGCCACGGCTCCCAAGGGCAGCCGGGCGCGGGTGTTGCACGATTTGGAGGCTAAGGGCTATCCCGGGGTCCTGGCTCTCACCGGCGGTCCCATCATGACCCACCGCAGTGCCGGGCGCCTGGTGCGCGAGGCGGTGGCGGCCCGGCTTCAGCCCTCAAGGCCTCAAGGTAAACTCAACACGGCGCCTTTCGCGTTTTCCGAAAGCGCAAACTCGCCGCCTTTCTTAGAAGATGAGCCCGACGTGCGCATCGCTGATCTTGAGGTAGCCGTCACTGCAGAGCATGCCCGATCGTTGGACGACGTCTTGTTCCGGCGCACCGGCTTGGCGTGGCGCCGGGCCCTCACCGATGAGGACGTGGACCGGGCGGCAGAGATTGTGGGACCGCACTTGGGATGGTCGCCTGGGGACCGCGCAGAGGCGGTGGCTGCGTTCTTGCGCCTGCAGGAGAGCACCTTCCGACGGCCGCAAGGCTGAGTTTCCGGCCGAACACGGCCGCCGCTGTCATACCTGCGTCGCAGAATCGGTGAATGCCGAGGGGCAATCATCAACCTCATGCCGTGTATCGGCCGGACTCACGTGTGCCCTATTCCGTTTCAAGCTCTGCCCGCAGCGCGCTGGTGTTCGCAGTCTTCGCCGGTTCGGTTCTGTTGGCGGCGCACGTGGCAGACCGGTGGGATCTGGCGGTCTATGCGCTCAGCTTCTGGCATTATCTGGTCTATATGCTTGCCTTCTGGTTTCGGCAGATCCCCCAGGACAGATTTAAGTTTGACGCCGTCCTCCTGAAAACCGTTTCGCTGATCTTCTTCGCCATGGTGGTGCTTCAAACCGTGCCGGGCGTGTTCACGCTGACGGTTATGGCGGCGGGCTTCGCCCTCAACACGGCAGCAGCGGCACAGCTTGGCATAGATCGGACCTATTACGGCGTTGAGCTGGCAGGCCTGCCGGTGAAATGGGTGACCGCCTTCCCCTACTCCATCATGTCCCACCCCATGCTGTTGGGCAGCGTGGTGGCCTATGGCGGGGCGCTGTTCGATGCTGAGTTCCGTGACATTTGGTGGCCGCTCGCCGTCATACATATGTTGCTGAATGTGCTCATCATTGCGGTGGAAGCGCACGGCAGTGTGGACCGGACGCGGGCGTTGGCTTTGGTGTGGTGCGGACTTGGGGCCGGCGGGGCCCTCTTGCTCATGGGCTTCACGGATGCCTGGCTCGCCGCACTTGCCTGCAGTGCGATGATTTTGACCTACGGCGGTGTGCTCATCAGCCAGTACGCCGGACCGACGGACGGTGAAGACCAAGGGAGATCTTGGAATGACCATTGAAGATCACGGCACATATGCCGAAGCAGGCGGACGGAATACATCCCGCTTCAGCCGCAGGTTCGCCGCCCGCATCGGGCGGTTCAAAGACCACGGCGCGGTCAAACTCATTGATGAGCTGGCGGCCTGGGTCGAAGGCACTTATAGGCGGGACCTTGAGGCGCGGCCCTCCATGCATGTCTATGTGCGCACGTTGCCGGACGAGATCATCGCGAAGATCAATCGCCTGAGCGACAGTGAGGTGATCCGATCCGCGATCATGGAGCAGTTTCCGGCGGGCTCCGTCTTAACCCCCATGAAGCACACCGATGAGCTCTACATCTCCCATTACAACAAGGACTATGGCGGCGATCACGGCCTGTTCACCAAGCACTACGATGGGAATTTGCGGTTCATTCCGGTGGGCTCCGTGGTGCGCGCGCTGATCTATCTGCAGTCGGACGCCACCTACAAGGTGGTGTTCGGGGACAGCCAGGTGGAGAAGGCGTTTCAGACCTATGATTTCGGCCTCCTGGATTTTCACCGTGAGCTGCACTGGGTTGAGGGTGAGTACAATCCGAACGACAAGCAGCGCATCCTTTTGAAATGCAATTATCTCGTCGCGCCCAAAAATGCCGGGTGGGTGGCCAAGGCCCTGCTCGCCGCCAACACGGGCGTGTTCTATGTGGTGAAATCGGCCATGGAATATTCCAAGAGCCCCGCGACCCTGCCGCAATATGTGGTGGGCTATGTCTGCAACCTGATGCGGCTGGCCAACAATATCAGCCCCCTGGTGCCGATCCTGATGGCGGCTCTGGTGCTGATCGGCCTCGGCTGGGGCCTCGCGGCCCTCCTTGGTAGATGACACATCTTCAATTTTGCCACTAAAAGTGTGATTTTACGGGAAAATCCGCCAGAAAGTGTGATTCTGCGAAACGAACCCAATTTCGCGTAAAGCTCTGAATACAGTGCAGAATTCAGCCTATTTGGCCTTGATGGTTGAGTTTCTCTGCACGCGTTAAATCACCCTCATCACGCAAGAGTGTCTTGGTGCCACTTTTTAATCGCATGAACGCGCATCTGCGCGAGCGCCTTGTGATTGGCCGCGATTCCATCCCCTCGCCTACACCTTTTGGTGGAGGGCTGATCAACAACTTCAGACAGTTAGGATGGAAACATGACTGAACTACGCATCTCAGTGAAAAATCTCAATGCCGATGGAGGGGTCTTCACCACGCCCTTCTGGTTCGGCTTTCACAACAACTCCTTTGATCTCTTCAACTCCGGCGAGGCGGCTTCGGCCGGCCTTGAGCAGTTGGCCGAAGACGGCAGCGGGGCCGGTCTGACCAGCGAGCTCGTGAGTGCGGACGCCGATGGCCAAACGGCAACCGTGGCCAGCAATACCGGTCCAGGCCCAATCGCCCCGGGCGAGACCGCGTCCACCATTGTCAACGTGGACGGTGCGTCCAATGCTTATGTGAACTACGCCGCAATGATCCTGCCGTCTAACGATGCGTTCGTGGGCAATAATGCCGCCCAGCTTCTGTTCGCACCTGATGGCACGTTTCTCGGTGCCCACACGAGCATTATCTCAGGCGCTCAGGTCTATGACGCCGGCACCGAGGTAAACACAGAGCTGGATGCCGCGTTCATCAACCAGACCGGCCCAAACACCGGCGAGGATGAAAATGGCGTGGTTGGCCTGCATCCCGGCTTCAACGGGTCGCTCGGCAACCCTGACAGCGACAGCGGTGATCAGATCATTCTGGGCGGCACAAATGCGTTCGGCGAATTCATCGACCCCATCGCCGCCGACTTCACCCAGCCCGGCCATCTGGTGGCCCAGATCCACATCAACACGGTCAAGGAGACCGTGGGCACCGACGGGCGCGACAAGATCATCGGCGGCAAAGACGATGATCTGGTCTCCGCCGGCGACGGGAGAGACTTCGTGTTTGGCCGCGCCGGCTGGGACGTTCTGGACGGCGGTAACGGCCGCGATTTTCTCTCCGGCGGCCGCGGCAATGATGAGCTCTATGGTGGCAATGGACGCGACGTTCTGCTGGGGGGCCGCGATCACGATTACCTCTCCGGCGGCGATGGCCGCGACATTCTGAAAGGCGGCAAGGGCAGCGACGTGCTCTCAGGCGATGCCGGCAACGACTACCTGCGTGGCGGCAAGGGCGAAGACACATTTGTGTTCGTCGACGGCGACGGCCACGACTTCATTGCCGACTTCAGATATGGCGTTGACCAGATCGCTCTGGATGTCACCGGCGTCGACACGTTCGAGGACGTTCTGGACGCAGCTCAAGATGTCTATCGCGGCGTTGAGCTCGATTTCGGCGACAGCGGCAGCATATTCCTGCGCAATGTGGACGTGGCCTGGCTCAGCGAAGATGACTTCCTCTTCGCTTAGATTTCCGGCGGTTTAAAACAAGCAGAGGCGCGCGTTCCTTCCCGGAGCGCGCGTCTTGCTTTATCCGGCCGCCGTCACAAAGCGATCGACATCTTCCTCGCTTGCAGCGAAGGACGTGACCAGTCGGGCGAGCACCTCGCCTGGTTCAGACGGCACCGGCCCGCTGTTCGGGTTCGGGGGCCAGCAATGATAGACCGCGCCCGCCTCTTGCAAGGCCCCGTGCACCGAGGCTGGCAGCACGGCAAACACTTCGTTGGCCTGCGTCGGCGCATGAAGGCGCACGCCCTCTACGCCCTCCAGGCCGGAGCTGAGTTTCTGCGCCATGGCATTCGCATGACGGGCGTTGTGCAGCCATAGATCATCTTTCAGGTAGGCCAGGATCTGCGCGGACGCATAGCGGCCCTTGGCGATCAGTTGACCGCCCTGCAGGCGGCGGCGGTCAAAGTCTTCGGCCAGGGACGTATCGAAAAACACCACGGCATCGGTGATCATGCCGCCATTCTTGGAGACACCGAACGACACCGCATCCACCCCGGCCTTCCAGGTCATCTCCGCTGGAGTGCAGTCCAGCGAGACCAAGGCGTTGGCAAAGCGCGCGCCATCCAGATGCAACTTCATGCCGTGCTCTTTGCACACGGCACCAATGGCCCCGATCTCGGCCAGGGAGTACACGGTGCCCAGCTCGCTCGCCTGGGTGATGCTGACTGCGCAGCGGCGCGGATCATGGTCACCGCGCACGAAGCCGGCCAGGCGCGCTTTGAGCCCCTCAGCGGTGAGCTGAGCGCCGGCGCCCGGCAAACCGATCAGCTTGCATCCCCCGGAGTAAAGCTCAACCGCGCCGCATTCGTCCACATTGATATGCGCTTCCTCATGGCACAGCACAGCCCCGAAGGACGGCACCATTGTGGACAACGCCAGCGCATTGGCACCGGTGCCCGACGGTACTGGGAAGACCGCCACATCGGTTTCGAAGAGCTTGCACATCTCTTCGCCTAGCTGTGCGGTGATCTCATCGCCCCCATAGGAGCTGGACGCGCCTTCATTCACTTGAACCAAGGCATCGATGATTTCAGGCGAAACGCCATAAGCATTGTCTGAGGCAAAGTTCACGATAAAGCACCTTCATTTTTGATTTCGACGTGGGGCACAGCCTCTTCCGGCTCAAGACCCAGGACCTTGGCGTAGAAGGCGTACTCGGCATTGAGACACTGTGCCAACGTTGCTGCCGCACGAAAGCCGTGGCCTTCGCCGGCAAACTCGAAATAGGCGACCGGCACACCTCGGTTTTCCAGGGAAGCGGCCATATCCCGGCTCTGCGTGGGCGGCACCACAAAATCCTTATCGCCCTGGAAGAAGATCGCTGGCGCCGAGATCTGATCGGCATGCTCCAGCGGGGAGCGGGCCTTGAAGACTGCGTCCGTGTCGCCCGGTTCGGTGCCGGTCAGCGCATAGAGGTAACCGGATTCAAATTTGTGGGTCAGCGCCAGAAGTTTTTCCAGATCAGCCACGCCGTAATACGACGCACCGGCCGCGTAAAGATCGTGGAACGCCAAAGCGCAGAGCACCGTGTAACCGCCCGCGCTGCCGCCGGAGATGACCAGCTTGGCAGGATCAGCAAGCCCTTTGTCCACCGTGGCCCTGGTGGCCGCGATCACATCGTCCACGTCGGCAATGCCCCATTGCCCGTTAAGCGCTTCGCGGTAGGTGCGGCCATAGCCCCAGCTACCGGCGTAATCCACGTCCAGATAGGCGAAACCCCTGCTGGTCCAGTATTGCACTTTCAGCTTCAGCCCGCGGTCGGCCATGCCCGTCGGTCCACCGTGGGCAGAGACCAACATGGGCGGCGCACTCCCTTCAGGGCCTTGCCGGTCCGCATTCGCCGGCGGGTAGTACAGGGCCCACACCGGGCGGCCATCCTTGCCGCTGAGTTTCAGGATCTCTCCTCGGGAGAACGCGTCCCTGGCCAAATCAAACTCAGCGCTTCTGCGGATAATGTCGACTGCGCCATCGCGGGAGATGAGACCTATGGCGGGAGCTTCGGTGTCTGCAGTGACCTGCGCGGCGATCTCAGCGCCCAGAACCGTTGGGCCGTAAACGTTGCTCAGCCCCGTGTCCAAGCCGGAGAGGGTTCCGGTTTGCGCATCAAGCAGTGCAGATTTTGAAAGGCCGTCTTCAAAGTAGGTGACGAAGAGCTGCCCATCTGGAAGGCAAGTGAACGCGCGCGCGCCCAGCGCCCAGAGGGGCAGACCGAACTCCGCCTCCCGCTCGCAAATGCAGTGCGGCTCCTCGCCCGCCAGCCGGTAGAGATTGCCCCAGCCGGACCGGTCCCAGACGAAGTAGAGCTCGCCGTCTGAAGACCAGGTGGGCTGGAAAACGGCCGTGCCGCTGCCGCCGGCCACTGTACGGGGCGTGCCGAGGGCGCCGCCTTTCACGTCTGCCATCTTCAATGTGGCATCTTCCCAGGGCATGTGAGGCAAGGACCACTCCAACCAGGCCAGTGCGGCACCATTCGGTGATATGCGCGGACAGCCATAGAAATCCTTGCCCTCTGCCAGCCGCTCCACAGCTCCCCGTTGGCCGGGGTGAAGCGAAATGGCCGCGAGCACGTTCTCAGGCTCAGGATCGTGGTCTTGTCTGTGAATCTCCGCAACGCCGATCAGCCGTTGGTTGGCTTCATCCAAACACAAATCGGAAAAGCGCCAGCCCTCCTTCTCGGTAATGCGGTCTATGGAGCGGTCGCTGCGCACCACGTAAATGTCCTGATCCTCAGCATTGATGAAAAAGACGCCATCGGTGGTGGCCAGCAGTTCACCGCCACCATACTCGTGCACGCTGGAGCGCGCAGAAAACGGAGGCGGCAGAAGATCAATCAGCGTCCCCTCCCCGTCCCGGTGCACGATCGTGATGCGCCCGCCATCGGCAGGGCGGCCTTCAGACCAGTAAAGATCGTGCCCGACACCTTGGACCTGGCCGAGGCGGAGCGATTTGCCCGCCACAAGATCTGCGCTGATGGGCGAGGCCCAGGTGCCGTAGGGCTGGGTGCGTTTGCTCAAGATCTTGGTCTCCGCTATGGAAGGATGGTCACGTGTGCGCCGCTGATCCGCGCCAGCCGGCCCGTGGTGAGAGTGGCCAGGTCGCCGCGCGTGATCTCTACGATCGGCACGCAGATATCATAAAGCTGCAAGGCCGTCATGACGCCAGCCACCAGATTGACGTCTTTTTTTGCCGTGATGATCCCGGCCGGTCCGCAGCCGTTCCGAATGGCCTCGGCCACGCCGGCCGGCGTGCCGGCAGAGCCCCGCGTCTCCGGAAGCGCCAGCAAGGTGCCGGTTGCGTTGGCGCCCGCCTGCGGGTGATGTTGATCTATGATCTTGCCGGTTTGGGGATCGAACCCGCCCCAGAAGCTCAAGGGCTCCTGGAGCACGAGAAGAGGGCCCTCTGCCTCCCCTTGATGGAGCACGGTGGCGGTGATCATGCGGCGCCTTTCTGCCAGAGGGTCTCATCGCGCAGAACCTCACCTGACGTGGCCGACCGAACGCAATCTTCCAAGCTGCCAAAGCACACCTCAACGGGCAACATGCCCGGCGCGTAGTAGGCCCATTTCGCCGAGTTGGTCATGACACGCCCCCTGGCACCGCGGACGGCGGGTGTGAAATAGGTGCAGGTGTCCACAACGATCTGCACGCCCGCCTTTTCCAACGCGTCCACCCAGCCTTTTTGGATCGCAAGCTCGCGCACATGGCGGCTGGTGGAGACGTACATGACCACCTCATCGGCCACTTTGCGCCCGTCCATCAATGCGGCCAGGCGGGCAAACTCGGTGAACGAAAAGTGCGGTGTGCCAAGGGCAACCATGTCGAGGCGGCCGGGAGCGGCTGTTGAGAGGTCATCGCGGGCCTCGCGCAAGTCCGCCAGCGTGATGGTGCGCACATCGGCCGGCTCTTCGCCGTGGGACACCGTTTCAAGATCGGGGGCTTCCGGAGTGACGCCGATGGCATGAAACAAGGCAACGCCCCCGGAGGCCGCTGTGGCGGCACTCATGGCTTTCTGGCTGTCGAGGGTGGTGTCCGGCGGCAAGCCTTCGATCACCGGGATCGCCGATCCGGCCTGCTTGCCAACATGGTGGCCGAGCACATGGGCCAGCATTTCCTGGTTCCTTAGGGCACCGGGCACATCGTCGCCGAGGCGGAACAGGATCTGGCCTTTTCTGTTTTCGCTCTTGTGCAATCCGGCGTTGGGCACCCGGCCCATGAGGGCGCAGCACACGTCAAGAAAGTCGCCATATTTGTTGGTGCGGGCGCCAACGGCGGAATTGTAGTAGGTCACCGCATTGGATTCAGAGCCCACAATGTGATCGCCCAGGCCCGGACCTCCAGGCAGTTGGTAAGGCGCGCAGGTCCACACCGGGCGGCACCCCATCTGCTCGTACAGCTTCATCAGCTCTTTGGCGCCGGCAATGAATTGAGGGGACTTCTCCGGCGGCCTCATGTCCGGCAGCTCAACGCTGACCGGTACCGTGTTCGTCCAGGAGGGAACGACCATCCGGCCGCCTCCTTCCACCACAAAGCGGGCAAAGTCCACATGGGCCTCACCATAGTAGTGGCAGGCATCAACGTGAACGAACGAGACATCAATGAGCTCAGCTGCCCCCATCAACTCGCCGGCCTTTACGACCATCTGTGCGGCAAATTGCAGAACAGGACCGTTTTCCCCGGAGAGATGGGCCTGGTCCTGGTCATTCAGAGTAAGCGTTTCAAGCGCACTGTTCATGCGCGATGGATAGCAGAAAGACCCCGAAAGCGGCTACGGTAATTGTGGGCCTCAGGCCGCCTGAACCAGAATTCGCTCGCCCAGATCCTTCGCCTTGTGAACCGCGCGGCGGAACACGTTGAGTTTCCGTTTCAGGACAGCATCCACATCATCGCCCGCTCTGACCACAATGCGATGGTTCAGGAAGCTCGAAGGCCCGCACGGTCGCTCGTCGCAGGTCCGAAGGCGCGTGTACCCCGCCTCGCCCACCGCAGCGGCAACGCGCTGAGACCAAAGCCCGTATGGCGCCGAGGCGTGCTCAACCCTCGTGCCGGTGAGCTGTTCCAGCACCCGTTTTGAATGCCTGAGCTGGCGGGACAGCTCATCGTCCGAAAGCTCCGTCCAGGCGCGGTGATCGGTGCCATGGGACCCGATCATCATACCTTCTTGCACCAGCTCTTTAATCTGAGGCGCGTTGAGATGGCCTTTGCAGCCGATCCAATCGGTGGGGACGAAGAACGCCGCGCGCAAAGACGCCGCTTTCAAGAGCGGCAACACGCACGCATGATCGCTCAAGTAGCCGTCATCGAAATCCAGGTGAATGTCCACCACATGGCGCGACTGCAGGACGTCAACTGAGTTCACAATCTCCGCGAGTTGTTGTTCTGGCAGCCAATAGGGACGCTCAGCGGCAGCGCAGGCGTCCGAAGCCTCTCCAATACCGTGGAAACATAAAGTCACAGACAAGCGCTGTGTGCGTGAAAGAGCTGACCAGGTTTTCATCATTGCCGTTACATGCATTCAGGCTGGATGCCGCGCCATTCGGACACACTCCGAGCGCGTTCTCCACCTTCAGCAAATACCGTGCCTGGGCGCACGCCGCTACACGACTTTAGGTGGCATGAACTTTGCTGCGTTGGTGGCTCGCAGATGGGATTAAGTCATGAAGCCTCAGAAAGACACAGCCTTCGACACGTACGCGCCTGGCTCTTCGCCGGCCGTCAGCGTGATTGTGCCGATTTACAATGCCGGCGATCTGCTTGCCGACACCATCACCTCGGTGCTGGATCAGACATATTCCGATTTTGAGCTGATCCTTGTGGATGATGGCTCCACCGACCACTCAGCGATGGTGTGCCGGACTTTTACGGACCCCAGGATTCGTTATTTCTGGCAGAACAATGCGGGCGTATCGGCCGCGCGGAACTCCGGCCTGGCCATGGCCAGGGGCGCGTTCATCGGATTTATAGATTCAGACGACCTGTGGCACGAAGACAAGATCGCCGCACACATGGCCCATTTCGAGGCCCGGCCCAATGTGGGGGTCAGCTACAGCGCCTGTCAGTTCATCAACAAACAGGGCGCCCTTTTGAACACCCGTTTCCGACCCAAAATGACCGGGATCACCGCAGCAGACGTCTATAGCCGGAACCCGATCGCAGGAGGGTCTTCTGCCTTTTTCAGGCGCTCGGTTTTCAATGAAATCATCGAGCCGGCCTCAGGCGATGGTTGCCGGGATTACTTCTACACCGAGGAATCCGCTCCAGGTTTGAGTCTGGCGGAGGACCACCAATGCTGGCTCAGAATTGCGCTGCATTCAGAGCTTCAGTTCGAAGGTGTTGACCGGTTTTTGACCTGTTACCGCATCCACGATGAAGGCCTTTCGGCCAACATTCCCGCGATGAACAAGGGCTGGGAAGCAATCGATGCCTATGTGGAGCGGGTCGCGCCGGAGCTTCACAAGATGCATTCGGCCCGCGCCAATGCTTATCAGATGCGGTATTACGCGCGCCGCGCGATCGCCATGAAGAACGGGGCCCTCGCGCTGTCCTATGTGCGCAAGTCGCTGGGGCACTCGCTTGAGCCGTTCTGGCGCGAACCAACCAAATCCCTGACCACACTTGGAGCCGCAACACTGATGTGCGTGATGCCCAAGCTGGGCGGGCGCCTTCTTGGAGACAATCTCAGCAGTAAGAGTGGAGACGAAGCATGGGTTGCGTAGTTGTAACAGGATCAGGCGGCCTCATCGGCGCCGAAGCGGTCTTGCACTTTGCGGCACAAGGACTGGACGTGCATGGCATCGACAATGATATGCGCAAATACTTCTTCGGGGCGAAAGCTTCAACGAGCTGGCGCGTTGCCGACCTGAAGCAGCGCTGCAAGAGTTACCATCACCACACGCTTGATATCCGCGATGAAGACGCGGTCATGCGGCTGTTTAAGGAACTGGGCAGTGACATTCACAGCGTGGTTCACGCGGCCGCCCAGCCAAGCCACGATTGGGCCGCGCGCGAGCCGTTCACCGACTTCACCGTCAATGCGAACGGCACGCTCAATCTCCTGGAGGCGACGCGCAAATTCGCCCCGGACGCGGCCTTCGCCTTCATGTCCACCAACAAAGTCTACGGCGACCGGCCGAACTCCCTGCCTTTGGTGGAACTGGCGCAACGCTGGGAGATCGATGAAAGCCACGCCTATCACGCGCGCGGCATCGACGAAGACATGAGCATCGATGCCAGCAAACACAGCATCTTCGGGGCCTCCAAGGCGGCGGCCGATCTGATGGTGCAGGAATATGGCCGCTATTTCGGTATGAAGACCGGCTGCTTTCGCGGCGGGTGCCTGACCGGGGCCGGCCATTCCGGCGCCGAACTCCATGGTTTCCTGGCCTATCTCATGCAGTGCACAGCCACGGGCCAGCCCTATACGGTGTTTGGGTACAAGGCCAAACAGGTGCGCGATAACATTCATTCCAGCGATCTGGTGCAAGCACTCTGGCGCTTCTGTGAGGCACCTCAATCCGGCGCCGTGTTCAACATTGGCGGCAGCCGTCATTCCTCGTGCTCCATGCTGGAAGCCATTACACTGTGCGAAAACCAGGCCGGACGGGAGCTGAATTGGACCTATTCGGATGACAACCGCTCCGGCGATCACATCTGGTGGATCAGCGATATCTCACGCTTCCAAGAGGCCTATCCGGGCTATGAGCTGAAATACGGCATTGAGGACATCATCGCCGATCTCTACGAGAACGGCATTAGCCGTTGGAAGGACGCCGGCTGATGCTCGATTTCGGCAAGCACAAGGTCGCCGAGGTGAACATCTCGGCCGTGGACTATGAAGCAGCTTGCGCGAAGGTCGTGCATGCCGCTGAGACAACATCCGCATTGTCGGTCTCTGCCTTGGCGGTGCATGGCGTGATGACGGGCGTGCTGGACAAACAACATGCCCAACGGCTGAACGCTCTCGATCTGGTGGTGCCGGACGGCCAGCCTGTGCGCTGGGCGCTGCGGCTGGTGCATGGCATTGCCCTGCCCGACCGGGTTTATGGCCCGGAACTGACATTGCGCGTCTGTGCTGATGCTGCGGCCAGTGGCTTGCCGGTCTACTTTTACGGCAGCAAACCGGCCGTGTTGGAAAAGCTTCGTGCGCAGCTCGCCGAGCGCTTTCCAAAGTTGGAGATCGCCGGCATGGAGCCCTCAAAATTCCGCCAGTTGAGCGCTGAAGAAAACGCCGAAGCGGTGGAGCGGATCAAGCAGTCGGGCGCTAAGATTGTGTTTGTGGGCCTGGGCTGCCCACGCCAGGAGGTGTGGGCCTATGAGAACGCTCCTGATTTGTCTCTCCCGGTTCTGGCGGTTGGCGCAGCGTTTGATTTTCATGCCGGGCTGTTGAGCCAGGCGCCGCCTTGGATGCAGGCCAGAGGCCTTGAATGGCTCTATCGGCTGATCATGGAGCCGACCCGGCTCTGGCACCGCTATCTGGTGCTCAACCCTCTGTTTTGCTGGGAAATTGCCAAGCAGTTGCTTGGGCTCAAAAAAGGCCGCACCGCCGCGCCTTCGCTTCCTGCGAAGATGTACTACGGTTGAGTTCAGCCGGGCTGTTCTTTCCCCTGCACCAGGTAGGCCACCTTACCCAGATTGATCGCCGCAGAGCTTGCAAAGCGGATCCACCGCAATGGTCCGAACGGCAGCGCCGTGCAGGCCAGCAAGCTGCAGACGACCAGCTTGGCAAAACTTGAGGCCAAAGCCTTGTTGTGGCCGCCGGCAAATCCGTCCTGACCGGTCATGGACATGACCCGGGCATATCCCTTGCCGCGCGCAAAGCACAGCTTCAGAACGTAACCCAACGTGGTCCGGGACGCATCGACAGGCTCGCGCACCGCCGCGCGGTCGGTGGTGGCCATCTTGGCTTTTTTGGCCCGGCAAAGGGCAAAGAAGTGCAGATCCTCAACACCTGTGGCGAACGACACATCGAAGCGCAGATTGTGCCGCTCGACGAAGGACCGCCGCAGCAGGCTGTTGCCCGTGCGCCCGACAATGAAGTCACCCCTGCGCGCCGTGCGCACCTCGCTGGGAAACAACGGGTTGAGTGCCACGATCCAGGCGGGTGCGTGCGCTTCGTATTCAGGGTGCACCGGCGCAAACATGCAATCTGCACCCATGCGGCGCGCGTCTTCCACAAGGTGTTCGATCCACGCCGGGCCGGCCACTTCGTCATCATCTATGAAGATAATGTACTCGCCACGCGCCGCGTCCAGGCAGGCATTGCGGGCCTTTGCAATGTTGCGGCTTGCAACATTGATCACCTGCACCGGATGGTTTCGGCCCGCAGCCGGGACAATCTGAGCAGCCCGGCCATCCAAACTGTCGTCGGCCACCACGACCTCTATCGTCCAGCTTTCCGGAACAACCTGCGCGTCAATCGACGCCAAAGTGTTTGCAAGGCTGCTCCGGCCGCAGCTTGCGATGGCAATGGTCACATGCGCCATAGCGGAGCCTCGCCATGGCCTGATCGCACGTTTATGGGATCGTAGATGATCGCCAGCCATGCGATGTGGAAGATGATAAACGCAACGTTGGTGCCCAGGAACCAGGAGGTCTCCAGGAGGTTGTAGAGAATGGAAAACACCATGAGCGTCAGACAGGCGCTGCCGGCCAGGAAGCTGCGGTCAGCGATTCTGCCGGCGAGATGAAGCCCCACCACCAACAGGGGCAGGAACAGAAAGAGCGCAACCAAGCCGCCATGGAGCATGATATCGATGTAGCCGTTGTGAGCATGGGCGGTCTGGGCGATGAAGGTTGCCCCTGTTTTGAGCGGCGGGCTTTCCGCGCCAATTTGCCAGAACGATCGGAAACCATATCCCCCGATGGGGCGCTGCATGACCTGGTCCAGGGTGAAGGCCCAGATGTCTGTGCGGCCGGTAAAGGTCGCGTCACCCGTCACGATCTCCGACAAGTCCCAAAAATCCAGATTGAGCATAGATTCCGCCAGAAACACCCCGACGGTCATGAGCACGAGAATACCGAAGAACTGCAACGCTGCCGACACGCGCAGCCAACGCGCCACCGCAGCGCCCGCGAAGCCTGCGAACACACACACCGGCAAAAGGCCGGCAGACGTTTTGGAAAGGCTGACGGCGATCAAAGCAACGCAAATTGGAAGCATCATCAGCGCCACAAGCTTGCCGAACGTATTGCCCCAGCTCAGCCTGTAGAGGGCGAACATGATGGCCACCACGCAGAACGCGCCCAGGTTGTTCTTGTGCTCGAAGATCCCCTCGTGACCGATCGGTCCTGGCGGGCGCATGATCACTGAGCCCACATTGGCGAAGACGGTGACCACAATCACCCAGAACACGGGCTCCAGGATCTTTCTGCTGTCTTTCACCAGCGCAAAGGAGAGATAGATGCTGAGTGCGATCATGATCTGCAAGGCCAGCCGTGATGCGGCCACCGCCGGAGCTAAGGCCCACAGGATGCTGAGCGCGCTCCAGGCGAAGAACGCTGCAAAGCCGATGATGTAGGCCATGTTGAGCTGCAAATGTCTGCGACCTGCCGTAAAGGCCATCACCACCATGAGACCGAACAATGGCGGCATCCAGATCTTGTGAATGAGGTAGCTTTGAGAGGCGCCGAAGCCGAAGTTCAAACCATGACCTCCGCCAATGGGCGTTGCGTAGAGCAAGGGCCAGATCAAGATCGGGTTGAGCAAGACCAGCGCCGGCACCAGCGCCGCCAAGCGCTCGGCAAAACTGGTGCGCGGTGGCGCCATAGCCGCCAGCGCAGCCCGATCAAACGGCTGGGCGAGGGACGGTGTCATGCTCTTGAGGTCCTGAAAATTCCGCACGCATTACTTTGAGAAGACCGGTCATCATTATGACTTCGCCCACGATAAGAGCGCCGATGGCCCAGATGCTCGGCACGTCCAACGCCAGCAGGCAGAGCAGCAGGCTGGAGCCGGCCGCCGAAAATGCGCCGCATATGGTCAGTTGGCGATACTTGTGACCTGCCTGAAGATAGATGCTGATGCAGATCGAGGGCACGTTCAAAATCGCGAACACGCTCCACACCAGAAGGGTGTCGTAAAGGCCGGGGTAACGGCCTTTCACCAGATGCGCGTCGATCAACGGCCACGCCAGATTGAGCACAGTAAGATAGCTCACCCCGATCGCTGCGAGCAGAGCGATCCCCTGCTTCATCATGGTGAGAGCGCCGGAGCGGTCTCCTGCGGTCAGCCGTTCTGCCATGTTGGGCCGGATGGCTCTGGCCCACGCAAACGCCAACATGGCAATGGGGTTCACCAGAACCCGTCCGGCCTGCAGAACGCCGAGGGTGGCGCTGCCTCGAAGAATCTCGATCGCGAAAATGTAGAAGCGCATCTGAACGTCGGTCACCGCCGCACCGGCCAATGCCCAGCGCGATTTGGTCCAATACTCCGAGTAGCGCCTCAGCATCGCAAAGAGGCGCTTCGGCGTGCGCTGCACCTTGGTGCCCAGCAGGCTCGTGCCCACCATGTTGCCGAAGGCCAGGGAGACGATGGCTGCCGTTTCCGGCGCCATCAGCGGCCATGTGATCCACAAGGCCAGGCAGGTGGCCGCGATCACCAGACAATCCATGGCCAGGTAGCGCTCAGCGCGGTTCTGGGTCTGATACACCGTGCGCATCAATTCCCGGTTTGAGCCAAAAATCACCAAAGCGGCCGATGCGGCCATCAGTGCGGGCCCAAATCCCAAGAGCCCCACAACGGCCGCCACCACCAGCGCTGACAGACCAATCACCGCGATGTCCACGGTGGCCAGCATCCTCAGGTTCCGAGATTGCATGGGCTTGCGCCGGCCGGGGATGAGCACGTTGATCGGCACCAGTATAAGAGCGTTTTGCGCCCCGAAACTGAGCAGAAAGGCGGCCAAAACCACAATGAATCGGCCAAAGCTCTCGGCCCCGGCCTGACTGATCAGAAGCAGGTTAATGGCGAACATCATCGCGCTGATCAGCATTTGATCGATGATCGAGGCTGTAATGATCCGTTTCACGAAAGTGTCTGCCTGCTGGTTCCGCCAATAAGTGCCCAAGTTTGAGCAAGAACCATGCCGCTTCGCAGCGCAGACAAGGCGCCTCCTTGACTGGTCCGGAACTTGCTGAAGGGAGCGCAGCGAAATGTGAACAGCGAGCAGGCGCCGATGAGCACCAGCAGTACTGCAGAATGGCTTTATACCGCGGGTCAAGCCGGCGCCACAAATGACTGGCACATAGAGGTTTTTACTGATCTCAGTCAGATTGAAGACGATTGGCTGCAGTTATCAACGCAAGGCCATGCTGGTCCCTTCCAGACGGTAGGATGGGTCTCGGCGTGGTACGATGCAGCCCGGCGCTCAGGGCTCGCCGAACCGCTCATCGTGGCGGGATCGCGTCAAGAAGGCGGGCGCGCGGAGATTATCCTGCCATTGTGCCGGTACAAAAAACGCGGCATGCGCATCATCTCCGCGCCCGATCTGGGGGTGAGCGACTTCTATGCGCCCGTTTTGAGTCCGAACCTGCGAAACCATCAGGCAGCGATTGATAGCTTCTTCCAACAGGCCCGACGGCGGCTCCCGGCTCATGATCTCATCTTCATCAGCAAGTTGGACGAGGTTGAGCCGGCCCTGGTGCGCCCTCGCTTTCTGGCCAAGCTCCCCTACTCTGCCTGGTCCATGCAATTGAGCACCGCCGCGCCCGGGCAAGCCCACAGTCTTATCAAGCCCAAGATGCGCCGCGCGGTCCGGCAAAAGATCAAGCAGATGGCCAAGACCTCCGCGCGGGCTGTGACGTTCACCACCGAAGTCACGCCCAAGGACACACTCGATACCATCTGGGCCATGCGCCAAGAGCGCTTCAACGCTCTGGGACGCCCGGATGGATTGCAGGACGAGGCCTGGCGGCGACTTTATGAGAACGTGTGTGCCCGCCGCCACGATGACCTGAAATCGTTCTCAGCCGTGTTGACCTGCGACGGTGAGCCGATCAGTGCGCAGTTCGGCATCCGTTATAAAGACCATTTTGTGGGGACGCTTCTGAGCTTCCGGATGGGGCGTCACGAACGCACCTCGCCGGGCCTCCAGATCCTGTTGGAGAGCATCACCCGTCTGGCCGAAGACGGTGTTACACACTTCGATCTGTCCGGCGGCGATCAGCCTTACAAGAGGCACTTGGGCTGCACGCCGCGTCCGCTGTTTGAATTGATGGTGCCTGCAAGCGCCAAAGGCACCCTGGTTTGGCTCTACTGGCGCGCGAAGAACAACCTGCGCGCATACCCCAAGCTCTTCGGCTTTCTGAAGAAAGTGCATCAGCGTGTGATGAGGCGCCACTGATCGGACGAGTTCGGCATGGATTGTGCTGCTGTCCAGTTACAGACAGAGCCGAATCGGCAACGCCTGACCCAAATTGTCTTGAAATGGGACGCTTCTCTAGGAGAGCGAGATGCAACGTAACAACGACCAATTCTTTGAAGCCATAGAGCGTCTCCATTTTGCACGTATGGAAATGCAGCGTCAGACCGGCTTTGCCGCTGAGCTGAAGGAATGTGCCAGCGCCATGTGGCGCCAGCGTTGGATCGTTGTCGGGGTTACTGTTCTGGCTGTCTTCCTGTCTGTGCTTTATGTGCGCAGCGCAACGCCGCTCTACACTTCAGTGGCGGAAATCCTGATCGATCCTCGCAAGAAAGAACTCACCGAGGGCGAAGTGGTGCCGTCAGGGCTTGGGTCATCGGCCCTCGGCGCCGACACGGCCTTGGTGGAAAGCCAGGTCGCGATTATTCACTCTGAATCCGTGCTGGCGCGCATCATCAGCCGGGAGAACCTGGATCAGGATCCGGAATTTGTGGGCGGGATCCGATCGGAGGTCGTCAAAGCCCTTGTCGGCACCGCCAAGTCGATTGTCCTGGGAGATGCCTCCAGCGCGGCCATGAGCCCTTACGACAAGGCCAAGCGCAAGCTGTTAAAGCGGCTCAAAGTGAAGCGCAAAGGCAACACCTACGTGGTGCAGATTGCCATGCGGTCCACCGATCCTGAAAAGGCGGCCCGGATCAGCAATGGTATTGCCCAGATCTATGTTTCCGAAAGCCGCCGTCATTCCAGCAACACAACGCGCGAGGCCGCCACCGAGCTGGACAGCCGGTTGAGCGATTTGCGCGAAGCAGCCCTGGCCGCCTCCCAGGCCGTTGAAGATTATCGCCGCAAGAACGGCCTCATTGGTGCGCAGAACGTGCTCGTTGTGGAACAGCAGCTCCGCGACACCAACAATCAGTTGGGGCTTGCCCAAACGGCAACCGAAACCGCCAAGTCAAATCTGGATGAAGCGCGCCGACTTGCAAAGCAGCCTCTGAACGGGGCGGTGCAATCTGAAGCTCTGGAGTCCAGTGTCTCCAACGGTCTTCTTGTGCGTCTCGCAGACGCCAGGGCCAGGGAAGCCAACCTGTCGGTCAGCTACCTGCCCCAACATCCCCAGATGCAGGCCGCCGTGCAGTTGCGCCGCAGTCTGGAGACCGCGCTGAGACGGGATCTCGCACGGGTCACTGAACGCTATCAGGTGGCCTACAACGTGGCTCTGCAGAACCAGAAGGCCATGGAGCGCCAACTGGCCAAGCTAAAAGAGACCGCAGCAAAGTCGAATTCCGACGGTGTTCGCCTGAGAGAGCTTGAACAAGAAGCTGCCTCCAGCCGCCAAGTCTATGAAACGTTCCTGACCCGGGCCAAGCAGGTGAAGGAACAGATTGGTCTGCCCACGGGGAACACCCGTATCATCTCTGTTGCCTATGCAACGTCCAAACCCTCCGATCCAAACCCCCGGGTGCTTCTGCCGGCGGCTCTGGTGGTGGGTTTGATGCTTGGACTTTTGACGGCCTGGCTCATGTATCTATTCAACCCCGGGCCAGTTCAACCGACCTATATCAGGCCTCTGCCGGTGTCCCGGCAACTGGCCTACGTCCCACATGTGTTTGATGGAAATGGGTATCGCAATGTGTAAGAGAATTCTGGTTACCGGTGCGGCTGGCTTTATCGGCAGTCACCTGTGTGAGCGGCTGATCAATGAGGGCCACGAGGTCAGGGGCCTGGACAATTACTACACCGGTTCGAAGGCCAATGTGAGCCATCTGCTGGATGCCGGTTCATTTGAAATGCGCCGGCATGATGTGGCCAAGCCCTACTGGGAGCAGGTGGATCAGATCTACAATCTGGCCTGCCCGGCATCACCTGTGCACTACCAGGCCCTGCCCGTAGACACCATGCGCACTTCTTTCCTGGGTGCCCTGCACGCCTTGGAAATCGCCGCAGCCTGCAATGCCAAAGTTCTCCAAGCCTCCACCAGCGAGGTCTATGGCGACCCGAATGTGCACCCGCAGCCGGAAGATTACTGGGGCAATGTGAACCCCTACGGCGAACGCGCCTGCTATGACGAAGGCAAGCGATCTGCCGAAGCGCTGTTCTATGCGTTTCGCCAGGAACAGCCGGTGGACACCCGGATTGCCCGCATCTTCAACACCTACGGCCCACGCATGCAGATCAATGATGGCCGGGTGGTCTCCAACTTCATCGTCCAAGCCCTGAAGGGCCAGGACATCACAGTTTACGGCGAGGGCCAGCAAACCCGCTCGTTCTGCTATGTGGACGATTTGGTGGAGGGCCTGATCCGCCTGATGCGTTCCGGACCTGAACAAGGCCGCGACCCGATCAATCTGGGCAATCCCGGCGAATTCACCATCCGCGAGTTGGCCGAGATGGTCATCGACATGACCGGCAGTTCGTCAAAGTTGGTGTTCCTACCCCTGCCCGCGGATGATCCGCAGCAGCGCAAGCCTGATATCAGCCGCGCAAAAGAGAACCTGGAGTGGGCGCCGAAGGTGCCCTTGAAAGACGGGTTGGCAAAAACGATCGACTATTTTGACCACGCGCTGAGCAAGGACGGCCAGGTCAGTGAGCCCGTTCGTCTGCCCAACGCTGCCGCCGGCGCTCCTTTGAGCCTCGCGGGCTGAGCCATGCACATGCGGTTTGGAAAATGAACCGACGGAGTTTCCTGGCCGGTGCGGCAGCTTCAGTTGCTGCCGTGGCCACACCGTCGGCACAGCCCAAGCCGTTCCGCACCGAGGTCAGCCTCAAAGCGCTGGCCGCGGAGAAATCTCTTGAAATCTCCACGGCCTACTATGGTGGCAGAGGGTTCAATCTTGAGAATCTGATTGCCCATCATTGTGACATTGTCACCCCTGAAACGGCGATGAAACCGGAAGTTCTGGCGCCAAGACGGAGCGGAAAGTTGGCGTTTGAGCAGATGGACGCCATCGCATCGTTTTGCCGGGCCAACGCTCTACGCCTGCATGGCCATGCCCTTTATTGGCATCAAACCCAGCCTGCATGGCTCAACGATGCCGAGAGTGGCACGTTCGTGCGCGATTACATGGCCTACACCCGGAAGGTGATGACCCGCTATGCAGACCTCACGGTCAGTTGGGATGTCATCAACGAGCCGTTCTCCGACCGCGCGCTCGGGTATCGCAAGGGTCCTGTTCTGGACCGACACGGGGATGAGTTCCTGCTCTTTCTGTTCCGCATTGCGCGCCGCGCGGCGCCAAAGGCCAAACTGTTGATCAATGACTATGGCTTGAGCTGCGGTGCCGCCTATTGCCAGCGTAAGCGCGACACCGCTCTGGCAACTGTGGAGCGGCTGATGAAGACCGGGCTCTCCATTGACGCGGTTGGCTTGCAGGCCCACCTGCTGCCCACCCAGCCGGTGCACAAGTCCACTCTTAACGCCTTTATCCGCGGACTGGGCGAACTCGGGCTGGAGGTTTACATCACCGAATTGGATGTGAACGATATCGAGCTGCCGCAGAACATTGCCAAGCGAGACAAGCTGATTGCCGCGATCTACAGCGATTATCTGGGCGGCGTCCTGGAGAATGACAACGTGAAAAGGCTCGGGTTTTGGGGCCTGAGCGATGCAGGCCACTGGATTGTCACCGGACATGCGCCGTTCAAACGCAAACACGGGGCGCCACGGCCGGCCCTTTTTGACGGGGACTTGCAGCCAAAGCCGGCCTTTTTCGCCGTTGTTGACGCCTTAAAGCAGGCCCCAAACCGCGCCTGACCCGCATATTGCCGCTCCCCCTTTAGGACGACTTGCACCCGGCGCCATTTTCTGGCAATTTGCCCGCGGATTAGGACAGTAGTGCTGTCCTTTCAGCCAAATCCGAGAACCACTTGGCACCAGATTGGTCATGAAGCTGTGAACTATTGTACGTCAAATAACGTTACATTTCACCGGCCCAAACGGTTCTCGACGGCTGCGCGCGCGGATAAAACCGCCGCCTGAACAGCCGCATCTGAAGCCGGCTGTTACAAACCCTCACCCTCCCAAAAGGCCGAGGATACCAGCCGGGCACGAAGGCCCTCCAGGGGGACGTTTTTTGGCTGATGAGTTGAATGGGATGAGAGGAGGCGGAACATGGCAGAGCAAATTCAACCAGATCAACACTCAGGATCGGGCACTGCCGTGACGCGAAAACCCACCGGCCTGCCTCAGCCCCAAGGGCTTTATCATCCCAAAAACGAACATGATGCCTGCGGCGTCGGGATGATCTGCAACATCAAAGGCGTGAAAAGCCATTCGATCGTTGAAGACGCCTTATCCATTCTGTGCAACCTGGAGCATCGCGGCGCGGTTGGCGCGGACCCAAAGGCCGGCGACGGTGCCGGTATCCTGCTCCAGTTGCCGCACACGTTTTTCGCAGCCGAAGCCGAGAAGCTGGGCCACACCCTGCCCGAGCCGGAACATTACGGCGTGGGCCACATGTTCATGCCGCGCAACGAAGACCATTGCCGGGCTATCGAGGCCACCTATGCTGAAGTGGCCAAAGAGGAAGGCCTGGAGGTTTTGTTCTGGCGCGATGTGCCGGTGGACAATTCTGTTCTGGGCGAAACAGTAAAGCCTGCCGAGCCTGTACAGCGACAGGTGTTTGTGGCGCGCGGCCCGGGCATTCCCGATGAGGTGACGTTCGAGCGCAAGCTGTTCGTCATGCGCAAGGTGGTGTCCAACCGGTTGCGCGAGCGCACGCCCGAAGCGGTGCCGGACTATTTCCCGGTGAGCTGCTCAGCGCGCACCATCGTTTACAAGGGCCTGGTGCTGGGCCCAGGGCTTCCGGGCTATTACCTGGATCTGCAGGATGAGCGCGTTGAATCCGCGCTTGCTCTGGTGCACCAGCGCTTTTCCACAAACACCTTCCCCTCCTGGCCGCTCGCGCACCCTTACCGCATGATCTGCCACAATGGGGAGATCAACACGCTGCGTGGCAACTTCAACTGGATGGCCGCCCGTCAGGCCACTATGGCATCGCCGATCTATGGCGAAGACATGCAGAAGCTGTGGCCGATCTCCTATGAAGGGCAATCGGATTCTGCGTGCTTTGACAACGCCTTAGAGCTCTTGACCCAGGGTGGCTACTCGCTGGCCCATGCGATGATGATGATGATCCCGGAAGCTTGGGCCGGCAACCCGCTGATGGATGAGAAACGGCGTGCGTTCTATGAGTATCATGCATCGTTGATGGAACCTTGGGACGGCCCGGCCGCTATCGCCTTTACCGACGGCCGCGCGATCGGCGCTACGCTCGACCGCAACGGCCTACGCCCCTGCCGCTTTCTGGAGACCTCCGACGACCGGGTGCTCCTGGCCTCCGAGATGGGTGTGCTGGATATTCCCGAAGAGGATATCGTGCGCAAATGGCGCCTGCAGCCCGGCAAAATGCTGCTGATCGATCTGGAACAAGGCCGGATCATTTCCGATGAGGAGCTAAAGGCTGATCTCGCCAAACGCCACCCATACTCGGAGTGGCTGGCGCGCAGCCAGATTCGCCTGCGCGACCTGCCGCCGGTCGGACGGTCCGCACCGCGTTCCAACGTTTCCCTCCTGAAACGCCAACAGGCTTTTGGCTATACCCAGGAAGACATCAAGTTTCTGCTGACCCCCATGGCGCACACCGGGCAGGAAGCTGTGGGCTCCATGGGTACCGACACGCCGATCTCTGCGCTATCATCAAAGTCCAAGATTTTGGCGACTTACTTCAAGCAGTTGTTCGCTCAGGTCACCAATCCGCCGATCGACCCGATCCGCGAAGAGCTTGTCATGTCTCTGGTGTCGTTCATTGGACCGCGCCCCAACTTGTTGGACCTGAAGGGCACGTCCAGCCTGAAACGTCTGGAAGTGCGCCAGCCCATCATCAACAATGAAGGCCTGGAGAAACTGCGGGCCATCGGCGACATTGCCGACAACCAGTTCCTGACCACCACGCTGGACATCACCTATTCGGTGGAACGGGGCGCGGGATACATGAAAACGGCGCTCGACAATCTGTGTGACCGCGCCGAGACGTCCGTGGCCCATGGATACAACATCATCGTGCTGTCGGACCGCTTGATGGGCCCTGACCGCGTGGCCATACCGTCTCTCCTGGCCACCTCCGCAGTGCATCACCATCTCATTCGCCGCGGCCTTAGAACATCGGTTGGTCTGGTTGTGGAAACGGGCGAAGCGCGCGAAGTGCATCATTTCTGCACCTTGGCGGGCTATGGTGCGGAAGCCATCAACCCGTGGCTGGCCTTCGAAACGCTTGAAGATATGCTGCCGCAGCTTGAGGACACCAGCCTGACTGCCGAAGAGGCGGCAAAGCGCTACATCAAGGCCATCAACAAGGGCATCTTGAAAGTGATGTCCAAGATGGGCATTTCCACCTACCAGTCCTATTGCGGCGCCCAGATCTTTGATGCCGTGGGCCTTTCGTCTGAGTTTGTGGAGCAGTATTTCACCGGCACCAATACAGCCGTTGAGGGCGTCGGCCTTGAGGGCATCGCTGAGGAGACCGTACGCCGCCACGCAGATGCGTTTGGCCTCAACCCCGTGTTGGAAAACTCGCTGGAGGTGGGCGGCGAATATGCCTTCCGCATCCGCGGTGAGAACCATAGCTGGACCCCGGAATCCGTCGCCGACCTGCAGCACGCGGTGCGCGGCGAACTGCCGGAAAAATATTTGAACTTTGCCAAAACCATAAATGAGCAGAGCCAGCAATTGATGACCTTGCGCGGTCTCTTCCGCATTCGTGATGCGAAGGAAACCGGCCGTAAACCCATCCCACTGGATCAGGTTGAGCCGGCGGCTGAAATCGTCAAGCGCTTCGCCACCGGTGCCATGTCCTTCGGCTCCATCTCGCGGGAAGCCCACACCACCTTGGCTATTGCCATGAACCGCATTGGCGGCAAGTCAAACACGGGCGAAGGGGGCGAAGAGGTCGACCGCTTCAAGCCCATGAAAAACGGCGACAGCATGCGCTCCGCCATCAAGCAGGTGGCCTCTGGCCGGTTCGGTGTGACCACGGAGTATCTGGTCAACTCCGACATGATGCAGATCAAGATGGCGCAAGGGGCAAAGCCTGGAGAAGGTGGCCAGTTGCCGGGTCACAAGGTGGACGCGACCATTGCCAAGGTGCGCCACTCCACCCCGGGCGTGGGGCTGATCTCGCCGCCGCCGCACCATGACATCTATTCCATCGAGGATCTGGCTCAGCTCATCTACGACCTTAAAAACGTGAACCCGGACGGGGATGTGAGCGTGAAACTGGTCTCCGAAGTGGGGGTCGGCACGGTGGCTGCAGGCGTTTCAAAGGCCCGGGCCGATCACGTGACCATTTCCGGCTTCGAAGGGGGCACCGGCGCCTCTCCCCTCACCTCGATCAAGCATGCGGGCAGTCCTTGGGAAATCGGGCTGGCTGAAACACACCAAACCCTGGTGCTCAACAACCTGCGCGGCCGCATCGCAGTGCAAGTGGACGGTGGTCTGAGGACCGGGCGCGACGTGGTGATCGGCGCACTGTTGGGCGCAGACGAGTTCGGCTTTGCCACCGCCCCGCTGATCGCGACCGGCTGCATCATGATGCGCAAGTGCCATCTCAACACATGCCCGGTGGGCGTTGCCACCCAAGACCCCCAATTGCGCAAACGCTTCAAAGGCAAGCCGGAGCATGTGGTGAATTACTTCTTCTTCGTGGCGGAAGAAGTGCGCAGTCTGATGGCCGAAATGGGCTTCAGCACGTTCTCTGAGATGATCGGCCAATCGGACATCTTGGACACCAAGGCGGCCACGGAACATTGGAAGTCAAAGGGTCTCGATTTTACGAACCTGTTCTTCAAGCCTGACGTGGGCGATGAGATTGCCACCTACAACTCCGACCGTCAGGACCACCCGATCCACGACATTCTGGACCGCAAGTTTATCGAAGCAGCAAAACCCGCCTTGGAGGATCGCAAGCCGGTGAAGGAAAGCTTTGAGATCGGCAACACCGACCGGACCGCCGGCGCTATGCTGTCCGGCGAAGTGGCCAAGCGCTATGGCCATAAGGGTCTGCCGGAAGACACGATCTGGTTCTCGCTGAACGGGGTTGCCGGCCAGAGCTTTGGAGCCTGGGTCTCCCACGGGGTCACGCTCGATCTGATGGGCGAAGCCAATGACTATGTGGGCAAGGGCCTGTCGGGCGGCAAACTCATTGTGCGGCCGCCAGAAAAGAGCGGCATCAACCCGGATGAAAGCATGATTGTGGGCAACACCGTTCTGTATGGTGCCATTTCCGGGGAATGCTACTTCCGCGGCATAGGCGGCGAGCGCTTTGCCGTGCGCAACTCCGGCGCCATCGCCGTGGTTGAGGGCACAGGCGATCATGGCTGCGAATACATGACCGGCGGTATTGTGGTTGTGCTGGGCGAGACGGGCCGAAACTTTGCCGCCGGCATGTCCGGGGGCATCGCCTACGTGCTCGACGAACAAGGTGATTTTGAGCAGCGCTGCAACTTGGCCATGGTGGACCTGGAACCCGTGGCTGAAGAAGCTGACCATAGTGAGGATCAGCACCAAAGCGGCGCGGACCTGGAGCGCCACGGTCTTGTGGATGTTCGGACGGATATGACCCGCTTTGATGCAGAGCGCCTGCATCAGCTCATTGAGAATCAGGCACGGTATACCGGTTCGACACGGGCCAAGACGATCCTTGACGATTGGGACACTTACCTGCCGAAATTCGTAAAGGTGATGCCGGTGGAATTCCGCCGCGCCCTTGAGGAAATCCAGCAGGCGCAAACCGGCGAAATGAACATAGGTCTAAGGCGGGGACAGTAAGCACCATGGGTAAGGTAACAGGCTTCATCGAGATTGAGCGCCAGGAGCGCACCTATAAGCCCGCAGCCGACAGGGTGCGCAACTATCGGGAGTTCATGATCCCGCTGGAAGACCGCGACGTGGAACGTCAGGCTGCCCGCTGCATGGATTGCGGCATTCCCTATTGTCACAATGGGTGTCCGGTGAACAATCAGATCCCTGATTGGAACGATCTGGTGTTCAACAAAGACTGGGAAGAGGCCTCACGAAACCTGCACTCAACCAATAACTTTCCTGAGTTCACAGGCCGCATTTGCCCGGCGCCCTGCGAAGCCTCCTGCACGCTGAACATTGAAGACATTCCCGTCACGATCAAAACCATTGAGTGCGCGATCGTGGACAAAGCTTGGGAAAATGGCTGGATCGAACCAAAGCCGGCTGAAACCAAGACCGGTAAGAAGGTCGCGATCGTCGGCTCCGGCCCGGCCGGCCTTGCCGCCGCGCAGCAATTGGCCCGCGTGGGCCATGAGGTGCATCTTTACGAAAAGCACGCCAAGCCGGGTGGCCTGCTGCGCTATGGCATTCCTGACTTCAAAATGGAAAAGCACCTGATCGATCGGCGCGTGCAGCAAATGGAAGCCGAAGGGGTGAAGTTCCACTGCGGGGTGCATGTGGGCCAGGACATAACGGCCAAACAACTTGAAGAGAACCATGACGCGGTGCTGCTCACCGGCGGTTCAGAAGCGCCGCGGGACCTGCCGGTGCCGGGCCGCGAACTTGACGGCGTGCATTTCGCCATGAACTTTCTGCCCCAGCAGAACCGCCGCGTCTCGGGGGAGCCGTTTGATGAAACAGGGTCCATCAGCGCGGCCGGCAAACACGTGATTGTCATTGGTGGCGGCGACACGGGCTCGGACTGCATTGGCACGTCCTTCCGCCAGGGCGCGCTTTCGGTAACGCAACTGGAAATCATGCCGGTTCCACCGGAGAAAGAAAACAAAGACCTCACCTGGCCGCACTGGCCGCTGAAGTTCCGCACCTCCTCCAGCCAAGACGAAGGCGCGGAGCGGGATTTCTCGGTGATGACCCAGTCCATCGAAGGGGAAGACGGACAGGTGACCGCCATTAACTGCGTGCGGGTTGATGAGAACATGAAGCCCGTCAAGGGCAGTGAGTTCGAGCTGCGCGCCGATCTGGTTTTGCTCGCCATGGGGTTCGTGCATCCGGTGCATGGCGGCATGGTCGAAGAATTGGGCCTTGAGCTGGATGGCCGCGGGAATGTTCTGGCAGATCAGTTGGCCTACCAAACGTCCCGGGAAAAGATCTTTTCTGCCGGCGATATGCGCCGCGGCCAATCGCTGGTGGTTTGGGCGATCCGTGAAGGGCGGCAAGCCGCGCACGCCGTGGATGCCTTCCTCATGGGGTCAACAGAACTGCCTCGGTAACCGGCTGTCTAGCTTCTTGGCCAGGAATGATCGTCCGCCCGGTTCTTTACAGGATCGGGCAATATGCCCTGTCGGAACGCCGCTCCGGCAGGCGTGTTCGGCGCTGTGTTTTGCCGAACGGCCTCAAAGGCTTGCCCCACGTCCTCAATCACCGGCTGATAGGATGTCCGGCTCGGAAGCGATGGGCTTCCAGGGGCAGAGCGGCCAGCCAATGTTGTCTGTTCCGGCGCCGTTATGGCGAGGGGTTCCAGCTCTGATTCCTGACCAAATGTGGGGAACACAGGGGCACTTTCATCGGGACCCGGCGTCTCCACCTCACCAGCGCTGCCGTCGTCGACCGTGACGGCAACTACCGTCTCCACTCGCTCTGGAGCCACGTTTTTGCCGGCATCTTCCACATCCTTGCGCACCACATCCAGAATGATGGATGCCAGCTTGTTGTTGCCTCGCTTATAAAAGTGGATGCCGTCTTTGGCGCGCAGCCTGCGCACTGCGCCGGTGATGTCGGGACCTTGCCAGACGAACTCGTCCTTTTCGTTGGTAAAGGCCTTGCGCACCGGAATGTAACGGATGCCCAGTTTCTCAGCCTGCTCACGCTGGATGTTACTGATGAACTTCGCTGCCCGGTCATAGGCGGGCTGGGCCATGGGCGGCAAGCCGGCCACATAAACCGCCGTGCCCGCATCCTTCAACTGGCCGAAGAACTTGTCCAAGGTCTGCCGGTAGGAGGTCAGCCATTCCTCTGAGCCGAATTGGAACGTACCGCTCTCAGCCCGGAAATTCTGCCGGTCGTTGGCTCCGAGCATGACGATTGCAATATCGATGTTTTGAGAGGTGACCAGCTTCTCAATGGCGCTGTTCCAGTCATACCGGTCCGGGCGCGCAAAGCCGGATTCTTCCTTGTAGCGGCCTTTGAAGTTGAGCTCGCGATTTCCCTGCGAGATGCGGCGCAGACCCGCCCACATGCCGGCGGCGATCGAATCCCCCAGGACAAAGATCTCGTACTTTGGCTTCTTGGTTTTGATGTAACTGTAGGCCTCTTGAGGCTTAAGCGTATCTGCCTTCTGTGCCCAAGAAGAGGTTGCCGCCAGGCTTGCGAACAGCGCGCTCAGCGCAAGGAGAGCTATGGACCTGATACTCATGGCCCCGTTCTTCTCACAAGATCGTGCCGATCTCAAGACATCAGGCGCCGGACTTCAGCCGATTGAGAAGTTCCACAGACGGATAAGCGTCTGGTTTCAGACCCTTAGAGCGTTGAAACTTGCGGATTGCCTTTTCCGTTTCCCGGCCCACAGCGCCATCAATCTCGCCTGAGTACAAGCCAAGCTTGGTGAGATAGATCTGCAGTTCCTTGCGTCCCGCCAGCATCAGAGGCGTGCCGGATCTGGGCCATTTGGCGCGGAACTCCGGCTTTCCGATGATCCGGTCGCCCAGATAAGAGACGGCCAGCGCATATTTGTCTGAATTGTTGTAGCGCATGATTGTGCGGAAGTTCCGGTAGACCAGGAAGGCCGGCCCCCGGCGCCCGGACGGCAACAACAGCCACGCCCCGCGCCGTGTGGAGCGGAACTTTCCGCCGCCGATCGGCTTTACACCCAGCTTGGCCCACTCGGACACGCGGCGGGGCTTGCGCTTCTTGATCCCGGCGCGGCGGGTATTGAAGTTGCGCGGGATTTTGACTTCCTCGCCCCAAGGCTCGCCTTTGCGCCAGCCGGAAACCTTTAAGTAACGCGCGGTTGAGGCAAGCGCGTCCGGCACAGAGTTCCAGATGTCCCGAGTGCCGTCGCCTGTCCAGTCCACCGCATATGCGTTGTAGGTGGTGGGAATGAACTGGGTGTGCCCCATCGCGCCGGCCCAAGACCCTGTGAACTGGGAGAGAGGAATGTCCCTGCGCTGCAGAATTTTCAGCGCTGCAATAAGCTGCTGGCGGCCAAAGCGCTTGCGCTTGCCGGTGTAACCCAATGTGGCCAGCGACTGGATCACGGGCAGATCGCCCTTGCGCGCGCCGTAGCGGCTCTCCAAGCCCCAGATCGCCACAATGTAACGCTTCGGCACGCCATAGCGGGCCTCCAGCTTGTCGAGCAGTGCTCTGCGCGCGGCATAGTTCTTCTTGCCGTTGGCGATACGAACGTCTGAAACCGTCTTGTCGAGATAGGCCCACGCGGTCAGCTTAAACTCTGGCTGAAAGGCGGCTAATTTCAGTACTTCCGGGTTTGGCTTCAGGTTCTTAAACGCCCTGTCCACCACCGCGCGGGACACCCCGCTCCGAATGGCGCGCGTGCGCATGGATTTCAGGTAGCGCGCAAAAGACGCTTTGTTGTAGCTCCAACCCTCAGCTTTCGCAGGAGATGGCGCAGCAGCACCGATCACCCCTGCCCAAACGAGAACAAAGGCAAATATTGAGAGTATTTCGCTGCGAATCTTCAGCATGGACGTCTCGCTAGAGTGATAATGAGAAGATTTTTGGGCACATGCCAGAGGTCACCGATCAAATTTCACCAAAAAATTGGGGAAAACTTACTCTGCGGCATCGACCCGGGCGTTCAAAATCTTCTCCCAATCATAGGCGGTTTGCACAATCACATCCAAATCATCATGTTTTGGCGTCCAGCCCAGAACACTCCGGGCTTTATCGGCAACAGACACCAACTCCGGCGGATCACCGGCGCGCCGGTCGGCATCCACCACATTGATTTTCTGGTCCAGAACCCGTTCAACTGCGGCAATGGCTTCCAAAACGGTGCAGCCATGACCATAGCCGCAATTGAAGACACCGCTCTCGCCGCCGTCACGCAGATAGCTTAGAGCCGCCAGGTGAGCGCCAATCAGATCGGAGACGTGGATGTAGTCGCGGATGCACGTGCCGTCGCGGGTCTCATAGTCGCGGCCGAAAATCTTCATGTGGTCACTGATGCCCAGAGCCGTGCGCATGAGCGCCTTCAGCAAGTGGGTCGCGGCCGGGTTTGACTGGCCGGAACGGCCTTCAGGATCGGCGCCCGCCACGTTGAAATAGCGCAACGCCACATAGTTGAAATCATGGGCAAAGGCGGTGTCGCGGAGCATCCACTCGGTCATCAGCTTGGAGGCACCATAAGGAGAGATGGGGTCCGTAGGTGTCTCTTCCGTAACCGGGCTCACGGCGGGCGTGCCGTAAACAGCGGCCGTGGATGAGAAGATCATGTTCTTCACGCCCGTTTCCACGCAGCATTCGATCAAGCTGCGCGAGTTGACGGTGTTGTTGTGATAGTAGCCGAGCGGATCAGACACCGATTCAGGGACCACGATGGAACCGGCAAAATGAACCATGGCATCCACATCATGGCGCTCAATAACCTGACGAACGGCGCCTTTATCGCCCACATCTGCTTCAATGAACGAGACTTGTTCTGGGACGGCCCACCGGTAGCCGGTGGTGAGATTGTCGATCACGCACACATCCTGACCGGCGTCCAAAAGCGCCAGCACCATGTGGCTGCCAATATAGCCGGCCCCGCCAGTTACCAATACGCTCATGTCTTCAACCTGTCCTTTTTTGGGTTCAGATTACGGGCCCTTAACCCCCTCAGGCGTAATAACATCTTCATCCAGTTGGTCTTAGGTGTGGTCTGTTTACAATTGGTTAACCCACTGTTTCAGAATTGCATGACCAGACTTGGACAGCGCACGTTAAGGAGTGGCCCATGCCCCGACCGATTAAAACCGCCGTCTTCCCTGTCGCCGGCCTCGGCACCCGTTTTTTACCCGCCACAAAGGCGATGCCCAAGGAAATGCTCACCATTGTTGACCGCCCGGTGATCCAGGTGGCCGTGGATGAGGCCAGAGAGGCCGGTGTCGAGCACTTCGTGTTTGTAACCGGGCGCAACAAGGGCGTTATTGAGGATCACTTCGACAAACAGTTTGAACTGGAAGAAACCTTGGCCGCCCGCGGCAAGACCGAGCAACTGGACATCCTCGCCAGTGACTTGCCCCAAGCGGGTCAGGCCAGCTTCACGCGCCAGCAAGAACCCTTGGGGCTGGGTCATGCGGTTTGGTGTGCCCGCAAGCTGGTGGGTGATGAACCCTTTGCGCTCGTGCTGCCGGACATGTTGATGAAGGGCACGCCAGGCTGTTTGTCTCAAATGACGAAGACGTATGAGGAGCGGGGCGGCAACATTATCGCCGTTGAGGAAGTGCCGGAAGACCAGGTGTCCAGCTATGGCATTGTCGGCGTGGGTGACGCCCTGTCCGATACCTCCTTCACCATCACCAAGATGGTGGAGAAGCCGGCCCGTGAAGACGCCCCGTCCAATTACATCATCTCCGGGCGCTACATCCTGCAGCCTGAAGTGTTTGCTGAAATCGAGGCTCAGGAGCCCGGAGCCGGCGGGGAAATCCAGATCACCGATGCCATGATCCGCCTGATGGCGCGTCAGGACTTTTACGGCGTGAAGTTTGACGGAACCACATATGACTGCGGAAACAAGGTTGGTTTCCTCATGGCCAATGTGGCGTATGGCCTCGACCGGCCGGACATAGAGCCGGAGTTTCGCCAAGCTCTGAGCGAGCTCCTAGGCGCCGGCTAGTCCTTCACACACTGGCTCACGTAAGCCATGTAGTGATCGACGGGCTCGGTCTGCATTTCAGGATCCTTGCCGGTATCGTCCCAGATTCTAAGACGCACCGCGTCCCGAGCATAGGGCTGCGCGATAAAGGCGTCCGCCTCGGCCTGATCCATCGGCCCCCCTTGTATCCTCAGGCTGTGAACCGAAGCAGGGGAAAGTTTGGCGAAATAGTCCGGGTCCGTAGCGCAAAGGTAGCGCTTGGCATCCACGTGCATGCGCACCGGCTCGGTGACTTCCGGTCCGAAATGGGTCTTCAGATAAGCCTCGCCAAGGTTTTCGTGGAACCGGTCTTCATCATTCTTCAGGGCCTCTTCAAAGTCCTTTTCCAGAAGATGGCCGATATCATGCAGCAGCGCGGCGGCTATAAGCGATGCCGGAGCATTTTCTGCTTCGGCCAGGGCTGCACATTGCAGGGCATGCTGGCGCTGGGTCACGGCCTCTGAGCCGTAAAGGTCAGACCCCTTCTTATCGATCATCTGTTCAATTTCTGCGATTACGCCCACACCCGCCTCCCGCATCATGTTCAAAATCGTGTCGCTCGGCGCCGAAACTATCGCAGAATTATGACGAGTCAAATGCAAAACATCCTATTTTTGTTATAAGTGGGCCTATGATTTTTGACGGGTTTGAGCTTGAGTTCAGAGAGGTGCCAAGAGGCCGCCTGCGTGTGCGCCGTGGCGGTACAGGGCCGGCGCTGCTGCTGCTTCACGGCAACCCTCAGACCCATGCCATGTGGCATGCCGTGGCGCCTGTTTTGGCAGAGAGCTACACGGTGATCTGCCCCGACCTGCCGGGCTACGGCGGCTCGTTCAAGCCGCCGGCCAGTGCCGATCACGCGGCCTATTCAAAACGAGCCATGGCCGCCGACATGGCCGCACTGATGGAGAGCCTTGGTCACACGGAGTACGTGGTGGCTGCGCATGACCGCGGCGCGCGCGTCGCACACCGACTGGCGCTTGATTTCGCACCCCATGTGCGGGCGCTTGCCCTTTTGGACATCGTGCCGACGCTGGAACACTTTGAGCGCGCGGATATGGCCTTTGCCATGGGCTACTACCATTGGTTCTGGTTGGCGCAGCCTCATCCGTTTCCTGAACGCCTGATCAACGCCGCGCCCGAAGACTGGTTCAGGGCCCACACCTCGCGCGAGCCCAAAGACGACAGCTTCTTCCACCCAGAGGCTCTGGCCGACTATCTGGACGCGGTGCGCACGCCGGAGATGATCACCGGGATGTGTGAAGACTACAGAGCCGCCGCAACCATAGACCTGGTTCACGACCGGGCCAGCCGGTCCGCACAGGATAAGATCGTCTGCCCGGTGCTCGTGTTGTGGGGCGCCAATGGCAAGATTGAGCAGTGGTATGATCCGCTGGCGGTCTGGGCCCCCTACTGCACCCACGCGCCTCAAGGCACCGCCCTTCAGACCGGTCATTACCTTGCCGAAGAAGACCCTGACGGCGTGGTGGATCAGCTTACTCGCGCATGGCCAGTTTAAGCGTGCTGAGCGCGACGGGGGGAATGTTGAGCATCACTGTCTCAGGTAACAGGCAGATCTCATCGTTACAGGCCTGGGCCTCCAAGGAGATGATCTGCGAGGCCTTGCCGTCCTCCTTCAACTCCACCTCGATTTCCACATCGCCTTCGTAGAGGGCAAGCTCTTCTTCCGCTATGCCCAGTTTCACCAGCTTGTAGTCCGGATAGCTGATCTTTGCCGGCAGCGAACTGGTGCGCGTCCCCACGGTGATCTTTGTAGGGATGAAGGCTTCATTCTTCACTTCATGTCCGTTCACATGCCAGCCCTTGGCGATCTGAAGGCTGACGCGCACCTTGCCCGGCTCTGTGCGCACCGCGGACGCTTTCACCTGGCCCTTGCCGATATATTGTAAGGGCCCACCCTCCCCATTGCGCATCAGATCGGCGGCATAAAGCGAATACGGCACCGAGGCCGGCATTTGCACGGTCAGCCCTGAGATGCTGGCACTGAGCAGATCGGCCCGTTGGCCATACTCCGGCTTGAGCGAGCGCCGCGCCAGACGGGCGAAGAGCTCCAGCGCGGCGGCGTTTCCAGACGGCAGGGTAACGTCGGTCTTCAGTTTTGGTCGTGTAAACTCCACTTCATCGGTGGTGAAGTAATAGTCGCCGGACGGCTTGTCGAAGAACAACTGGTCCATGCCCGCGGCCACCTCTTCAGCCGCGGTGAGCCAATCTGAGCCGGCACCGGCGTCGTAAAGCGAAACGAAGGCGTTGGCGAGAAACGCGTAGTCCTGTTGCGTTGCTGTGAGTTCGGATTTGCCTTCGAAACGGTAGCGCATCAGCACCCCGTCCGCCCCGCGCATGTGTTTCCAGAGATAGTGGGCGTTCGCTGCCGCCGCCTCCACATAACGCGGTTCATGCAAGATACGACCGGCCTCCGCCATGGTGCGCATCATCAGGGCGTTCCAGCCGGTGAGCACTTTTTCATCCCGGTAGGGCGCCTTGCGCTTGGCCCGCAGCGCCATGAGCTTCTTCCGGATCGTGGTCACTGAGGTTTCGAACTGTGCCTCCGTCAGGCCCAAGGCTTTCAGCTTGGCAGACCGATCGCCGCTCAGATAGAGCACATTCTCCGCCTCAAAATTTCCCTCAAACCGAACGCCGTAAGCAATCTCCAAGAGACGCAGTTCATCCGCGCTCAGGTTCTCCTGCAACTCGCTGTGAGGCCAGGTGTAGAAGGCCCCTTCTTTCTTCTCACCGGCCGCGTTTACGCTGTCGGCGTCGAAAGCTGACAGGAACGCACCGTCCTCGGTGGTCATGTCGCGCAGCACGAAGTTAAGAGCGCGGCGGGCAGCGGATGCGTGATCCAGATTGCCCGTGACAGAGAAGGAATGCACCAGCGCCCGGGTGATGAGCGCTTGGTTGTAGAGCATCTTTTCAAAGTGCGGCACGCGCCAATTCTCGTCGAGCGCATAGCGGTGAAAGCCGCCGCCCAGATGATCATGGATACCGCCGCGCACGATCGCATTCAGCGTGGCGCCCACAGCCTTCGTGGCCGCCGCCTCATCGTGGCGAGTGCTCTGATGCTGCAGGTAGAGCATCAGGGACTCATTGGGAAATTTCGGCGTGCCTTGCGTTCCGCCGGCTTTGGTGTCGATGCCCGCGGACAGTTGCGCCGCAATCCGGGCGCGGATCTCAGGGGTCACCTGCTGAACCTGCAGGCGGGCCTGCATGACCGTGTTCACCACTTCCTGCATCTGGGCCGCTTCGGAGAGCATGTCTTGGGAATGGGTCTTCCAGCGGTTGGCCACGTTGGTGATCAGCTGAGTGAAGATTTCGGGCGGCAGGTAAGTCTCGCCCATAAAGGGAGTGAGCTCCGGGGTCAGGAACACGTTGTTCGGCCAGCCGCCGCGCTGGGCCATGAGCTCGGTGACCAGCATGAAGGTTTCATCAATATCGGGTCTGCGCTCCCGGTCGACCTTGATGGAGATGAAATGTTCGTTGAGATAGGCAGCGATCTGCTTATCCATGAAGCTTTCACGCTCCATAACGTGACACCAGTGGCAGGTGGAATAGCCAACCGAGAGGTAAATGGGCTTGTTCTCAGCCTTCGCCTTGGCCAGCGCTTCGGGGCCCCACGGGTACCAGTTCACCGGATTGTCCGCGTGCAAGCGCAAGTAGGGCGACGACTCTTTCAACAATCGCTTGGCCCCTTCAGCGGCCGCGCCGGTGAGCGTGAAGGTAATCAAGAGCAGGATTGCGGTGAAAAGCTTCAGGAACGGCATGATGGGCTCATCTTATGGTGGTCGCGCGCGGGCCTGACCTGGAAGTTGTTCGCGGCGGAAGTCAAGGCACGCCTTATCACAAAACGGTTGGGCAGCCGAAAGGTTCCGCCTGAAAAGACAAATATGGCAGCTTCACTCTTTAAAGCTGCCATCGCCTTGAAGGGGATTAATGATCCACAACAGACGGTCAAACAAACTGTTCAACGAGCTAGCAACAGCCCTCAAGCCTCACTCAGTACTTTTTCAAGAGCATCTTTCAGCGGCCCGAGATGGTGGTCATACCGTTTCCAACGCCCGATAGAGGACTTATAGACCGTTTGACGAACCTGCCATCGGCTCGGTGTGGCGACAAGGCGCTCTGTCTCGTGATATCGAAGGCAGCGGTCGTCCCAGGGCAAGTCCAGGAAGCTTACCAGCGCGCGGCTGGTTTTCTCCATGTCACTCACGAGGCTTTCATAATCTACCTCGAACATCGGCAGTGGCAGGACTTCTCGCCAGTGCTGCATGAGCTGGTGATATTCGCAGTAGTACTCACCAAGCGTTTTCAGATCCCCCACGTAGCCATGACCAGCATTGAAGTTCTGCATGTAGCAGGCAACACAGGTGTCCAGCGGATCACGGCGGCAGTGGATGATACGCGCCTTTGGCAGGAGAAGCGCGATGAGGCCCAGCAGTTCGTAGTTGTGCGGATTCTTGTCCGTCGCCCGCAGGGCGGTATTTGGACTAGGGTTCAAGGCATCAAGAAAGCGATCTGCAAGCTGTCTTATGTCTCGGCCGCTCAGTGTGGAGATTTTTTCACCGAAAGACTGCAGTCCGCCAGCAGAAAATCCAAGGGATGCGGCGACCCTGCGCATATCGGGCAACTCTCCAAGCCCGTGAACCTGTGGGTGACTGGCGAGGATCTGTTCGCAGAGCGTTGTTCCGGTGCGGGGCATGCCGACGATGAACACCGGTCGCTCGTCAGCGTTGCCCTGATCAGACTTGCCCGCGAACAGCGACTTTGGGAAAAACGTGCGTAAGTGAGCGTATCTTTTTCGATGAAGCGCGATGTCGAATTCCAGGCGCTTGAGCTTCTTGCCCTCCTGGAAGTGCGACATCGCATCATCCCAGCGCTCAACGTCGTTGCACACTTTGGCGAACGCATGATGCAGAAGCGCACTCTGATCGGCTCGCAGGCTGCGATCGCCGAGACGCTTTTTCAGCAGCGCGAAGTCCGGGTCGTCCTCAGCGAAACGCCGGGCCTGGGCCAAGGCACACAATGCCTCAATGTTTCCAGGGTCAGTCTTGAGGGCGGCACGCAAGCTATCAACCGCATTGTCCAGTTTGCCGATCCCAATATCCAGCTCAGCCAATCCGATTTGCGCTCGCGCGAAGCCCGGTGTGGCCTTCAGTGCTTCGCCAAACCAGTGCCGTGCCTGGCTTGCATCGGACAGCATCATCTCCGCGCGGCCCAGATTACACATGGCATCGGCGTAGCCTGGGTTGAAGCTCACGGCTTTTTTGAGATGACCGATTGCCTGCTTCGGCTTCCCGCTCATCAGGTAGGCATTGCCAAGGTTGTTCCGGTAGATGGCGACCTTCCGGCCTCTGTTTACGGCCTTTTCAAGGAAGTCTATCGCCACCGGCAGTCTATCGGCCTCGACCGCCAGCAGACCCATAAGATTTAGGGCGTCGGCGTTTGCAGGATCACCTCGAAGAACAAGTTGGTAGCAATACTCCGCCTCGCGAAACCGACGCTGATTGTGCAACTTGATCCCGCGCTGGATCATGGCTTCGGGACTAAGCGAGCCGCCCGGCTGTGACGCCTTGCCAGCATATGTCAATCGTATAGGGCCTGACCGTGATGGCGTTTGTTTACGCATGAAGCACACTCGCGCCTTACGCGGCCCCGGTCATGGTGAGTTGAAGCCGTCGAACTAGAACGTCCAACTCACCCCGCCCTGAACAACATGGTTCTCCAGCGTGAACCGCGAATGGTCGTCGGCGCCGGCTTGACCTTCCAAAAGGACGGACAGAATAGACTTGTAGCGGTAGCCGACATCAGCAACAAGGTTGTCCGTCAGTCCGAACCGCATACCGGCTCCAAATTGCCCGGCGAACCCCACACTGGTGTCGTTTATGTCAATGTCGCCACCATTGACCGTTACATTGGCATCGACAATGCCGATACCCAGTCCACCGCCAACATAGGGGGCGATGCCATTCGGCAACTTAAAGTCTTTCCACACGTTGCCGAGGATAAAGTACTGATCCAGCGTTCCTCTTTCCCGGACAAAGTTATCGTCCGGACCATTGTTGCGCGATCTCTCGGGGTCAACACTGATGTAAGAGGCTTCCAGCTCGGTCCTGAGTCCCGGAGACACTTCGGTACCAACCGCGGCTCCCACGGTGAAACCGCTCCTGAAGAGATACTCGTAGTGGTCCTCTGTATAAAACACCGACGCTTCGCTATCGAAGGCGGCGCCGCTAAAGACGCTCACGTACCAGTCAGGACCACCTGAAGCCGCCTCTATAACCGGGGCGCCGCCAAAGTGATAGGTGGCACCGAGCTGGATATTGTGGCTCGTGAATGTCGCCACGCCGTGATCGTTCCCGGTTCCGGGCACGCCTTTGATCAGCGCGCCGATGGAGCCCTTAAACCGATAGCTCGCATCAAGTGTCCAATTGTCCGTTAGACCGAAACGCACGCCAGCGCCGAACTGGGCGGCAAGCGCTGCGTTCGTGTCGTCGTGCGTTTCGTCGGTGTCGAGATTTTCCAGACGGCCATCAACAATCCCAATGCCCAGACCACCCCCTGCGTAAACGGATGCAAAGCCCAGATGAACGTCTTTCCACAGGTTCAAAAGCAAAAGGTGCTGATCGACATTTCCACCGGAGGCAAACTCGGGGTCGTTCGCTTCAATCGTGTAAGACTTAGGGTCGTGGTTTACAAAGGAGTATTCCGCCTCGGCACGTAATCCCGGAACCAGGTTCGTGCCAACGGCAACACCGGCCGTGAAGCCTTCGTCCAGCTTGACCGATGATAAGTCGTCATCGGTCGTAGACGGTGTTCGCTGCGGGAAGCTGCCCCCGCCAAACACTGTGAAATAGATATCAGATCCGCCAACCCCGTCAGCAGGCGCAGCCGAATTGCCGCCGAAATGGTAATTCAGGCCCAAGTGGATGGAGTGCGTGAACAGACGGCTAATCGAATCATCTGCCGTGTTGCCTAAGGTATGAGCGTCAATAATGCCTTTGAACCGGTAGGCGATATCGGCAGAGAAATTGTCGGCAAACAGTACGCGCAGGCCAGCCCCCACCTGTCCTGCCATGCTCAGATCATCACCCTTCACAGCGTCGTCGGTCGTAAGGTCCATGTCCGTGTAGGCCAAACCCACACCGCCGCCGAGATAGGGCACCAGCGCACCGGCGATCGGGCCAAATTCCTTCCACAGATTGGCCATCGTGACCACGGCTTCGATGGTGCCCGGATTTGCCGTCGGCGTATCATTTCCATCCTGGGTGCGGTCCCGTGCCTTGAGCTTCCAATAGGACAACTCCAGCTCGCCGCGGAGCATGGGCAAAATTTCGGTGCCAAGGACACCCCCGACCGAAAAGCCGTCTTTGGTCCGCACCGCGGATACGTCGGTATCGTCCTCAAAGCCGAATTCTGTTCCTGGAACGAAGCCGCCGAAAACGCCGACATAGGACTTGTCAGCCAATGTTCCGTCTGTCGCGTTGGCCGGTGCTATAGCACCTGCAGACAGGCCTGCAGCGAGGCCAATTGCTGAAACACTGGAAAGTAGGTGTTTGGTATTCATGGACCGTCACACTCGCGCGTTATCTGCCGGTACACTACTGCCCGCCCATCGTACCATCTATCGTATATTTTCTACAATCTGTAATTGTATGGTCAAGTTCGCAGACCTTACAAAATTCGATTGCTAACATTTTTGCAGAGTATGTTGCACTTTGGGCACACGTCACGAAAGACCGGTCGGGCACGTTTTCTACTCGAGACTTCCACTGAGCAGGCGTTCGCACTCTAGACGTCAGCACGGTGAAACGTTGCAATGTTGGGCAAGCAGTGCAACTATCGACCTTCAACTTGAGACTCAGTGCGGATAACAGGTTGCCCATCCATGCAAAAGGCTCGGTTCAGCTCTCATATGACGTTCATCAATCCAGACAAATCGTGGCGTGCGATCCTGGTGATCATGACCGGCATCGTCCTCTTCGCCTTAGGCACCGCTGCGCAGGCTGCGCAGAAATTGAGCTCAATTTCCGTCCCGCGCGGATGGAAAGGCGCCGTGTACACCACCGACAGCGGGCGTTTTTCTCATTGTGCGGCCAACGCGAGCTACAAGAGCAACTTCGTTGTATTTGTCAGCATCGACAACGCCTATTATTGGAAAGTCGGCTTTCTTGACCGCCGGAAACGTCTGAGAAATGGTCGGACCGTTGCCAGGATCAGAATTGATGGGACCCGCTGGATCTCTTTTCGGACACGTGTGAGCCGGAACAACTTTTTTGTTCTGAACATGCCGGCAACTCACGGTTCATCAGGCTGTTTCGCAGAGGCCGGCAAATGGCTTTGGACCTGGACGGCAGGATCTATCGCTTCAACCTCACGAACACCAGCTCGCTGATGCCCGCTCTGGCGCGGTGCGTTAAGCGATATGAGACTGTGCGCGTGAAACCGCGCAAAAGGATAGCCCGGAAATCAACCCAGGACCCGGTTCTGCCGCGGCTCAGCAAGACCCCCGGTCAGACCGGTGTGTCGAAACCATCCGGCGGGTCAAAGAAGGCCAGGAAGAGCCGCAGCTCGGCTGGAACCGGCATGATGGTGTCGGACAGCGGGCATGTGCTCACGAATTATCATGTGGTCCGCGGTTGCAGAAAAATCAGCGTGACAATGCAAGGCGAGCTTGAGATCGAAGCAAAAATTCTGAAGTCTGACAGAACAAACGATCTCGCCGTTCTGAAAATGAGCTCAGTTCTTCCGGGCAAGGGTGTCGCGCACTTTCGCACGGGCCGTCGGCTGAAGGCAGGCGAGTCCATAGCTGTGTATGGCTTCCCGTTGCCAGGCACGTTGAGCGTTTCGGGAAACATCGTCTCAGGCCACATTACCTCGTTGGCGGGCCTTGCCGATGATGCACGCTTCGTTCAGATCTCTTCACCCATTCAACCGGGAAACAGTGGTGGTCCACTCATTGACACCGCCGGGCAGGTGATCGGCGTTGTGACCTCAAAGCTCGATGAATTGAAGTTTGCAGGCGCGACAGGATCCATGCCGCAAAATGTGAACTTCGCGATCAAGTCGAATGTCGCCCTGAACTTCATGGACGCTCACTCGATCCCCTACAAAACCTCTTCAGGGGAAGAGGAATTCACGCTGACCAAGCTGGTGGAAGAAGCGAAGAAATATACGGTCCACGTGAAGTGCAAATAGGCCGCTAACGGCCCACTGGTTTCCGCTCACCCTCACTGGCGCACGCGCACGCCTCTCTCCGGCTCGCGCACAAATCTTCACAAAATAAGCCTCAGCGCGAAGCGCATTCTGACAACATTCACCGGCAATGTTGAATCAAAAGCGGAATGCGATTATTATCTCTCACACAACTCAATTGGCAGAATTTTGGTTTTGTCTGAGCGGATATTTTCTCCACTCGGCATGATTTCACCTTATTGTTTGTGATTGTTTTCAATACCTAAGCACGAGCGGCACAACAAACAGAGGCAACCCGCATATGTCTCGGCAATTCACACTCTTCTCCCCCTTTGGTTTTCTTCTCATCATCATGCTGGCGTTCGCCCCAAACGGCGAGGCGCGGGCCCAAGCCTCGCTCAGTCCTGAGTTTAAGAAGTCTGGCGAAAAGCTTGACCCTTCGGTCCGAGCGGGGCGGGAAATCTGGTTTTTCGCCACAGCGTTCAATGACCGGTTCTTCACCTACACCTATCCCCAGCGCCTCGGCGCTACGATCGATTGGTATGACATGCTGGGGGCCGAGAACCGCCACAATCTCTTTCAGCGCTGGGGGGCCATTCCTAATCCTGATTGCTGCATCCCCGGCACGGAGGCTTGCAAGGGCAAGGCGGAGAGCCTCGAGGAAACCTATGGCTTTCCTTGGTGCCCGGGTGATGAGGAGCTTTTGAAATATGTGGGCAAGCAAGGCTACAAAGACCCGGCCTGCGATTTTGAAGACGCCCCGTTCAACACCAACACCCCACACGGCGAGAAGGATCAGCGCCAAAGCGTGTGCGATCTGAAATTCGGCACGTCCACCGGAGCGCTCGGCCTGCGCAAGTTTCCGAACCCGCGCTTCAATGCGGAGAAGTGGAAAAAACTCAACGGCTCGCTGGCGTCCTGGGCGAAATACCCCGACCGCTCTAAAGCCAAAGACGCGAGCTACCGCACAAACAAGCTCTTCGATGCGGCCGTGGAGCCTCCCTTCCGCATCGGCATGTCGTGCGGCGCCTGCCATATTGCCTACGATCCCTTAAAGCCGCCCGCCGATGCCAATAATCCCACCTGGGAGAACATCAAGGGGTTGATCGGCAATCAGTATAGCCGCGTCTCCCAGTTGCTGGGCTCGGGCCTGTCGCACAATCTCCTGGAATGGCAACTGATTGCTAGGTCTCGGCCCGGTATCGTGGACACCTCGGCGCTGCCCATGGACACGGTCCACAATCCGGGCACCATGAACACCATCTACAACTTCGCGAGCCGGCCAACCTTCCCCCACCGGGTGCTCAAGTGGCGCAAGGCTGCCGCCTGCCCGGAGGGCGCCAAGCAGGACGCGTGCTGGTGCGAGCCCGGCAAACCCGGCAAATGTTGGGAGCGCAGCGAGAAGCCGGAGAATGTGCAACACATCCTGAAGGGCGGCGAGGATTCCATCGGTGCACTGGAGGCCATTCAACGGGTGTACTTCAACATCGGTTCGTGCGCCGAACAGTGCTGGATGAACCATGTGCCTGATATCCGCGCTCTTGATCCAACCCGGCGCAATGCCGCGCAATCTCCGTTCCGCATTGGCCAGTGCCGACGCGACTGCGCGAGCTTCCGGGCCATTGAAGACCGGCTGGGGGATCTCGCCAGCTTCTTCTTCGCCGAGCGGCCCACCGACCTGTGGCAGGCGCGC
>JANQOW010000158.1 GCA_028285595.1 Hyphomicrobiales bacterium
CCCCGCCCCAGGCGCGCCGGATCACCTCCAGGCTGTCACGGCGCGCCTGGGGCGGGGAGTATTTCAACTTCGACGGCGAGATGATGACGATCCCGGAGCCCGGCGTTCTGTGGGACCATGCCATGAGCCCGAAGGATGAGAGCTTCATGGATCTGGAGACACGCGAGATCCAAAAGCTCGCGCTGGTGCCGCGGCCCTTGCAGCAGCCCACGCCGCCGCTCTGGCAAGTGGTGGATTCCCCGCTCTCCATTCAGTTTGCGGCTGAAAACGATCTCAACTGCATGATGTGGATCCCGCCGGTGGATGCGCTGAAGCCACGCTTTGAACTTTACCGGGAGAAGCGCTCCGAGGCGCTCGGCAAGGATGTCCCGCTGGGCAAGGGCGTTGCCCTGGTGCGTGACATGTTTGTGGCGGAGACCATGGAAGAAGCAGAGCGCCTGGCCGGTGAAGGGATCATGGATTATCTGCGCTGGGTCTGTCATTGGCGCGGGCTTGGCAACCACCGTCACCTGGGCGAGGAATTGCCGGAGACCGACGGCAAGCTGGATCTGCTCAGCTATGAATGGCTGCATCCGCGCAATCTGTTGTTCGGAACGCCGGATTATGTGGCTGAGAAGATCGAGGAGCTGCAGAGCGAACTTAATCTTGAGACTTTGCTCGTCTGGTCGCACTTCCCGGGTGTGTCGCACGATGCGGCCATGCGATCGGTAAACCTGTTTACCGAAGAGGTGATGCCGAGATTTGCCGGGAGCGATCTGAACCTGCAGGCTGCCGAATAATCAAACGCCGGCGGCGATCCCAGCCGCCGGCTTTCAAACAAAAACCGAAAGCTGCGAAGCCGCGCTTCGCTGAGAGGGAGAACGTGAATGGGACAGGGGCCGGAAATCCGCAAAGTGGTGACCCATGTGGAGACGACCTACATTGAAGGCGGGCGTGCGAGCCCTGAGCCGATCAAGATGGTGGGGGTGGCCGCCGTCATCCGCAATCCTTGGGCGGGGCAGGGCTATGTGGAGGACCTGCGCCCGGCCATCATGGAGCAGGCGCCGCCGCTGGGCGATCTGCTGGTGCCGCTGATCTTTCATGAACTTGGCACGGCGGATGATGTGGAGGCCTATGGCAAAGCGGCCATTGTGGGGATCAACGGCGAGATCGAGCACGCTTCGGGCTTCATCCACACCTTATGGTTCGGCAACAAGTTCCGCGATGCGGTTCAGGGAACGTCCTATCTTTCGTTCACGAACATCCGGGCAGGGGCCGGCTGCTCCATTCAGATCCCCATGATGGAGAAGAACGATCCCGGCCAGCGCTCGCACTACATCACCCTGGAGTTCTCCATTTCCGATGCGCCGGGCCCCGATGAAATTGTCGTTGCGCTAGGGGCCTCTTCGGGCGGGCGCGCCCATCCGCGCATCGGCAATCGCTATCAGGACCTTGAAGATATGGACCGGATCGCTGCGGAAACCGGCGGCAAGGTGGCCGGCCGGCCGACGGATGGTTCCTCGTGAGCGCGGACAAGCCGGCCATCATCTTTCTTCACGGGGTGGGGCTCGACAAGACTTGCTGGGCCGCCCAAGAGCCTGCGCTTGCGCCGTATGCCAGGGTGATCACCTATGATCTGCTCGGCCACGGAGACTGCCGCAAACCTGACCCCGCCATCTCCTTGCACGATTATGTGGAGCAGCTGCGCCAGCTTATGGATGATGAGGGGCTGGAGCGTGCCGTTCTGGTGGGCTTCTCGTTTGGCGGGCTTACCCTGCAGTTGTTTGCCACCACCTATCCGGAGCGGGTGGAGAAGCTGGTGATCATGGGCGCCGTCTACCGGCGCACGCCCGAACAGATCGCCGCTGTGGCCGGGCGCCTGGAGACGGCGGAGCGGGACGGACCGGAGGCAATCATCTCCGCCGCCCTCACCAGGTGGTACGCGCCGGAATATCAGGCCGCCCATCCGGAGGTGATCGAGGCCACCAAGACGCGGCTGAAGAGCAATATCCCCCATGAGTTTCTCACCGCCTACCGGATCTTCGTGACGTCTGATCATCTGGTGACCGGAAAGCTTGAGGAGATTTCGGCGCCCACCCTGGTGATCGCCGGTGAGCTTGATCCCGGCTCCACGCCAGATATGGCGCAAACCATGGCCGATGAAATTCCCGATGCGCGCCTTTGCATCATTCCCGGGGCGCGGCATATGCTGCCCGTTGAATCCGCTGAGGCTGTGAATAGAGCCTTGATAGACTTTTTGAACGAATAGAAGAGAGCTTGCCCCATGAGCACTGATTGGAAACTCTACATTGACGGTGAATTCTGCGATGCAGAAGGCGGCGCCACGTTTGACAGTATGGACCCGTCGACGGGGGAGGTTTGGGCCAAGTTTCCAGCCGCAAGCGCTGGTGATGTGGACCGGGCCGTCGAAGCTGCGCAACGCGCGTTTGAGAGCCCGGAATGGGCCAACATGCTGCCGACACAGCGGGGAAAGCTGCTGTTCAGGCTCGCTGAACTCGTGGCCGAGCACGCCGGGGAGATTGCCGAGCTGGAAACCCGTGATACGGGCAAGGTGATCCGCGAGACCAAAGGCGTCACCGGCTATGTTGCGGAATTCTTCCGCTATTTCGGGGGCTTGGCCGATAAAATTGAAGGATCGGTTCTGCCCATCGATAAGCCAGACATGATGGTCTACACCACCCGCGAGCCCCTTGGCGTGGTGGCTGCCGTGGTGCCGTGGAACTCGCAGATGTTCCTCACCGCGGTAAAGGCGGGCCCGGCGCTGGCGGCCGGCAACACGGTGGTTCTGAAAGCCTCTGAGGACGGGCCATCGCCCGTGCTAAAGTTTGCCGAACTGGTGGACAAGGCTGGGTTTCCCAAGGGTGTTTTTAACGTGATCACCGGCTTGGGCGATCCGTGCGGCAAGCGGCTCACCAGCCACCCGCTGGTCCAAAGGGTGGCCTTCACCGGCGGTCCGGAGACGGCCCGTCACGTGGTGCGCAACACGGCGGAGAACTTTGCCGTGACGTCGCTTGAACTGGGCGGAAAGTCTCCCTTCATGGTGTTTTCCGATGCCAACCTTGAAAGCGCGGCCAATGCCTCCATCGCCGGCATCTTCGGTGCCACGGGCCAGTCCTGCGTGGCCGGCTCCCGGCTGATGGTGCACAAAAGCGTCCATAATGAGTTCGTCGACCGGCTGGTGGCCCGCGCGCCGTCCATCAAGATCGGAGCCCCGCTCGACATGGCAACCGAAATGGGACCGCTGGCGACCGTTGGCCAAAAGCAGCGCATTGAAAAGGTGGTGGCCGACAGTGTGGCAGGCGGGGCCAGCCTCCTCACCGGCGGCAAGACCCCTGAGGGGTTTGAGAAGGGCAACTATTACGAGCCAACTATCCTGTCCTGCAACGATCCTAACCTGCCGTGCGTGACCACGGAGCTGTTCGGGCCTGTGCTCTCGGTGCTGACCTTTGAGGAGGAGGAAGAGGCCATCCAGATGGCCAACACCTCCGACTATGCCTTTGCGGCGGGCGTCTTCACCCGCGACCTGGCGCGGGCGCACCGCCTGATGAAGCGGGTGCGGGCCGGGATTGTCTGGGTCAACACATACCGGGCAGTCTCTCCCATCGCGCCATTTGGCGGGTTTAAGAACACCGGCAATGGCCGCGAGGCAGGGCTCGATGCGATTTACGACTATACCCGCACCAAAACGGCCTGGATCAACACCTCCGATGTGCCGATGGCCGATCCGTTCGTCATGCGTTAGCGCTTAAAGCTGACGCTCGGTCCAGGGGGTAACCGGCTGCCACTTGGCATCTGGTTGTAGGACGAGCTTGCCCACATAGCCTTTCGCTTTGAAGGCAGCTTGTGCAGCCGTGATCTCCGACAAGGGGTAGGTCTGCCACAACAGAGGTTTGATCGCACCTGATTCTATGTAGCCATGCAGGCGCTCGAAAGCTGCCCGGGTGCCTTGTGAGGAGCCGTGTAGGGTCAGGTGTTTCAGGTAGATGGTTCTCAGATCCAGCTCCACCACCGGGCCTCCAATGGCCCCCGCAGTGGTGTAGCGGCCTTCCGGGCGGAGCAGATTGATCAACGGACCAAACAGGGGCCCGGCCACCAGATCCGCGGCCACATCCAGTGCTCTGCCGTTCATCGCGTCGGTGACGGCGCCGGCCAAATCCTCTTCTTCCCGGCCGATCACAGCTTCTGCGCCCAGGGACTTCACGAGATCGGATTTGTCCTGCCCGCAAATGGCATAAGGAATAGCGCCCCTGGCCCTGGCCAGTTGAACGAGGGCTGACCCCACGCCGCCTGAGGCTCCGGTGATCAGGACCGTCTCACCGGCCTTCAGCGCGGCGCGGTCGAGCATGTGTTCGCCGGTCAGATAGGCGCAGCAGAAGGTGGCGAGTTCGGCATCGCTCATGGGCGAGGTGCACACATGAGCCTGTTCAGCGGGAACCGTCACATATTCAGCAAAGCCCCCGTCGCGTCCGTGACCGATATAGTCAATGTCGATCAGCGAACAGCCATCGCCATTGTATATGGAGAAATCCACCATCACCCGCGTGCCGATGCGGGCCTTCGCAACCCCTTCGCCCACATCCACGATGACGCCCGCCGTATCCGCGCCTTGAATACGCGGGAAGGTGAGGGTGTTGTCGCCCGCCCGGCGCCAGGATGCGGTAGCATTGGGGTCATCGTCGGTGCCATAGGCGCCTTCGCGCACCCAGATATCGGTGTTGTTCATGCCGCAGGCGGACACTTCGATCAGCACTTCACCGGCGCCGGGTTCGGGCACAACCACATCGGACCGGCAGTCCAGCTTCTCCGGTCCGCCGTGCCCGGTGAGGAGCACAGCTTGCATGTGTGTTGGGAGCGACATGCCCCTAACTCTGCCGCAAAACGCACTTGCCGTCACGGATTTCCCGGTTGTCCGGGCACTCGCATTTGCCGCGCACATTGATGATCTCGCCCGGCAGACACTTGGCGCGCACCTTCACCAGGCACTTTCCGTCTGAATTCTTCAGGTTGAGATAGCACTGGCACTGGCCGTTTTCGTTCAAGATCATGTTGTTCTTGCAGGCCTTGCCGTCAGGCTCCGTAACGGCCTTGGCCGTGGAAGATGGGGGCTCAGGCAGCTTCTTCTTTTTGATCACCTTCTTCTTCGGCCTTGGGGCCGGGGCACTGGCCTGCGGCAGCTGACACAAGCCTTCCACGTCTTGAAGGCCGCGCGGGCACACGCAGCGGCCCGCCGCATTGCGCTCTTTGCCTCCAGAGCATGCGGCCAGCCGCGGTTCTGGCGGCGTGGGCGGTGCTGGGACCGGTGAGGGCACCGGGGCGCGCTCGATAATGCCCTGGGCGATGCAGGCGCCGGTGTCGTCTTCCAGCGTGCCGGCGCGGCAAACACAGGTGCGGCCCTCCTGCACCCGAGACGGGGGGCATCTGAGACGGCGCCCCTCCGGCGCGCGCCTTGTTTGTTGCTGCGTGTCGTCAATGGGGGGCACAATGTTGGGTTCATCTTCGAAGGAGCCCGGATTGAACAGACGCGCCTGGACGCATGCCCGATCATTGCGCGAGCGGGCATCGCCCACGCCCCAGTCATCGGCCAGCTCCTCCAAAAGCGGCTGGTCGATCCGTCCGGTTACGGGCAAGCCTTCATCGGACTGGTAGCTGGCAATGGCATTGCGTGTGGCCGGCCCAATCTCGCCGTCCGGCCTTCCAACGCGGTAGCCCTCGCGGAGTAGGGCGCGCTGAACGATGCGGGTGCGCTCGTTGAGTGCGCCAGGGCGCCGCCAGTCGATCTGAACGCAAACCCTGATCCGGCGGCGCAGCACATCTCTTGGCACGAAGACATTCAATCCATAACGCGAGCGGTCGCCGGAATTCAAAATCGGTCGTTGCTTGAGGCAGGGCACGCGCCGCGAACCGCGTTGGCAGAGCCAGCCTGTGGCATCGGCATTTGAGAGGCGCAGGCGCGGTGGCCGGGCATCATGCAGGGTGGCGATGGGGGCGCTGCCGCTTCACCGTGATTGTGGACAATCGCGGGGATGCCCCGTTCAGCGCCCCCATCGCCACCCTGCATGTTGCCCGGCCACCGCGCTTGCGCCTCTCAAATGCCGATGTGGAAGGCTGGCTCTGCCAACGCGGCTCGCGGCGTGTGGCCTGCCTCAA
>JANQOW010000134.1 GCA_028285595.1 Hyphomicrobiales bacterium
CCTGGCGCAATCTTCTGAAGTCTGACGCGGCGGTCGATCTGGTGCACTTCACCATTTTGCGCCCCCCGGAGAAGCAGGATTCCACGCCCATAAATGAACTGTCATTGATCGCGTTCCCAACCCGCGAGCTGTTTTCTCAGAAGCTGAATGAGTTCGATCTCATCATCTTCGACCGCTATCAGCGTCGCGGGGTCCTGCCGCTGATTTATCTCGCCAATGTGTCTCAGTTTGTGGAGGAGGGCGGGGCGGTCCTGACGGCGGCCGGGCCGGCTTTTTCGACGCCGCTCAGCCTCTACCGCACGCCGCTGGCCTCTATTCTACCGTCAGTTCCCACCGGTGAGGTGATCACCCAGCCGTTCCATCCCATGATCACCCAACGCGGCCACCGCCATCCGGTGACCAGAAATCTGGAAGGCGGCAACCAGACGCCGCCCGACTGGGGCCGCTGGTTCCGCTTGATCAATGTCGATCCGAAGCAGGGTGAGATCGTCATGAGCGGCCCGTCCGACCGGCCCTTAATGATCCTGGACCGGGTCGGCAAAGGCCGCGTGGCACAACTTCTCTCAGATCACGCCTGGCTCTGGGCGCGCGGATTTGAGGGGGGCGGACCCCAGGCAGAAATGCTGCGCCGTTTGGCCCACTGGCTGATGAAAGAGCCCGATCTTGAGGAAGAGGCCCTGCTGGGCAGCCACAAAGGCCAGACCCTGACCATTGAACGGCGCACCATGGCGGACGCTGCCCGGCCCGTGACCGTCACCTCGCCGTCCGGCAAAGAAACCACAGTTGAACTCAAAGAAGAGGAATCGGGCGTCTGGCGCGCGCGGCTGGCGGTGAACGAAGTCGGTGTTCATCGCCTCAGTGATGAGGCCCTATCGGCGGTTGCCGCCGTGGGCAGTGCAGACCCCAAGGAGTTGGCGGAAATCATCGCCTCTCCGGCCAAACTGGCAAGCCTCATGACCGGCTCGGGTGGACGTGCCTTCTGGGTGTCGTCTGAAACCGGAAACGAGATCTCGTTGCCGGCCATCAGGCGTGTGGATCCCGGCAGGCGCATGTCGGGTCAAGGCTGGTTCGGATTGAAGCGAAACGGGGCCTACCGGGTGGAATCCCTTCGCGAACTCTCCCTGTTCTCCAGTCTGCTGGCTCTGGCTGCGCTCTTGTTCCTGGTGGCCTTTGCCTGGTACCGGGAAGGGCATTGAGCCGCAGCCTGAACCTTTTTGATCCGCCTATGGATTGACTTAAGCTGATCTCCTCACACGCGGGAGGAGACAGCATGACCTTAGAGCATGGACACAGCGCAGAAGAGATTCGCGCCCGGTTGGCTGAAGACCGCAAGCCCAGCTATGTGCGCGATTGGGTTTATGGCGGCATTGACGGCGCGATCACCACATTCGCCATCGTGGCCGGGGTGGTTGGCGCCGCCCTCTCGTCCAAAGTGATTGTCATCTTGGGGCTGGCCAATCTGCTTGCGGACGGGTTTTCAATGGCCGCCAGCAACTATAGCGGAACCAAGGCGGAGGTGGATGACCATGCCCGCCTCAGGGAAATCGAGCGCAAGCACATCGCGACGGCGCCTGAGGGTGAGCGTGAGGAAGTCCGGCAGATCCTGCAGGCAAAAGGGCTGTCTGGAGATGCCCTTGAGGAAGCCGTTGCTGCGATCACCTCAAGTGATGAAACCTGGATTGAGACTATGCTCACCGAGGAGTATGGCCTGAGCCGGGTGCAGCGGGCACCGCTCCTTTCCGGCGCCAGTACGTTTGCCGCGTTCCTTCTTTGCGGCGCGGTCCCCCTGTTGCCCTACCTCTTGGGTGTTGAAAGCGCGTTTTTGTTCGCCGTTGTCATGACGGCTGTCGTTTTCTTCGTGATTGGTGCTCTCAAGGCGCGCTGGTCGCTGGCCAGTTGGTGGGCATCCGGCTTGGAAACGCTGAGCGTGGGCCTTCTGGCCGCCAGTGCCTCTTTTGCGGTGGGGTACCTCCTGCGCGACCTGGTCTGATGGGTTTGATCTGCATCAAAGACCAGGCATGGGGTGCACCCTAAGTTGAAAACTGTGGAATGGGCTGCAATCGTCATCAGCCTTTGACACACTCTTGGATGGCCGCCGCAGTTGGTCCATCCTGCAGGCGGCGGGCCGAAGACGGAAACTGAGCCGAAACGTTCCCTCCGGTCCTTCCGTCTCCGCCGTCTGCACTCATCAGCTTGAACCGAAATTGCCTGACCTCTGGAGGCTTCAATGTCAGTTGGAACTATCCTTGTCTCACTCAATGACGTGGAGCGCGCGTCTCACCTCTTGGATATCGCGTCGATGCTGGCCGACCGCCATGATGCCCATGTGATCGGCCTTTACGTCATCCCGGCCGTTTACATCCATCCCGGCATTTCGGCGCACCTTGCCGCTGATGTCACCGACATGGGGCGGCAGTTCTTCCAGGACCAGGCCAGCACAGTAAAGCAACTGTTCGAAGATCAAATGAACAAACAAGGCTTTAAGGGCGAGTGGCGTGAGGTAGACGGCATGAGCCATCTGGTGTCGTCGGCGGTGATTGAACATGGTCGCCAGTCCGACGTGATTGTGGCCAGCCAGGGGGGTGCGGCATCAAACAATGGCTGCGAGGCCGATTTCGCCGAGCGCTTGGTGCTGGATGTGGGACGCCCCGTTCTCTTTGTCCCCAATGCCGGAAAATTCGAAACGGTCGCCCAGAATGTAATCTTCGGCTGGAATGCCACACGAGAAGCGGCACGGGCGGCGTTTGACGCAGTGCCCTTGATGAAGGATGGCGCTAAAGCCCATGTGGTGTGGGTGGATTCCCGGTTGAGAGATGACGATGCTGCCGCCTTGCCGGGTGCTGAGCTCTCAACGGCCCTGTCCCGTCACGGCTTTAATGCGATTTCCGAGCCCACCAGCGCGCCGGATATTGATCCGGCAGACGCCCTTTTGAACCGGGCCTCCGATACGGGCGCCGATATGCTGGTGATGGGCGCCTATGGGCACTCCAGGGTGCGTGAGTTGGTGTTTGGCGGCGCCACCCGAAAGGTGCTCGATCAAATGACCGTTCCGGTTCTGATGTCTCACTGAGGAGAGCAACGATGACCCTGAAGAAGGTGGTGTTAGAGCTTGCCCGTGATCATGATTTCCCAAATGGCAGCCGCGACCATGGCTATCGCTTCACGGCGCCGCTCAGCGATGATGGCAAGATTGATCCCGACGGCTGGAAATCGCACCGCGACCAGTGCCGGGTGGTCCGATTTTGGGGTGACGAGGAAGAAGAGGTGGGCCACCTGATCCGCAAACCCGGCGGGTCATGGGCGTTCCACTATGACATTCACGGCGATGAGGATAGCGACGAAACCGGCTACCGATTCGCTCTGCACACGTTCAAGCCTGGAGAATATCTCTCCATCAAGGAACATGACGACCAGATGCGCACGTTTAAAGTTATCACGGTCAGTGCCCTGGTCTAGGCACTGACCGTGAGAAGTGCTCGGATTTGGTGATCAGCCCAATTACTTGGCCTGGGAGGAAAGGTATCCGAACACGATAGCAAAGAAGACCGCACCGCAAATGGGAAGCATGAGATAGAGCATTTCACCTGAAGTCATCGATTTCATCCCTTCTGAATTGGTTGTCAGAAAGTGCCTTGCCAAACGCGTCAGGGCTTTGACCTAGATCAAATGGTTCAACCGGACACCGAACTGCTCTAGAGTGCGCGGCGCCCATCTGAACGGGAGCGGGGGCAATGTTTGTGCGCGCCATCAACAGCATCGATCATTTCAACCGCACGCTGGGACACGCAGTTGCGTGGTTGGCTCTCGCCATGGTGCTGTTGCAATTTGCCGTGGTGGTTCTGCGCTATGTCTTTGCTGTGGGATATGTGCCCATGCAGGAGGCGGTTTGGCATCTGCATGGCCTGTTGTTCCTGCTGGGGGCCGGTTACACGCTTTTGAGCGACGGGCATGTGCGGGTGGATCTGATCTACCGCGAGGCGAGCCCGGCCTACAAGGCCCGCACGGATCTGGCCGGTTGTCTGTTCTTCGTTCTGCCCGTTTGCATCCTCACCCTTTATGTGTCGTGGGACTATGTTTTGCGCGCAATTTACGACATTGAGAGCGGCATCTGGGTCTTGGAGAGCTCGCCTGAATTTGGCGGCTTGCCGCTCGTGTGGGCTTATAAGGCGGTGATCTGGGTTTTTGCCGTCACCTTGGGGCTGCAGGCCCTGTCCATGGCCGGAAAGGCGGCCTCTTTCTTGTGGGGCCGTGCAGCAACCTATCCACCGGGTCATGCTGAGGGGAGCGGGCGGACTTGAGCACTTTGCCGATCCTTTTGTGTGTTTTGATGTTTGCCTCGGTCTGTGGCGTCCTCGTTTTGGGCTTCCCCGTGGCCTTTACGTTGGCGGGAATCGCGGCGCTCTTTGCCTTTCTGGGCGCCTTTCTGGGCGTTTTTGATCTTGCTCTGCTTTTGGCCTTCCCGCAGCGCATCTTCTCGGTGATGTCCAGCGAGGTGCTTGTGGCCGTTCCTTTGTTTGTCTTTTTGGGGGTGATGCTGGAGCGCTCTAAGGTTGCCGAAGACCTGCTGGGCACCATGAGCCAAGCGTTCGGCGCGCGGCCGGGCGGGCTGGCCATTTCGGTGACGCTGGTGGGTATGCTGCTGGCCGCCTCGACCGGGATTGTGGGGGCAACTGTGGTCACAATGGGCTTGTTAGCGCTGCCCACCATGATCCGGGCCGGCTATGGCCATGCATTTTCCTGCGGTTCGATCTGTGCGGCCGGCACGCTGGGCCAGATCATCCCCCCGTCCATCGTTCTGGTGATCCTGGGCGATCAGATCTCGATCGCCTATCAGAACGCGCAATACAGCAAGGGCATCTTTGCGCCCGACACCGTGTCGGTCAACGATCTCTTCGCCGGCGCGTTAATCCCCGGATTGGTGTTGGTGCTGGCCTATCTGGCTTACCAGACCGCGTATGCGGTCCTCAATCCGGCCCGCGCACCCGCCGTGAACGGCGGTTCGGGCGATCCAGTGTCACTGCGCAACTTGGCCAGTGCGCTGTTTGCACCGCTTATCCTGATCCTGGCCGTGCTGGGATCCATCCTGGCGGGCATCGCCTCGCCGACGGAAGCGGCCGCGGTGGGGGCAGTGGGCGCGCTGATGCTGGCGGGCCACCGGATGGCGGGCGCGCGCGAAGTGACCATCAGCCTTGCCGCCCTCTGTCTTCTGCTTCTGCTGGGGCTAACGGCGGCGTTTGATCTGCGCATGCAGCGAGAGGCCGTGCCGTTGCCCGATATGATCGCTTTTGGGGCAGCGGTGCTGCTCACGGGCGGTCTGGCATTTGGCATATGGACATCGCTGCGCCGGACCTACCAGGCCCGCGATGAGCGCGGCGAGCGCGTCTTGGTGAGTGTCATGCGGTCAACCTTGAAGATCAGCAGCATGATCTTCGTTATCCTGATAGGGGCCACGCTGTTTTCTCTGGTGTTCCGCGGCTTTGGCGGCGACAAGGTCATTGAGGAATTCCTGCAAGGCCTGCCGGGAGGCACCCTGGCCGCCGTGCTGCTGGTCATGGCCGTGATGTTCCTGATGGGCTTCTTTCTCGACTTCCTGGAAATCGTGTTCATCGTCGTGCCGATTGTTGCGCCCATTCTCCTGCAAATGGAGGTCGCGCCCGGCCAATTGATGCATCCGGTTTGGTTGGGTGTGATGATGGGGATCAACATCCAAACATCTTTCTTGACCCCGCCCTTCGGCTTTGCCCTTTTCTACTTGCGCGGTGTGGCGCCAGACGCGATAGGAACGCCGGACATTTACAAAGGGGCGGTGCCGTTTATCGGATTGCAATTGGGGGTTCTTGTGGCCCTGTGGTTTGCGCCGGAATTGGCCACCTGGTTACCCACCACGCTTTATGGGAGATAGCGAATGAAAGCAGCAGATCTGTTTGACCTGAGCGGAGAGGTGGCGCTGATCACCGGCGCCTCGTCGGGCTTGGGGCGCAACTTTGCCAAGGTGCTGGCTGCGAACGGCGCCAAAGTGGTGCTGGCCGCTCGCAGCACCGGCAAGCTGGAGGATCTGAAAGGGGAGATCGAGGCGTCAGGCGGCGAGGCCCTCGTTGTGCCGCTTGATGTGTCTGAGCGCACGCAGATCGCACCGGCATTCGATGCGGCCGAAGCGGCGTTTGGGACGGTCACCTTGCTGGTCAACAATGCGGGGATCTCCGGCGCCATGACCGGCATGGACATGACGCCGGAAGAATGGCGCGATCTCATGGCGGTGAACCTGGATGGACCCTGGTTCGCAGCGCAAGAGGCCTCAAGCCGCATGATCGCCGCCGACACGGGCGGAACCATCATAAACATTGCCTCTGTGGCCTCTTACCGCGCTCTGCGCACCCTTGCGGCCTATGGCGCCTCCAAGGCCGCGTTGAAGCAGCTCACGGCCAACTTGGCTGTGGAACTGGCGCGCCACAACATCCGTGTGAATGCCATCGCGCCCGGCTACATCCTTACCGAAATCAACCGCGAATTCTTTGAGAGCGGGGCGGGAGATCATATGATCAAGACCATCCCCCAGCGCCGGATTGGCGAGCCCGGCGATCTGGATGGTGTTCTGCTGCTGCTGGCCTCCCGCAAGGCCGGAGCCTTCATGACCGGGACCACGGTGATCGTGGATGGTGGACAGGTGCTCGGTGTATAGAGTCGCACGGTGCTTGAAAGTCAGAACGAATTCGTCTGTTTAAGGGCCTGAGAACAAGATCAAGGAGAGGCGGACATGGACTTTACGATTACCGCAGAACTGGAAGACTTGCGCCAACGGGTGAGGCGCTTCATCGCCGACGAAGTGATCCCGCTTGAGGCGGACCGGGAGAACTACAACGAGTTCGACAATATCAAGCTCTCCGTTCTGGCGCCCATGCGCGAGAAGGCGCGGGCGGCCGGTTTGTGGGCCCCTCAAATGCCGAAGGAGCGCGGCGGCCTCGGGCTTCCGGTCAGCGGCTGGGCCGTGTTTTACGAAGAAGCCGCCCGGTCGATCTTCGGGCCCGTGGTCTTGAACTGCCAGGCGCCCGATGACGGGAACATGTCTGTCCTGAACAAGGTGCTGGCCACAGAAGAGCTGAAGGACAAGTGGTTGCAGCCCATAATTGATGGAGATGTGCGTTCGTCCTTCGTGATGACCGAGCCCCATCCCGGTTCCGGGTCTGACCCCGGCGGCATGATGCTCACCAAGGCGGAGCAAAAGAACGACCGCTACATTATCAACGGGACCAAATGGTTCATCTCAGGCGCGGAGGTGGCCAGCCACTTCATTCTGGTGGCGCGCACGTCGGATGATCCGCGCAATGGGCTCACCGCCTTTCTGTTCCACAAAGACGATCCGGGCTGGCGCATCACGCGGCGCATCGCCAACATGGGTCCTGATGAACATGGGGGCGTCTGCGAGCTGGAGTTCGATGGGCTGGAAATCCCCATGGAGCATCGCTTGATGGAGGAGGGGGATGGCCTGCGCCTCACCCAAATTCGCCTTGGGCCGGCCCGCCTGACCCACTGCATGCGCTGGTTGGGAATGGCCAAGCGCTGCATGGAGGAAGCGCGCAAATATACCGACAATCGGTATGCGTTCGGCGAGCGCCTGAGCGACAAGGAATCCATCAGCATGATGTATGGCGATGTGGGGCACGACATTCAGATCGGCCGGCTCCTCACCATGCATGCCGCATGGCAACTGGACCAGGGCTCGCGCGCACGCAAAGAGGTGTCTATGGCCAAGATCCATGTGGCTGACGTGCTGAACAAGGCGGCCGATGTGGGCATCCAGCTCTGCGGCGCGAAAGGCTATTCCCAGGACACAGTGTTGGAATGGATCTATCGCTACGCCCGCTGCGCCAAGCTTGTGGATGGTGCGTCTGAGGTTCACAAGATGGTCCTGTCGCGCTTTTACGAGAAGGAAGGCGACGACTTCTGGAGCTGGAATTCTGGTTAAGAATTTGTAACGTTTTCAACGCTCTAAAAGGCTTGAAGAGGCGGCGCGAAATCTGATACTCACCTCTTGAAATGCTGCCGATGCGTCTTAAATCGACGCCCAGGAACGGCTCTGTCTTGGCGCTTGGCTCCAAGCAGAATCAACTAGAAAACAGTATACCGGCGGAGCGCTGCGGGCACGCAGTGTTCCTCTCGAACAGGCCATTGAACGAGGATTTCCGCCATGCATCTGATCCAGACAAGTGCGCTGACCAAAGCGTTCGACGGCAGGACCGTGGTTGATCATGTGAACCTTGGTGTTTCACGGGGTGAAGTGGTCGGCTTTCTGGGTCCCAACGGCGCGGGCAAATCAACCACGATGAAAATGATTGCCGGCTTTCTGGAACCCGATGAAGGCAGTGCTTCTGTGTGCGGTCATGACGTGCGCACCGATCCGCTCAACGCCAAGCGCCATCTGGGCTATCTGCCCGAGGGAGCGCCGGCTTACTCGGATATGATCGTGGGCGACTTTCTGGAGTTCGTCGCCAAGTTGCGCAATGTGCCGTCCGGCGAGCGCAATGGCCGGCTTGGAGAGGTGGCCGAACGCATCAACCTGACAGAGGTTTGGGATCAGAAGATCGAGAACCTGTCGAAGGGCTATAAGCGGCGTGTGGGCATTGCCCAGGCGCTGCTGCATGATCCGGACGTGCTGATCCTGGACGAGCCGACGGACGGTCTGGATCCTAACCAGAAACATGAGATGAGATCGCTGATCCGGTCCATCGCCGAGAAGAAGGCGATTATCGTATCGACCCACATTCTCGAAGAGGTGGAAGCTGTGTGCAGCCGCGCCGTGATCATTGCTGACGGCAAGATCTTGGCCGACGAAGCGCCGGGCGATTTAACCGCCGCGGCTGCTGAAGACAATGCCATTCGGGTGACGGTAAGTGCGTCCGAGGACGAGGACATCGTTGCCAAACTCGGCCCCGTGACCGGCAAGGCAGAGATTGAGGTGCTGACCCGGATGAACGGTTCGGCCAGCGTTCTGGTGAGGCCGCAGGGTCGCGCCACACAGCCGGCGCAACTCGCCTCAAAGCTCCAGCGGGCCAAAATTGAGGTTGAGGAGATCGGCTTGTACCGGCCCAGCCTGGAAGACGTGTTTCGCCAGATCACCCAGAGCAAACCGGCTGAATAGGGCACACGCCGTGCTGCAGGAGACCTGCCCATGACTTCATCGATAAACACCATCGCCGTTGTGTTCGGCCGCGAGTTTCGCGCCTACTTCTCAACGCCACTGGCCGCCATCTTTTTGGCGGTGTTCTTGGCCTTGTCTGCGGGGTTGAGTTTCTTTGTCACCGGCTTTTTCGAACGCGGGCAGGCAGATCTTTCCGCTTTCTTCACCTGGCATCCCTGGCTCTTCATGATCTTGATGCCGGCCATCGGAATGCGCCTGTGGGCAGAGGAGCGCCGGTCAGGCACGATTGAGCTGCTGATGACCCTGCCGGTGCGAACATGGGAACTGGTCACAGGGAAATTCCTGGCCGGATGGGCGTTTACCGCGGTTGCGCTGGCCCTCACTGCGCCCATGTGGTTCACGGTCAACTATCTGGGCTCGCCCGACAACGGGGTGATTGCCGCCAGCTACATCGGCAGTTGGCTTATGGCCGGGGCATTTTTGGCGCTGGCCACCTGCATGTCCGCACTCACCAAAAACCAGGTGATCGCCTTCATTGTGGCTTCCATGGCCGGCTTCTTGTTGATGATGGCGGGATTTGATCTGGTGCTGGCGGGCGTGCGGTCCTGGGCACCCAACGTGATTACGGAGATGGTGCAGTCGCTCTCATTCCTGTCTCATTTCAGCAGGCTCACCAACGGCGTCATCGAAGCGCCCACCGTGGTGTTCTTCTCATCGATGATCGTGCTCTGTCTGTGGATCAACGTGCAGCTTGTTGATCTTAAGAAAGCTCAGTGAGGACTTTCTATGTCGTTCTTTCAAAAGCTTCCACGCTCCCGCCTCGTCGGCCTCTCGGTTGGACTGGCGATCATCTTGTTCCTTGCGGTGAATGTGATTGCCTCCAACACCTTGAGATCGTCGCGCGCGGATCTCACAGAAAGCGAGCTCTACTCGCTTTCCAACGGAACCCAAGACCTGCTGGCCAAGCTGGACGAGCCTTTGCACATGCGCTTTTTCCTGTCGGAAAGCCTGGTGCAATCCGCACCACAGCTCTCCGCTTACGCCAAACGCGTACGCGCGTTGCTCGACACCTATGCCAACCGGGCCCAGGGCAAAATCACGCTGGAAGTGATCGATCCCAAACCGTTTTCCGATGCAGAGGACCGGGCAGTGGGGCTCGGGATCAACCGCATCAGATTGTCTGGTGTCGCTGACCCCCTGTTCTTCGGCTTGGCGGTCACGAACTCCACCGATGGCAAAGCCAACATTCCGGTCTTCTCACCGGATCGGGAAACCTTCCTGGAGTATGATCTCACCCGGCTCATCGCCGAACTCGGCCAGCGCGGCAAGCCTGTGATTGCCCTGTTTGATGGTCTCGGCGTGATCGGCAATCCGACCTACAGGATGCCTCAGCAGCAGATCTTTGCGCAGCTCAGCGAGATCTACAACGTGCAGCTTCAGCGCGGTGATGTGGATGAGTTGCCCGAGAACACCCGCGTGGTTTTGGTGGTGCATCCGCAGGACCTTACCGAGCGGACCCTTTACACCATCGATCAATGGGCGCTTGGCGGTGGAGCCACCATGGTGTTCGTTGATCCGGCCGCAGAGACCCAAGTGGGCCCGCAGCCCGGCGTGCCGCCGGCCAATCCCGCATCCACCATGGGCAAACTGTTTGACGCCTGGAGCGTTGGGTTTGATACCGCGCTCGCCGTGGGCGATCCAAACTATGCCATGCGCACCGTGCGCAACGCCAATGGACGCCAGGAACGCGTGATCAACGTGCCCTGGCTGTCTTTGCGTGAGGGCGCGCTGGACAAATCCAATGCGGCCACAGCGCAGCTCTCAAGCGTTGTGTTGACCACCGCCGGCAGCTTCACCACCACCTCAGATGATGTGACCTTGGCCCCGTGGCTCACCGCGTCGTTTGAGGCCGGCACCGTAAGTGCAGCGGACGCGGTGAACCCGCAAGGCGATCCGCGTCAACTCTTCACCTCTCTGAAGCGCTCCAACGCGCCGTTGGTGCTTGCCGGGCGTTTGAGTGGGAAAATCAAAACGGCCTTCCCAAACGGCAAACCGGAAGGCTCAGAAGCGAAAGGCGATCCGCTGACCGCGCCCACAGCCGGGGCCAATATTGTCCTGTTCGGCGATGCGGACATGATGATGGATCGCAACTGGATCCAGCAGCGCCAGATCTTCGGTCAACGGGTTGCCCAGGCGTTCGCCAACAATGGCGATCTGGTGCTCAACACGGTTGAGCAACTGATTGGCGGCGTTGCACTGGCCGATCTGCGCGGCCGGGGCGTCTCCTGGCGTCCGTTTGAGCGCATTGCCGCGATCGAGAAGGCGGCCGAAAACAAGTACCGCTCCAAAGAGCAGGAGTTGACGGCGCGCCTTAAGGAAACCGAAGACAAGCTGCGAGAGCTTGCCGCCGGTGCGGAACAGTCGAAGGATGAACCTCTGTCGGCGGAAGGTGTGGCTGCGATGGAGCAGTTTCGCGCGCAGTTGTTGGGCACCAGGGCGCAACTGCGCAATGTGCAGCTTGATCTGCGCCGGGACGTGCAGCGTCTGACGTCGTGGATCATTACGGCCAATGTGGGCGCCATTCCCACGCTCATTGCGGTTTTGGCCCTTGGCTATGCCCTGCGCCGGCCGCGCCGCAAGGTGCCCCAGCGCCCGGCGGGCAAAGCGTAATCAAAAGGAACCGTTGCCATGACCCTTAGATCTTTGACCATCCTTGGTGTTGCGACGGCGCTCGCGGTGGCGGGAGCCATCCTCACATCGTTTTCCTGGAGCACACGCGATGCTGTAAGCGAGCGCGGCGCGACCCTGCTGCCGGACGTGGCAAAGCAGGTCGACGACATCGCAACCATATCCATCAAGACGGAAGATCAGGAGATAACACTGAAGCGTGACGGCGACGCGTTCGCCGAGGCCGCCTCCGGTTTTCCGGTCAAGCAGGATGTGGTGCGCACGCTGATGGCCTCCGTGGCGCTTTTGAACATCGAAGAGAAGAAAACCGCCGATGCCACGCGCCATGCGGAGCTCAATCTCGCTGCGAAGGATGCGGAGAAGGGGGCCGGCGAATGGGTCAGCTTCGGCTCAAAGAGCGGCGGTGAAATCGCCGCGGTGATTGCCGGAAAGACCGACTACACAGTGGGCGGCATTCGCGGTGGCCAGTATGTGCGCCGGGCGGGTGAGGACCAGACATATCTGGTGCGCGGCTCCGTCAAGCTGCCCTATGGCCGCTCGGGCTGGTTTGAGACGAAGCTCCTGGAGGTGAAGCCTGAAACGGTGGTCAGCGCTGAAATCGCCAAGGGCACGGCCAGACAGGCTGCTCTGACGAAGGTGGGCGAAGCGCTCAAGCTTGTGGATCTGCCTGAGGGCAAAGTGGCCGATGATACCAAGATCGGCCAGCTCACCAGACTGTTTCAGAATTTGACCTTTATCGATGTGCGCAAGAAGGCCAGCTCCGCCAATGCGGATGCCCCGACCGTTTCAGTTGCCACCTCCGACGGCCTGTCGGTCAAGCTGGTGTCCCTCGGCGTGACGGAAGACAAGGGCCATTGGGTCCAGATCGTCGCGTCTGGTGAAACGCCGGAAGCCAAGAAGGCGCTGGCGGACGTGGCGGAGAAATTGGAGACCTATGAATTCAAGGTCTCCGGGTCCAAGATTGCGCCCATCGACTGGACCTCAGCCGATCTCACCAAGGACGCTCAAAGCTAGGCCTGCGACATGATCCGCCATTCCATGTATTTGAGACCGGATATGCCGCCGATCACAATGAAGACGAAGGTGATGAACGAGCCGATCGCCAAGGTGGAAATGCCGGTCACGGCTTGACCCACCGTGCAGCCCAGCGCCATCACGCCGCCAATGCCCATCAGCGCGGCCCCGCCCAGATTGCGCAACGTGTCCGACACGTCGGCAAACGCGCTCAACCGGAATCGCTTCATGGATATGGCGGCCAGGTAACTGCCCAAGATGGCCCCAAACACGGTGACCACACCAAAGCCCGGCAAGCCGAACGCGGTGAAGCGCGTCAGATATTCCAATGTGTCGCCGGCCGGACGCACATAGGTGAGCGAAATCGGGTTCACCGGATTATCGCCCAGCTCATCGAAGGCGAGCCCGGTGAGGGCCCAGCCGGCCGCGGCGCAAAGACCAATGCCGATGCCGCCGATCACATGAGGCATGGAGCTGCGGAACTGGGCATCTTTGAAGCAGTAGATCAGCATGGCACCGGCGATCAGCACCGTCATGATCAGTCCACCGCTTGCGGTCCCCGTTGCAGCATTCACCACGGCGTCCAGCCCCTGGCTCTCTGAGCCCAGGGCGCTCATGTCTATCTGTGCGAACCCTGCCAGGGCAGCGCGGATGGGCCCCAGAAACCCGCCGATGGTGATGTAGGAGAAGAGGCCGGCCACAATCAATACGATAAGCGAGCCAATGTCACCGCCGCCCAGCCGCGCCAGATTGCGGCTCACACAGCCACCGGCAAACACCATGCCGAAGCCGAACAGAAGCCCGCCGAGCACGTTGCCGACCCAGGTGAGGGTGGGCTGCAGATACATGGACGTGCTCAGATCCACAGCGCCCCAGTAGTGAAGCAACTGGGCTCCGATGAGGGCCGTTGCGCCGGCCAGGAGCCAGGAGCGCAGGCGTTTTTTGTCTCCGAACGAGACCAGGTCCGACAGAGCGCCCATGGTGCAGAAGTTTGTGCGGAACACGAGAAAGCCGAAGACGATGCCGATCAGCAGACCACCCCAGGCCACATACACATCCGGCGCTTCCAGAACCGTTTCCTTTAATGCTTCGATCATCGCCCTACATCCCGCCGTTGGCGTTCGCCTCAATGCGTGGTGCCACCTTGCTCAGGTCGTAACCGGCGGCTGCCGTTTTCTTGAGGATCTCTTCCGTGCTCACCGTGCCGGCATTGGCCAATGCCCACAAAACGCTGGCGCGCATTCCGGTCCCGCAATGGGCGAGAACCGGGCCTTCAACATCCTTCATGAGGGCTTGGAAGGCGCTTACGTCTTCATCTGTGATCTGCGTCGGCAGAACGGGGAGATGGTGATAAGCGACGGGCTCAGCCGAGAGGGCGGCGCGGGCCTCCTCAGCGGTCATGGCCCCTTCCTTTTCGCCGTCGGGCCGCACGTTGATGATGGTCTTGAACCCTTCATCCCGGGCGCGTGTCAGATCCTCCAAAGTGAGCTGACCGGCAACGGAAAGCGTATCGTCGATTTTCTTGAATTCCATTGGGGCGTTCCTCGGGACTTTTTTTGATTACATTATATTAGAATATTCTAATGAACAAGGTGAAATGATGCCGGTGCAGGCTAAGAAGAGCAAGAGCAGTTCTTTGTCATATGGAATCGCTTGACTGGGTTTTCGCGTCTGCTGACGAGGCGCGGGTCGCGCCTTGGTCTGGCCGACCACAAG
>JANQOW010000137.1 GCA_028285595.1 Hyphomicrobiales bacterium
CCTGGCGCAAGGGGCGGTTATGGCCTTGGAGGACGCGGTGATCTTAGCGGCTCAACTGGAGGCCCATGAGAGCGCCGAAAGTGCTCTCAGAGCCTACGAGGCCGCGCGCCAGCCAAGGCTTGCCCAGATGTATGACATGTGCCGCAAAGCCGGCATGGCCTATCACGCCGGCGGCCCCTTCCGGTTCATCCGCAATCTGGTCTTGCGCCGCATGAGCGATACGGCCTCGCGAAACCGGGTGGCGTGGATTTATGATTGGCGTGCCTCTGGTTAAGAGCTGGGGTTCAAACCCGGCAGCAGTGGTTCTTTCCTTTTGCGTCTCCTGCGCATGAAACCGAGTAGGCCTACCGCACTGAGGAGCAATGGCAAGGCCGCGGGAGTTGGAACCTCAGCATGGGGTGCGACACCGTCGGTATAGTTAAATCCGGAATCAGATCCCAAAAGCCCATTAACAATCTCATTGCCGCTATCGTCGAACACTGTGGACCCAATGAGCCTCAAGCTATTGTATGCGTCCACGCCTAATCGACACGTTCCAGTCTTATTTGGACTTCCAAGCGCTCCTTGCGCACCGCAGTTTTGTTCGGTGAATAAGGCGATGCCGAGGTCCAGCTGCCCCCCGTTAAAAGTTAAGTCTATGAAACCGGAACCTGTGGAACCGATATCATCCGTATCAACCAAAACAGCTGTTGGATTATTGGCATAAAGATTTACGCGCTGAAAAACGACTTGAGAGTTCACGGTTGCATTAAAAGTGTTTCTCGCAAAGTTGATCGAGCTCCCAAAAAAAGATCCGGTCACCTGCTCAACAAAATTAGCGGAGATGTCGTAGAACAAGCGATATACTCCCGTTTGTTCTGCAAAATATAATGTATCGAAGATACTAGCCCCGCCCCGCCAAAAATCGTTGCTACCGGGGGAGGGTTCTCCAAATATCGAACCTATGACCTGACTTCTCAGCCCAATGTCTCCATACGATGCCCTCGCATCGATGCCGTCTCCCGTTGCGAAAGATCCACAAGAGGCGTTTGCTACGCCACTGGAAGCTGATTGACTGTCGCAAGTTGATCCAAGTGTGGATTGCGTAAACACGTTTAGAACGGCTGCTTGGGCCGCGCTGGTGCTGGCGATAAATGTAATTGCGATAATCGCATGCAAATAAATGGTAAGCTTTAAATTCTGGATGTTTTTCATCTTTACAAAACTTTCTTTGAATTCAATTCTTGGCTTTCTCAAAGTATCCGCTCATTTGATTTTTTATCTGAATACAATCGCATGAGGATCGACGTTGTTGGTTGGCGCTCGTCATATTCTGGCTCGAACGCCAACAGTCGCGACAATAATCTGTAACGATTACCCCAGGCATGACCCAATTGGACTATCGCACATCACGAATTGAAAAAAATTCTCGTTAAGATATAGAGGCTTGAATGTGTGTTCTTGTTATGTTGGTGTTATTTGGAGGTGTTGCTATATGACGTTGAGTGTAAACAACTGAATGCAAAAAATGTCCGTTTATATACTGTCCGATATTTATTCTGTACGCTGAATATTTGAAATGCAGATTCGATTTTTCATGTTCCTGAATGTTTAGGTTTTCCAAATTGATCTCGTCGGGAGAAAGCTTGTTTCATGCTTATTCAATTTGAAGACCAGGCCCGATTGTCATCACTCGCTTTTGCAGCTGCGTTGGACGCAAGTCGTTGGCAGGATTACTTTGATCATCTCGCAAGGATTTCAGGCGGGGTGCGGCCAATGCTCGTGGGTCAGGATTTGACAACAGGGGTTACGCCCGTGGCGGTTTCCTCTGGATATGACCCAGACTCTCTCGATATCTACAACACGTATTATGCAGACAAAAACTTGTGGGCCAGGCGTTTCGTAGACTGCGAGCCAGGCGTGCCAATGTCCGCGGAGGAGATGTGTCCGCGCGAAGTGCTGGAAAAGTCTGAGTTTTACAATGATTGGGTGCTCCCCACTGATGACATAATCGGCGGCGGTGGGACTGTCTTGTTCAGGGATGAAAGCCGGATGTTTTTGCTCGGCGGCAATATTCGGCGAAGAGATGTGGACAGACTTGAAGGTAACTGGCTTGACCTTGTAAGACTTCTCGCGCCTCAATTGCAGGGCGCTCTGGAGATCCATCGGACTATCTCCGGTCTAAAGTTCGAACAATGGGCTAGCCAGGAGGCAGGCGCCTCGCACGACACATCCATTGTTATTCTCGATTCCGATCGCCGGATTCACTACAGAAGCAAGAGGGCAGACGAACAAATTGCGGACGGCAGTGTGATCGCAACTGATTTACAGGGCCGACTTTGTTTTGCCGACCCCAGCACGCAACAGCGATTGGCATTGGGCTTGAAGCGCTCCTGGGACGACCACAATTCTGGTCCACTGGTGTTTATAGGCAAGGCACTGGATTCGAAGCGGCGTTATGTCTGCAGACTTGCAAGTATGGACCCTCAATACTTCGATTCTTCGCCATTCGGTGTTGTGCTCGGGCCGACGGGCAACATGCATCTGCTCACAGCCGAGCCGCTCGATCGTAAGCAGAGAACAGACCCCGACATAGTCACACACTCTGCATTGACAAAATCGGAAACCGACATTGTGTTTCAGTTCGCGGATGGACATTCGCTTCGCGACATATCAGAGTCACGCAAAGTCAGTCTGCACACAGTTCGCAATCAAATAAAATCTGCGATGGCAAAGCTGGATGTCCATCGCCAGGTCGATCTGGTGCGTCTTGTTCAGAACATGAAATGAGTGATTGAAGCACGTATCGAATGATCCGCTATTTCAGTCCAGCTGCTTCCATGATGGAGGAACAGGCGCGGCGTACGCACGTCCTGGACCTGCCCCTTTCCGGTCAGCGGGATGCTCGCTGATTGGCGCATGGGCGTTGCTCGTATACTCTGCCTGAAAAAAGCAAACCCAGGAGACGCTCGTGAATCTTCACCGCATGCTCGGCGCAAGAGCCGAAGAAGGCCGCCCTATTGGTGTGGGCCTGATCGGGGCCGGCAAATTCGGCACCATGTTTCTCACCCAGGCCCGCCTGACCACGGGGCTTGCCATCACCGGCATTGCGGATCTGGACGTAAACCGGGCGCAAAGTTCATGTGCGCTGGCCGGCTGGCCGGCTGAACAAACGGTGATAGGGGACCTGGCGGGCGCCGATAATTCCGGCCCCACCACCATTGGAGATGATGCCGAAGCGCTCATCAATAACCCGTCGGTGGAGGTGATCATCGATGCCACCGGACACCCGTCGGCCGGCATTCATCACTGCCTGAAGGCCATTGAGGCGGGCAAGCATGTGGTGATGGTGAACGTTGAAGCCGATGTGGTGGCCGGGCCGCTGCTGGCGCGCAAGGCGAAAGAGGCGGGCGTGGTCTATTCGCTCGCCTGGGGCGATCAGCCGGCCTTGATCTGCGAGCATGTGGACTGGGCCCGGGCGTGCGGCTTCAAGGTGGTGTGCGCCGGCAAGGGGACGCGCTATCTGCCGCAATATCATGGCCTGACGCCGGAGAGCGTTTGGGATGTGCTGAAGATCTACCTTAACGTGGATGAGAACAGCGACATCAACCCGAAGATGTTCAATTCGTTCCTGGACGGCACCAAGTCCGGCATTGAAATGACGGCGGTGTGCAATGCCACCGGGCTGGTGCCGCAGGCCGATGGGCTGAAGTTCCCGCCGGCAAGCCGGTTCGAACTCGCCGATGTGTGCAAGCCGCAAAGTGCGGGCGGCCAGCTCACCGCGGACGGCACGACGGAGTGTGTCTCTTCCCTCTATCGCGATGGCAGCGATGTGCCCCACAATCTGGTGATGGGCACCTATGTGGTGTTTGAGGGGGAGACGGATTATGCCCGCGAGTGCTTCAGCCAATATCACATGCTTCAGGACGAGAGCGCCCGCTATGCCGCGCTCTATCGGCCTATCCATATGATCGGTCTGGAGTTGGGCCTGTCGGTGGCCTCGGCCGCCCTGCGCGGTGAGCCCACGGGGGCGCCCATATGTTTCAACTCCGACGTGGTGGCGACCGCCAAACGGCCGTTGAAAGCCGGCGAGGTTTTGGACGGGGAGGGCGGCTACATGGTCTGGGGTCAGCAGATGCCGGCGTCCACATCTTTGCAGCTCGGCGGTTTGCCCTTGGGCCTGGCGCAAGGCGTTAAGGTGGCCCACGATATCAGCGAGGGCGCGCGCCTGACCTGGAGCGACGTGGTGATTGATCAGACGGATGCGGCGGTGAAGGTGAGGCGCGAGATGGAGACAGCGTTCGGCTGACGCTTACGGCTTCTGCGGGCGCAGAGCTTGTCAGCACCGCCGGCCAATCTAGCCGTTGTTCACCAGCGCCTTATAAGCATCGCCCTCGCCGGAAGGCCGCTTGCCCTCTTGGCGCATGATGCCGGGGCCCGAATGCAGTTCCATTTCCGCCGGCGCCGGGCGCCCGTCCGGGACGTCCAGCCATAAGCGCAGCAGATGGCGCCGATATCCCGCCGCAACGTCGTCCTCAAAGCCGCTCCTGGCGTGAAGCACCACATAATTGTTCTGGAACACGGCCTGGCCCGGCTCGATCAGGAACTCCAACATCACGTCGTCCCGCTTGGCCACCTCATCGAAATAGTCCAACGCCCGGCGTTGCAGTTCGCTGAGGGGCCGGCCCAGGACTTCAGCGCCGTTCTCCAGGTAGCTGCGCACATACCGCGCGCTGATGAGGCCATCCTTATAGGCCAGCACGGGCACGTTCCACGGCGTGACCGGGTCTTCGCCCGGGCCGTGCTCGCCTGCGCGATAGTAGCGGAAGCCCTGATAGAGCGGCTCCAGATACTCCGGATGGTGCTTCAGGATCTCGTTGTGGATCGTGACCACTGAAGCAAACTGACTGAGGCCACCGGTCTTGGCTGTGGCCAGGCTCAAGAGAGAGACGATCTCCGAGAGGTCGGTGTGGAGGCTGAGATCCTGTTTGTTGCGGTAGGCCCGCGCGTTGGGATCGTTTTGAGAGTGATCCATCACATGGCCCAGCCGGTCTCCCATGACCGACTGGGAAACGCCCCGGCCCATATGGGTGCCGAGGCCCCAATAGATCAGGCTGATCTCCTCCTCGCTGTAGCGATCCAGAGGAAACCCCCGGACCAGCACGAAGCCGCGCCCGGTCTGGATCTCATCAAAGATGGCCTTGATGTCCTCGGCGATCTCAGGAACCTCAAAGTGCTGCTTTTCCACATTGTCCAAGGTCAGGCCTTGGCGGTGGATGGCCTCCAGAGCTTTGTCGAATGCGGCGTAATGGCGTGGACCCAGATCGAAGGCATAATCGTCCGGGGAGGTGAAATCGCTGGCCTTCCAAGCGCTTGGGTGATCGACCGGCTGGCGGCAAATGTTCATCATCTGAGCGGCCCTCGTTCGCGTCGTCATTTTTGATTAACCATGCTGTCACTTTCCGGCGGCGTGCGCAAGCAATCCAGGCGTTCACGGCGCGGTGATTGCAGGTCACCAAAAGAACTCAATTCGGTAAAATTCGTGTCGCGTTTCAGTGGTTTATGAGCCGCCATCTGAGAAGCAACAAGAGGCAAACCAGGATGCGTCAGCGTCGTTTACATCAGGGCCGTGGGGCCACCGTCAAAGCAAAGTTCTGGCGTAAGATTGCCACCGTGTTCGCCCTGGTGAGCGCGATTTTGGTGTCTGGTCTTTTCGGCATGAACAACGCCGATGCGGTGAGCGTGAATGCCGCCAGCACTGCTGCCGCCGTAGGCCCAAGCCATGTGATTGCGCTTGTCCTGCTGTTGGTTCTGTTCTTTGTCACCGCCGGCCTTGTGGGCCTGTTCTGGTATCATCTGATCGACAGTCAGACACCGCGGCGGGGGAATCGCGAACTCTAGAGCAGGTCTTTGTCCTATGGAATCGCTTGACCGGGTTTAAGCTTGGCCAACGGTTTTGGGCTCAAAAGTTGCCGTTGCCGCCTGAAGCGCCGCCGGCATTGCTCCCGCCATTGGTTCCACCGTCGTTCCCGCCGTTGGTTCCACCGTCGTTCCCGCCATTGCTTCCGCCGTTGGTTCCACCGTTGCTGCCGCCGTTAGTTCCGCCGTTGCTTCCTCCATTGGTTCCACCATTGCCTCCGCCGTTAGCGCCACCATTGTTCCCGCCGTTGCCTCCGCCATTTCCGCCGGAGCCATCCGTATCCTGACCGTCCGTGCCGCTTCCGCTGGTGCACTTTGCCACGATCCAGCGCGGTGCTTGGATGCTGCGCAGGAGGTGGGATTGGAAATGCAGAAACGGCGCGGCCCGCGCGGACGGTGTGCCCTGCAATATCCGCCGGGTCAGACCGGTGGATGAGGTGAAGCCTCCATCCTGGTCGATCCGCAGGCAGGCGCACGGGTCTCGGAGGGTCTGGCAGGCGCCGGCGCCGTTGCAGGCGGTCAACTCGCCCTGCAACAGGGTGAGGATGGTTTCCCCTCCGCTGCCCACGAAGACATCGAACATGGTGCCGCGCACCCCGACGGTGGAGGACGGGGTGACTACCTGATAGGCTTTTTTCCGCAATGACCCGGAGGCAAACCGGAACGCACCCCGGGCCGCTTTCAAGATCAGCTTTTCATCGCCGCCTCCGGAAAACACCGCATCATCCAGGACAATGGATGAATTGGCCCCCACCGCCAGACGCGTGTTGTCGGCGAAGCGGAACTGGGCCGTGCTGTGGGCCCTGGTGCGGATACGCTGGTCGCGGAACACGTTATCGCCGCGCGAAAGCGCCCTGGTGCGGCCTTCGAGAGAGCCGGTGACTGTGTTCTGGATTCTATCGGCCCGGCCGATTGTCTCCTGAGCGGCGGGCCCACGCTCCGGCGCAAAGAGAAGAAACACGCTGCAGGCCGCCGCTGCGGCCCATCGTTTTGCACTCATACGTTGTTTGCCTCATGGAATTCCCCATGGGGTAAATCTGTATGTCTCTGCTAACGGGATCTATGTCCACTTTTAAACAGTTGGACGCTGCGGGCCAGTTCCTGGTGAACTGGCCCGCACGTCCTTATCACGTGGCCAAGAGCAGCTCTTTACCCGAAGTTCGTGCCACCGTTGGTGCCACCATCGCTGCCACCGTTGCCGTTGTTACCGTTGTTACCGCCGTTGCCGCCGGAGCCGTCAGTATCCTGGCCGTCGGTTCCATCGCCGCCGGTGCACTTGCGGATCAGCCAGCCAGGGGCCTGGATGGAGCGCAGGAGGTGGGATTGGAAATGCAGGAAAGGCGCTGCCTGGGATGAGCGCAGGCCGCGCAGAACCCGTTGGGTGAGACCGTTTGAGGACGTGATGTTGCCGCTTCGGTCAATTCTCAGACAGCCGCAGGGATCCTTGACGGTCCGGCATTCGCCGCCACTGGTGCAGGCGGTCAACTGGCCTTGCAGCAAGGTGAGAATGGTGTTGCCGTTGCGATCCACATAGCCATCGAACATGGTGCCGCGGATGCCAACCGTGGAGGACGGGGTGACCAGCTTGTATGCCTTTTTGCGCAGCTTGCCTGAGGCAAAGCGAAACGCCCCCCGGGCCGCCTTGATGATCAGCCGCTCACTGGCGTCTCCGGAAAACACAGCCCGGTCCAGTGTGATGGACGAGTTTGCGCCCACGGCGAGACGGGTGTTGTCGTTGAAGCGGATTTGCGCCGTGCTGTTGGATCGGGTGCGGATGCGCTGGTTTTGAAACACACTGTCTCCGCGTGAGAGCTGCGTGCTGCGCCCACCAATAATCCCTGTGACGTTGTTTTGGACGCGGTCGGCCTTGCCGATGTTTTCTGCTGTTGCTTGGCTAATGGACGTCGCGAAATAGAACACTAGTCCTGACATGGCCAGGATGACGTTTGTTTTTATACTCATCTATTGTTTGCCTCATACTAACCCCCACGTGATGCTGTCATTGCTGGGACCTTAATAGAGTTTTAACCGGTTTTGAACCGGCCGCCAGCTCTTATTCCTAAGGTTTCTTAGATACCAGCTTGTGTTCATCTCTGGACGTTAGCCAGCGCGCGTATGGCACCATCTTCAAGCCGAGCATCTTGTAATTCACCCGGTAAAAACCTTCCGTACCGGTCGAAACAGCCTCGGGCATGACTTTAAGCACATCCTGTGCCATGACGCCGACCCACTCTTTATCACTCCAGGTGTACTTGAAGCGGTAAAGCGTAAGCCCGTTGGGCAGCCGCGTTAGGGCGGCGATATCGCGCTTGAGGCGGATGTCAGAACCGGGGCTGCCCCCTGCACCGCCGCCATTGCTGCCGTCACTGTCGCCGCCGTTACCGCTGGCGCCGTCATTGTTCACGTCCGGCTCGATAACTGCGGTGGCCGAGCAGCGTGCTGCGATACGGCCCGGTACGCGCAGGCTGCGGGCCAGGCGGCCTTGTGCCAACAGAAACGGAATGGCTCGGCGCGCCGACTCGCCGGCGAGAATGGTGCTGTCCGGTCGGTCCGCGCCCACAATGCGCCCGTTGGGCTCGATGCGCACCGACTGGCACTGCCGGGTCAATGTGCGGCAGCTCCCGCTTGTGTTGCAGGCCTGAACCGAGCCGTAGAGCAGGGTGACGATGGTTTGCCCCCGGCGGCCCACATAAACATCAAACAAGGTGCCGCGCACGCCGATTGTCGAGCTGGGGGTTATGATCCTGTAGGATTTTGAGGGCATGTTGCCGGTGGCAAACCGGAACGCCCCGCGGGCGGCCTTCATCAGGAGCTGCGAGTTCCCGCCTCTGCCGGAGTAGACAAATCTGTCCAGCGTCACGCTGGAGCTGGCATTGAGCGCCAGGCGGGTATTGTCGTTAAAGCGGAACTGGCCAAAGCTCGACCGTCCGGCCCGAAGGCGCTGATTGCGGAACACCCGATCCCCTCTGCCGAGGCGTGCTGTGGCGCCCGCCAGCCGACCTGTGACCGTGCGCACAATCTTGGTGGCGCCGCCCACGTCCTCCGCAGCAGACACAACCGGTGCGTCAGTCAGGGTAAAGATGACAATCAAGCTGAGCAGAGAGGAAAATGGCCAATGGGTCATAAAGCGGTCCTGAGCTATAAGTGACTGCAGTGGGCCCCTCCCATGGGCGCAGACATTACCAAAAGGTTACTGCTTCTGCAAAGCCAAATCGTGCCCTAAGGGGCGGTGTGGAGGAATTCGCTTCGCGCTGCCAAAGCCACCACAATCAGCATGGATGCCGCCATGAAGAGGTTGATGAAAAACATCGTGCGCTGGGACAGGTCCAGCCTCTGAAGCGAGACCCCGGCGGCCAGCCAAGCCAGATGGACCGGTATCCAGATGATGTTCATGATGAGAAACTTGAGCGACGTTTCCACCAGAATGCTCTCCGGCCAGAAGGGAAAGCCTGAAAACAGGAAGGTGTTCACCGCATAGGCTTTAGGGTTGATGGCTTGAAAGCCAAGACCGATCAGGAAGCCGGGAGGCGACTGAGAGCGAATGAAGGCGATGTTGCTGCCCGAAAAGGCAATGCGCGCGGCCAGATAGAGCAGATAGGCGATCGAGGCGTAGAGCAGCACCGTGCGCAAATAGGGGACCGAGAATAATGTGGCCGCCACCCCTGTCACCACGGCCAGGCACACCAGGTTGGTGCTGATGAAGAGGCCGGCCAGAAACCGCAAGCCCGCCGGGTAACCGAAACCCGAGCCGATGCCGGCGGTGGTGAGAACGCCGGGGCCGGGAGTGATGATGAGGAAGAACAATGCGGCGGCAAATGCTATCATTGGATCACTAAGAGCAGAATATTGAGCGGCTGCGAAGGGCTTTGGCAGGTTCTCCACACGCCTCTCACCTGCAGCGGCGAGGTGGTGATGGATCTTTCAGAGCGACCCGAACCCTCCTTGTGGGTCAGCCGGTTTATGCACCTGGTGCGCCCGCAAGGACGCGTCTTGGATCTGGCCTGTGGGTCGGGCCGGCACACGGCGCTGTTTGCCAAGGCCGGCTTTCTGGTGACGGCAGCGGACCGCGATATCTCTAAGCTTGGGCACCTGGCTGAGGCGCGGGGTGTGCGGCCGGTTGAAGTGGATCTGGAGGCCGGAGCGGGCTGGCCGTTTCCGGGCGAGGCGTTTGATGCGATTGTGGTGACGAACTATCTCCATCGCCCGCTGTTTCCGGCGATCTTGGCAGCACTCGCCCAAGGCGGCGTCTTGATTTACGAGACCTTTGCGGACGGCAACCAGGCCTTTGGAAAGCCGTCAAACCCCGATTTCCTGCTGCAGCCGGGCGAGCTGCTGGACGTTGTTTCCGGCAGCGTGACGCCGGTTGCCTATGAGCATGGCATTCGCCAGGTTCCCCGGCCGGCTGTCGTGCAGCGCCTTTGTGCGGTGAAGGGGGTGCCGCCCTTCAGTCTTGAGCCGCGCTGAGGGCGGGCGGCCTGCGGCAGGTTGTGGGTGCCGCATAGAGATGGGCAATGCGCTCCACCGCGCCCTGAAGCGGTTCTGAGACGGCTTGCATGTGGTGGCCATTGGCGTGCAGTAGCCGCTCGGCATCCTGCATGATGCCCACATGCCCTTTCCAGAACACCAGATCGCCGCGCTGGAGCGCCTCATCGCCAAAGGGCCCCAGCGGGATGCCAAAGCGGTCTTCCAGCATATCCGTGTCTCGGGGAGCCTCGATGCCGGCCATGCGTAAGCCGCATGCCACGAGCCCTGAGCAATCCATGCCCCAGGCTGAGGTGCCGCCCCATAGATAAGGCGCTCCGAGCAATTGTTCGCATACGGAGACGAAATCCTGCGCAACGACGGAGACCTCGCTTAAGTGCCTGGCCCACACATAACGGCCTGTTGACAGTCGGCAGAAATCGCCGTCCGCGCCCACAACCGAAACGCCGGCGCCGAGCGGCAGGTGTTCAACCGGCTGCTGTTTGATGCTGGCCGCCGTGTAGGTGAGGGTCGAGGGAACGGTGACCCTGTGGGTACAAGGCTCAGTCCGGTCGGAAAGCGCGGATGCGGGCAGGTAGCCCACATATCCATCGCGCGCCAGTTGCCCCCAAGCCCAGCCCTCCGCAGTCTCTTCGTAAATGGTGACCAGATCGCCGCACAAGGCTTGGGTGTCCAGGCTGGCGTCCAGTGCGGGGGCCTGACGCACGTCTGCCACCGGCGCGGTGATCTGCATCGTGCGGCCCGCTACGAAACGGTCGGCCTCCACCTTGCCTTTAAGCCAGTCGGCGGCAAGATCGCTGCGGTAGGGGTTTAAACGCTTGTCCATGGGCCGCTATTGGGTAGGCGCAATTTGTTAAGATCTCACATCATGGTCGGCAGACCTGCTGCCCGTTGGCACACCGTATCGGCGAGACGCTCCACGAACAATGAACCGTTGACCGTGCGCTGTACCAGCACATTGCGCCGGTCCTGGGGGTCCCGCCGGCGGTTGACGAGATCCATCCGTCCCATGGAATCCAGCGCCCGAGTGATGACCGGTTTGGTGACGCCCAGCTTGGCAGCCAGCCCGCGCACGGTGTGGGGCGGCGGTTCCAGATAAACGGTCAGCAATATGGTGGTCTGCCGGGCAGACAGGTCAGGCTCAGTGTCTCTGACCAGTTCCAAATGCGTGTCGTGCCAGAGCTTCAACGCTTCTGCGGTGGTTAACTCAACCGCCATCGTCAGGTTTTCCCAGGTGAGGCCGGGCGGACCGGGCCAGTTCGTTACGGACCCGTATCATTTTAACGCCTCTGCCCTGTGTGGCAAGGGTTTGCTGTCTCTAGCGGCGCCGGGTCCGCCGCGATGAATAGCGCTTTTCGATCACCTCGAAGAGGGCGCGGATGGCACAGGCCTCACCGCCCATGGGGCGCCCCGGCTTTGATTTGGGTGTCCAGCCGAAAATGTCGAGATGCACGTAGGAGCGCGCATTTTCCACAAACCGGCGCAGAAACAGGCCGGCCGTGATCGAGCCCGCAAAGCCTCCAGACGAAATATGGTTCACATCGGCCACAGAGCTCGACAGCCACTCGTCATAGGGCGACCAGAAGGGCATGCGCCACACGGGATCATTGGTGCTCGCTCCGGCCTGGCTGATGGCCCCGGCCAGGTCTTCATCGTCGGTGTAGAACGGGGCCAAGTCCGGCCCCACGGCGACCCGCGCTGCGCCTGTGAGCGTTGCCATATCGATCAGCAGATCGGGGCTCTCTTCATCGGCCAGATGCAGAGCATCGGCGAGCACGAGGCGTCCTTCCGCATCCGTGTTGCCGATTTCAACCGACAGGCCTTTGCGGCTGGGCAGGATGTCGCCCGGGCGGAAGGCCCCTGCGGACACCGAGTTCTCAACCGCCGGGATCAGCACGCGCAGGCGCACGGGCAGCTTTGCCTGCATGATCATAGCGGCGAGGCCCAGAACATTGGCGGCGCCGCCCATGTCCTTTTTCATCAGCGCCATGGAGTTGCCGGGCTTGAGATTGAGCCCCCCAGTGTCAAAACAAACGCCTTTGCCCACCAGGGTAACCTTTGGCCGGCTCGCCGCTCCCCATGTCATATCGACCAGGCGCGGTTCGATGTCGGACGCCCGGCCAACGGCATGGATCATCGGGAAATTCTGCTTCAAGAGCTGACTGCCCACAATGGAAGAGACTTTCGCCCCATGGGTCTTGGCGAGGGCGCGGATGGCCTTTTCCAGAGCATCGGGGCCCATATCATTGGCCGGAGTGTTGATGAGGTCACGGGTGAGCGTGACGGCCTCGGCTTTGGCCCTGACGGCGTCTGCATCCACACCCTTGGGGGCAACCAGTTGAGCCCTTGGCGCCGAGGCAGCGTTATAGGCATCGAACCGGTAGGCCTCCATCAGCCAACCCAGCGCCACCAGTGTGCCTTGGTCCACGGGCTCATGGAACGCATAGGTGCCGTCAGGCAGCGCGCTGGCGAGCTTGGACGGCAAGAAGGGGTCCGCCTGCCGTGAGGGGGCGCCGGTTCCGAAGACCACCAATGCGATCTCCCCTTTTTCCCCGGGCACCGCCACATGGGTGCCCGCCTTGCCGGAGAAACCGTGGGCCTTGATCCAGGCGGATTGAGGCTTGGGAAGGCTGCGGAGGAGCCCGTTCACGGCATCCTCGGAGACCATGTGGATTGGGGTCGCCTTGCGGCGGGTTCGGTTGAGCAGGAGATCTGTCACGGGGAGGGCACCTTCTGGATGGGCGGTTGCGATTTGTGGCGGACTTTACTGGGGCGCAGGCTGCTCAGCAATGGGTGAGGGAACCTGTGCCGAAACTGAACTGAAGGTTAAGCAATTGTTGACGCCTTGCTGCAATGATCACTCTTTGAGAATCGCATTAATCGAAAAGCCGGGTGAGGCGTTCGGGTTGAGGGATAGGGTTTCCAGATGATCGCCGTGAAGATGGGCCCAACAGGGTCAATCGTGAAATTAGCACTGTTTCTGCCACTTGCGGCCATGGTTTTGGCGGGATGCAAGACCACCGGGTCGTCATCTCTGCTGGGGGGCAACTCTTCGTCGAGCTCGGCGGAGGCCAGTCAGGCGCCGGATGTGCGCGCAGTGGCAAAGTGGGGCCAGCGCTGGGAAAAAAGCCCGGGCGATCCCAAGCTCACGGTTGGATATGTGACCCAATTGCGCAGACTGGGCGCTCATGACAAAGCATTATCTGTTCTGCAGGACGCGACCAAGACCAATCCGCGCAGCACGACCCTCCAGGGCGAGCTTGGCAAGCAACTGGCCACGGCCGGCAAAAACCAGGAAGCGTCGGTGGTTCTGCAACGGGCAGCGGCGGCCTCCGATGCCACCTGGCAGATCCATTCACGCAAAGGCGTGGTGCTGGACCGGCTCGGCCGTCACAAGGACGCGCAGGCGGCTTACCGAATGGCCTTGCAGAAATCTCCCGGTCAGATCAGCACCATGAACAATCTTGGCCTTTCCCAGGCGCAGGATGGGCAGCTCAAACAGGCCGAAGGCACGCTGCGCCGCGCTTATGCAACACCGGCCGGCCGCAAGCACTCAAGACTGCGTCAGAACCTGGCGTTGGTTGTCGGGCTTCAGGGCAGGTTTGAGGAAGCCAAGACCATCGTGAAGGCCGATCTGCCGCCCCAGCAGGTTGAGCAGAACATTGCCTACCTGCGCCAGATGCTCTCTCAGCCTGATCCTTGGAAGAAACTCTCCAAGCTGGATAAGAAGAAGACTTAAGATCGCCTGCCCAACGATCCGGCGGACGGCAGCGCATCTCTCTTCAGCCGTCCGATACAATTGAAACACGGTTTCAGGTTCTCAGACATCCGTCTGATACAGCGTTCTCCTACCTCTCGGTCAACACACCTTTTCCCGATATCTGACCAAGAGAGAGTTGAGACATGAACGTTCAAGCATTTTCCACCATCCGCCAGGCAGAGGCCAGCGACGCGCGTGACCTTGCCAAGCTGATTGATATTGCCGGTGAGGGGATTCCCGCTTGGCTTTGGGCCCAAAAGTGCCAGGCCGGACAAACGCCGCTGGAGGTCGGCGCGGAGCGGGCGCAAAGGGCCGAAGGCGGCTTTTCATACAGGAATGCGCTTGTGGCCGAGAAGAACGGCGAGGTCTTGGGTATGGTTTTGGGCTATCCCATCGACGCGGCATCGACGGGCGATCCGTCCAACTTTCCCGCTCCCATCGCACCGTTTGTGGAGCTGGAGGCCCAATCGGTGGGCACGTGGTACATCAACGCCCTGGCGGTGTTTGCCGGCAACCGCGAATCCGGGATCGGCAGCAAATTGCTCAATGCCGTTGAAGTTCAAGCGGCTGCTGAGGGCTATCCGGTCATGAGCATACAGGTCTACGCGCAAAACGTTGGCGCGCATCGTCTGTACCAGCGTTTGGGCTATACCATTGCGGCGCGCTCTGAGGTGCGCCTGCATCCCTGCCAACCTTACTACACCGGGGACGTTCTTCTGCTGCTGAAGAGGCTGGCGGGCTGACAAAGCGGCTGCTTTTGGCCCGCACACGGTCCACGGCCAGTGTGAGTGCCGGGACCAGAATGCGGGCCATCAGAGGAACCATCACACCGGTGAGTAAGAGCGTCCTGAAGGCCAGGGGCCACTGGCCGATGAGTTCGTCGAGAAGCAACAGCAAGGCCGTTATCGTCGGCCATGCTGCTGCCCAGGTGATCAGAAGCGCGCGCATGTCAGCTCACACTTGCCGCTGCGTTTTCTTCCAGGTGCGCAATCGTCGTCGTGCCCGGGATGACCAGAACATTTGGCGCGCGCGCAAGGAGGGTGCGCAGTGCCTCGGTGGGGTTGACGGCCGCGCCTTGTCTCATTGGGTTGGCACCCAGAGGGCCGTGAAGCACGAATGCGATGCCCTGCTCGTTGAGCCAGTCAATCATGCTTTCCAGCTCCTCATCGCGTTCATCGGCCGGTGAATATCGGTTCTGGACAGCCGCGATCGGTGCCACCTGCAGCGCCTCTTCCACTTGGGTCCGCGAAACATTCGACAGACCGATCATGTCGATCTTTCCCTCCCGGCGCATGTCGTCCAACGCGGCAACGCTTTCATGGATGGGCGTGACGCCATCGGGAGAATGCACGTAGTAAAGGTCGATTTTCCGGGTGCGCAGGTTGGCAAGGCTCTCCGCCACATGCCGCTTCATCGTTTCCGGCGATGTGTCGCGGCTGATGCTGGTCGCGGTCTTCTCAACGCCGCCTTTGGAGGCGATGAACATGTCGCCATAGTCTCCTTCAGGCGTGAGGAGGGCATCTGCAATGATCTTCTCGTTTTCGTGTGGGCCATAGGCGCGGGCGGTGTCGATATGGGTGATGCCGAGATCGCGGGCCCGGCGGAGCAACTCGATGCCGCCCTGCCAGTCTGGATAGGGTCCAAAGTTCCGGGGCTGACCTGTGAGCCGCATGGCGCCGTAGCCGATGCGGCCAACTGTGCGGCCGTTCAAGAACGTGAATGTGGGCTTAGAGGTGTTGATCATCTGTTTTGTCCTTTCGTTTCGATGGAGGTGAACCTAAGGACTTTCAAAATGTAGTGGTAGACGCATGACTGTTAAGATTGTTATACGTCTGACGTATGAGCACTCGGTTTGATCGCCTCGCACTTTTGGAAACCTTCGTTCGGATTGCGGAGCGTGGGTCCCTGTCTGAGACCGCTCGCGATTTGGGGACATCGCAGCCATCCGTCTCCCGGCAGCTCGCAGCGTTGGAAACCCGGTTGGGCGCCGCGCTGGCCCGGCGCACCACCCATGACGTTACGCTCACCACGGACGGTCTCGCCCTCTTGTCCGATGCCCGCCGGCTATTGCGCGAGTGGGAAGCGATTGAAGAGCGTCACGCGGACAGTGAGGTCTTGGAAGGGACGATCCGGGTCATCGCGCCCGTGGCTCTAGGGCAAAGCCTTTTTGTCCGGGCAACATCGCACTTCCTGAAAGACCACCCAGGGCTGACCATAGATTGGCGCCTGCGCGATGACACCATCCGCTTTGCAGAGGAAGGTTGCGACTGCTGGCTGAAGGTCGGGCCGGTGCCTGATGACACGCTCATCGTTCGTGAGCTGGCGACGGTTGAGCGCCTTGTGGTTGGGACGCCGGACTGTCTTGCCCGGCACAAGGATGCAGCACTTGCAGATCTGCCGTGGCTTACGCTCGGACCGTTCGAAGGCAACCGTATCGAATTGTTTGACCGGGCGGGGAGCACCTCTGAGGTGGTTTCGGTAAAGCCCAAGATGGCGAGCGACAACATATTTGCGGTTTATGAAGCCGCGCTCCAAGGTGTGGGGGTTGCCATTCTACCGCACTGGTTTGTGTCTCGTGACCTGACGGCGGGCACCTTAATGGACGTTGCTCCTGACCGGAGGGCTGCGCGTTTGCCGGTTAATCTCGCCTTGGCGTCTGGTGTCCAGCGGCCGGCGCGCGTGGAGCGCTTTTGCGAGGCGGTTCAAAGCTGGTGCCGGGCCGAGCTTGGCTCATCAACCTGAAGCCCCTCGGGCCCCTAATCCATCAAATGCCCATGTTCCAGCTTGGCATCAATGTAGCGCCGATTGTGGTGGTTATGTCCGGCCACCAAGCTGCGCATTTCCTGCACCTCAATTCCGCCGGCCTCCAAGGCTTCGCGCTTAGAGGGGTTGTTCGACAGCAGAATGATCTTCGCATCACCGATCACATGCTTCAAAAGCGCAATGGCTTCAGAGTAGTCCCGGGCATCGGGCGGCAAACCCAATTTGGCATTGGCTTCATAGGTGTTCAGACCCTCGTCCTGGAGCATATAGGCCACCGCTTTCGCCCACAGGCCAATGCCGCGGCCCTCGTGATCGGCGAGATATACCGCAACGCCGCTGCCGGCCTTTGTGATCTGGCCCAGGGCCGCTTTTAACTGCTGGCCGCAATCACAGCGCATGGAGGAGAAAATATCACCGGTCTGGCAACCTGAATGCAGGCGAACCGTGGTCACGTCCTGGTCTTTCGGTTCGCCGTAGACCAAAACCGAATTGGCAATGGCCCCGCCGGTGATGATCTCGCCGGGCTTCACCGTGCCGAACACATACCAGGAAAACTTATGGCTCTCTCCACCCAGCTGCATGGGCAGCGGCACCGGTCCAAGCAGTGCGAACCGGTCTTCTTCCGCAGGGCCGCTCACGATTTCACCGGTTTCAGGGGAAATGTAAGTGACCTTCTGTTGCAGAAGGTGCAGCAATTCTGGTGTCAAATATTGCAACGGAGTGAAGCTTTCCACACATCGGCTGAGCAAGGGGCGCACAATACTCTTGCCGCGCGCGGTTGCAATGGGGTGGGTGCTGATTTTTGCGAAAACCTAGCTTGCGGCCGCCGCGCGCCTTTGCTCTACAATGCGCATGAAATCCCGCGCCGTGGGATCGGATTGGTCCACAAGCGCGCGGAAATCCTCAAACCCAAGAGCCAGCGCGGAGACCGGCGTGTTGGCCCGCACGTCAGCGGTGCGCCGGGTCTCGTTCAGGATGCCCATCTCGCCGAACACATCGCCCTCGCCAAGCCGTGCAAGCTCGACCTCCTGGCCAGAGGAGCGCCGGTGAATGACGCTGACTTCGCCGGAGACCAGAATGAAAAACTGATCGGCTTCCCCGCCCTGGTGGATAATCACATCCCCGGCCTCATAAAGCCGTGTGTTGAGCTGATTGGAGGCCTCAATCAGGGCTGAGGTTTTCACCCTCGGGAAGACTTTGGCCAGCCACTCGTTGTAGCGCCGGCTGCCCTGGCCCGGATGCCAGCCCACCGGGCAAAGCTCGCCGCTTTGCAGGGCGCGCAGGACGCGCAGGATTTCGTCCACGTTGCGGCCGATATCCAGATCGTTGATCGCCAAGTGACGCACCACGCCGTCCGGATCGATAATGAAGGTGCCCCGCAAGGCCGAGCCATTGTCCACCAGAATTCCGAACGCCTCGGTGAGCTTGTGCGAGGTGTCGGCGATCACCGGGAAGGTCACACCCTCCAGTTGCTCGTCCTGGCTGAACCAGGCTTCGTGGCTGAAGAAGCTGTCGGTGCTGGCAGCGATCAGTGCGGTGTCTTCGCGGTCAAACTCCTCGCGCAAGGCCGCAAACGCGGCCAGCTCCGTGGGGCAAATGTAAGAGAAATCACGCACATAGAAGAACAGAACCAGCCATCTGCCCCTGTAGTCTCTCAGAGACATCTCCTGTGTGGAGGCGATGCCTCTCTGCCAGTATTCGACGCGAATATCCGGCGCTTTTTGTCCGATTCCGATTGCCATAGCCGGCGGGCCTCTGATCGTCCCCTCTTCCCCTTCTAGCGCCCAACCCCGGACTGTGAAGTGAGCTTTCGCACACCTTGGCCGCCATTTGCCCATTTTACAGGGCAAATTCCGCTTGAATAGAGCAAAGTTGAGGGTCAGCCGGGCTTTTCGGCCATTACCATGTAGTTCACATCGGTGTCCTTGGACTTGTTCCAGGTGGCGGTGACGGGGTTGTAGAACACCCCGGCGGTATCGCGCACCTTCATCCCGCCCGTGCTCAGCGCCGAGGTGAGTTCTTGGGGGGTGACGAATTTTTCCCATTGGTGCGTGCCCTTGGGCAGCCAGCCCAGCACATATTCTGCCCCGATGATCGCCAGACCCCAGGCTTTCAACGTGCGGTTCAACGTGGCCACGAACATGATACCTCCGGGCTTCACCAGGCTTGCGGAGGTGGACATGAAGAGATCCACATCGGCCACATGTTCCACCACCTCCATGTTCAGGACGATATCAAACTGATGGCCTTCCTCGGCCAGGTCCTCGGCCGTCATGGCGCGGTACTGAATATCGAGAGCCTGTTCATCGGCGTGGACGGAAGCGGTTTTGATGTTCTTTTCGGCCGGATCGATGCCGGTGACCTGCGCACCCAGGCGGGCCATGGGTTCGCATAGCAGCCCGCCGCCGCAGCCGATGTCCAACAGGCTCAGACCCTCAAACGGCGTACGTTCATTGTCGTTCAAGCGGAAGTGGCGCACGATGTGGCCGCGCAGATAATCCAGACGCACCGGGTTGAATTTATGCAGAACCCCAAACTTTCCCTTTGGGTTCCACCATTCGGCGGCCATTGCGGAGAATTTCTCCACTTCGCTGGCGTCAACTGTGGTGGCTCCGGTGTTCATTTCGCTATCGTCCCTGATCGCTTAAATTCGGCATGATCGGCAATATTGCATAGTGTGCTGACGCCGAGTATGAGTATCGCGCGCACGCGGTCAATCTAGCCTGACCTCATCGTGCACTCCATTCATAAGGTTTAACGTTCAAAGTCCGGCCTTAGATGAACCGACTGGTGATGAAATTTGGCGGCACCTCCGTCGCAGATTTGGAGCGGATCCGCAATGTGGCCCGCCATGTGAAACGCGAGGTGGACGCCGGCAATAAGGTGGCGGTGGTGGTTTCGGCCATGGCCGGTCAGACCGATCAGCTCGTGGCCTGGGCCCGGGAGGCCTCGCCCCTGCACGATGCGCGTGAATATGACGCGGTGGTGGCCACCGGCGAACAGGTGACCTCCGGCCTCTTGGCTTTGGTGCTGCAGGGCATGGATATTTCCGCCCGCTCCTGGCTGGGTTGGCAAATCCCGATCCGCACCGACGCGGTGCACGGCGCGGCCCGCATTGTGGACATTGAGGCGGAAACCATCGGCACGCGCATGGACGATGGACAGGTTGCGGTCATCGCAGGGTTTCAAGGTTTGGGCCCTGACAACCGTGTGGCCACACTAGGGCGCGGCGGGTCCGATACCAGCGCAGTGGCGCTTGCGGCGGCCTTGGGTGCGCGCTGCCACATCTACACCGACGTGGACGGGGTCTATACCACCGATCCGCGCATTGTGACCAAGGCGCAGAAGCTTGAACGCATCTCCTATGAAGAGATGCTGGAAATGGCCTCGCTGGGGGCAAAGGTCCTGCAAACCCGCTCGGTGGAAGCGGCAATGATCCACAGAGTGCCCCTCAGGGTGCGCTCCAGTTTTGATGATCCTGAGACCGTGGATGTTTCAGGCAACAATATTCCAGGCACACTGGTATGCGATGAGGATGAGATCGTGGAACAGGAAGTGGTGAGCGGGATTGCCTATTCCCGCAACGAAGCCAAGGTGACCCTTGCCCGGGTGCGGGACAAGCCGGGCGTTTCAGCGCGCATTTTCGGGCCTTTGTCTGAAAGTGAGATCAACGTGGATATGATCGTGCAGAACGTTTCGGGCGACGGCAAGTATACCGACCTAACGTTCACGGTCTCCGAAAACGATCTGGACCGGGCGCTGGAAGTGATCGAGGCGGCCAAGGATGAGATCGAGTATGAGAGCCTCACCGGCTCAACCGAAGTGGTTAAGGTTTCTGTGATCGGCATCGGGATGCGCTCGCATGCGGGCGTTGCGGCGAAGATGTTCCGCACCCTGGCTGAGCGCAACATCAACATTCAGGCTATCACCACCTCTGAAATCAAGATTTCCGTGTTGATTGACTCCGCCTACACCGAGCTGGCTTTGCGCTCTCTGCACACGGCGTACGGCTTGGATGCAGAGACATAAAATCGGCTGGAAAGTCTTAGAATAGATCAGCGGAATCGTCTAAAATCGCCCGTGCTCGAGACTAAGCGCGGCAAGAAAGGGATCAGGCCTCAATGCAACCCGCCCACGTCGGCCCGCGCGTACTGCTCCGGCGCCTCCGTGAGGTTATGGCGGGGCCCGAAGCAGCGCAAACGCGGCTGAACAAGATCACGACGCTGATCGCCTCCAACATGGTTGCTGAGGTGTGCTCGATCTATGTGATGCGGCCCGGCGGCTTTCTTGAACTTTATGCCACTGAGGGCCTTAACCCTGAGGCCCTGCACGAAACCAAGCTGCGTGTTGGCGAAGGCCTGGTTGGTGTGATTGCGGCCAACGCATCGCCCCTCAACCTGCCCGATGCCCAGGCCCACCCGGCGTTTAAGTATCTTCCTGAGACGGGCGAGGAAATCTACCACTCGTTCCTGGGCGTGCCGGTCTTGCGCAGCGGGCTGATCCTTGGCGTGCTCACGGTCCAGAACCGCACCCAGCGCCATTATTCGGAAGAAGAAGTGGAGGCCATGCAGACCACGGCCATGGTGCTGGCCGAAGTGGTGGCCTCCGGCGAGCTGGATGAGGTGGGCGAGGCCGAAGAGGTTGATCTGGGCCACACCCGCTCGCACCAGCTCTCCGGCGCATCGTTTTCCGGCGGCATTGCCCTTGGCCACGTGGTCTTGCACCGGCCGCGCATTCACATCACCAATCTGATTGCTGAGGATGTGGGGGCGGAGAAGGAGCGCTTGGCCCATGGTGTGGAGCGCTTGCGCGAGAGTGTGGACACCATCATCACCGCCCCGGACCTGGCGCGCAGCGGCGAGCACCGGGAGGTGCTGGAAGCCTACCGCATGTTTGCGCATGACCGTGGCTGGGTGCGCCGCCTGCAAGAGGCCGTGGACACAGGGCTGACGGCGGAAGCCGCCGTGGAGCGCGAGCAGTCCGACACCCGGGCGCGCATGATGCGCTCGCGTGATCCTTATCTGCAGGAGCGCCTGCACGATCTGGATGACCTGGCCAACCGGCTCCTGCGCATTCTCACCGGCACCACCGGAACGGCGGCCGGCGGTGAGCTGCCCAAGGACGCCATTGTGGTGGCCCGCTCCATGGGAGCGGCGGAGCTCTTGGACTATGACCGGGACCGGGTGCGCGGCGTGGTGTTGCAGGAAGGCGGCGGCAACAGCCATGCCACCATCGTTGCCCGGGCGCTGGGCATTCCTCTGGTGGGCCAGGTGCAGGGCATCTTGAACCTGGCGGACACAGGCGATTCCATCATTGTCGACGGGGACAGCGGCGAGATCTTCTTAAGACCTCTCAACTCCATTGAAGATGCCTATGGAGAGAAGGTTTCGCTCTACGCCAAGCGCCAGGCCCAGTATACGCGGCTCAGGGGCGAGCCGTCCGTCACCCAAGACGGTACTCAGATCAATCTGAACATCAATGCCGGCCTCCTGATGGATCTGCCGCATCTGGAGCGGGCCGGGGCAGAGGGCATCGGCCTCTTCCGCACAGAACTGCAGTTCATGATCGCCTCTTCGTTTCCGCGCATGGACGAACAGGTGTCATACTATAGGGCGGTGCTGGATTCAGCGGGCACCAAGCCCGTGGTGTTCCGGACCTTGGATATCGGGGCCGACAAGACGTTGCCCTACCTCAATCATGGTCTGGAAGAGAACCCGGCGCTGGGCTGGCGCGCCATTCGCATGTCTCTGGACAGGCCCGCTTTGCTGAAACTGCAGCTCAGAGCCTTTCTGAAGGCGGCCGGCGGGCGCCAACTGTCGATCATGTTCCCCATGGTGGCGGAGGCCGATGAGTTCCGGCGGGCACGGGCTCTGGTGGATGAGGAGTTCGGCTTCCTCACCCGGCATGGCCATGAAGCGCCAACCGAGCTTAGAGTGGGGGCCATGATAGAGGTGCCGGCTCTGGTCTGGCAGTTGCCGGCGCTCTTGCCCATGGTGGACTTTGTCTCCGTGGGGACCAACGATCTCTTGCAGTTTCTGTTCGCCTACGACCGCGGCAACCCCAACCTTTCATCGCGCTACGATGCGCTTTCACCGGCCTTTTTGACCCTCATGAAGCAGGTGGTGGAACAATCGGACAAATATAACGTGCCGCTCACCGTGTGTGGGGAGATCGCCGGCATGCCCTTGGAAGCCCTGGCGCTGATGGCGATCGGCGTGCGTTCGGTGTCCATGGTGCCGGCGGCGATCGGTCCGGTGAAGACCATGCTGCGGTCGGTCAACCTTGCGGAGGCGCGCGCGGCGATCTTGCCGCTTCTGGACCATGCAGACCATTCACTGCGTGAGGAAATCATCCGGTTTGCCGCCAAAAGCGGTGTGCAGTTGCACGGCTAAACCGCGAAAAAACGGCGAACTTTTCGCCGCGTTCACTCAATACTTACCATTTTACCCGATTGTTTAACGCATCGAAAACCATGTTTGCGCGCCGGCCCGGCTTTCTCCACCCCAGCGGCTGCCAGGCGCTCAACATAACCCGCGAGTAAGATGATGAGTTCAGTTGTTGTGGATTCCGCCGACACGATGCCCAAGATTGACATTTCCATGGAAGGTCCGCGCCTGGCCAAACCGTCAGAAAATGCCAGTCCGGCGGCCATTGCCGGCTGGTGGCTGCACAATGAGCGCCATGAACGCGGCATCAGCCTGGCTGAGCTGGCGCTCGCCACGCGGATTGAGCCCGGCCACATCACGGCCCTGGAGTGCGGCTGGCTGAACAAGCTTCCTGAGCGCGGCCAAACCTTGGACATGGTCTGGGCTCTGGCCGATTATCTGAAGCTGGAACCGGGTCCCTTATGCGCCCATTATGGCAAACTGCTGCCCCACAGTGCGGCCCCGCAATTGCCTGAAGCCCAAACTTCCATGTTTGGCGGTACCGGCATGATCTCACGCTTTCCGCTGCCCAAGATCGCGACCGGACACATGATCGGCGCCGTGTTCGCGTGTGTGGTGGCGTTTGGTGGTTTTTCTTACGCCCTGTTCCCGGGCTCCTCTGAGGCCCCTGTGAAGCAGGAGCTGGCTGGCGAAGTGCCGATTGATCAGTTGATCACCGGTTCCATCCCAACGGCCAAGGAAGCTGAATTTCCCAAGCCGGAAAAGAAGATCGTGGTGAAATCGGAGCCCGTCAAACTGGCGACCAGCGAAGAACCATTGGGTGATCTGACCGCCCTTATTGCCAAGACGGCGGCTGATCCGGTGGCTGAAGCCCCCGCAGCGCCTAAAGCCCCCGCGCAGCAGGTCCAGTCTTCAAAGAAGTCGGAAAAATCCCAGAAAGTTGAGCAGGTTGATCTCACTCCGGCGCAAGAGGACGCCGGCGGTGGACGGCTCTATGGCGCAAAGAACAAAGATTCCCGCCTCAAAATTGCAGCCAACTCCCGGGTTTGGGTGCGCATCGAGGACAAAAACGGCAATGTGGTGCTGAACCAGACGCTTCTCTCCGGTGATGCGTTCCAGGTCCCAAACCGCAAAGGCCTCGTGCTGATTGCCCGGGACGGCGGGGCGCTCACCTATGAGCTTGATGGCCAAAACCTGGGCGCCATCGGCACCCTGGGCGAGATCCTGGTGGGACATCCTCTGGATCCTGAAAAGATTGGCCAAGCCGGTTAAGGCCCGGGCACCCGGCAAAACCGGACGCTCGGCTGCGCAACGCTAAGCGCTCATGGATACCGCAACACACTTCACGCCTCCGGCCCCGACGGTCTCCAAGGTTCCGGTTGGCGCCGGATTGCGTGAGCTCGCCCACGTGGCGTGGGAGCTGCATCAAAAGCGCTTGTGGCCCCAGGCTGAGGCAATTTTCCGCTATATTCTGGCTGAAAACCCGGATTATGCGCGGGCCCTCAACAATCTGAGTGTGGTGCGGGGCTGCCTCAACGATCTGGCGGAGGCCGAAGCGCTGGCGCGCCAGGCGGTTGAGCTTGATCCTGACAACCCGTCCTACCGCTCAAATCTTGCGACCACGTTGTTGGACACAGGGAGGTTCGACGAGGCCGAAGAGCACTATCGCAGAGTTTTGAAGCTGACGCCCGATGATGGGCACACCAACGCCTCGCTCGGCATCTTGCTCTTGAGGACCGGCCGGTTTGACGAGGCCTGGCCGTTTTACGCCAAGCGAAAACGGCCAAAGCGTTTCAGCTATCTTGGAAGCGACCTTCCCGCCTGGCGGGGCGAGACGCTGCGCGGCAAGTCAATCGTGATCTTGAACGAGCAGGGTCTGGGTGAGGAATTCCAGGTGGCCCGGCTCTATACCCAGCTTCTGGGGGAATGTGATGATGTGACCGTGGTCTGCGATCCGCGGATCAAAACGCTCCTGGCCCGCTCGTTCCCAGCGCTGAGTGTTGTGCCCCATGACGATGCAGGCGCCATCACCGCGGCGGTCGGTCGGGCTGACTGCGTCTCTTTTTTGACCAATCTGATTGCGCAATTGGCCCCTGACGCCGAGCCTGAAACCGAGCCGCGCGATTACTTGTGCGCAGATCCTGATCAGGTGGCCCGTTTGCGCCGGAAATACCGCGATGCGTACGGCGGCAAGCGGCTGATCGGCTTTTCGTGGGGGACATCCAGCAGCTTTAAGCAGTCGGCCCGCACGATTTCGGTTGATCAATGGAAACCGCTGCTGGCCCGCGATGACTGCCAGTTTATCTCGTTGCAATACAGCACCTCCGCGCCGGTGCTGGAGGAATATGCGCGCACTCTTGGGGTGTCCATCGCGGTGGACGAAACCATTGACGCCAAAGACGACCTTGATGGTCTGGCCGCCCAGATCGCCGCCTTGGATCAGGTGATTTCGATCGACAACACCACGGTTCATCTGGCCGCAGCCTTGGGCCAGCCCGTGTGGACGCTGATCATGAAGTATCCTCACTGGCTCTGGGGGCTGAAGGGGGAGCGCTCAAGCTGGTACCCCACCATGCAGCTTTTCCGCCAGGCAGAGCAGGATAACTGGACCGCCGTGTTGCAGGAAGTGGAGACCGAACTGGAAGCGCTGATGGCCGATCTGCCCGAGACGCAAGATGAAGAGGTGGCCCGTGCCGGGTGAACGCCACACCGTTCTGGACCTCCTGCCGACGGCCAAGGACCTCTTGAGACGGGGCATGTGGCCCCAGGCCGAAGTGCTTTACCGCCATATGGTGATGAAGGACCCCACCCAGGCTGAGGTCTTGAATGATCTCAGCATCGTCCGGGCCCGGCAGGGTGCTCTGGTTGAGGCGGAGGATCTGGCGCGCCAGGCGGTTTCGATTGCCCCAAAGAGCCCCGTCTTCCGCACCAATCTTGCCAAGCATCTGTTCGGACTTGGACGGCTGGACGAGGCCGAGCGGGAAGTCTACGCGATCCTGGCGCAGGATTGGCGCCATGCGGCAGCGATCGAGGCCCTGAACCTCATGCAGGAACGGCGCAAGATCGATGCGGCCGAGAGCGGCGAGACGGCCCCGGTTGAACGCCAGTCCGTGTCGGCACCTTACCGCGGAAAGCTGCGCAAAGCCGCCGCGCCATCGGGAGTGGCACCCAAGCTTCTTCTGGATGAGGCGCATGAACTCTTCTCCAAGCATGATTATGATCGGGCGCTTCACAAGTTGCGCAGCTTGGAGGCCGATCACCCTGGTCATCCCCTTGCCGCGTTGTGGACTGCGCTTTGTCATTTCCGCCAGAACGATCTGGCGCGGGCCCGCCGCTGGGCCGACAAAGCCGTTGCGATTACGCCCAAAGATCACGCACCGCGCCTGGCTCTTGGCCTGGTTCTGCAGGCGCAGCTTGAGTTTGCTGCGGCCGAAGAGGCTTTCCGGGCCGGCATGGAACTGGCGCCGAAGAACGCCGATTTCCATAGCGCACTGGCGTTTCAGAAACTGCTGGCTGGAGATTGGCCTGAGGGTTGGCAATTGTTCGACAAAGTCAGCCACGCGCTCACCAAACGCAGGCTTGGCCGGGCAGATCCGTGGAAAGGCGAACGTCTTGGCACGGAAACCCTGCACCTGTGGGCGCTTGAGGGGGTTGGTGATTTCCTCATGATGTCCAGGCTTTTGCCGGAAATCGAGGCCCGCGCTGGCAATCTGGTTGTGGAGTGTGATGAACGGCTCATTCCTTTGCTCAAACGGACACTCAAGTCAGCGGACCTGATCGGTTTAAGAGAGCACACCGGCGCAGCGCCGCTCAAGGCATTGGGTGATGTGCAGTCAAGTGATCGGGCGATCATCCGGCACCTTTCGCCCGATCTTCACCCGGTGGACCTGGAGACCGCCTCGCTTCAGCCGGATCCCAAAAGGGTCAAAGACCTGCGCAAGCGCTATGAAGGGCGCTTTGGCGGGCAGCGTCTTGTGGGCCTGTCGTGGTACACAACCAGCCCCGCGCAGGGCAGGGGAAGGTCTGCATTGCCTGACGAATTGGCCCCGCTGGTGGCGCAGTCCGGTTGTCAGTTCATTGATCTGCAATACCGCGACCCTGCGCGTGCCATGGACGAGTACGAATTCCGGTCCGGCCAGATTTATCGGGACACGGAGATTGATGCCAGGGATGATCTTGACGGTTTGGCCGCGCAAATGGCGGCCATGGATCTGGTGATCACGATTGATAACAGCGCTGCCCACCTGGCCGGGGCGCTCGGTGTGCCTGCCTGGGTCCTGTTACACCAGTTTCCGGACTGGCGCTGGGGGCTGCGTGGCGATGCCAGCGGGTGGTACCCCTCCTTGCGTCTTTTCCGTCAATCCAAACAGGGCGATTGGTCTGGTGTCGTTGCAGACGTCTGCAAGGAACTTGGCCTTTTGTGCGATGCTTCCCGCTTGAAACACTCGGCCTAGCTGACGCTTGACCGGCAGTCTGTGCTCGTTTGCCCAGATGGAAATCTCGAATCGATCTGCGATCATCCTGATACTGTTCACTTGAATACTTGACGAATAGTTTGCTAGGACAGTGGAGGGGCGGTTGAGCGACCGTGTGCCTGGCGATGCCGGGCAGGTTGTGTTGGTAGGGTTTGAGTTCGAGGCACTGATGAGAAGAACGCTCCTGTTAGCAGGTGTATGCGTGCTGCTTGGCTTTTTGGCGCAACCCGCCTTGGCCAACAGGTTGATCGATTGCGACGGCAGCCCCACCGAGCGGGGCATTGAAGGCTGCACGCGTGTGATCAATTCCGGCACTTTGGAAGTGAGGCTGCTTTCAGCGGCCTACAACAATCGCGGTTTCTCTCAACTCCAGCTTGGCCGTTTTGATGAGGCCATCGCCGATCTGGGCAAGGCCATCGAGATGAGCCCGGATTTTCACACAGCTTATCTGAACCGCGGAGCGGCCCTGGCGCGCGCAGGCCATATCGACCGCGCCCTGAAGGATTTCAGCGCCGTGGTGGGGCTTCGGCCGCAAGATCCTGTGGCCCACATCAATCTCGGCAAGGCGCGCTTCATCAATGGCCAGTACGACCGGGCGATTGAGAGTTACGATGTGGCGATCGGTCTCGACCCCAAGATTGCGGACAGCTTCAACGGGCGCGCCGATGCAAAGTTCAAAAAGGGTGAGCTTGATGCCGCGCTGAAGGACTATGACGAAGCTATTCGTCTTAGACCCAACTTTGCTCATGCCATGACCAACCGGAAGCTTGCTTTAGAGAAAAAAGCGTCGTTGGAGGCTCAAAAGAAGCTTGCCGAAGAGCGCAGGAGAAACGAGCAGGCTGCGCGCAAGGCCGCCGGGCAACGCGCCAAACAGGCCGCTGAACAGGGGCTGGCCGCAGGCAAACCAACCACCGTTGAAGAGGCCCTGAGCCTGGGGCGGATGTTCTTCAATAAGGGCCTTTATGAAAACGCGGCCTCCAGCTACACCTCGGCGATCAGGCTGGGCCCGCAAGTGGCTGCGGCCTACCTTGGCAGGGGCAATGCGTATGCGCGCCAAGGCGACTATTACCAAGCTCTCAACGATTACAGCCAGGCGATCCGCCTGCGTCCGAACTATCCTGTGGCTTACATCAACCGCGGCATTGCCTATTATCGGCTGGTGCAGTTCGAACGCGCGATCCTGGATTTCGACCGGGCCATTTTGTTGGACCCCGGCCTGACGCTGGCGCGGGAATCACGCGCGTTCGCCATGAAGCGCAAAGACGAGCAAAGCCGCATATCGGCCGGCCCGCCCACCAATTCAGCCTCCACTTTGCCGCGGCAGACCACGCAGAACTGAGGTGCGGTTAAAGCTGCACCGTAGCTGATGGGATGTTCTGCGTGTGTCTCTGAACCGGGTCGTTCAGGCCCGGTGCAAGAAAGTTCGACGGAAACCAAGGCGCCATCCGTTTAAGAAGAAGACGAGACATAAATCAGGAGAACGCAATGCGCTCAACCCTCGTGACTGCGGTCGCCCTTACGGTCCTGGCCAGTGGCGCGGTCGCTCAAGACCGGGCAAGGCTTCAGGACTTCGCCACAAAACTGGGCATCAGCAAATGGAACGTTATCGGCTGCGCGCGCGGAGCCGGCGGCCGCCCCGCCCAAGATGCCACCGAGGAGCAGCGCAAAGCTTTTGCGCAGGCCATGTATAAGTGCGTTTCCGCTAAGAACCCTCAGCTCACACGCGAGCAGTTTCGGGACGCCTTGTTGGCGATGAGGCAATAGGGCCTTTAAAACCCTGCAACCACCGCCTTCAGCGACGGAAATGGTAGAGCAGGCGGGAGGCCACTTTGTACATAAGCGGTGAGTTTTTGATGGTGTGCTTGAGCGAGAGCTTGGCCGCTTCAAGGCGCTCGCCGAAGCGCCCCTTGGCCGTGACCGCGAAGGTGCCGCACACCAGTCCGGTCGTCCTGTCGCTCCACTCAAGTTTGTAGCCCTCATCGCCTACGGTAAAATCGAAGGTTTTGATCTTTTCGTCCAGACACCATTCGAAGACGCGGCACAAAGCAAGGGCACCAGGCGAACTGCGCTCATATTGGCCCCGCTCGTATGAGGCGATGTAATAGTACATGGTGTGGTGCCAGTTGAGGGAGTAGGTGATGGCCACTTCCTTGCCGTCACAGGTCAGAACGTGCATCACCACATGATCGTTCACACTCTCATGACCGCTGACCGCCAGAATGAAGTCCCGCACCCGCTGGTCGGTGAAGATGCTGTTCTTGCCGGCGCGGGCCAGATCTTTGGTCTTCATGGTCAGCAGCTTGGTGGCGAGGTTGGCGCGTTCGGCAGGCTCTGTCACGCAGTGGAACCTGACCTCTCCGAGCTTGGCCAGCTTGTTGCGCTTGCCATTCATGCGGCTGCGCGCCTTGCCACTGCGTTTTGTGGACAGAAGATCGTGCCAATCGTCGTAGCCGGCAAGGCTCATCTGATAAGAATTCGGCGTGAAGTAGGCCTTCGGGCACACCCAAGCCATGGGGTTCGGCGTTTTGCCGATCGCTTCGGGCTGCTTGGTCAAAGACACAAGATCGGCGTCGGGCAGCGATTGTAAGATGAAGTCCCAGACCTCGCTCATGGTTTCCGCATCCAGCACGTCGAGGAAGCGGGGTGCATAAAGCGGCGCGTGGTAGTCGCAGACGGGCTGGCCCATATCCACAAGCATGTTGCCGACCGGTGTGTGGACGCGTGACAGGGCTATCAGCATCATGAGCTGCTGCCTGCCATCGCGCAGAGCCACGATGACCGGTTCTTCGCCGGCGGGTTTGCCAATCGTCTCGTACCAGACGCTGAGCCAGGAATAGCTTTGGAACGGGGTTGAGAGGGCGGTCTTCTCAAACATCTCCCAGTCGCTGCGGAGATCTTCGAAATCGCTGTGAATGGTGACCTTGAGGCTGAGCGCTGCCTGTCCCGGGCGCGGCAGCAATAATTCCCCGGGATCGCCGGGCGCGTAACTTCTGTTGGTCGGTGCCAACTCTTCCACCTGCATGACTCAACTTACCTTATTCGCGCAGTGCCAACGCCACCCCAGCGGCACTCGACACGTTTTACGCGCAAGGAAGTTAAGATCAGCCCAACAGGCGTGAAAAATATGCGGAAAAGTCAGCCAAAAAGATTAAGCGGCCTCTTGGCGGGCCACCGACAAGGCTTCGTCGATGTAGATCGCCCGCATGCGCTTGGAAACCGGACCCGGCCTGCCATCCCCGATGGTCTGGCCATCGAGCTCCACGATGGGCAGAACGAAGGTGGAGGCAGAGGTCAAAAACGCCTCATCCGCATTTAAGGCCTCTTCAATGGTGAACCGGCGCTCTTCCACCCGCACCTGATGATGCTGGGCAAGCTTGAGGAGCACTTTGCGCCGGATGCCGGGCAGGATCTCGTTGCTCAACGGCCGGGTGATGATGACCCCGTCTTTGACGATATAGGCTGATGAGGAGGTGCCTTCGGTAACGTATCCGTCCTCGGTCATCCAGCCCTCTGCGGCGCCTTGTTCAACGGCCGCCTGCTTGGCGACACATTGTGCCAAGAGGGCGATGGATTTTACATCGCGGCGTTTCCAGCGGATATCTTCCACAGACACCACTTTAACCCCGGTCTCCGCGGCGGGATTTTGCAGAAGGTTCTTGGCCTGGGTAAACGCCATCAAGGTGGTGGGCGTGTCGGCCGGATAGTGGAAGTCACGGTCTGCCACGCCGCGGGTTACCTGCATGTAGATGATGCCTTCGGTGAGGCCGTTCTTCTCTGCCAATGTGTCCAGCATCGTGCACAGCTCAGCTTCCGTGCAGGGCCAGGCGATTTGCAGCTTCTCCAGGGAGCTGCCGAAACGTTCAATGAAGGGGGCCTTGTCCAGGATCATGCCGTCGATCACCGGGACCACCTCGTAGATGCCGTCGCCGAACAAGTAGCCGCGGTCAAACACAGAGACCTTCGCGTCTTCCTCAGGCAGGTAGTCGCCGTTCAAGAATACAGTCCGCCCCATAGGCTTGCTCCTTCACAAAATCGTACGTTTCTGATGTGCCTCTATCACACTCGAGCCGGAAGGTTTAGAGAATTTGGCACCCTGTTTCATCAACACCGTCATAGAGCCATTTCATGCCCTGATACGCTTGCTCCGGCGTACGTGGCCCGAGCATGAGGGCGCGCAGTTCAGCGGTGACCCCTTGAGCATGGTAGATGTCGCCGTAGAGCCGCGCGGTAAGCTGCACCCGGCCGGTGCGCAAGTAGCGATCGGCCTCATAGGCCCTAAATGCGCTTTCCACATCAGAGCCAAAGTGCGCGATCTTATGGGCCAGGCAGACCGCGTCTTCTGTGGCCATGCAGGCGCCTTGCGCCAGATATTGCAGCATGGGGTGCGCGGCATCACCCAGAAGGGTGACCCGACCCTCACTCCAAACACTCACCGGTTCGCGGTCGCATAACACCCACATCCTCCATGACTCGATTTTGTCCAGCATGGCATGCACGGCCGAATGCTGGTTTTGGAACTTGCGGGCCAGTTCGTCTGTGTCGCCGTAAACATCCCAACCTTCTTCGTAGCGATCCGAATGGAACACAGCGACCAGGTTGTAGATGTCGCCCCGGTGCAAGGGATAGTGCACCAGATGGGTCTTTGGGCCCGCCCACAAGACCACGGAGTTGTTGCGGGAGGTCAGCGGGACTTCTTCGGTGGGCAGCACGGCCCGATAGGCGATGTGGCCGGAAACGACCGGTGGTCCGTCCTGGTGCATCTGCCGGCGGATGGTTGACCATAACCCGTCAGCGCCAATCAGAGCGGACCCACTCACGCTTTCCCCGCTCTCCAGGCGGATCTCCACGCCGGTGTCTTTATCTTCATAGCCCAGGATCTTTTGGCCCAAATTGTAAGTGACCAGGTGTTCCGCCTCACACGCATCGATGAGGACTCGGTGGAGGTCGGGGCGGTAAATCACGCCGTAGGGGTATTGGAAATGGTTCTGAAACTCAGGGGTGTTCAGGGGGATACGGGTAACCTGCTCACCGCTCAGTGCATCCATCATCACCAGCGCATCGGGAAACACCGCAACATCGTTGATTGCTTCCGTAACGCCAAGCTGGTCGAACATGCGGAACACATTGGGGCCGAGCTGAATGCCGGCGCCCACTTCTTTGAGTTCTTCAGACTGTTCGATGATGTGAACGGCGCGCCCTTGTTTTGCCAGAGCAAGCGCGGCGGCAAACCCGCCGATGCCGCCGCCGGCGATAAGGATGGGAAGATCGTCTGGTTCTGTGGTCATGAAAGTGGGTGAACCCTGATGATTTGCCGAGTATGCTTCGGCTTGGACATTTAGACTATCTGGAGAAAATCGTTGAGCAAAATTCTTCTCGTCACCGGAGCCAGCCGCGGCATCGGAGCAGCCACAGCCAGGTTGGCCGCCGACCAAGGCTATGATGTGTGTGTGAACTATGCCCGCAAGGCCGACGAGGCAGAAGCGGTGGCCGACTATGTGCGCGCTAAAGGCCAGCGCGCCATCACCGTGCAAGGCGATGTGAGCCAAGAGGACGATGTGGTGCGCCTGTTTCAGACGGCAGACGCGGAATTGGGCAGGCTCAGTGCGTTCTTCAACAATGCCGGGGTGGTGGACATCGCCACACGCCTGGAAGACATGAGCCGGGAGAGTGTTGAGCGCATGATGGCGATCAACATTACCGGCTCGTTCCTGTGCGCCCGCGAGGCGGTGCGGCGCATGTCCACCAAACATGGCGGGCCGGGCGGGGCGATCGTCAATATGTCTTCCGCCGCAGCGCGTCTCGGAGGACCCAACGGACTGCTCCACTATGCGGCGTCCAAAGGGGCCATCGATACGTTCACCAGAGGGTTGGCCGAGGAGGTCGGCGGCGAGGGCATCCGGGTCAATGCCGTGCGTCCCGGGATCATCGAAACGGACATTCACGACGATATGGGGCAAACAGGCCGGGTTGAGAAGCTTGGGCCGACGGTGCCCATGGGCCGCTCCGGGGCGCCTGAAGAGGTGGCCGAAGTGGTGATGTGGCTTTTGTCGGACAGCGCATCCTACTGCACCGGCACAATTGTGGATGTCTCCGGCGGCCGGTAGGCGCGGCCTTCACGTTTTCACCAACTTATACCAAAACTGGTTAAGGTGAAATTCGGCAGAAATCGGCTGATTAGTGTGGTTGATCACAATTGAATGATCGTCCGCTCGATAAAAACTGTTGAAATATTTGAGAGATTCGGCGACTTTGCGGCCGAAGGGGGTGCCCTGGGACTAACTGAGAAAGGCACCAGAACATGCTGAGGAAACTGAAACTCTTGCCTAGCCAGCTGTGGTTAGGGCTCAGGTCGAAGGATTCCGGCTCTGCGGAGACGGCCTCTGACGCACCTGATCTCAAAAGGCGCTTGCTGTTGGGTGGGGGCCTGGCAGCGATTGGCGTAACCGCGGCCGGCATTGGCCTAACGGTGGGATCTGACGACGCAGAGGCCGGTCACGGCCGGCGCCGCAGCCGGCGCTGGGGTCACCATGGCCGCTACGGTCGTCGCCGGCGGCGGCGGCGGAGAAGGTATCGGCACCGCAGGTGGCGGAGCGACCGGTATGGCTACGGCGGATATGGCGTTTACAGCCCAAGACCATACTATGGTGGACCGAACATCATTCTGTCGTTCTAATCCGCTTTGCGGTTGAGTTCAGCGGCCTCCGGGGAACCGGGGGCCGTTTTCATTTGTGACGCAGCAAATGGGACTGGCAGCGCCGGCAGTCGGTGCTGCCGAAACCTGGTGGGCCCAGCTCTAACTCGGGACGCCCCATCAAAGCTTCTTGCAGATCACACTCGTTGCCATCCGGCACGGCGAAAGCCCCAAGATCGTCCGCTGCAACGGTGAGGTGATCGATATGCCAGTGCAAGGCTTTGTCTTGCCTGAAGTGCCGCATCAGGCGCGCCGCGATCCCGCCGGGCCCCCGGGCGCTGCCCAGGTAGAGGTAAAGGCCGGGAGGTATGGTGCACCCTGCGAATCTGGCAATACCCAGCGGCGCCGGGCGCTGCAGCCCTATGGTCAGCGCATAAGCGCCCTTCTGTGCGCCGAGCATGGCTACGGTGTCAGCGTTCACCCACCGGCCCGTGATGCCGGCGGCATCGAACACGGGACCGAGGGCGCCCTGCATCACAAGCCCATCCGCTCCCGGCTGAGCAGTATGTTGAATCGCTCGCGGATTTTCGCATCCGCTGCCGGATCGATATAGACCGGCGCGGGGGCGCCCAAGATTTCCTGCACCCGAGTGTGGGCCCGCGCGCTCATACCTTCATTGCCGATTTCTTCCCAGGCATCCGGGCTCTCGCGGCCGGCCAGATCGGGGTAGAGATAATCGCGCTGCATGGAGGCGATGGTCTGGTCATGGCCCAGGAAGTGGCCCGCGCCGAACACCACATCTTCAATCACATCCAGGCCCATGGTGTCCTCGCTCACCTCAATGCCCCGGATCACCCGGTGCACCATGCCCAACATCTCATTGTCGATCACCATGCCTTCGAACGAGGCGCCCAGCAAGCTGGCGAACATTCCGGCCGATTCGTAGACCATGTTGCCGCCGGCAAGGCCTGTGGCGAGAGATGAAATGGCTTTCTCCATGCCCGCCTGAGCGCCGGGCCTCTTGGCATCGGCCATGGACGCGGAGACGCCGCCGGGCAGGCCATAAAAGCCCGCCATCTGAGCGGCCGCAGCATTGAGGACCGAGATTTCCCCGCCCGACCCGGCAAAGGCGCCGGTGCGCAGATCGATCACGAACGGCCAGTTGGAAAAGATGGTCGGGTAGCCGGGCTTGAAGATGTTGACCATGATGAGCCCGGCCAGGGTTTCCGCCAGCGACTGTACCAGCATGGCGGCCGGCGGGGCGGGACCGGTGGCGCCGGATTGGGGCGCGATGATCTCGTTGATGGGCATGCCCACATCAATGGCCGCCAGGGCGACGCTGACCGCGTCCTCTCCGTAGCGCAGGGGCGAGACCACCGGCGAGATGTGAGCCTTACAGAACGGGCGCTCGCGGAACTTTCCGTCGCCGCCGAGAATGGCATCGAACATCTCGACAACCGGATAGACGTACTCTCCGGTGAAGAAACTGGTGCCGATGGGTTTGGTGGTGCCGGCCGCGATGGCATAGGCGGTGTTGACGTCGAGCTCCATGATGTCTTCCACATCGGTGGCCACGACGTTGCGGGTGAACCAGGAGATGTTTTCAAGATTGTCGGCCAAGCGGGCGAAATCGTAGAGATCCGCCAAGGTCGAAGGCCGATAGCTGTTGTTCTCAAAGTCGAGCGTGCGCACCGCTGCCCCGCCCGTGCCGAAATAGACCTTGCGGCCGCTGATCTCGATATCGTGTTTGGCATCGCGGCCGTGGAAGACAATGTTTCGCGCCGCGCCGGCCAGAATGTCCTCCACAAAGTCGTGCGAGAAGAGGAGGCGGCCCCGGCCATCATATTCCACGCCGAGCGCAGTGGCCTTTTCCACCAGAACCTCAGGCACCTCGCCCATGCCGATGTTTGCCAGAACGTCCAGTGCGCCTTTGTGGACCTTCTGAACATCGGCGTCAGACAGAGGTTTGTATTGCCCGCCTTCAAAGCCTGGCTTTACGGGCTTCAACTCATCAGGCAGCGCTGAGGCGCGGGCCACATGGCGGGCAGAGCGACCGCCGCTGCGGCGGGATTTTCGGGCTTGTTCGGTCATGGGGTTATGATATCTCTCTCTATCTCCGTCATCCTCTTTTGTACCCGTCATCCCCGCGAAAGCGGGGACCCAGGGCGGCTGGAGTCCGGACATTGCGGCTCTGGGCCCCGGATATTTTGCTGACGCAAAATTCCGGGATGACGTGGCGGCTAAATCGTCCGCCCCCCATCAACCGCCAGCGCCGTCCCGGTGATGGCTCCGGCCTCGCGTTCAGAGGCCAGATACACCGCCGCGTGGCCCATATCCTCCGGCGTGATAAAGCGGCCCATGGGCATGGATGTGCGGAAGGCCTCCTTCTTGTCGCTGGTTTCCTGCCCACCCATGAATTCCTGCAGCATGGGCGTGTCGCCTGCTGCGGGGCAGAGAGCATTCACCCGGATCCCCAATGGCGCCAATTCCATGGCCAGTCCCTTGGCATAAACCAACACCGCGCCTTTGGTGGCGCCATAGACCACCAGGTTCGGCCGCGGCATAAGAGCAATGCCGGACGCGGTGACGATGATGTTGCCGTGCCCTTGCGCCTTGAAGACCTCAACGGCGTGCTTGCAGCAAAAGTGCATGCCTTTCACGTTCACATTGAACTGACGGTCATATTCTTCATCCGGCGTCTCATCCAGCGGGCAGGGGCGTTGGCCGAGGCCCGCATTCGCCACCATGATGTCGAGCCCGCCAAAGGTGCTCTTGGCCGCCTCAATCATGGCCTTCACCGCCGCACTGTCGGTCACATCCACTTGGTGCGCCGCCGCGTTGGGGCCCAGTCTTTCTGCCTCGCTTTCAGCCTTGGCGCCGTCAATGTCGGCGATCAGCACCTTGGCGCCTTCATCGATGTAACACTGCGTGATGCCAAGTCCGAAGCCGGACGCTCCGCCGGTGACGATGGCAATTTTGTTTTCCAGCCTCATGGCCTGTTCCTCCAATTTGAAGTCGTGATAGAAGTGCGACCTTGAAAAGTCGCGGGAGCAGAAGAGAAATGGTTGCGTTGAACCCCAATGCCACGGTGCTTGAGGAAGAAGGGGCGTTTGCGGTTTCCGACCGGGCGGCGGCCCTGGCGCGCGAAGGGCGCTCCATTGTGAACTTGGGGATCGGCCAGCCGGACTTCCAACCGCCTGCGCATATTCTGGAAGCGGCCGAGAAGGCTGCCCGCGACGGGCCCCATGGCTACACTTCGCCGGTGGGCATGCCGGAACTGCGCGAGGCGGTGGCCGGTCACGTGGAAGGCCGCCTGGGCCTGGATGTGGATCCCGGCCAGGTGATCATTGTGCCCGGGGGCAAGGTGACGATCTTCTTTGCCTGCGCCATGTTCGGCGGACCCGGCACGGAAATCCTCTACCCGGACCCCGGCTTTCCGCCTTACCGCGAAGCGGTGCGCTTCACCGGGGCCAAGGCGGTGGGCTATCCCATCCGCGAGGAGCACGACTTTGCCTTCGATGCTGATGAAGTGCTCTCCCTCATCACGCCGCAAACCCGGCTGATTATCCTCAATTCGCCCGCGAACCCCACCGGAGGCGTGGTGCCCAAGGCCCAGCTCGACCGTCTGGCGGAAGGCTTGATCGGCCACCCCGATGTGGCCGTCCTGTCGGACGAGATCTATTCTCATCAGATTTATGACGGCGGGCCTGCCAGCCTGCTTCAGGTGCCCGAACTGCGCGACCGGGTGGTGCTGCTTGACGGTTGGTCGAAGACCTTTGCCATGACCGGCTGGCGCCTCGGCTACGGGGTCTGGCCGGCCGGCTTGATCGACCATGTGCGCAAGCTCATCACCATCAACCATTCCTGCGTCAACGGACCGGCGCAGATGGCGGCCTTGGCGGCGATCACCGGGCCTTACGATGAGATCGAGAAGTTCCGGGAGATCTTCATGGCCCGCCGCGAAGTGGTCGTTGAGGGCTTGAACAGCCTGCCGGGCGTTACCTGCCGCGTGCCGGGCGGGGCGTTTTATGCCTTTCCGAACGTGAAGGAGACGGGCTGGCATTCCACCGAACTGGCGACCCGCCTCCTGGAGGAGGCCGGCGTGGCGCTGCTTCACGGCGGCAGCTTTGGCGAGAATGGCCATGGATACTTGCGCGTCTCCTACGCCGCGTCGCGCGAGGCCATTGGAGAGGCCATGACGCGCATGCGAGAGTTTCTGGAGAGCGCCCATCCGGCTAACCCTCCCCACGCTTGAGGATCAGGCCCTCTTCAGCGCGCACCCGCTCAAGATCCTCCATCCAGGAGACGATCTTCTCATCCCCGTGAGCCACGATCAGCGCCACAAGGGTTTCGATGAGGGCGATCACGGCGGCCTGGGAGGGGAAGAATTGCGGGCTCGCCGTGGAGGCGAAGAGGGCCACATCTGCGGCCGCGCCGGCCGGTGAGGCCCGGCTGTCGGTGATGGTGAAGATCTTAGCGCCGCGGCGCTTGGCAAACTCCAGTGCGCGGCTGGTTTCGCGGCTGTAAGGCTCCACGGAGAAGGTGGCCAGCACATCATTTTCCCCGATGTGCGCGAGATCGTCGATGGAAGTGCCGCCGGATGCGCCCACCGGCACAAGGTGCGGTAACACCATATGGGCGACGAAGTAAAAATAGTTGGCCACCGCGCTCATGCCGCCGAAGCCGGCCACGTAGACCCGGTTGGCGTTGCGCAGGAGCTGGGCGGCCTCTTCCAGGGTTTCGGTTTCCACTCCGCGGAAGGCGTTCTCCACGTTGGAGATCACCGCTTCGGCCATGGAGCCGGTAAGCTGGCCCGTGTCGCCTTCGCCGGCCAGTTGCACCAGCCATTCGGTGCGCGAGGCAAAGCTCGTTCCGCCTGTTCGCACACTGTCCTGAAACGGCTCGCGGAACGCATCATACGATTTGAAGCCTGACGCCTGGGCGAGGCGCACCATAGTGGAGGGCGCAACGCCAGCATCGGCCGCCACAGCCCGCATCGACTTCAGCGCCACATCCTCCGGCCGGTCCATCACATGCTTGGCCGCGAGGCGCAGCTGGGGGCTGAGCGTGGCATAGTTGCCCGACAAGGTGTCGATCAGGTCTTGCATCAGTCGCGTAGGTGCTTGTGAAACATTTGGTTCATTTCATAATCCCTATAGAACAATTGAACCAGGTGTGCTAGTGAATTTCCTTCACGACCGTTCAAAGGTGGATCCGATGGCCCGTTTGAGCCCTCAGATGAAGCAGATTGTTGCCAACCAGAAGCTCGGCTTTGTGGGCACCGTGAATGCCGATGGCGGCCCCAACGTGTCGCCGAAGGGCACGTTCCTGGTGCTGGACGATGAGCACATCATGTTCGGCGAGATCCGCTCGCCGCAAACCTTGGCCAACATTGCTGAGCGGCCCGCGGTGGAGGTCAACTTTGTTGATCCTATCGTGCGCAAGGGGCTGCGGGTGAAAGGCCTTGCGCGTTTCGTGGCCGGCGGCTCGGACGAGTTTGAAGTGCTGGAGCCCCGGTTTCGCGAGGTCTGGGGCGAGCTGTGTGACGCCTTCAGCGGAATTGTTGTGATCAAAGCCGAAAAAGTTGCGCCGCTCACCAGCCCGGCTTATGACATGGGCGCCTCCGAGGAGGAGTTGAAGGCTCAGTACCTCACCTATTTCACTGAACTGCATAAATCTTAAGAGGCATCAAGGACCTCATCTTTCCATGACACACTATTCCTGGTTCAGCGTCTTTTCCAAGGCGCTCAGCGGCAATAAGGGCTGGGACCGCGCCTGGCGCGACCCGGAGCCCAAGGCGGCGTACGATGTGATCATCGTGGGCGGTGGGGGCCACGGGCTGGCCACGGCCTATTACCTTGCCAAGGAACACGGCATCACCAATGTGGCGGTGCTGGAAAAGGGCTGGCTGGGCGGCGGCAACACGGGCCGCAACACCACGATCATCCGCTCCAACTACATGATCGACGGCAACACCCACTTCTATGAGAAGTCGCTGCAGCTCTGGGAAGGTCTGTCGAAAGACCTGAACTACAATGCAATGGTCTCCCACCGCCAGATCTACAACCTCTTCCACTCGCCCTCTCAGAAGGAGGCGTTTGCCAAGCGCTACAACATCATGCGCTCGTGCGGCATCGATGGAGAGATCCTGGACCGCAATGAGGTGATGAAGGAGCTGCCTTATCTGGACTATTCGCCCAATGCGCGCTTCCCGGTTTATGGAGCGGCCAAGCAGCCGCGGGCGGGAACGGCGCGCCATGACGCGGTGGCCTGGGGCTATGCTCGCGGGGCCGATATGCGCGGCGTTGACCTCATCCAAAACTGCGAGGTGACCGGCTTTCAGCGCGACGCCTCAGGCGCCGTGGTGGGGGTTGAGACCACGCGCGGGGCCATCAAGGCCAAGAAGGTGGGCATCGCGGTTGCTGGGCACACCACGCAAGTGGCTGAAATGGCTGGGCTTTCTCTGCCGATTGAGAGCCACTTGCTGCAGGCTTTCGTCTCAGAGCCCTATAAGCCGTTGATCGATACGGTGATCACCTTTGGTGCCGGCCACTTCTACATCTCCCAGTCCGACAAGGGCGGCCTGGTGTTCGGCGGTGATCTGGATGGCTACAATTCCTTTGCTCAGCGCGGCAATTTCCACCTGATCGATCACCTCCTACCGGAGGGCAAGGCCATGATCCCGTGCCTGTCGCGCCTGCGCTTCCAGCGCACCTGGGGCGGCATCATGGACATGACCATGGACGGCTCGCCCATCATCTGTAAATCGCCCGTTGAAGGGCTCTACATCAATGGCGGCTGGTGCTATGGCGGCTTTAAGGCAACGCCGGGATCGGGCTGGTGCTTTGCCCACACGATCGCCAACGACCGGCCTCACGAATTCAACGCCAAGCTGACCCTCGACCGCTTCCGCCGTGGCTATGCCATCGACGAGAAGGGCGCTGGGCCCATGCCCGGTTGGCACTAGGGGAGGGGAGACACAGACATGAGAATTACCTGCCCCTGCTGCGGTGAGCGCGATTATGGCGAGTTTGCCATCTACGGCGATGCTTCGCGCCAACGCCCGCATATGGACGATACCGATTTTGAGACCTGGTACAATTATGTGTACACGCGCCCCAACCCCAAGGGCCGGCACCTGGAGTTTTGGCACCATGTGCAAGGCTGCCGGCAATGGCTGGTGGTGGAGCGGGACACGGTGACCCACGAGGTCTATGGCGTGGCCCTGGCCCGCGACGTGGTGACCTTGCCCGACGCGCCCAAGGCGAAGCGCAAGGGGGCGAAGTGATGGCCGGATCTCACCGCATTCCAAACGGCGGGCGTGTCAGCCATGGCGCCTCTACCTCTTTCACCTTTGATGGCAAACGGTTTCAGGGTTTGCAGGGCGACACGCTTGCCTCTGCGCTCTTGGCCAATGGCGTCCATCTGGTGGGCCGCTCGTTCAAATATCACCGCCCGCGGGGCATCTTCGCGGCCGGGGCCGAAGAGCCCAATGCGCTGGTGGGCCTGCGCGAAGGGGCGCGTGCCGAACCGAACTCGCTGGCGACCACAGTTGAGCTCTATGACGGTCTTGTTGCCAAGAGCCAGAACAACTGGCCCTCGCTTGAGTTTGACGTGAGCGAGGTCAACAATCTCTTCCAACGCTTCTTTAGCGCCGGGTTCTATTACAAGACCTTTATCGGCCCGTTTGAGAAGTCGTGGATGTGGTACGAGCACATCATCCGCAAGGCCGCCGGCATGGGCGAAGCCACCACCCAGCCTGATCCTGACCATTATGAGAAGGTCTACAAGTTCTGCGATGTGCTGGTGGTGGGCTCAGGTCCTGCCGGTCTGTCCGCAGCCTTGGCTGCTGGCCGCGCCGGGGCCCGGGTAATCCTGGCTGAGCAAGAGCCGGAGCTGGGCGGTGCGCTACTGTCTGCGCCGAAAGGATCGCCGTCAGATCAATGGCTTAGCAATATACTTGGAGAATTAAAGAAGCTTCAAAATGTGGAGCTTCTGCCCCGCACCGTCGCCTGGGGCGCCTATGATCATGGCACCTACACGCTGATGGAAAAAGTGGCCGACCACAAGCCGCAGCCGGACGAACACGAGGTGCGCCAGCGCTCCATCGTGGTGCAGACCGGGCGCGTGGTGCTGGCCCCTGGCGCGCTGGAGCGGCCCATTCCGTTCGGCAATAACGACCGCCCGGGCATCATGCTCGCCGGCGCGGCGCGCACCTATGTGAACCGCTATGGGGTGCTGCCCGGCAAGAAGGCGGTGGTCTTCACCAACAATGACAGCGCCTATCAGGCGGCGTTGGATCTCAAAGCTGCCGGGATTGATGTGACTGTTGTTGAAGCCCGGGCCGAAGCGCCCTCTGAGCTGGCGGCCTCTTGTGCCTCAGCGTCCATTGAGGTGATGAGCGGCCATGCCGTGGTGGGCGCCAACGGGCGTATGCACGTGCGCTCGGCGGATGTGGTGCGTTTTGATGCAAAGACCGGCGCATCCAGCGATGTGGTGCGCCAGATCAGTTGCGATCTCTTGTGCGTCTCTGGCGGCTGGAACCCTGTTGTCCATCTGTCGTCGCAGCGTGGACGCAGGCCGGAGTTTGATGCCAAGCTGGCCGCGTTCGTGCCCGGCGATCCGCCGGACAATCAGCATCACGCAGGCGCCATGGTCGGCGCCTTCAGCGATGCCGGAGCGGCTGAGAGCGGTTTTGAGGCCGGGGCCGAGGCGGCGCGTGAGGCGGGTGCCAGCAAATCATCCAAAACCTTGTCCACCGACGGTCTGTCCGGCGCAGATTGGGAACAGCCTCTGGCGCCCGTCTGGGATATCAAGCCGGGCGAACAGGTGAAGAAGCGCAAGCGCTTTGTGGACTTCCAGCACGATGTGGGGGTCTCCGACGTGGAACTGGCCCATACGGAGGGCTACGTGTCGGTGGAGCACCTAAAGCGCTACACCACGTTGGGTATGGCCGCCGACCAGGGCAAGACCTCCAACATTACCGGTCTTGCGCTCATGGCCGAACTCACCGGGCGCTCTATACCGGAAACCGGAACCACAACCTTCCGTCCGCCCTACAACCCGGTCTCCTTCGGCGCGATTGCCGGCCAGGAGACGGGCCAGCATTTCCGCCCCTTGCGGCGCACGCCGCTGCATGACTGGAACCTCAAGAACGGCGCGGAGATGATCAATGTAGGGGCCTGGCAGCGGGCCTGGTACTATCCGAAGCCCGGCGAGGATGTGGACGCGGCCTATATCCGCGAGACCACCGAAGTGCGCAAAACCTGCGGCATGGTGGATGTGACCACCCTCGGCAAAATCGAGGTCCAGGGGCCGGACGCGGCGGAGTTTCTCAACCGGGTCTATGTGAACGGCTGGAAGCTCCTGAAGCCGGGCCGGGCGCGCTATGGTGTGATGCTCCGCGACGATGGTCTGGTGTTCGATGACGGCACCACCTCGCGCCTGTCGGACACCCATTACTTTATGACCACCACCACGGCGGAAGCGGCTGCGGTGATGTCCCATCTGGAATGGCTGCTGCAGTGCTGCTGGACGGACCTGAAGGTGCACGTGACCTCAGTGACGGACCAGTATGCCGGCCTTGCGATTGCCGGGCCCAACTCCCGCGGTCTGCTGCAGGAGGTGTTTGCCGATATCGATTTCTCCAACGAAGCTTTCCCATTCATGGGGGTTCGCGAGACCGAGTATAAGGGCATGCCGGTACGCGTGTTCCGCATCTCGTTTTCCGGTGAGCTCGCCTATGAGGTGGCAACACCCTCCGGCTTCGGCGAGGCCGTCTGGGAGGCGCTTTATGAAGCCGGCAAGGGCCATGGGCTGTGTCTCTACGGCACGGAGGCCTTGGGCGCCCTGCGCATTGAAAAAGGGCACTTTGCCGGCAACGAGATCGATGGGCGCACGTCTCTGGAAGATCTGGGCCTCGGCAAGATGGCCAGCACCAAGAAGCAGTTTGTGGGCTCCATCATGCGCCAACGTGAGGGCATTCAGGACGAGAATCGCCAGCGTTTCGTGGGGCTGGAGCCGGTGAACCCGAAAGAGCGGCTCAGCGGCGGTGCTTTGCTCCATCCTCACAACGGACCTCATGCGGGCCATGGGCTTGGCCATGTGAGCTCCACCACCTACAGCCCCGCGCTTGGCCGCTTCATCGGCCTCGGCCTGATCGAGGGCGGCTTGGAGCGTTATGAGGGCCAACTGATCGACGCCTGCTATCCGCTCAAAGGCTGGGTGGTGACGTGCAAGGTGGTCTCACCGCATTTCTATGATCCGGCAGGAGAGAAGCAAAATGGCTGATATCAGATCTGCTCTGGCCGGGGTCTATGAACCCGGCCGCAAAGGCGCGGGGTCCGGCGACGCTGAGGTCTCGATCATGGAAGTGACCGGGCGCGATATCGTGCAACTGGCGGCCTGGCCGGACACGGTGGGCTCTGTGGCCAGTAAGGCGGCCAAGCCCGTGGGTGTCGCGCTGCCAAGCGACACCAGAACCGCATCCTCCAAGGGCAAGACGACGGTCTTCAAGACCGCGCCTGAGAAGTTCCTCATTGTCTGCCTTTTGAAGGCCAACATGGGTGAAGCCTTGGGCAAGGCGTTTAAGCCGGAAGCAGCCGTGGTGACCGAACTCGGCCACAGCCGCACGATCTTCAGGGTCTCCGGGCCCAAAGCCCGCGATGTGCTGGCAAGAGGCCTGCCGGTGGATCTGCATCCGGATGTTTTCGCCCGGGGCGCTTTTGCTCAAAGCGGGATCCACGGGGTGGCGACGCTCTGCCATCGTTCCGGGCCGGACCAGTTTGACCTCATCGTGCCGCGCAATTTCGCCGTGGTGATCTACGAGTGGCTGAAAGAGACCGCCGCGCAGTTCGGCTACTTGGTGGAAGAGGCCGGCTCTTGACCATTTCCGGACGGATCGCGGCCTGGGCGCATGGCCTGAAGCTCAGCGACGTTACTGAAGATGTCCGCCATATTGCCAAGCGCTGCGTGATCGACACGATTGGCGTCATCATCGCCGGCGCCGCAACCGAACCAGGGCGCAAGGCCTTGGCGTTAGCGAACGATGTTTACGCGGCCGGGCCCTGTGAGGTGCCGGGAACGCAGACAAAGCTGTCGCCGGCCGGGGCTGCCCTGGCGGCGGGCACCCAAGCTCATGCGTTGGACTTTGACGACACCAGCTACACCGGCATCATGCACGGATCCGCAGTGTCACTTCCCGCCGTGATGGGGCTTGCCCAGAAGTATGGGCGCAGCGGCGAGGCGTTCCTGTGTGACTTCATCGCCGCGGTGGAGGCGACTTATGCCATCGCCATGATGTGTTCCACCCGGCAGTACTATGATGGCTGGTGGACCTCGGCCACGTTTGGGGTTCCAGGTGCCGCGGCCGGGGCAGGGCGCGCCTGCGGCCTGAGCGAAGCGGAGCTTAATCAGGCCATCGGGATCGCCACCGTTCAGGCGTCCGGGATGAAGGCCATGTTCGGCACCGACACGAAGCCTTTCCTGGCCGGCCGGGCCGCCGCGCTGGCAGCTGAAAGCGCGCTGGCCGTGCGCCACGGGCTCACCGGGCCTGTTGTCGCCTTTGAGGAGCATCGCGGCTACCTCAAGCTGATCAATCACGGAGAGGCCGACCTCGCGAAGTTGGACGGGCTGGGCGCGACCTGGCGGCTGCAGGAGCCGGGGATCCTGTTCAAGCCATACCCCATTTGCTCGGCCGGTCATGCAGGTGGTGAGCTGGCCGGGCGCCTGGCGGAGGAGAATGACCTCACGCCCAATGACATCGCGTCGGTCGTGTGCCACGTGCCCGAGGTGGTGGAAGTGAGCCTGGTTTATGACGCTCCGCAAACGCCGCAACAGGCGCAGTTCTCCATGCCTTTTGCGGTTGCCTGTGTCTTGCTCAACGGAACCATTGCGCCGGGGCATATCTCTGACGTCACGCTGAAGGATCCGGCGCTTGCCGCTTTGATGGCGAAGGTGAGCATGGAGCGCGATGAGGCTCTGGCCGCTGACCCGTCCACCCCGGAAGGCGCCAAGGTGGTGGTCACCACCACAGATGGTCAGCAGTTCTCCGGGATCCTGGCTGAACCCACGGGCATGCCCGGCAACCCTTTAAGTGATGATGCGCTTGGCGCGAAGTTTCTGAGTTGCTGTGCCTTTGCCGGCATGCCGGACGAATGGGCGAAAGAGCTGTTGGAGCGTCTTTGGGAGATTGAGGAGCAGGCTTCGATTGCCGACCTATTGCCACCAAAAGTTTGATTTTTCACCCACTTTTTGGTTTTGTATCCGAACGAACCCAATTTAGCGTAAGTGCTTGAACAGGCTTGGAAATTCGGCCTATTTGGCCTTGATGGTTGAGTTTACGTCTTGCCGGCGTGCAGGTACCACAAAACCGCTGCCAAGATGACCGCACCGCCCGCAAACGTAGCCGGCGGCGGCACCTCCCCAAAGGCAAGCCAGATCCAGAACACCGCAAACGGGATCTCGATCGTCCCGATCAGCGGCACCTGTGCTGCCGGGATGAGCCGGGTGCCCTCGGTGAGCAGAGTGATGGCCACGGCCTGAACGGCGCCGAACGCGATCAGGAGCCAAAAGTCTCTTGCCGAAACTGCAAAGGGATCGGTCAGCGGCCAGGCCACTGGCACGATCAACAAGGCCGCAAAGGCCATGGCGATTACCATCGGCAAAGCGCGGTACTTGCGCACGATCACCGTCATCAACGCCATGCCCACCGTCATGGCCATGGCCAGGAGATCGCCGGTGAGGTTCACGCCCCCGAGCGAGCCGCCCACCATGATGGCGGCCCCACCCAGCGCACAGAGGGAGGCCAGCAAGGTCACGCGCCCGGGCTGCTCTCGCATCATCAGCCAGGCGAGACCGGCGGCCACAAAGGGCGCGGTGGCGTACATCAGCACCACGTTTGCGGCCACCGTGTGCCGGAACGCGGCCAGGAAACAGATAGTGGCTGCTGCTCCAACCACAGCGGCCGCCCAGCCCGGCACGCCAAGACGGGCAATGCCGGAAAGGCCACCCTCCACCTTGCGCAGATCCACGTAGGCCAAGATGAACAGGCCCGCCCAGATTGCCCGCCAAAACTGCACGGCCCAGATGTCCGCTTCAATCGTGCGGGTGAACCACGGGGCCAGGCTCCAGGCCAGTGCTGAGGCGGCCACCAGAACGACACCGGTGCGGGTGTTGGTAAGGGGCGATTGTGCTAGAGTTGTCATGCTGTTGCGGACTATAAGAAGGGCCTGATGACAGCCCTCTGTCAGGACATTTGGAGCAGATGAGATGGCGATACTTCAGCCGACGAACATTGTTGGAAAGGTAGAGGGGCTCTACCTCGTTGCTGACAGCGAGAAAGACATTGCCAGTGCGCCGGTCGACAAAGTCACCGCCGGGTTCTCAGGCTTTGAGGGCGATTGCCACACCTCTTTGACACGCGAGGCCTGTGTGCGCACCAAGGCGCAGTATCCCATTGGCACCAAGGTGCGCAATGTGCGCCAAGTGACGATTGTCTCGGTGGAGGATCTGAGGGCTATCGCCCAGGATATGGGCCTGCCGGAGATCAAGCCGGAATGGCTGGGTGCCACCATGTGTGTCTCCGGCATTCCGGATTTTACACTGGTGCCGCCGTCGTCCCGGCTGATCTTCTCAGATGGTACCGGCCTGGTGGTGGACATGGAAAACGAGCCCTGCGCATGGCCGGGCAAACAGATTGAGAAACATCACCCTGGCTTCGGTCGGCATTTTGTGGGCAATGCCCGCAACCGCCGCGGCGTTACCGCCTGGGTGGAGCGGGAAGGCACCATTGCGGTGGGCGACAGTGTGGCCCTGCATGTGCCGCCAGTGCGGGTCTATCAACCAGGAGCAGCCCATGAGCGCAGCCGAGTTGCCTGAGTTTGCCGTTGCGCCTGATCCGGAGGACGCACACCTGTCGCGCCCCGTCGGCGGGATCGATCAGGACGGTAAGCCGATTGAAATCCCAGTGGTGCATGAGCGCGCGCTGACCCTCTTTTTGAACGGTCAGGAGATCGTCACCATGATGACCATTGGCGATCATCCGGAGATGCTCGCCGTGGGTTATCTGCTCAATCAGAACATGCTGCGCGCCGACGATGAGATCACCGGCATTGACTATGATGACGACATCGAAGTGGTGGTGGTACGCACCAAGCGGCAGACGAATTTTGAAGAGAAGTTGAAGAAGAAAGTGCGCACCTCCGGCTGCGCGCAAGGCACCGTATTCGGCGATCTGATGGAGACCTTCGATTCCGTTGAGCTCAACCCGGACGCCACCTTGCGCACCTCCTGGCTTTATGCGCTCACCAAGAAGATTAACACCGCGCCCTCGCTCTACCTGCATGCCGGCGCCATCCACGGCTGTGTCTTGTGCAGGGAGGACAAGCCGCTGGTCTATATGGAGGATGTGGGCCGGCATAACGCGGTGGACAAGATCGCCGGCTACATGCACCTCAATTCCGTGCCGGCTGAGGATAAGATCTTCTACACCACCGGCCGCCTGACGTCTGAGATGGTGATCAAATGCGTGGCGATGGGCATTCCCATCCTTGTGTCACGCTCCGGCTTCACGGCCTGGGGCGTGGATCTGGCGCGGCAGGCCGGGCTGACCCTGATTGGCCGGGCCCGCGGCAAGCGCTTCATGGCGCTCTCAGGCCAAGAGCGGATTGTCTTTGACGCCGATGCCGACGCAGTTGCCGACGAAGCCCCCAAGCACCGGCGTAAAGCGGCCGTTGATGTGTGATGGCTGAGACGTCTTCTTGTGCAGGGGTGATCTTGGCCGGCGGTCTGGCGCGCCGCATGGGCGAGCTTGGCCAGAACGACAAGGCTCTTCTGCAGCTGGATGGCCGGCCCATCCTCACCCATGTGATCGAGCGGTTGCGCCCGCAAGTGGGCTCCATGGTGATCAACGCCAATGGCGATCCGGCACGCTTTGACAGGTTTGGGCTTCCCGTGGCCCCCGACAGTGTTGAAGGGTTTGCCGGACCGCTGGCCGGGGTTCTGGCCGGCCTTGATTGGGCCGCTGAACATGCCCCGGATGCGAGCTGGGTGGTGAGCATCGCCTGCGACACGCCCTTCTTTCCCACCGACCTGGTGAGCCGGCTGATGGCGGCCATGGAGCGCGATGGCGCTGATATGGCCTGCGCGGCGTCCGGCGGGCGGCATCATCCGGTGTTTGGCTTGTGGCCGGTGCGTTTAAGAGCAGACCTGCGGGCGGCTTTGGTCGAGGAAGGTCTGCGTAAAGTGGACATCTGGACTGGGCGCTATGGGCTGGCTGTTGCCGAATTTGAAACCACCCCTTATGACCCCTTCTTCAATGCCAACCGGCCTGAGGATCTGGCCGAGGCAGAACGTATGGTGAAGGAGGGCGCTCGGTGACACAGAAGGTTCTGGGGATTGCCGGCTATAAGAACGCGGGCAAGACCACGCTGACCGCCAGTCTGGTGGCCGAGCTGACCGGGCGCGGGCACAAAGTGTCCACCATCAAGCATGCCCACCACCATTTCGACTTGGATCATCCCGGCCGCGACAGCTATCGCCACAGGGAGGCCGGTGCCCATGAGGTGGCCATTGTCTCGCGCAACCGCTGGGCTTTGATCCACGAGTTGCGCACCGAAGACGAACCGCCCATGGACGAGATGCTGGCCAAGCTCGCCCCGTGCGATCTTGTGATCATTGAGGGCTATCGCCATGGGCAGATCCCCAAGATCGAAGCGGTGAATGAGGAGATGGACCACCCCCGTCTGGCGGGCGAGGATGAGAACGTGGTGGCAGTTGCCACCAACGGAGATCTGGCTGCCGAGCCGGTGCCGGCGTTTGACCGGGACGACATAGGCGCCATTGCTGACTTTGTCAGCGAGTTGACCGGGCTGGGGTCATGAGCGCCGCACGCCGGCTGCTTGATGATTGCTTTTTGCACGACAAGGATCGCTTGCGTCACGACGAGGTGCTGCGGCTGTTGGACGAGCGGTTGGCCCCGGTGGCGCAGGTTCAGACGGTTTCGCTTGAGGCGGCTCATGGCCTGGTGTTGGCCGAAGACGTGTGCGCAGAGCGCAACATTCCGGCCCATACCAATGCGGCTGTGGATGGCTATGCGGTGCGGGCTGCCGATTTGAATGCTGACGGTATGACCCGGCTTACCATCGCGGAGCGGATTGCGGCTGGCGAGACGCGCGACCTTCACCTGGACGCCGGGTCGGCGGCGCGCATTTTTACCGGCGCCCGCATGCCCGAGGGGGCCGACACGGTATTCATGCAGGAAGACTGTGAAAGCGATGGGCAAATGGTTGAGCTGCCGTCCGGTATTAAGCCAGGGGCCAATGTGCGCGCGGCCGGGGAAGACTTCGCCGCAGGGACGGCCGTGGCTGCTGCAGGTAGCCGCTTGAGACCCCAGGATCTGGCGGCAATCGCGGCCACCGGTCAAAGCGAAGTGTCCTGCTATGCGCCCTTGTCCGTGGCGCTCATGTCGACCGGCGATGAGGTGCTCCAACCCGGGGCACCGTTCCAGACGGGGCAGGTCTATGATTCCAACCGGTTCCTCTTGAGCGGTCTGCTTGAGACGGTGAACGTGACGGTCAGTGATCTGGGCATCGTGCCGGACGATGAGGAGACCGTGCGCCGCACGATCCTGGAGGCCAGCCGGAAGCATGATGTGATCTTGACCACCGGCGGTGCCAGCCGCGGCGAGGAGGACCACATTGTCAGCGTCATTGCGGAGGAAGGGCACCTGCACGCGTGGCAACTGGCGGTGAAGCCGGGCCGACCGCTGGCCTTTGGGCAGATTGGAGATACGGTGTTCCTCGGGCTGCCGGGTAATCCGGTTGCCGCGTTCGTATGCTTCCTGTTTTACGCCCAGCCGATGTTTGCGCATCTGCAAGGGGCGCGTTGGGCGCCGCCGAAGCGGTTTGCTGTGCCAGCCGGCTTTTCGATTGCAAAGAAGAAGCCCGACCGACGGGAGTTCCTGCGGGGCTGGATCGAGCAAGGCAGGGCACGTAAATTTGAACGGGATGGCTCCGGCCTGATCTCCGGACTGACCGCGGCAGATGGGTTGATAGAGGTGCCTGAGGAGGCAACTGCTCTGGCCGAAGGAGAGCCCGTTTCATTCATTCCATTTTCAGAGTTTGGCATCAGAGGGTGATATGAGCGCAGCACTTGCACCTCGGGACGTATTGGATTTCTGGTTCGCAGCCGGCAAGAAGAAGTGGTTCGCCAAGGATGATGACTTCGATGCGGAGATCAGCAGCCGCTTTAAGACAGATCATGAGGCTGCCCGCGACGGGGCCTATGATGGGTGGGCGGAGAGCGCAGAAGGCTTGCTGGCGCTGATCATCCTGCTCGATCAATTCCCCCGCAACATGTATCGCGGCTCACCTGATATGTTTGCGGCAGATCGTAAGGCGGCGGCCATGACCAAGCTTGCGTTGGAGCGGAAGTTCGATGGCGAGGTGCCGCAGGCTGTACGCCAATTTTTCTATATGCCGCTGATGCATTCAGAGGACCTGGCCGACCAGGAGCTCTGCGTGAAGCTGTTTAAGGCCGATCCGAGCTTGGAGGACAATGTGCCTTATGCTGAGGATCACCGCGATATCATCGCGCGGTTTGGCCGGTTTCCTCACCGGAACGCGGTTCTGGGCCGGGAAACCACGGCTGAGGAGCAGCAGTTTCTGGATGATGGCGGGTTTGCCGGATAAGGAAAAATTATCGCTTCTCCCTTAGGTTTCTGAGCCAGAGTGCACTTGGGATCTTGGGTGAATGCAAGCGGCATCGGGCTTAGGCTTTCTGGGCGGCATGCTCAGCGGTCTTTTGGACCGTGAGTGCGACGATGCACGGGCGCAGCGCGGCGCCTTGTTTGCCTTTTCAATCCGGGTGGTGAGTGCGGGCCTCGCGTTCGGCTCCCAAATCCTGCTTGCCCGCTGGATGGGCATCCTCGAGTTTGGGATCATCACCTACTGCATCGTGCTCATGAGCGTTTTGTCGGTGTTGACCTCATTTGGGCTGCCGTGGGCCTCAGTCCGCTTTCTTTCCGAGTATGGCGCCAGAGGGGAATGGGACAAGTTCCGTGGGTTTCTCACAAGTGCCCGAATAGCCGCGGTCTGGGCCGGCACAGTGTGCTGCTTGGTGGCCGTTACCGTTGTCAGTCTGCTGGACGGGCGGATCTCTGATGACCTGGCCGGTCCCTTGATCCTGGTGCTAGCGTGTCTGCCCCTGCAAAGTTTGAACGAGATGCAGGAAGGCGCGGGCAAATCTCAAGGTTGGATCGGATTGGCCCTGGTGCCGGCATTCGTCCTGCGCCCACTGATCATGATTGTCCTCATAGGCGCAGCCAAGCTGGCGGGATGGGAGACCAATGCGATCACCGCGGCGCTGGCCTTGCTGGCGTCGTTGTTCATGATCACGGTCGGCCAATACGTGATGCAGGTCAGGCGGTTTGCGGGCAAGGTCCCGGCCGGCCCCAAAAGCTACGAGCCGCGCACCTGGGTGAGCGTGGCCTTCGCGCTGTTCTTCCTGGAAGGCTTCTCCATGCTGCTTTTGCACTCTGATGTGCTGGTGCTGAAGCTGTTTGTCCCGGCTGACCAGATCTCGCTTTATTACGCCGCGGTGCGCACAATCAGCCTGACCTCGTTCGTCTATTTTGCCATTGCCTCGGCCTTTGGTCCGCGCTTTTCAGCATCGTGCGCCACCAATGACCGGGACGGCTTGCTGGCTCTCTACCGCAAGGCGTGCGTCCTAACCTTTTGGCCGTCTCTCATCACCGCAGCAATCGTGCTGGCGCTTGGTAAACCTCTATTGTGGTTGTTTGGTCCGGAGTTTGTGGTCGGCTATCCGCTGATGTTCGTGATCGCGGTTGGTCTTATGGTGCGCGCCGCCATCGGTCCCATGCAGGTCATGTTGTCCATGTGTGGTTGCCAGAAGCAGTGCGCGATCATTTTGCTGGCGGTCCTGGTGTTCAACGTGTGTCTCAATGCGGTGCTGATCCCGGTTTACGGGCTCATGGGAACCGCGATCGCCACGATGGGATCGATGATGCTGGAAAGCGGGTTATTGGCGTGGGTGGCCAGGCGCCGTTTTGGCTTTCCGCTGTGGGCGCTGCTGCCGGTTCGGGCGGCGTCTTAAACTTTCTCGCGCAGCAGGCGGCGTATTACCTTGCCAGTGGTGGTCAGCGGAAGATCCTCTTCAAACGCGATCTCGCGGGGGTACTCATGAGCTGCTAAGCGCTCGCGCACGTAGGTCTGGATCTCGGTGGTCAGATCGTCCGTGGGCGCAAAACCCTCGTTGAGCACGATGAACGCCTTGACGATCTCCGTCCTCAGCTCATCGGGCTTGCCCACAGCGGCAGCCAGCTTCACGGCAGGATGGCCGATCAGGCAGTCTTCAATCTCGCCGGGACCAATGCGGTAGCCGGACGACGTGATCACATCATCGTCGCGGCCGACGAAGTAGACATAGCCCTCCTCATCGCTAAGGCCCTGATCACCGGTGAGAAGCCAATCGCCAATGTACTTCTGACGCGTTGCCTCCGGTTGGCCCCAATACTCCAAGAACATCACCGGATCAGGCCGGCGCACGGCGATGGCGCCGGCTTCGCCTGGGGGTAGCGGTGAGCCGTCAGCATCGACAATGGCCACCTCGTGGCTGGGAACAGCCTTGCCGATGGCGCCCTTGCGGTAGATGCCCGCCGCTCCGCAGGTTGCCAAGACAAGGTTGCACTCGGTCTGCCCGAAGACCTCGTTGATCGATTGGCCTAACTGATCCATGGACCAGTCCTGGAGCTCGCGGCCGACCGCCTCGCCGCCGGAGAACAAGGTGCGGACGTTCAGGTCGTATGTGCTGGTGGGATTGGGCACGGCTCGCATCATTTTGAGCGCTGTTGGCGGCAGGAACGTGTTGCGGACCTTCTGGTCGGCCATGAGCGCGAAGGCTCGCTCAGGATCGAACTTCTCAAAGCGATGTCCAACCACCGGGACGCCGAAGTAGAGCCCGGGCAACAAGATGTTCAGAAGGCCGCCCGCCCAGGCCCAGTCAGCCGGGGTCCAAATGCAGTCCCCAGGCTGAGGGAAGAAGTCATGCGCGAACTGGATGCCCGGCAGATGGCCGGCCAGCACCCGGTGGCCATGGAGGGCGCCTTTGGGCGGGCCCGTGGTGCCGGATGTGTAGATCATCAAGGCCGGATCGTCCGGCCCTTGGTCCACGGTTTCGAAACTGTCGCGCGCGTTCGCCATGGCCTCGTGCAGTCCGGCGGCGCCTTCGCCCGGGCCATCGATGGACCAGACATGGGCAAGACCTGGAACGGCGTCGCGGATCTCGGCAATCTTTTCCAGCGAAGCATGAGATGTGATCAGAGCTTTCGCGCCTGAATTGTTGAAGCGGTACTCCAAGGCTTCCACGCCGAACAGATCTGCCAGCGGCAGGGCGATGGCGCCAAGCTTGTAGATCGCAATGTGCGCAATCGCTGTTTCTGGGGTTTGCGGTAGCAGGATGGCCACACGGTCGCCGGCTGCAATGCCGCTCGCTTTGAGCAGATTGGCGAGCCGATTTGCGGTGCGTTGGAGCTCAAGGTAGGTGAGGGGCCGCGCTGTTCCGGCGGCGTCCACGTGCACCAGCGCCACTTGATCGGGCGCGCGGGCCGCCCAGTCGTCGCACACCAGCTTTGCGATGTTGCAGCTCTTGGGTATTTCCCAACGGAACTTCGCTCGCAGCGTTGCATAATCGGTGGTGTCCGGCAGAAGCATGGGGCGGGGTTCTCGTGATCGTAATGCGAACTGAGCTCTGGTTTCTTGGCGGCGGAAAACACCGCAAACATGCCAAATCCTCGCCCTTAATTGCCCACAATGCAATGGTGAATCCGCGCCTCCCAGAGCGCCAACATGGCGTATTAGCGGTTTATTATTCTCCTGGAGGTAGTATGTGGGGCAGAAGTAAGGAGGGCCTACCCATGTCGAGTAACGGGTATGCATTGGCCAAAAACACAGAGGCTGGGGACGATGATCCCGTGCCGAGCAAGCCAGAAGGGATCAAGGTGAGCCCTGAATTGGACGAAGTTCTGCACATGTTGAACGCGCTGCAAGCACGCCGTTCGAACGGAAATCCCCAAAACGGATAATGCACTCTTAAGCGAGTGCCTCGATCTCGTGCAGCTCAAGGGCGCCCGGGATGACAACGATGGGTACCGGAAAGGACCCGGCCTGCTTTCCCGCAAGCTGAGAGACCAAGGTGCCAGGCCCTTCAGCGGACGTCGATGCGCCGAGCACGAGGAAGCTGATATCCTCATCTTCCTCAATGGCCTCAATGATCTGCTCGGGCTTTGTGCCATGGCGCACCGCTTCATGCAGAGCAATCTCTTCAAAGCCCCAGCTGTTTAACTTGCGCTGATAGAGACGGAACACCGCGGCGGCTTTTTGCTCGCCTTCCTGATGATGAATGGCTTCCACGGAAAGCCAATGCTGGAAGTCTTCGCTTTCCACCACAAACAGCATTTGGAGATCGCTGCCCGTGTTGCGGGCCCGGCAGGCGGAGAAATATACCGCAGATTCGCATTCGGGCGTTTCATCCACGATCACCAGGAACTTGCGCCGGTGACCCTGCACATTTGCCTTGCGGGGCTTGCGCTGTGCCATGTCTTTGACCCTTAAGCTTTGCGGAACAGAGCCGCAGCCCCCATACCCGCTGCCAAGGCAAGGATCACCGAAATGATGCCATAGATCAACGGTTGTTGATGGGCCAGTTCGTATATGAACCGCTCGATGCCGCTCTTTTCGATTTTGAGGCTGGTGGTGTAGTTGCCAATCAGTTCGCCGCCCCGGAAGGTGTAGACATCGGCTGTATAGTCTCCGAGCGGCACGTTGGCCGGCAATTCAAACTCAGCCCGGAAGAGATGCTGGCCGGTGAAATCGATGGCGCCCTTCAGTTCCTGATAAAGGTTTTGCGATTGGTGGACGCGCACCACGGCGGCCGCGTAATCCTTGGCGTTGCCTTGGGTGAACCCGGTGGACGACAAGATGAGCTTGCCCTGCAGGCTGGTGAAGCCGATGCCGTTCTGCAGGAGCGTATAGGAGGGGGCGATCTCCGAGACGGGGCGGGTGGAGAGAGTCGCGTAATAACCAGGTACGGAATCGAATGTGGCGCTCTCCCGGTTCACCCAGAGCCCGGCGATCCGCTCCTTTTTGCGGATGCGCATTTCCCGTTCCGGCCCGCGGACCACAATGATCATGTCCAGTAGGGCAAGATTATCGATGTCCCCCTGATTGACGATGGCACCGAAGAGCAGGACGTTGACGCCGGCAAAGTCGGTCTTCACCGCCACATGGTGGGTCGCCAAGTCTGCCTCAACGCCCTCCGCATGGGCATTGGACGATGGCAGGTGAAGGGTCGCGGCGCTCAGCAGCAGGACAAGTGAGACAATAAGAACGCGGATCATCAGTGTGCCTCCAATGCCGGCGCGAGCGAGTAGAGTTCAGAAGGCTCGATCACCAGATCCAAGCCCAGCTTGAAGCACATGCCGAGCACCATGAGCGCGAGCAACGCGCGCAGCTGTTCGCCCTTGAGCTTCTGTCCGGCGATGGCGCCGATCTGAGCCCCGATCACGCCTCCGGCCATGAGCATCAGGGCCAGAACCACATCAACCGTCTGGTTTTCCACTGAGTGCAGAATGGTGACCAGCGAGGTTACGAACACGATCTGAAACAGTGAGGTGCCCACCACAACGCTGGTCGGCATGCGCAGAAGGTAAATCATGGCCGGAACCATGATGAAGCCTCCACCGACGCCCATAATCGCAGCCAACAAACCCACCAGGAGGCCAACGAGAATGGGCGGAATGGCGCTGATATACAGCTTGGAGCGCTTAAAGCGCATCTTGAAGGGCAGCTTGTGGATCCAGTTGTGCTGGCCGGGCCGACGCGCAGGCGGGGCGTTGCCGGATTTGGACTTGTAATAGGTGCGCACCGATTCAAGCAGCATCAACGTGCCGATGAAGCCCAGGAAGAACACATAGCTGAGTGAAATGACCAGGTCGACCTGACCCATTTGGCGCAAGACCTTGACCAAAGCCACGCCAATGAACGAGCCCACCACGCCGCCCGCAAGCAGCACAAGGCCCATCTTCACATCCACATTCTTGCGCCGCCACTGCGCAATGGAGCCGGAGACCGAGGAGGCCACGATCTGGTTTGCCTCAGTGGCGACGGCCACCGCTGGCGGGATGCCGGTGAAGATCAGCAGCGGGGTCATCAGAAAGCCGCCCCCCACACCGAACATGCCGGAGAGAAAGCCTACGATCCCGCCCATGCCCAGAACGAGAAAGACGTTCATAGACTGCTCGGCTATGGGAAGATAAATCTGCATGCAGGCTCAATAGGTGCCAAATGTGTGTGACGTCGCGATTTGCCCAGCGGGCAACCGGGAGACAAGAATGAGAGAGTGTGGCCGAGGGGAGTGTGTCCGATCGTGCGCTGCCCAAATCGCGAAATTTTTCGGCGCCGTCAATGCGACATATGCGCGGCGTCTAATATGTCTTGCACTGATTGGGCTAAGCTGCCTGTTCGGCGCGCCTCTACGGGCGCAAACATCAGTGGCGCTTGAGTTGGTCCTGGCGGTCGATACCTCGACCAGCGTGAACCCGTTGGAGTTCGCATTGCAACAACGTGGCTTTGCAGACGCCTTCCGGCACCCGAGCGTCATCGGTGCGATAGAACGGGCCGGCGAGGACGGGGTGGCGATCAGTCTGGTACATTGGTCAGGGCAGGGCCAACAGGTCACGTCGGTGGACTGGCAGGTGGTGAAGGATGCCGCTGGAGCCCGTGCCCTTGCTGATCAGATTGATCGATCCGGCCGTTTGCTCATGGGCTTTACGGATGTTGCCGGTGCCCTTGGTTTTGCGTTGAACTCTCTGGACACCAACGGATTTGAAGGGCGCCGCAAAGTGATTGACGTTTCAGGGGATGGCACAAGCAACGGACCGTCTGCTTCCGCCATGCGTGATCTGGCCGTGGCGCGCGGCATTACCGTGAATGGCCTGGTGATCTACAACGAAGAGTATGATCTGGGAGAACTCGCCAAGATCAACCTGTTCGACCATTATCAGACCCACGTTGTGGGTGGGCCGGGCGCCTTCCTCATGGCGGCCAAGGACTTTAACGACTTCCGCATCGCGATCCGCAAGAAGCTGGTGCGCGAAATCACCGGACCGGCGGTCTCAGAGCTCAGCTCAGGCCTCCGCGATCGAATAGCCGGACTTGGAGACAGGCAGGGTACGGACACGCTCTCCGGTGGCCGCAAAGATCGCATTGGCGAGCGCCGGCGCTGCGGGCGGTGTTCCGGGCTCGCCCACACCGCCAGGTAAATTTGTGCTGGGCAGAAGGTGAACCTCCACAGCCGGTGCCGATCCGAGCTTCAACATCTCATATTCGTCGAAATTGCCTTGGGTGACCTTGCCTTGCTCCACGGTGATTTCCCCAAAAGCTGCGGCTGTCAGGCCGAAGATGAAACCGCCCTGCATCTGGGCCTCCACAAGCTGTGGGTTGATCACGGTGCCGCAATCACAGGCCAGAACGGCGCGCTCCAGTGTCACCACTTTGTCTTCATCCACGGAGACGTCCAGCACGGCTCCAACGGTTGAACGGAAGGAGGTGTGCACGGCCAGCCCGCGCCCCTTGCCGTTGCCCAGTGGACCTCGCCACTGAGCCTTCTCCATCAGCAGTTTCAAAACCGCAGCTTCCGGGCTGCTTGGCGGCAGATTGGCCAGTCGGAACTCAGCCGGATCTACGCCGGCACCGGCTGCACACTCATCAGCGAAGCACTCCATAAAGAAGCCATTGTTGGAATGACCAACAGAGCGCCAGAAGCCCACAGGGATGCTTGTGTCCACGTCCACGGCGGAGACCTGCCAGGCTGCCGGCTTATAGGGCGATTTCAGGATGCCCTCCAACGTGGCCTCATCCTGATCGGCCGGTGCCGGCATGCCGAGCACGCGGGGCAGGTAGGAGGCAAACACAGAAGGAGATCCGATCTCCGCCTTCAAAACCTCCAGTTTGCCACTGGAGTTCACGCCTGCGCGCATCTTTGCAATGGCACCCGGACGATAGTCGTCATGGCGCATGTCTTCCTCGCGCGACCAGACCACCTGCACGGGCCGGCCCTTCAGGGCGAGAGCCACCTTGGCGGCGTATATGGCAAAATCAGTTTCCGCTCTGCGGCCAAACCCGCCGCCCGCGTAAGTGACGTGAACCTTGACCTCTTTGGCCGGCCCAACCGCTTCCGCCGCCCATCTGGTTGCGGTCTGAGACTGGGTCGGCGACCAAATCTCCACGGTGTCGTCCTCTTTCCACCACGCCGTCGTGTTCATAGGCTCCATGGTGGCGTGAGCCAGATAGGGGGTCTCGTAGAACGCCTCGACCGTCTTCGCCGCCTGTTCAAGGTGCAAAGGAACGTCTCTCCGGCTGTCTGAGCGCGTGTAGTCTTCTGCCTCGATCCGGCGTTTCAAATCTGCCTTCACTTTGGCGCTGTCGGCAAACTCCTCTGGCCATTCATACGTGATGTCCAAGGCCTCAACCGCCTGCTTTGCCCGCCAGGTATTGTCGGCCACCACGGCGACAGCGGTGTCCAGATTGACAATATCGATGATGCCGTGGCGTTCGCGCACCCCGCCCTCGGCAATGGCTTTGATCTTTGCGCCGAAAACGGGCGCTTGCTGGAGTGCGGCGTACACCATGTTGGGCAGGCGCACATCGATGCCGTATTGCGCAGCGCCGCGGACCTTGTCCTCCACATCCAGACGCGGCAGGCTTTTGCCGATAACCTTGAAGTCTTCCGGCTTGCGCAGCTCCACCTCGCCAGGAGGCGTCTGCTCCAGGGCAAGCTCTGCAAGCTCACCGAACGTCGCTGTCTTGGAGCCATCAGCACTGGTGAACTCTGTGTGCTTCTGGACCAGTTCACCGGCCGGCACACCCAACTTTTGCGCCGCGGCGGCTTTTAGCAATTCGCGGGCTGTGGCGCCGGCCTGGCGCAATGATGTCCAATTGCCGACAATGGCCGTGGAGCCGCCTGTCGCCACCATGCGCATGGCGGCAACGGCGCGCTGCGAGAACCAGGTCACAGGACCGGCCTCCTCTTCAGGCCGTCGGTTCAGGAACATGGTCCAATTGGAATAGGCGCTCAGCTCTTCGATGGGATGCGTAACGGTCACATTGGCCGCGGCGACATCTATTCCCAGCTCCTCCGCCACCAACTGTGCCATACCCGTATAAGTGCCTTGGCCCATCTCCAGGAACGGGACGTAGATGGTGATTTTGTTGTCAGGGGCAACATTGATCCAGGCCGTGAGGTCAACCGAGCCAGCGTTGCTCTTTTGGGCACCAAGACCTTTGATGTCCAGCGAGGCGAGATAACCGGTGCCAATACCCATTCCGGCGATGGTCACGCCGGCGATCGAGGCGCCGCCGATCATGAAGACGCGGCGTGTCAGGGAGCGCTTTTTGCTCATGACTGACCTCCGCCCTTTTTCAACTCGGCCGCGCGGCGCAGGGCCTTTCGGATGCGATCATATGTGCCACAGCGGCAAATGTTGGTCAGCGCTTCGTTGATGTCTTCATCACTAGGCTCCGGGGTCTGCTCGAGCAGGGCTGAGGCGGCCATAATGAAGCCGGGCTGGCAATAGCCGCATTGTGGAACCTGGTGTTCTACCCAAGCCTGCTGGACGGCGTTCAGCGTGTCTGCGCTGGCGAGGGTTTCAATAGTGCGGATGTCGGTGCCTTCCACGCTTTCCACCGAGGTGATGCAAGAACGCGTGGCCTCACCGTCAATCGACACGGTGCATGCTCCGCACAATCCCGCGCCGCAGCCGAACTTTGTGCCCGTCAGATTGAGCTCATCGCGCAGAACCCAGAGCAGCGGCATTTCGCCTTCCACATCAAGATCATGGCCTTTTCCATTAATGGTCAGCCTCGCCATATCCGTTCACCTCATTTTATCCAGCCGCCGTTCACTGGTCTCGTTTACGAGCAAAGATGCCATATGGGTCAGTTTTGCCCGCCTATGCCCCTTTTGGGAGGGTCTGGTATCATGTAGTTCACTATATCCCTCTGCCCAAGTGCTCTCCCGCCTTCAGTTTAACAAAATTGTTCGAGAGATCGAAGGCGTATAAACCCGCGCCGCCTCAAACACTTGTGATTGCCCTTACCCCGACAAGCTTGCTACCCCAAGGAGGCGAGACGGCGCATCCTCCGACGTCTCAAGATCCAAAGGGGCTGCGGAAAGGAGCGCTATGCTTAAATCACTTGCAAAAGGTTTGGCGTTGGGCGGCCTGATGGCGCTGTGCGCACAAACGGCTGCTGCGCAGACGGCACCTAAGATTACAGGCGGGTCCCAGATTCGCCTTTTTGAGGCCTGGGCCCAGTTTCCTTACCCGAGTTGGCACAAAACGGATAACGCCTTAGCTGAATCGCTTATGTCGCGCCAACAGGAGGCCAATACTTTCGTTTTGGCAATGGTCCCCAAGAGCGAGAGCTTCAAGAAATGGACGAAGCAGTACACGCTGTTCGGCCATTGGAACGAGACCATGACGCTGCCAAACTTCATCAACAGCTCGATCCATGTATTCCGTGTTGCTTGCGGCGCTGAAAACATGACGTTGCGCAAAGTGGTCCGTCAGCCCAATTCCGGCCTTGTGGTTATATTCTGCTCCAACAGTCCGAAAGGGCCTAAGCAGTATGGCTATGGCGATGGGGTTGGCGAGATCGTTGTGATGTGGATGGGAAAGCACAAAAACACCTTCGTCAAAATCTACCAGTATTGGCGTGGAGACAGTTTCGACGTTAAGGATCCGACTTCTTGGCCGGTGTCCACCCAGAGGCTGGACCGTAGCGTGCTGGAATTCGCTGGAATAAAACTGTTGCCCTACAATCCGTAAGCTCATGAGATGAAAACCATTTACGTTGCCTGTGGAGCTGGTTTCGGGGGGGATCGTTTTGATGCGTCGGGCCCGCTGATCGACCATCTCTCTGGCTGTGACGGGCCGCGTTACCTGATATTTGAGACCTTGGCTGAGCGCACTTTGGCTATCGCCCAGAACCAGATGCTGCGCGGCGAAGGGCCGGGGTATTCTGAATTTCTGGAGCGCTATCTGAAGCCCGTTCTCAAACCGTGCCATGAGGCGGGAATTAGAGTGATCAGCAATCTTGGCGCTGCCAATGTTGCCGGAGCAGGCGCGCGAACGCGTGAGCTGGCCGATGAATTGGGTCTGAGCGGGCTCAAGATCGCTGTGGTGGAAGGCGATGACCTGCTGTCCGTCACCTCCGAGGAGGCGATTGCCAACATGCAGCCCGTCGAGGGGACAAAGATCGAAAGACCTCTCGTTGGCGCAAATGTTTATTTGGGGGCGCGCCCGATCGCGGCGGCTCTGGACCTGGGCGCGCAGGTGGTGTTGACGGGGCGATGCACTGATGCTGCCCTGACGCTGGGCCCGGTTGTGCATGAGTTCGGGCTAGCCGAGGATGACTTGCATATGCTCGCAGCCGGCACCACAGCGGGGCATCTGCTGGAGTGCGGACCTCAGGTCACCGGTGCGTATTTTGCCGATCCTCCATTCAAGAGCGTGCCGGATCTCGCCAACGTAGGCTATCCCGTAGGAGAAATTGGCGCAGACGGCAGTGTGGTGATCACCAAGCCCGAGGGGACGGGCGGGCTGGTTTCGGAGGCCACGGTAAAAGAGCAAATCCTCTATGAGATGCATGATCCGGCGAATTATCTGACCCCCGATGTCACTTTGGATGTGACCGGAGTGCGCGTGGCGCAAGCCGGGCCGGACAGGGTGCGGGTGAGTGGCGCTCAGGGCAAACCGCCCCCGCCCACGTTGAAGGCCACTGTCTCGATGGATGCGGGCTTTCTGGGGGAGGCTGAGATGTCCTATGCCGGACCGAACGCCAGAGCGAGGGCGGAATTGGCCATTGAGGTGCTGCGCCAACGGTTTCAGCGTCTGGCCATATCGTGTCCGGTGCGGTTCGACATTATGGGGGTCATGAGCGTGTTCGATGACGATGACGGCACTTTACGCGCCAATTCTGAGCGGGAACCGGACGGTGATCTGCGGGTGCGGGTGGCGGCGCGTTCGGACGACAAACAGGAATTGGAGCGCATTGCCTTGGAAGTTTACAGCCTGTGGGTCACGGGTCCGGCGGGCGGTGCCGGTTTTCGGAAGAGCTTGTCGTCTAAGGTCAAAACCGCATCTGTTCTGGTGGACCGCAGCTTACCGAATGTGACGGTGAGGTTGGTTTAATGACCGAGGTCCCAGACAAGAAGCCGTTGCATCTGTTTGCGCACGCACGGGCAGGCGACAAGGGAAACTCGGTGAACATCAGCATAATTCCCTATCATGCCGATGCCTACAGCCATTTATTGTCCGAAGTGACAGAAGATCGGGTGCGCGCGCTGCTGGCGCACCGGCCGATCGGAGCAGTGCATCGCTATGAAGTTCCAGGTCTTCCGGCACTCAACTTTGTTATCGATGATGCGTTGGAAGGCGGGGTCAACTTATCCCTTGGGCTGGATGGCCATGGCAAATCGCTCTCGTTTCTCGTTCTGACGATGACGGTTCAGATCCCGATGAAGTTTGCTTGTAGAACAGCACCTTAGCGGACATCCCGTTTAACCGATCCATGTCTCTAACGTTTTTTCACGCTCGAATTGCGTTTTGAGTGAGAAAAATCACACTAAATTCACGCTAACCATGTCATCGTAATTTTAGGCAAGGAGGATGCTTAAAGCAGAGCGGTGCTCTAAATGAGAGATAAAGGAGCGGGAAATGCCGATTTTATCACGTCAAGAACTGGAAGACGAACGGGCTCTAGAAACCCTGACTGTCGATGAGATGATGGATGTTTTTCATCGGCTCTATCAATCCATGGCAGGTGACCCTTGCTTGGATGATATGGCCGGTGCCATCAAAGACCTCATGATCGAGTTGGACGACAGGCGCAATCTGGCCTTGTTGGTCGCTGCGGAAGAAGACCACGAGCTGCGGAACAAACCTCTTCACTAGCTCCACTGGTTCGAATGAAGGTATCTAAGCGCCGGCTTTCCTGGAGAGCCCGGCGCTTCTTTTTTCTGTTATCTCCAACCCAGCACCAACTGAGGCGCCCTGGGGTCGGCTGACGCCGCTGATACTCTGAACTCGTCAGGAACGTCCGAGGGCGTTGAGAAAAACACGTAACGCCCGTCCTTTACGCCTGCCACAGGCGGCTGACCGGTGGTCAGAAACATATCGTGGCCTTGCTTCAAGTTTTGCCAAAAGCCGAACCATTTGTGGCCAACGTGGGCCAACATGGCTTCATCAGTCATCTTGAACGGGAAGGCATGAACCGGGAACTTGCGCTGGCCACCCACAAAAGCTTCGCGCGCCAAGGCATAGAGCTCTTGCACCGCTTCGTCAGTGATCGCGTAGCAGCCCGCGGACTCGCAGCCGCCGTGCACCATCAAGTGTTTGCCGGTGTAGCCGTAGGACCGGTCATAGGCGTTCGGGTAGCCAATGTTGAACGACAGATGGTACTTGCTGCGCGGGTTCATTTGTTGCGGCGTGACCACATAGAACCCTTCAGGTGCCTGTTTATCACCTTCTTTGGTTTTTGGGCCCAGTTCCCCAGACCATCTGCAGACATGATAGGTTTTGAACTTGGTGTAGCGGCCAGTTTGGTTCTGGAGCCAAACCTCAAGAGCGGATTCCTGCTTGAAGATCCGCACGTACATCGGTGCGCCCAGCCGTATGCCCTTTGCCTTCAGGCTCGCCAATGCCTCCGGCGACAGCGGCTTTTGGTCTTTGGATTTGGGCAAACAGGCGCTTAACACCACCGATAAAGCAAGCACGGCCAAGATCTTGGCCAAGCCTGCTACGGCAATGGCTGGACTGGTGATGTGCGATCTACTCTTCATTACCGAAACAATCCGCTCCTGGCGTTTCGAAATGATTAACCAAAATACGTTCGTGCTCAACAACCGGTTACAAGGCGCTGCCCAGCTCAATGAACTTGTCGCGGCGCGCCTTGCGAATTTCGTTCGGTTTGAGCTCGGAGAGTTCTTCCAAAGCGGTCCCAATGGCATCTCCCACAGCTTCTATGGCTGCTTGCGGGTTGCGATGAGCGCCCCCGACCGGTTCATCGACGACCACATCAATGACGCCAAGCTTCTTAAGGTCCTGGGCGGTGATTTTCATGGCTGTGGCCGCGTCTTCCGCCCGTGCAGAGTCGCGCCACAGAATCGAGGCCGCTCCTTCAGGTGAGATAACGCTGTAAACGGAATGCTCCATCATAATGGCTGTGTTGGCCGTGGCGATGGCGATGGCTCCGCCGGAGCCGCCTTCACCGGTGATGGTGGCGATAACCGGTACGCGCAGGCTCAAGCAGCAGTCAGTTGAGCGTGCAATGGCTTCTGCCTGGCCGCGCTCTTCGGCGCCAACACCCGGATAGGCGCCTGGCGTGTCTACAAAGGTGAGGATCGGCAAACCGAACTTGTCGGCCATCTCCATAAGCCGGATGGCTTTGCGGTATCCCTCTGGACGCGCCATGCCGAAGTTATGCTTAAGGCGGCTCTCGGTGTTTGAGCCCTTCTCGTGGCCGATGATCATCACCGCCTCGCCCCGGAACCGGCCCGGGCCGCCAATAATGGCCGCATCGTCTGCGTATGCGCGATCGCCAGAGAGCGGAGAAAACTCGGTGATCAACTGTTCAATGTAGTCAGAGCAGTGCGGGCGCTCCCCATGACGGGCCACTTGGGTTTTTTGCCAGGGTGTGAGCTTTTTATAGATATCTTCAAGACTGGATTTGGCTTTGCCTTCCAGGACCTCGATTTCCTTGGCAACACCGTCGGTCTCGCCATCTTCAGCCACATCTTTCAAGTCAGCGATCTTGCCTTCGATCTCGGCAACTGGCTTTTCGAAATCCAAATAGGTGCGCATGGGTCTTTGAGCGTTTGTTTGAAGTATGCCGTGTTCCTGCCATGCTCTAGGCGGCTGGCGACGAGCTGGCAAGAGGATGGTGTTGATTTACGACTTTTTTCAGGCGCTCAGACAAAACGTGGGTGTAAATCTGTGTGGTCGAAATATCCGCATGGCCAAGCATCTGCTGAACGGCGCGCAGGTCCGCCCCGTTGGCCAGGAGATGGCTGGCAAAGGCATGACGCAGGATATGTGGAGAGATGCGGTTTGCGCCAATGCCGGCTCTGGCGGCCAGCTCTTTCAACTCCAAAGCGAACATTTGCCGGGTCAGATGGCCCTGTTTGCCGCGGCTCGGGAAAAGCCATGGAGATGTGCCCTTCAGTTCCGGCAGATAAGCGTCGATGGCCGCACGTGCCGCGCCGGAGAGTGGCACCAGACGCTCGCGCCCCCCTTTGCCCTTAATGGTGAGAACCCGGTCGTCTGACTGAACCGTTTGCCGGGTGAGGGTTACCAGTTCAGAGACCCGCATGCCGGTGGCATAGAGCAGCTCAAGCAGGCACAACATGCGCACCGCCTTCAGCCGGCGATGGCCTTTGGCCGTTTGGGTTTCGTTTTGTGCTTGTTCGAGCAGCGCCGTCACGTCGGCTTCAGACAAAACCTTCGGCAAAGCCTTGGCGCGCCGCGGCGTCTCGATGATGGCAGCCGGATTCTGCTCTGACAGACCCTCGGCAAAGAGAAATTTGTGGAACTGTTTGATGGCGCTGAGGCGGCGGGCCTGCGTTGACGCGCTGAGGCCGAGATCAGAGAGGTTGGCGAGGTAGGTGCGAATGTCGTCGGCGGTTGCATTTGGCACTTGTTGCCCGCATCCGCTCAAAAAGCCCGCATACTCACCGAGGTCGCGCGCATAAGCCTCCAACGTGTTGCGGGCGGCACCGCGTTCCACGCTAAGCATCTCCAGGAATGTCTCGATGTGATAGCCGGTTTGCGGACTGTCTTGGGGTGCGCCGTGCCTATTGGCTGCTGAAGCGGGCATTGGGGACTTGTTTCACCACCTCGGTCGGTTGTGGCGGAAATTCTGACAAAAAGTACATTCCGCCATATACAGCTCCACCCAAACACGCCAAGATTAATAGAAAGCGAATGCTGTCAGGCATAATGGTTCACCAATTTATTCCTCTAGAGCGGTCCGACCACGTGCTCTGTGTCCAATCATTCGGGCGCATAATTGCACGGCAAACCGCTGCAGCGCAAACGCTGCGCGTTCTAAATGTTTGTAACCTTTGCTTGATCTTGAAGGATGGTTTAGAACGGCGCGCTTCCTGGCGGACGCAATGAGGCGGGCAAGGGTGAGAAAATGGCTCTGCAAGAGCTGGTAGATGCATTGAATGGAAGATCCATCGTGCTGGTTGGATTGATGGGGGCTGGCAAGACGTCGGTAGGTCGCCGCCTGGCGCAGCGTCTGGATCTGCCGTTCGTGGACACCGATACCGAAATCGAGCGCGCGGCGGGCAAGACCATCCCGGAAATCTTCGCAGATCACGGTGAAGAAGAGTTTAGGAGCGGGGAGAAACGCGTGATCGCCCGGCTTTTGGATCAGGGGCCGCAAATACTGGCCACCGGAGGGGGGGCCTATATGGACCCCGAGACCCGCGATAACATTGCCGCCTCAGGTGTTTCGGTGTGGCTGAGCGGGGATTTGGATCTGTTGGTGAAACGGGTCAAGCGCCGCTCAAACCGCCCTCTGCTCGCCCAAGGCGATGTGCGCAAGACCTTGGCGGACTTGATTGAGGTGAGATATCCCGTTTACGCCCTGGCCGATATTGAGGTGGCCAGCCGTGATGTGCCGCACCAGCGCATCGTGAATGCCATAATCAAGGCCTTGAAAGGCGCTGTTTCTCAGACGGAAGCACAGTCGTGAACGCCTCTCGCTCAGATCAACTGATTGTTCCGGTGGACCTTGGTGACAGGTCCTATGAGATTGCCATTGGCCCAGGATTGTTGCGCGAGGCAGGCAGGCTGATCGGCGGCCATCTGCCCCGCAAGAAAACGGCGATCGTGACGGACCAGAACGTCGCTGATGCGCACTTGGCGGACTTTCTGGCGAGCCTTAGAGCTGAAGGAATTGAAGCGGATGTCCTGACCCTGCCGGCGGGGGAGAGCACCAAGAGCCAGGCCCATTTGTTCCAGGTGACGGACTTCCTTCTGGACGCCGGCATTGAGCGCAATGACGTGATTATCGCCTTAGGGGGCGGGGTGATCGGTGATCTGGCTGGATTTGCCGCGGCCATTCTGCGGCGCGGGGTGAATTTCATCCAAGTGCCGACAAGTCTCTTGGCCCAGGTGGACAGCTCTGTGGGCGGCAAAACGGGGATCAACGCCTCAGCGGGTAAAAACCTGATCGGCGCGTTTCATCAACCTGTCCTGGTTCTGGCCGATACGGCGGTGCTTGATAGCTTGCCGGCCCGGCAACTGAGGGCCGGATATGCGGAAGTGGCCAAGTATGGGCTTTTGGGGGATGCGCCGTTCTTTTCTTGGCTGGAGGAAAACAGCGCCTCTCTCTTTCAAGGCGATATGCAGACCCGGATGCGCGCGGTGGAAACCAGTTGCCGCGCCAAGGCGGATATTGTGGCGAAAGACGAGCGGGAAGGGTCGGTCCGGGCGCTGCTGAACCTCGGCCACACGTTCGGGCACGCTTTGGAAGCTGCGACCGGCTACTCAGACCGGCTGCTGCACGGGGAGGGGGTCGCCATTGGCATGGCCATGGCCTACCGGTTCTCTGAAAGGCTGGGCGTCTGCAAGCCGGGGTGCGCAGAGCGCGCGGAGCGCCATTTGCGCTCGGTTGACCTGCCCACGCGCGTTCGCGACATCCCCGGGGCGCCGTTGGATGCCCAAACGCTTCTGGCGGCCATGTATCAGGACAAAAAAGCGTCCGGCGGTAAGCTGGTTTTCATCCTTGCGCGCGACATTGGGGATACCTACGTTGCACATGATGTATCGCCGGATGATGTTCTGGCCTTTTTAGAGGACGAGCTGGCTGCGGCCTGACCACAATGACCCTCACAATCGCGATTATCGCCGGCTCGGTGCTGGCCCTTATCATTCTGTCTGCTTTTTTCTCTGGTTCCGAAACCGCTTTGACCGCAACGTCTCGGGCGCGGATGCATGAGCTGGAGCGCAAGGGCGTCTCTGGCGCCCATTCGGTAAAGCGGCTGATTGAGCGGCGCGAGCGGTTGATTGGCGCGATCTTGCTGGGCAACAACCTGGTGAACATCCTGGCGTCTGCGCTGGCCACCATGCTGTTTGTGGAGTTGTTTGGAAACGTGGGGGTGGTGGTCGCCACCGTCGTGATGACTGCACTGGTGCTGATCTTCGCCGAGGTGCTGCCGAAGACCTATGCCATCGTCAATCATGACCGCATGGCCCTTGCGGTGGCGCCGACGATCCGGCTTGTGGTTTCGGTGTTTAGCCCGGTGGTCAAAGGCGTGGAGTTCATTGTCCGGCACACCCTGCGCCTTGCCGGTGTGAATATTGAGGGCGGAGAATCGCTCTCCGCACACGAGGAAGTGCGCGGTACGATCGATCTGCACCACCAAGACGGGGCGTTCATTAAGGATGACCGGGACATGATCGGCGGCATCCTGGATCTTCGGGAACTGGAAGTCTCAGATGTGATGGTCCACCGCACGAATATGTTCACCATCAACGCAGATGAACCGGCAGAGCAGGTCATCAAGGCAGTCTTGGCCAGCGGCTACACCCGGGTGCCGGTCTGGCGGGATGATCAAGACAACATCGTTGGCATTCTGCACGCCCGGGATGTGTTGGGAGCGGTTTCGAAACGCAGAGGCGATGCCAGCAAAATCAAGATTGCCACGCTGACCACACCCCCATGGTTCGTGCCGGACACAAATAGTGTTGCCGACCAGCTCAAGGCCTTCCGCCGCCGCAAGAGCCATTTTGCGCTGGTGGTGGATGAATATGGCGAAGTGCAGGGCCTCGTGACCATGGAGGATATCCTGGAAGAAATCGTCGGCGATATCGCAGACGAGCACGATGTGGAAGACACCGCTGGGGTGAAACGGGAAGCGAATGGTGCCTTTTTGGTGGATGGCACGGTGCCGATCCGCGATCTGAACAGAAGCTTCGACTGGCAACTTCCCGATGAGGAGGTCACCACCGTAGCCGGCCTGGTGATCCACGAAGCTCAGATGATCCCTGAGACGGGACAGGTGTTCACCTTCTACGACTTCACGTTCGAGGTGATTGAGCGCGAACGCAATCAGGTGGTGAGGTTGCGGATCACGCCGCCGAAGCGTCGCTAGCTCACGTCTCGGGCGTGGATGCGCTGATGGCCAGGGCGTGAATGGGGCCGGCCAGTTCCTCAGCCAGGATCTCGTTCACCATCCTGTGCCGCTGGAGCAGAGTCTTGCCTTCAAACGCCTGTGCGACAATTTTCACCCGAAAATGACTTTGACCCCCGGGCCTCGCACCTGCATGACCTTCATGGAGGTGTGATTCGTCTATGACTTCCAACGCGTTAGGAGACAAAGCCCCGCTCAGTTTGTCGTGAATTAAGTTCGCTACCTCACCTGCCACTGCCTTGGCCTCCTCGTGAATTGTCGTAATTAATGCGAAAACTTGTGATTGCTACTCTTAGCCGCTTGGCGGCGCAGTTGTGAACAGGGTATGATTTGCGGCTCATGAAACTCGACTCAAAATATTTCGATAAGATCAGGGTCAAGCCCCAGGATGATCGCCGTGCGCAATCGAAGGTGGCGACGTGCGACTGGCCCGGATGCAACCGGCCCGGTGTACACAAGGCGCCACGCGGGCGCGAGCAGGAAGGTGAGTATTACACCTTCTGCGTGGATCACGTGCGCCAGTACAACAAGTCCTACAACTATTTCAGCGGTATGAAGGACGACGAGGTGGCGGCCTTCCAATCTGACGCCAGGAGTGGCCATCGGCCGACCTGGAAGATGGGCGAAAATGCTTCTGCCAAGGGCAAAGCCAAGGCCCACGCTGAAGCCAAAGCCAAAGAAGAAGCGGCAAAACGCAGATTTGATCCGCTGATGGGCCGGGTGGATCCGTTCGGATTGTTTGGTGAAATGGGCGCGGAAGGCGAAGGCCGGCGCCGGCGGCCTGTCCGCAACGCCGAGCGCAAGGCGCTTTCCACCTTGGGGCTGGATGAAACAGCAACCGCGTCTGAGGTGAAGGCCAAGTACAAGGCTCTGGTGAAGAAACACCATCCGGATGCCAATGGCGGAAGCCGCGATTCTGAGGATCGTTTCCGCGAGATTGTTCAGGCGTACGATTATCTGAAATCAGCCGATTTTTGTTGAGCCGGCATGCGCGTCATTCTATCCCCCTTGGCAAGGGGCTTATGGCATGCCAAAAAGGCCCGCTAAGTTCGCCATGGCACTGGTTAAAGTGCGTGGTTAGGAGAGATCAATTCAATGGATGCTCACGCCAACGGTGGTGCCTCTGGCATACCCGACACAAAAGTTTCTGTTTCCCAGGTGTTCGGCTTTGACAGCAACCTGGAAGTTCCCGCCTATTCGGAAGCAACCGAGCATGTGCCTCTGGTCGATGAGGACTATCTGTTCGACAAAGAGACGACGCTCGCCATTCTGGCTGGTTTTGCCCACAATCGCCGCGTGATGATCACCGGCTATCACGGCACGGGTAAATCAACGCACATTGAACAGGTTGCCGCTCGCCTGAATTGGCCCTGCGTACGGGTGAACCTGGACAGCCACATTTCGCGGATCGATCTGGTGGGCAAAGACGCCATCGTGCTCCGCGATGGCAAGCAAATCACTGAATTCCGCGAAGGCATTCTGCCTTGGGCGCTGCAGACCAATACGGCGATTGTGTTCGACGAGTACGACGCCGGACGGCCTGATGTGATGTTCGTAATCCAGCGGGTGCTGGAAGTCCAAGGCAAGTTGACCCTGCTCGACCAGAGTAAGGTGATCCACCCGCACCCTTACTTCCGCCTGTTTGCAACTGCCAACACGGTGGGTTTGGGCGATACCTCAGGGCTCTATCACGGCACGCAGCAGATCAACCAAGGCCAGATGGACCGCTGGTCGATCGTGACGACGCTGAACTATCTGCCGCATGACAATGAGACCGCCATCATTGAGGCGAAATGCAAGAGCTATCACAATGATGAAGGCCGTCAGACCATCGATAACATGGTGCAGGTGGCCGAGCTCACACGCCAAGCCTTCATGAATGGCGACCTCTCCACGGTGATGAGCCCGCGGACAGTGCTCACTTGGGCAGAAAACGCCGAAATTTTCGGTGATGTGGGCTTTGCCTTCCGGCTGACGTTCATCAACAAGTGTGACGAGTTGGAGCGCGGTTTGGTCTCTGAGTTCTATCAGCGCTGCTTTGGTGAGGATTTGCCGGAATCCACTGCAGCCGCTGCGGCCTCGTGAGCCTCAATCCGCTGATGAACCACCATGGCCACTGATACGGACGGACCTTCAGGCGCCTTTAAACGCTCGCTGGCCATGGCCATGCGCACCATCGCCGAAGATCCGGAGATGACGGTGACCTTCGGCGCTGATCAGCCTTCGCTGGCTGGAAACCGCTGCCGTCTGCCACAGATCGACCATGAACTGCCCTCAAATGCGGTGGCTGTTGCGCGCGGGCTTTCAGATTCGTTTGCTCTCCGCCTCGCCAAACATGACGATGCGGTGCACTCCAAGATGCAGCCCCAAGGGGAGAACGCCCGTGCGGTGTTTGAATCCGTAGAGCAGGCTCGGGTTGAGTCCATTGGGGCACGTCAAATGCCCGGCATGGCGTCCAACCTCAATGCCATGCTCAACGACCGTTACCAGAAGTCTTCCCTGAACAAGGCCCGCAATCGCAATGAGGCGCCTTTGGATGAAGCAGTCTCGCTGATTGTGCGTGAACGGCTGACAGGTCAGCCGCCACCGCAGAATGCGCAGCTTTTGGTGGACTTGTGGCGGCCCTGGATTGAGGACAAAGCCAGCGACGAACTGGATGCGCTGGTGGATCAGATCGGCGATCAGTCGGCTTTCGCGCGCCTCACACGAGACCTTATTTCCGCTCTCGATATGGGCGACGAACTTGGGGACGATCCGGACGATTCTGAAAACGACTCTGAGGAAGATGCCGATCCAGATGGCGATCAAGCCGACGAGCAGGAAGAGGGCGATCCGGCCGAAGCAGAAGCGCAATCGTCTGAAGACGCTGAACGTTCAGAGGGGGAGAGCGAAGCCACTGATCAGGATTCCGTTGAGATCGACGTGGACGACGTGCCCGATGATCTGGATTCCGACGATGCGCCGGACGGCCAGGAGCCCTTCCGTCCTCAGACACCGTTCTCCAACGCTCTGGAGCGGGACGCCTATAAGGTGTTCACCAACAAATTTGACGAGGTGATTGGGGCGGAGGATCTCTGTGATGCCGATGAGTTGACGCGGCTTCGCAACTATCTGGACAAGCAACTCTCCAGCCTTCAAGGGGTCGTGGCGCGCCTGGCCAATCGCCTGCAGCGGCGTCTTTTGGCCAAGCAAAACCGCTCTTGGGAGTTCGATCTTGAGGAAGGCTTGCTGGATGCAGGCCGGCTGTCCCGCGTGGTCACCGATCCCATGCATCCGCTCTCGTTCAAAATTGAGCACGACACCAGCTTCCGAGACACTGTGGTGACGTTGCTGCTCGATAATTCGGGTTCCATGCGGGGACGTCCCATAACCGTAGCGGCTACCTGTGCAGACATTCTGGCCAGAACTCTGGAACGCTGTGGGGTTAAGGTGGAGATTTTGGGCTTCACCACCCGTGCCTGGAAGGGTGGGCAGTCGCGCGAGAACTGGCTGGCGTCCGGCAAACCAGCCACGCCCGGCCGTCTGAATGACCTGCGCCACATCGTCTATAAAGCTGCTGACACGCCCTGGCGGCGCGCACGGCGCAACCTCGGCCTGATGATGCGCGAAGGTCTGCTTAAGGAAAACATCGACGGTGAAGCGCTGATTTGGGCTCATGCCCGCCTTCTGGCCCGGCCGGAGCAACGGCGCATCTTGATGGTGATCTCTGACGGAGCGCCGGTTGACGATTCAACCCTCTCGGTGAACTCAGGGAATTATCTTGAGAAGCACCTTCGCCAGGTGATCGAAGAGATTGAGACGCGTTCGCCCGTGGAGCTTTTGGCCATCGGCATCGGCCATGATGTGACGCGCTACTACCGACGGGCGGTGACAATCGTGGACGCCGAAGAGCTGGGCGGGGCTATGACCGAGAAGCTGGCCGAGCTGTTTGAAGACGACAGCGGTACACCAACGCGTGGGGCTCGCCGCCGCGTTGCCTAAAGGCCCGTCACACCGTTTCAAATGCGCCTTTGGGCTGGTTTGCTCTTCGGGTTTGCTGGCCGGTGCTTGGCTGACCAGCGCAGAGGCTGCCGGTGAACGGATCACCGTCACAACGCGCCAGATCAATTTTTCCGTGTTGGAGCCTGAACGGCGGACGTTTGGCGAACTGCGCTACCTGGGTGGCCTGGTTCTGAAGAGTGATGACGAGCGGTTCGGAGGCCTCTCAGGACTTGTTCTCACCCGGCAAGGACAACGGTTGCTTGCCGTCAGCGACCGGGGCTGGTGGCTGAGCGCTGATCTGAGCTTTGCGCAAGGCACGGTCAGCGGCTTGGAAAATGCGCGCCTTGGTCCGTTGGTGAACAGCAAAGGACAGCGCTTTGGCCGCAAGTCGCTGCAGGACGCGGAAGCGCTCGCCACATTCGGTGCTGGTGAGCGCCGCGGCCTGCTGGTGGGGTATGAGCGCAGGCCCCGCATGCAGCTCTACCAGGTTGATTCTGAGGGTTTCGTTGGGAAGCCACGGGCTATTTCTGTTCCCCGCGCCATGAAAAAGGGACCAAACAACAAAGAGCTGGAAGCCATAGGCCGGTTTGGTGCGGGGCCCAATGCCGGAAAGTACATCGCGCTGTCTGAACGCTATCTTGATGCGAACGGGAACATAAAGGGTTGGCTGTGGCGGCCTGGGCGCAAGGCCGAGCCCTTCGTCATCCGCCGGCGCCGGACCTACTCGGTGACCGATATGGCGATCTTGCGGGGCGGGGATGTGGCGATCCTGGAGCGCCGCTTAGGGTTCCTCAAACTGCCCGGCATGGCCATACGCCTCATCAAGGCAGCAGATCTCAAAAGAGGGGCAACCGTTGACGCAAGGCTGCTGATGGAGGCTACCGCCCCCTCAGAGCTGGTGGATAATATGGAAGGTCTCAGCGCGCACAGATTGGAGAACGGCGATCTGGTGTTCAGTCTGATCTCTGACGACAACTACGACCGCGGGCTGCAAAGGACGGTGTTCTATCAGTTCGCCTGGCCGGCGGCGCTGCAATAAAAAAGCCCGCAGGATTTGCGGGCTTCTTAAACTCTTCAAAGTCACGCTTACGCAGCTTCAGCGGCCTGTTTCTTAGCGATCTGACGCTTGATGCGCCGCGCTTTCAGGGAAAGCTCGCTGTCACGTGCCTTTTTCAGGAACTCATCAAGCCCGCCGCGGTGCTCAACGGAGCGAAGGGCGGCTGCACTTACTTTCAGAGCCACCGAATGACCGAGCGTGTCGCTCAACAGGTGGACGTCGCAAAGGTTCGGCAAGAACCTGCGCCGTGTCTTGTTGTGAGCGTGGCTCACATTGTTTCCGGCCTGGACGGCCTTTCCGGTTAGCTCGCAGCGACGGGCCATATCTGAAGCTCCATTGTGCTCAGGTTATTCTGTTACAGCAGCGGTCGGCCCATACAAAGAAAGGCCCGCGCCAATAAATAACGACAGCGCCCGGTAGAGCACCGCCAAAGTTGCGTTCCTATATGAGTTCAAGAGCCGGACGTCAAGCCTAAACCCACGCAATCTTGCCGAAAATCCCCCAAATTGGGCTTGGGGCCGCAGCCGGACTTTCGCCCTAATCTATGTTCACACTGCGCGCTGAGTTGACGTAGGCCCGCGTGCAGCCCATCTACACGCAGGCACAGCCCATCAACCGCTAGGGTAATAGACTGATATGCATATGTCTTCGACAAATCGCCAATCCTACACCAAATCCCTTGGCCGTCTGGCTAGAGCATTGCCGCTTGCCCTGTTGCTTGCGCTGCCGGCGGGCTCGGTGTCCGCCGCCGATGTGAAGGATGCGGTCTCGTTGAAGTTTGATGTTTATTCCGGCAGCCTGAGGATCTTCAAAATCTCAATGGGCATGCAGATCGGCAAGGACGATTATGCCATCAACACGCGCATCAAAAGCAAGGGCGTGGCCAGTTTGTTTGCCAAGACGAAGATCAATATGAGTGCGACCGGGAGCGCGAAAAAGAAACTCGTGCCTCTCAATTACGTGTCAAACTCCAAGTCCAAAGGCAAGAAACGCTCCGTCAACATGACCTGGACCTCGAAGGGAAAGCATCAGGTCAAGCGCAGCTTCAAACTCAGTGCATATAAGGCAAACTCACTAGCACGTGCGGTTCGTCCGGGAATGATGGATCCCTTGAGCTACCTCATGAAAATGGTTCGGGCCACCAAGCAGCCTTGCGGCGGGAGCGAACGGGTTTATGACGGCCGACAGGTGGCTGAGTACCGCTACGCTCTGCAAGGGGTGTCTACCTTCAACCGCAGTACCGGCGGGGTTTACCGCGGCAAGGCATTTAAGTGCGCTCTGACCTATCGCACGATTGCCGGCCTGTCGGCGAACAAGCAGAAGAAGCGCGATCAGGGACCGCCTGCGACATTTATGGTGTGGTTTGCCCCAGTGGCCGGGAAGACCCGCAATCTGTTTGTGCCCATTGCGGCCAGTGGCGAGGTTTCAGGCCGGGCATTCACCATGCGCTTGAGCGAAGGGTCCGTTTCAGGGACGCCGATTTCCAAGCGTGTGATTGCAACGAACTGACCCGCACGCGGCAGGTGACTCATAAGTTGTACCGCCCCGGCGCCCGGGAGAGCCGATGACTCAGTCTGAGACACGTCGTTAACGTTTTCAGATCCGATGGCGCGAGGGCACGCATTATGTGCTCAATATGTGGTAGCCGGCTGAGCGACAATCACCATATGTCTGGAGAACAAACCCAGAAAGATGCCAGGTCAGTGATTCGGTCCAGCTTTGTTCACCTTCGTTCTAAGTGTTAATAAAATAAGGAAAAATCGCGTTATCGCGGATACTGGCCGTTAACCTTCTGTTTAATTGCATGAACAGTGTGATGTTGAAAAAGGAGTACGACAGTCACGAACTGTGGATAAGTTGGGGGCCGGTGCGTTGCTGAGGCAATATGTGGTGTGAACAAATGATGATTCTCCGTGAGTCAGCGATTCGGGCACGGTTCGTTCTAGACTCGTTCTGGTTGTTAAAACAGTGTGTGAACATGGCACACAAAAGGGCTGATGCATGCGGCCACACGGAGGCATCAAGTTGGGACTGCGCTCTTGCAGAGCGGCCCGGAAGCGCTTAGAGCAAGCCCCGGTCAGGTTGAACGGCTTTGACACATCATCCGCTGCGAAGGGTTCGGGATATGCATAACGCGCGAAATGTTTCAGCCGTTTTGGGGCCAACCAATACGGGCAAGACCCATTTGGCTGTTGCTCGGATGCTGGATTATGAAACCGGCATGATTGGCCTGCCGCTTCGGCTTCTGGCGCGGGAGGTCTATGACAAGATCTGCTCGCGTGCTGGGACCGAGAGCGTGGCGCTGATCACTGGCGAAGAGAAGATCGTGCCGCCCGAGCCGCGCTTTTACGTGTGCACGGTGGAGGCCATGCCGCGGGATCTGAAGGTCGACTTTCTGGCGGTGGATGAAGTGCAATTGGCCGCTGATCTTGATCGCGGACATATCTTCACCGACCGGATTCTTCATGCCCGCGGCGTTCAGGAGACGATGCTTCTGGGCTCGGACACGGTGCGTGGGCTGCTGAGCGATTTGCTTCCTGGCCTTAACATCGTGACCCGGCCGAGATTCTCCAAGCTTACCTACGCAGGGACGAAGAAGATTACCCGCCTGCCGCCACGCTCAGCCGTGGTAGCGTTCTCTGCTGAGACGGTTTACGCCATCGCCGAGTTGATCCGGCGCCAGCGCGGCGGTGCGGCGGTGGTTTTGGGGGCGCTAAGCCCACGCACGCGCAATGCGCAGGTGGAGTTGTTTGAGTCCGGTGATGTGGATTTCATCGTGGCCACTGATGCGATCGGCATGGGGCTCAATATGGATGTGAGCCACGTTGCCTTTGCCGCTACCCGGAAGTTTGACGGCCGCATGTTCCGCGATCTCAATCCGGCTGAGCTTGCTCAAATCGCCGGCCGCGCCGGCCGCTATATGGAAGACGGCACCTTCGGTACCACGGGGGAAGCCAATCCGCCTCAAGGCGATGTGGTCAACCAGATCGAGGACCATCGCTTCGAGCCGGTGCGCGTGATCCAATGGCGCAATCGGGTGCTGAATTTCTCCACGTTGGACGATCTCATGCAGTCCCTGCTCATTTTGCCCAAGACCAGAGGCCTGACCCGCGCCATGGGCGGTGATGATGTGCAGGCACTGGAGATGATGATGCGTGAGCCGGAGATCCGCGACATGGTCACGTCCGAGGCGGATGTGCGAATGTTGTGGGATGTGTGCCAGATTCCCGACTACCGAAATATTACGAGCGGCGAGCATGTCCGCATTGTTGGCCAGGTTTTCCGCTCGCTTATGTCTGCGACGGGCAGGGTTCCGGATGAATGGTACCAGCGCCAATTGTCATATGCGGACAGCACCGATGGTGATATAGACACCTTGGCGGGACGGATCGCCCATGTGAGAACCTGGACGTTCATTGCGAACCGGCCAGACTGGCTGGAAGATCCTTACCGTTGGCAACAGCAAGCAAAGGCCATTGAGGACAGACTGTCGGATGCTTTGCACGAGCGGCTGACACAGAGATTTATTGATCGGCGCACAAGTGTGCTGATGAAGCGTATGCGTGAGAAGGAAGAATTGATGGCGTCGGTTTCGTCAGACGGCGACATTCATGTGGAAGGCGAGTTTATCGGACAAATGACGGGGTTCCGTTTCATGCCCGATGACAGCGCCACAGACAGCCAGGCAAAGGCGCTGAAGGCGGCGTCGTTGAAAGCCATTGCAGCGGAAATCACCAGCAGGGCAAAGGCCTGTATTGGCGCGCCCGATCGTGAGTTTGCTGTTAAGCGCGATGGAGCGGTTGATTGGAACGGGGCAAAAATTGCCCAGTTGGAACCCGGCGCCACAATCTTAAAACCCAGAAGCAATCTCTTGGCCAATGATCAATTGGAAGGACCGGACCGGCTTGCCGTGCAGTCGCGCGTGGAGACCTTTGTGGCCGATCACATATCCACCGTCCTTGAGCCTCTGGTGAAGCTGGCAGCGGCAGAGGATGTGGACGGGTTGGCCAGAGGTCTGGCCTTTCAGCTGACGGAGAATTTGGGCATCCTGGTCCGCGATGAGGTGGCAGATGAGGTTAAAGCTCTAGACCAGGCCGCCCGGGGAACGTTGCGTCCCTATGGCGTGCGGTTTGGGGCTTACCATGTGTTTATGCCTATGTTGCTGAAGCCTGCTGCGGCGGAGCTTAAACTTCTGCTATGGGCGCTTTGGCAAACGGCGCAGCCAGACACACAATCGCGTGTTTCGCTGGACCAGTTGCCGGAACCGCCTGGTCAGGGGTTGACGTCCGTGGTGTTTGACCGGTCAACGCCCAATGGGTTCTATCGGTCCGTTGGCTACCGCGTTTGCGGATCTCGGGCCGTGCGGATTGACATGCTGGAACGGCTGGCGGATTTGATCCGGCCGTGCATCTACTGGAAGCCGGAAAAGGAGGGCGATGAACGTCCTGCCGGTTCGGTGGAAGGCGGTGGCTTCACGGTAACGCCTGATATGATGTCGCTGGTTGGGTGTTCAGGCGAGGACTTCTCGTCCATCTTGAAGGGGCTCGGCTACCGATTGGAGCGGCGCCCGATCAAGATCGAACCCAAACCTGAAGAGGCAGAGGCATCTCAAGACGATGGTGCCGCCGCCGACGAGGCCGCAGAGGTTAAAGAGAGCGAAGAGGCTAAAACGACCACGGAGGACGCGCCCCAGATGCTCGAAATCTGGTGGCCCGGCGGGAAGCGTCAAGGCGGTCGGCAGGGCGGACGCCAGAAAACCGATCAGAGACGTCAAAAGCCAGGCCGTCCTCACCAGAAGCACCAGAAAAGACAGGGGGGCAAGTTTGGCCGGGCGGCCAACAACAACACCAAGCCACCCCGTAAAGAGCGCGAAAAGCAGCCTGACAAAGACTCGCCCTTCGCCGCGCTCGGCGCCTTGAAGGCAGAGCTGGAAAAGAAAGGCAACGGGTGAGCGGATCGGAGCAGGCTGAGCGCCAACGCGTCGACAAATGGCTGTGGTTTTCGCGGATCGTGAAAAGCAGAACTCTGGCCAGCGAGTTGGTGTCGAGCGGTAAGCTGCGGGTCAACAAGCTGAAAATAGCAAAGCCCAGCCACCTGGTGGGACCTGGTGATGTGCTGACATTCACCCATTATGGCCGCCTCCGGGTCATCTCGATTGTGGCGATCGGTGCGCGCAGAGGTCCTGCGCCTGAGGCTCAAGCGCTGTATGAAGATCTTAGCCCGCCGCAGGAATCCAAAGAAGACACCCCAAACGCCGCCGACCCCGGCCAGCGGGAGAGCGGAGCCGGCCGGCCAACCAAGAAAGACCGCCGCGATCTGGAACGCTGGCTGAAGGCGTAAGGCTGCGGCCCATGCGCTCATGGCGCGGTTCGCCTTGCCGCCGTCCAGGTGATCAGATAGAAACCGCCGCAACTTCTTTCTTCTCGTGCACTAAAGACCAATCCAATGGCGAAGAAAAACAAACCGGTTCGGCCCAAGGCGCGGCTGCCGAAAGGCTTGCAGGACGTGGATGCCCGCGAGCTCAGGGCACAAAGGCGCATGCTGGCCACAATCGAGGAGATTTACGGGCTCTACGGCTTTGAGCCCGTGGAGACACCGGCCATGGAGTATACCGATGCGCTGGGCAAGTTCCTGCCTGACGAAGACCGCCCCAATGAAGGGGTCTTTTCGTTCCAGGACGAAGATGAGCAATGGCTGTCTCTGCGCTACGATTTGACGGCACCTTTGGCGCGCTATGTGGCGGAGAATTACGACCACCTGTCCAAGCCTTATCGCAGCTATCGGGCCGGCTACGTCTACCGCAACGAGAAGCCGGGGCCTGGTCGGTATCGGCAGTTTATGCAGTTCGATGCGGATACCGTGGGCACGCCCACCCCTGCGGCGGATGCGGAGATTTGCATGCTGGCGGCTGACACCATGGAGGCTTTGGGCATTCCGCGCGGTTCCTACGTGATGAAGGTGAACAACCGTAAGGTACTGGACGGCGTGCTGGAGCAGATCGGGATTGCGCAGGACGGCGCGGACTTTGAGCTGCAGCGCCTCACCGTGCTCAGGGCCATCGACAAGCTCGACCGTCTGGGGCCCGATGCGGTGAGATTGTTGCTTGGCGAAGGCCGCAAAGATGAGAGCGGCGACTACACCAAGGGGGCTGGCCTGGGCGCCGGACAGATCGAGCAGGTGATTGCGTTCGTGGAAGCAGGCGCAGAACAATCAGCACAGGTGCTTAGCAACCTTCGCAATGTGGTCGGCCAAAGCGAGACCGGCCTTGAGGGTGTCGGCGAGCTTGAAGAGATGGCTGATTTGTTCGATGCCGCAGGCTATGGCACCGATCGGATAATGCTCGACCCGGCCGTCGTGCGTGGACTTGGCTATTACACCGGGCCGGTGTTTGAGTGCGAGTTGACCTTTGAGGCGGAAGGTGAAGACGGCGAGATCACGCGCTTTGGGTCCGTTGGCGGGGGTGGACGTTATGATGACCTGGTCGCCCGCTTTAAGGGCATTGAAGTGCCGGCCACCGGGTTCTCCATTGGCGTTTCGCGTCTGATGACCGCGCTTGATCATTTGGGCAAACTGGACAGTGATGCGGTGTTTGCGCCGGTCATTGTTCTCGTCATGGACCCGGCGCGCAAGGCAGACTATCAGCGGATGGTGCAAACGCTGCGCAAGGAAGGTGTACGCGCGGAAATGTATTTGGGCGGATCGGGCATGCGGGCACAAATGAAGTATGCGGACAAGCGCGGTGCCCCTTGCGTGGTGATCCAGGGTGAGGATGAACTGGCCGCCGGCGAAATCCAAATCAAAGATCTGATCGAAGGTGCCAAATTGTCTGAGGAGATCGACGACAACAAGGCCTGGCGCGAAGGCCGCCCGGCCCAGTTCTCTGTTCCGGAAGCCGATCTTGTTGAAGCTGTGCGTTCGGTTCTGGCGCGCCACGAGCCCTGATGATCCATGACCGGCAAGTCTCCAGAAGAGCGCTTGGCGCTGGATAGCCAATCGGCGATCATGAGCGGCCTGTTTGAAGGGGCCGGCTACCGTTACATCGAGCCTGAAATCCTTCAGCCGGCCGACGTTTTTCTTGATCGGTCCGGCGAAGACATCCGGCTGCGCACCTTCGTGTTCACCGATCCTGAGGGTAATGAGCTGTGCTTGCGGCCGGATCTGACGGTTCCTTCCTGCCGGTATCATTTGGAGCATGCAGCGAAGGTCACCGAACCTGCCAAGTACTGCTACGTGGGTCCGGCTTTCCGCTTTCAACGGGGAGGAGCGACGAAATTGCGCCCCCGGGAGTTTGAACAGGTTGGGGTCGAGAACTTTGGAGCCACGGATCGCGAACGGGCTGAGGCTGAAACGTTGTCGCTAGCGATCGATGCGGTGGAAACGGCCGGGCTTGAAAGCTATACGGTTCAGGTGGGTGATCTTGGGTTGTTCGATGCGGTGCTTGCCGGTTTTGAGATGCCCAACCGCTGGCGCGCTCGGCTGCACCAGCAGTTTTGGCGCCCGCAGGCCTTTCGCGATTTGCTGCAGCAACTGTCGACCGCCGGCGGTCCGGCTGAGGGCTTGGCGGGCGAGTTGAGCGGACGGGATGTGACCGAGGCCCGGGAACGGGTGGATGCCCTGCTCACGGAACGTGCAATTCCCCTGGTGGGCGGGCGCACTGTTGAGGAAATCGCCGAGCGTTTGCATGAAAAGGCCGCTGATCGTGTGGCTGAGCCATTGAAACCTGAGATGGTGGAGAAGATTAAGGGCTATCTTGCAGTGCGGGGCACGCCGGCAGACGCTCTTGAGGAGATCTCAAAGCTTGAGCTGCCTGGCGCAGCGCTGGATCGTGCGCTTGATGTGTTTGCCCGGCGCTTCGTGCTCCTCTCAGAGCACGGTGTTGACACCAGCGCATTTCAGTTCTCAGCAGAGTTTGGCTACAATCTGGAGTACTACACCGGCCATGTCTTTCAGATCGCAACTGAAGGCGGGGATGGGTCCGTGCAATTGGTTGGTGGTGGGCGCTATGACCGGCTGATGTCGGATTTGGGGGCAGGTGAGACCATTCCCGCTGTGGGGTTTGCTGTCCACACCGAGCGTCTGGCAGCGATTACCGGGAGCATCCGGGATGACTGAGCAGGCCATCATCGCCATCCCCTCCAAAGGCCGGCTCATGGAGAAGGCCGAGGAACTGTTTGCCGACGCAGGTTTCATTATTGAACGCGCGGGCGACGCCAGAGGATACCGTGGCCGGCTTGCCGGCGTCGGAGGTGTGGAGGTCGCGTTCCTCTCTGCCGGCGAGATTGCGCACAGACTGGGTGACCGGTCGGTTCATATGGGGGTGACCGGCATCGACCTGTTGCGCGAACATATTCCCGACACAGACGATAAGATCGACCTGGTGCGGCGTCTTGATTTTGGCCATGCTGATGTTGTGGTGGCCGTGCCGGAGTGCTGGTTCGACGTGGACACAATGGCCGATTTGGATGAGGTCTCAGAGCGTTTTTATGAGCGCCAGAAGCGCCGCATGCGCGTGGCGACCAAGTATCTGAACGTGACCCGGCGCTTCTTCAACCGGAAGGGCGTCACCGGCTACCGAACCGTGGATAGTCTGGGCGCTACGGAAGGCGCGCCGGCCGCGGGCGTGGCGGAGCTGATTGTGGACATAACGTCCACGGGGTCTACGTTGAAGGCCAATAACTTAAAGATCTTGGATGATGGTCTGATCTTGCGGTCTGAAGCCTGCTTGAGCGTCATAAAGGGAGATGAGATTATGGCCGGTCCCCTGAGGGATGTGATTGCAAAACTGAGTTAAGCAGCGATGCGGACAGGGTCTTTCCTGGCGGTGGTGTGGGCGGTCAGCGTTCTGGCTCTGAGCGCAGCCGAGGCAGCCTCTCGAAACTTCTCTCAGTATCCAGGCTTTGATGAGTGGTATGCCGCAAATCCACCGTCCGATGCACTGCCCTCAGCCGAAGAACAGGCCCTTCTGGCCAGATACCGCCCGCGCTTTTTCCTGGAGACCGGGCAAACGGGCTTGATTGATTTTTACAGCGACTACATCGCCAGGGGTACGCTGCGAAACGAAGATGGCAAGGTGATCTCCAATGCGGTCACAGCCGAGCTCTTAAATGCCCATAAGGATGATCCAGGTGTCATCTTCACCCACGAGCCAACGGTGGGACAGACCGCGGGCCCGCCGCCCAAGGTGTATGGCCGGATCTCTCAAGGCAGCCTTGACTGGCTCGGCACCACTCAGACGATCACGTTCTTGAGCTATAATGCCGTGTTCGCCCACTCTGGGCTCACCAGCGGCCTGTTGGGATGGCAAAAGATTGCGCTTGGACTGGCTGGGGATCTGGACGATTGGCACCAACTTGATCATTACACAGCGGTCACGGTCATTCTTGATGGGGAGAAACGACCCTTTGCGGTCATGTTGCAACAGCACAACTACCTCAGAACATACATCGTGGGCGAGCAGATCGATCTGCCCGAAGATGGGCGCCCTCTCATTGCCGTGGCTAAGGGCTCCAACGAGCTGTTTCCATACAAGAAGGGCCGCACCAGCCACCGCGCCGTGCCGTTTCTGACGCCAACGAACTTCCGCTACATGATTGGGGTTGGACGCCGACCCCTCTTTACGGCAGACGACATCACAAACCCTGAGCTGGAGGCCGATTACGAGTTGGCTTTCCTCGCACCGTCTGATGCGTTCTACACGTTCAAAGGGTTTTTGGGCGAGGTGCGGATGCTACCGGGACGTGACGGTCCGCCGGGGGCCGACTACAACACCTTGCCAGAGCTCAAGCCCATGCCCCTGCAGATGCTGTTCGGGTATTGGCGCTACCAAAACCCCGGTGATGTTGCGCGCATGGAGGCCGCGTTCGCCGATGACACCTATTGGCTGGCCTTTGCCAAGGGACAGCTTGAGGTGTTTTTCTCAAACGCCGCGTGCGCCAAAGCTTGGGGGAAGGAGTGTGCGTTTGACTGAGGGCGCCGGTTCAGCCCCCGCATTTCTGCCCGCCTGCCTTGAAACCCTGCGGCATCTTTAACTCACTTCTTGCGGACGATGCTCTAGCTATCAGGCTCAAACGGAAACGTCGTGGCGCCCATGGGGATTGGTGTGGAGGGCAGGCCATAGGCTGTCCAGATATGAATAGCTGCAGCCGCCTCCACGGGTTGGTCCACGGTACCCGCCTTGACGCTGAGCTCATCAGGCCAGCTTGAGGAGGCATGATAAAGCCGGCTGCCACACTCTGGGCAAAACCAACAATCGACATTAGAGCCTTGCGCGGAGGGGCGAGACCAGCATTTGGGCTCGCCTGCGGTGAGCTTGAACGCGGCTCGCGGCACGATCAATGACATGCCGAACGAAGAACCGGACTGTTTGCGGCATTCGCCGCAATGGCAGGCATAAAGGTTTAGCGGCTCTGCGCTGATCTCGTAGCGCACAGCACCGCATTGGCAGCCGCCGGTGAGAGGTCTTTCATCGCTTTCGATCATCACCTCTCCTTCCGGCGGCCTTCTGTTGTTGTCTAGATCCGCGGGTTCAGCCCGATGAAGCTGGGCGGAGCCTCTGCGGGAATGTCGCTCTTGTCGAGACCAATATCTTTCAATTGGTGCTCGCTGAGCAAGCGCATTTCGCGCAAAGCCTTACGAGCTTCTAACCAGCGGCGCACCAGAGTGATACCGTCCAGTATCGCGCCGGCAATCAGGTTGCCTGCGGTTGCTTGTGAATATGCCGTGTGCGCCGCGATTTGAGCGCCAGACATGTGGTCTATATAGGCCATTTTCTTTTCCTTTCGGCGGGTTGGCAGTTGCGTTGAGCTCTAAATGGGCTGTCGGAAGGAAAACCACAAACGCCTTTGCTTGACAGGTCATGTAAGAAAAAGTCACATGTCAGAATGGTCAGACGCTTACCCCCACTCAACGCGGTTCGTGCATTCGAAGCGGCGGCACGGCACGAGAGTTTCTCCAAGGCGGCCGAGGAGCTGAATGTGAGCCATGCGGCGATCAGCCGGCATGTGCGCGGCCTTGAAGAACGCCTCGGTGTCCTGTTCTTCCGCACCGCCAAGCGCGGGGTGGAGTTGACCGAGGATGGCCAAGACTATCTGAAAGCCATATCGCCGGCACTGGATACGATCGCGGAAGCCACCGACGCCCTGTCCGATTGGCCGGAGGGGGTTGTCTATATCACGTGCGAGCCGACCTTCGCGGTGAAGTGGCTGATGCCGCGCCTGGGTGAGTTCCAGGAGCAGAACGAGGCCGTTGAGATCAGCATCGATTCATCTCCCGCGCTCGCCGACCTGAAGCGCCATGAGTTCGATTTGGCGATCAGATTTGGCAAGGGAGAGTGGTCCGGGCTGGAGACGGACCTTGTCAGCAATGCAAAAGTCTATCCGGTGGGCTCGCCGCGCCTGCTGCGTAAAACCGGTGACATCACCACGCCGCTGGATCTATCCAAGTTGAAGCTTCTGCATGAGGATGAAGATGGCTGGTTGTGGCGCCATTGGTTCGCGGAGGCCGGTGTCCCGGATGTCCATCTGCCTCCGTTTCCGGGACCCTTGAGCACGGTGCTGGCCATCGAAGCGGCGGCGGCGGGCCAAGGGGTGGCGCTGCTCTCCGATGACCTGGCGGCGCGGGATTTGGATGAGGGGCGCCTGGTGCGGTTTCACGAAACCGGAATGGATTTCGGGGGCTATTACCTCGTCTACCTGAAAAGCGCGTTGCGTCAGCGGGCTGTTAGAACCTTTCGCGACTGGCTGCTGAAGAGCAGCGAAGAGTTCAGGGCTGTGTAAGTCTGACTTCTTCGGAGATGATGACAGAACCACATGCACAGATCGTCGAACGCCTTACGGGTCTCTATGAATGTGAGCCGGGGACCGTAGCCATATTGCTGTTCGGCAGTCTGGCGAAGGGGACGGGCACGCCCACCTCTGATGTGGATCTGGAAGTCATCACCTCTGCGGTTTCTGAATGGCGTTTGGAGAAGAGTGAGCAGGAGGGCATTGCGGTCGATCTTGTGCTTTGTCCTCTGGGACATTTTCAGGATCAAGTCCGGACCCTGCCTTATTTGAGCTACGACTATCTATCCATGCGTTGTCTCTTCGATCCGGGCGGCCTGTTCGCCGAGGAGCAAGCCAAACTCGCCGCCTACTTCGATGCGCACCCTGAGGTTTCCGCCTATTGGGAGAGCAACTTGAAAACCATGGCTACCCAGAAACGGGCCGGCACGCACAGGATGGCCGATATTGTGGCGGCCTATGACAAGGCTGAGCGCTTGTTCTCTGAAGACGGCATTGTAAGGCGCACGTTTCTCCGCGGTCCTTCGGGGCGCCAAGCGTGAGTTTTTCTGACATTGACAGGTTCGGGCTCCAGGCCTCTCAATTGCCGACCTTTGACAGCTCGAAGGGGAGAGACTGCCATGAACGCACAAACCGATGTGCTCCGCGCCCTAGTCGACCTGGAGCGCTATCCTATCCTTGACCTTGGAGACGAACGCGGCCGCGCCTTTCTCCGGGAGTGCTGTGATCACATGGCGGCGCACGGATGGTGCAACCTGGATGGATTTATCCATTCTGACGGGCTTCGTCTCTTGGCTGATGAGGCAGGCGGGCTTTTGCCTGACGCCCAACACCTGACGATCAAACGCACCATTTACGGCGGCACGGTGGACCGCTCCGTGCCAGAAGGCGATCCACGACGACGCGAATACACCCATCACGCTCTCCAACTGGCCGACGACCAGATCCCCGCGCAAAGCTTGATCCAGCAATTGTACCGTTCCGATCTGCTCACAGATTTCGTGCGGCGGGTGCAGGGAAAGAGCGAGCTCTATCATTATGCGGACGAGTTTCAGGCCCTGAACATCGTAGCGCTGCCGCCGGGCGGCTGGCACGGGTGGCACTACGATTACAACGAGTGCACGGTCACTCTTCTTCTGCAGGCTGCAGAGAAGGGGGGTGAGTTCACTTTTCTGCCCGATGTGCGCAGCGCGGAAGGAGAAGACAGCGAACGTGTGGACCGGTTTCTTGCCGGCGACATGAGCCTGGCCAAGACCTTCAGCCGGAGCGCCGGGGCGCTGACCTTGTTTCGTGGGGAGTATTCGCTGCATGGCGTCACGAAGATCGAGGGCGATCTGCCCAGAATTACAGCGATCTTCACCTACGATGAACAACCCGGCCGGGTGGCCAGTGACGAGATCAACGTGCGGATCTACGGGCCGCGGGTGGAACGTATTCTGGCGGAACGGCGCGCATCGTGATCTGGTGCACTTCACCTCACAGCATTCGGTACATCCATTGATTGGGCAGGGTTGGGCCAAACCCAGCTTTTTCGTATGCGCGCCGTGCTGGGGCGTGGCTGGGGTCTGCGCCAGTGCCGACCACGGCGGCTTTCATGCCGGCCTTCCGCATCACGTCCAGCGCGTGTTCATAGAGCTGGGTGCCATATCCGCGTCCGCAGTGGCTTGGGTGCACGGCGTTTAAGCCAAGCTCACCTAAAAGGCTCTCGTGATCCAAGGTGAGCGATACAAAGCCCACAATGTCCCCAGCTCGTAAGCCCACATAAACTTGCTGGGGCGCTTCGGGCGCGCAGATTTGATCCAGATGTTCTGCTTGCTCCGTCTCTGCGTTCGCCAGGGCGACGGATGCAACAGGTGCGCCCAGAATGCTGCGGAAACTTGCAAACACCGGAGCAAATGCGAGCGTCCGGATCTCGTGCAACACCGGCAGATCCGCCGGCACAAATTCTCGTATGCGCAAGGCTTCTGTCTATCCTGCTGGTTTGATCGTCTGCTTGTTCGATCATACAGGCCGCATCGCGATGAAAAAAGCCGCCCGCGGTTTCCCACGGGCGGCTCTTACATTCCGGTATGTGCCGGGTGGCTTACATCATGCCGCCCATGCCGCCCATGCCGCCCATGTCGGGCATTGCAGGTGCGCCGCCGGCGTCGCTCTTCGGCGCTTCGGCAACCATAGCTTCCGTGGTGATCAAGAGGCCAGCAACAGAGGCTGCATCTTGAAGCGCTGTGCGGACAACTTTGGTCGGGTCGATGATGCCTTTGACGACCAGATCGCCATAAGCTTCGTCTTGTGCGTCGAAACCGAAGTTGCCGCTCTTCTCTTCAACCTTGCCCACAACGATGGAGCCTTCCACACCAGAGTTCTCAGAGATCTGGCGCACAGGAGCTTCCAGTGCTTTCAGGACGATTTTGATGCCGGCCTGAATGTCAGGGTTGTCGGAAGAGACTTTGGCAGCCGCTTTCTTAGCGCGCAGCAGCGCGGTGCCGCCGCCAGGAACGATGCCTTCTTCAACCGCAGCGCGGGTGGCGTTCAGAGCATCGTCAACGCGGTCTTTGCGCTCTTTCACTTCGATCTCGGTGGCACCGCCAACCTTGATCACGGCAACACCGCCAGCCAGTTTGGCCAGACGCTCTTGCAGCTTTTCACGGTCGTAGTCGGAGGTGGTTTCTTCGATCTGAGCACGGATTTGAGAAACGCGTGCCTGGATGTCCTTCTTGGAGCCAACACCGTCAACAACAGTGGTGTCGTCTTTGCCGATCGAAACGCGCTTGGCAGAGCCCAGCATGTCGATGGTGACGTTTTCCAGCTTGATGCCGAGGTCTTCGGAGATCACTTGACCGTTGGTCAGGATCGCGATGTCTTCCAGCATGGCTTTACGGCGGTCGCCGAAGCCAGGAGCTTTAACAGCAGCAACTTTCAGGCCACCGCGCAGCTTGTTGACCACGAGGGTTGCCAGAGCTTCGCCTTCGATGTCCTCAGCGATGATGAGGAGCGGACGGCCAGATTGAACAACGCTTTCCAGGATCGGCAGGATGGCCTGCAGGTTGGAGAGCTTTTTCTCGTGCAGGAGGATGTAAGGATCTTCCAGCTCGCAGATCATTTTGTCAGCGTTGGTGATGAAGTAAGGCGACAGGTAACCGCGGTCGAACTGCATGCCTTCCACAACGTCGAGCTCGGTGTCGAGGCTCTTGGCTTCTTCAACGGTGATAACGCCTTCGTTGCCGACTTTCTGCATGGCTTCAGCGATCATGGCGCCGATGGAGGCATCGCCGTTTGAGGAGATGGTGCCCACTTGAGCCACTTCGTCGGAAGATTTGATCTTCTTGGAACGCTTCACCAGGTCGCCAACAGCCGCATCAACGGCCATTTCAACGCCGCGTTTCAGGTCCATGGGGTTCATGCCCGCTGCAACAGACTTGGCGCCTTCGCGAACGATGGCTTGAGCCAGAACGGTTGCAGTTGTGGTGCCGTCACCAGCGATGTCGTTGGTTTTGGAGGCAACTTCACGCACCATTTGTGCGCCCATGTTCTCGAACTTGTCTTCCAGTTCGATTTCCTTGGCAACGGTCACACCGTCTTTGGTGGTGCGCGGTGCGCCGAAGGATTTGTCGAGAACAACGTTACGGCCTTTCGGGCCCAGGGTCACCTTGACCGCATTGGCCAGGATGTCGACGCCGCGGAGCATCTTCTCGCGCGCGTCGGAGGAAAATTTTACTTCTTTAGCAGCCATTTTCTCTGTCCACTTAGTTAGATTTCAGGGAGCTCTTACGAAAAAACCCAGCGCGAAGGCCGGGATTCAAATTACTTTTCGATGACGCCCATGATGTCGGATTCTTTCATGATCAACAGATCGTCGCCGTTGATCTTGACTTCCGTGCCGGACCATTTGCCGAACAGCACGCGGTCACCAGCTTTGACGTCGAGCGGGGTTACCGAACCGTCTTCAGCTTTGGCGCCAGCGCCAGCGGAAATGATTTCGCCTTCCATAGGCTTTTCTTGCGCAGTGTCTGGAATGATGATGCCGCCCGCCGTTTTTGTGTCTTCTTCAACACGGCGAACCAACACACGATCATGGAGAGGACGAAATTTCATCTCTCGATTACTCCTCGAAGTGTTAGTCTGTTTGCTCTTAGGTTTTCAAGTCTTTGCGGGTGATGCGCCCCAAGCGCCCCGTCCGCGTGGATATCTGTGTTAGCACTCTCGTTATGTGAGTGCTAACAGCAGCCGGGGATGTAGGGATAAAGCCCATTTATGTCAAGAGTGCCAGCTTAAAAAAATCCTAACGCCGGCCATTAAGCGCTTATGGTTAATTGATTTTCTCAAATTGTCTCTAATTGATATCCGCCGTGAACCATGTGCTCTTCCGCATGGGGTCTTGGCGAGTGATTTCCTCTTACGGTCTCAGCAATACTTCCCCAAATGCATCGAGCTAAGTGTGTAAAGGGAGCGCTGGAGAACATGCCCAAGACGCATCGGACATCCTGGCAGTGCAGGTCACCGGGTGACAGGGATGCATAAGCGTTCACCAGTCCAGGTCCAGAGCCTTCAGCCTCACCAGGTCAAGGCCAAGCTTCTCCTCTCGGGCCTGGCATGGTGGGAGGCCAGCTCTGGCCGTATCAGGCGGAGCGACAAGGTGCTGAACGCGCTGTTTCCGGCGCTGCAGATCTGCGCCGACAACGGGCGTGACTGGCCGCCGCCGGTGTTATGCGTTGGACCGGAAAGTGACTTCGCTCGCCTCTTCGGTGGCAGGATCGTCACCGATCTGATGCACGACTGCCAAGGCTATCTGCAGGTGCGCCAAACCCGCCAACCGGTGATTGAGTGCGTGAAGTCCAGGCCTGTGGAGATGGGGGATGACCGGGTTTGGATATCTTATGAGCGGCTGATTTTGCCTGGCAGCCTCTGCTCCAGCCGGAAGCTCTATCTTGTTCTGAGCAAGATCGAGCGCGTGCTGCGCGATGTGGATGCCGCCAAAGCCTAGCCGAGACCTCCTGAGACCAGCTTTGGAGCTGGCTCCGGCGGAGGTGCCGCCTTGCTGTCATCGTCAGACCCGGCCTCTTCAAGTTCCAATTGACCGATCTTCAGCGCGCGTTTGGTGACCTTGTCTGACGAGGTGAGAATCATATCGATGTCTTTGTTGGCCATACCAAAGTGCTTTTGCAGCGCGAGCACGCGGTCGCGCAGACGGTGCACGTCGTCCATCATGCGACCCACCTCTTGCTGGATGAGGCCCGCCTGTTCGCGCATCTGACTGTCTCTAAAGAGGGTTTGCAAGGTTTGCACGGCCAGCATGAGCATGGTGGGCGAGACGATCATGACCCGGGCGCGGTAGGCCTTCTGCACCACATCGTCGAACTGCTCGTGCAAATCGGCATAGATGGACTCCGACGGCACAAACATGAGAGCGGTTTCCTGGGTCTCACCGGGGATCAGATACTTCTCGGAGATATCCTTGATGTGCTTGCCCATGTCGCCGCGCAACTGCTGGCTGGCCAGCTTGGTGTCTTGCGGGTCCTTGGCCTCGCGGAAAGCGGTAAAGGCCTCAAGCGGGAACTTGGCGTCGATGACGATATCAAGGCCGCCGTCGGGCATTTTCACGATGCAATCGGGCCGTGAGCCATTTGAGAGGGTGGGCTGGAACGCGTAGGCGCTGGCCGGCAGCCGGTCGGCGATAACCGCTTCCATCTGGGCCTGGCCAAAGGCACCCCGGGTCTGCTTGTTGGCGAGGATGTCCTGCAGCCCCACCATCTGGGTGGAGAGTTCGGTGAGATTCCTCTGGGCCGTGTCGATCACAGCCAGGCGCTCATGCAGGATGCGGAGGTGTTCGCCTGTGCGCTCGTTGTTCTCGTGCAGGTTCTGGCCGAGCTTGAAGGTCACCCCATCCAGGCGCTCATTAAGGTTTTGTGCCAGATGGGCATCCCGGTTCGCGGTGGCCTGCATGAAAGTGTGCAGACGGCCCGTCATCTCAGCCAGCTGGGTTTGCAGTTCGGCTTCGCGCCGCTTGGCGTCAATCTCGCTCACCTGGCGGTTGCCCGCCGCACGCATAAGCAGGACTACAATGGCGACCAGCAACAGCCCAAACCCTGCCGCGCCAAGCAGCAGAGTTTCACCAACTGTGATGACCATATGGCCGATCGTGATCAAAGGCTGGGACATATCCATAACCGCCCAGCATAGTCCGATTCGCCGTCAGGTAAAGATCAAAACGTGAACATTTGCCGATATGTTTAAGATATCAACAAGCTGACACCGGTGATTAGCTTCGCTGAACCTTGATCTCGTAGCCGGGCTCTTCGGGTTCATCATCGACGATTTCGGCCGGGAAACCAGGGGCCAGCAGGTCCGTCCCCACAGCTTCCTCCAGCCGCTTTACAATGTTGGGTGAGAGCTCCCGTTCGCCATAGCGCGCGATGCCGTCATCAAAGATGTCTATCAGCAAAGGCGAGATCTCCAGTGGCACATTGGCCCGGTCAGCCACCGCCTGGAAGAGACCGATGTCCTTGCGGACCAGGTCCATCGTGAAGCTGATGTCGCGGCTGCCGTTTAGGATCACCTGGCTCTCTGTTTCGTGGACAAACGAGTTTCCAGAGGAAATGCGGAGGGCTTCGAACGCCACGTTTAGGTCCATCCCAGCCTGCTTGGACACCATGAGCGCTTCGCAGCAGGTGACGAGGTTTGCTGTGGCCAGATAGTTGGTGACCACCTTCAGAATGGAGGCCGAGCCAAGCTCGCCGGTGTGCAAGATGCGCCGGCCCATGGTCGTGAGAACAGGCAGCATGCGTTCAAATGTTGCGCGCTCGCAGCCGGCAAAGATCGCGATGTTGCCGGTTGCCGCCCGGTGGCAGCCGCCGGAGACTGGGCAGTCCACGGGCTCTGCGCCCTTGGCCTTCACCAGAGCGCCCAGGCGCTTGACCTCCGTTTCATCGGTGGTGCTCATCTCCGCCCAGATCTTGCCTTCAGAAAGACCGGCCAGAATGCCGTCTTCGGCCTCCATCACTGCCGCGCTGGCTGCCGGGGAGGGCAGGCAGGTAATGATGAGATCGCAAGCTTCTGCCATCTCCTTCGGGCTGTCGGCCCAGTGGGCCCCGCCGTCGAGGAACGTCTGGGCGGCGTCCTTGTCCAGATCGCGAACCGTGAGGTCCAGACCATTGCGCAACACGCTGCCCGCCAGCTTGCCCCCTACATTGCCGAGGCCGATAAATCCAACTTTCATGGGTCTTAAGTCTCCTAACGAACGGGATCAGGTCCCATTTCAAGATGCAGTTCGGTGCCGTCGTAGGGATGCGCTTCGGCCACCTCTTCGTTGAGTTCCACCCCGATCCCGGGTTCAGAAGGCGGGATCACATAGCCGTCTTCCCACCTCATGGGTTTCTTTAAGATCTGCGCGTGGAAGCCGCCCCACTGCTCGATGCTCTCCAGGATGAGGAAGTTCGGTGTGCATGTGGCAAGCTGGGCATTGGCCGCGCCTTCGATGGGGCCGCAATACAGGTGCGGCGCCAATTGCGCGTAGTAGGTTTCCGCCATGCCGGCGATCTTCTTGCCTTCCAACAGTCCGCCCACTCGCCCGAGGGCCATTTGAAGGATCGCAGCGGCCTGGTGCTCAAGCACCCGGGCAAACTCCCATTTGGTGCACAAGCGTTCCCCGGTGGCCACGGGGATCGAGGTTTGGCGGGCAACGCGCGCCATTTCCTTCGGGTTCTCAGGTGGTGTGGGCTCTTCAAACCACAGGGGATCATAGGGCTCAAGCCGCTTGGCCAGGCGGATGGCGCCCGCCGCTGTGAACTGACCATGCGTGCCAAACAGCATGTCGGCCCTGGTGCCCACGGCTTCACGGATCTGGCGCACGAAACGCTCCGAACGATCCAGCTCTTCCATGGTCGGCATACCGCCGTCGTAGACCGTGTAGGGGCCGGCGGGATCGAACTTCAGCGCCGTGAAGCCCTGGTTCACATATTCAACGGCCCGTTCGGCGGCCATGTCAGCGTTTGCATAGACCTCGCTCGTCTCGTCATTGTCGCCGTAGGCGCTGCCGTGCTTGGGGTAGATGTAGGTGTATGAGCGGATGCGTTCACGCACCTTTCCGCCCAGCAGCTCGTAAACCGGCTTGTCGACGGCCTTGCCCACAATGTCCCAGCAGGCGGTCTCTAGGCCCGACAGCACGCCCATCAACGAGACGTCCGGCCTGAGCGTGTATCCGCTGCCATAGACCCGTCGCCACATCTGCTCAATATGGAAGGGGTCCTGGCCTTCCACATGGCGCTCAAACACATCTTGCACCATCTGGGCAATGACGTGGGGGCTGAAAGTGGCGGCATAGACCTCGCCGAAGCCTTCGATGCCGTTGTCGGTGGTGAGCTTGACGAAGATGAAATAGCGCCCGCCGAAATGGGGTGGCGGGTTTCCGACTACCCAGGTTTTGCACTCTGCAACTTTCATTGTCCGGACTCCCCAGAGGCCTTTTCATGACGATTTTAACGGGGTCTCATGCGGCAAACGAAGCGATCTGTAAATGGCAGAATTTCTCATCACTGTGCGCGATTGCCTCATCTGCAGGGTGCGCGCATTGGGCCGCTTTCAGAATCGGTCGAGCTTCTGTCTTGATGCATGCGCAGGCTTTGCTATTAGTGAGGCACAGGGTGGGGCCACAAAGGACAGAACATGTTACGCCGATTGATAATTGCCTGCGGGATCTTGGCTGTGATTGGTTTGGCCATCTTCTTCTTCCTGACCCAACCAAAAACAATTGCTGAAGCTGCTATTTCCGGCCTCACGGGTGATGTGAAGCGCGGCGAATACATGTTCTATGCGTCCGGGTGCGCATCATGCCATGCCGCGCCAGGCGCCAAGGGCGACGAGAAGCTGAAGCTTGCCGGTGGCCATGAGTTCAAGACGCCGTTTGGCACCTTCTATGCGCCCAATGTTTCGCCCGACCCCAAGCATGGCATTGGCGGATGGACCACAGCACAGTTCGTCAACGCGGTTATGCGCGGTGTGTCGCCTGAGGGCAGCCACTATTATCCCTCTTTTCCGTTCATGTCCTACCAGCGCATGGAGGTGAGCGACGTTGTCGACTTGAAAGCCTACATGGACACGCTTCCTCCCGTTGCCGGGGATGCACCTGACCACGATCTTCCCCTGCCGTTTCGACTGAGACGGGGGCTGGGCCTATGGAAGCTCCTGTTCATGGACTACGAGCCGTTCAAGCCGGATCCGAACGCAAGCGAGAAGATCAACCGCGGGGCTTACCTGGTCAACGGGCCGGCCCATTGCGGGGAATGCCACACACCGAGGAACTTCATTGGCGGCCCCAATACCGGCCTGCTTCTTGCTGGTGGTCCATCACCGGAAGGCGATGGTGTCATTCCCAACCTGACACCTCATGAAGACGGGCTGAAGAGCTGGAGCGAAAGCGACATCGCGTACTCGTTGGAATCAGGGTTCATGCCGGACTATGACAGTTTTGGTGGCACCATGGTGGCGGTTCAGGAAAACATGGCCAAGCTTACCAAAGCGGATCGGGATGCGATGGCCGCCTATTTGAAGTCAATTCCAGCCCACCCCAGCAGCTGGAAACAGAAGAAAGCCAACTGACCTTAAGGGACAAGGCGCGCGCAATGAGATTCAACAGAAACCGCTTTGCCAGCGCCAGCCGTTGGGCCGTGCTGTTAGGTTATTTTTGCGTCAGCGGGGCAACCTTGTTGGCGGCCCAGGACGGGATTTCGCGGATCAAAGTGAAATTCGGCGCGGAGGCAGGCCACACCACCGATGAGCTTAAGCAAAAGGCCGAGACGAGCCCACTGCCTGTAGAACCTGCGCCGAAGCGAACTGAGCCCCAGCCGGCCGCCGCGCCGAAGCTGGCAGCGACCAAGGCGGCTGACAACGATGAGATGCCGGATAAGCCTGCCGCGCCCGATCCTATCGAAGGTTTGATCGAGGTGGTGAAGCTGCTGGAGGCGCCGAAGACCTGTGGGCGCGAAGTGATCAACCTGGATGCGGTTGCCCAAGCCATCGAGGCGGACTTGAAAGCAATGCCGCGCGAAAAGGCTGACGGCACGCGCTACCTCACGTTTGCCAACCTTTACAATGCTTGCGTCAGTGATGGAGACCTCGCTGCCCATAAGAATGCGGCCGTCAAGCTGCTGAACAGTCTCACCTGGTTGCCCTCGACCATTTCTCCGGCGCTGCTCGGTCCTGAAAATCTGGTCATGCGGTTCCACCAAAAGGATTTGGGGTGGACCGATAAGACCTGGCAGAAGATCCTGCTCTCTTATCCATACTCGGTACAGACCGCCGTAAAGCGCCACAAGACTATCTGGAACACGTCGCGCAGCATCATGCCTTATGTGCGGGCAGACTGGTTTGCTTTTGCCGCGTCTCGCCCGGCAATGTACTACTCCATCCTAGGGATGCCAAAATCTCTTGCCGGGTTGCGCAAGAAGCTTGGCATGCCCCCTAAGAGCGAAACGAAGGTTGCCCGCACAGGCTTTCAGCTCTACGGGGTGAAAAGCGCCAGCCGGGTGCTGGAGCGTCACGCCCGCGAAGATGGTGTCTACTGGCAGACCTATGAGTTTGCGGGGCTGGACAAACGCAGCAACCTGTTCGACTTTCCGCTAGGGCCGGGCGGAAAGGGCCGCTTCAGCTCAGTTGGCGGGACCATCCAATTCAGCTTGCCCAACGGGCTGAGAGCCTGGTTCATTCACAATGCCAGTGGCGGGCGCATCAATGGCGTGCGCCTGAAGACCTTCGATCCGTCTGACTGGCGCACCTCCAACGGTTATTATTGCCCGGAGTGCAATTTCGCACCGCTTCAGTTTGTGCCGGACCGCATCAGGGCGCATGTGAACGGCAACTCTGAGTTTTCGCCTGAGGTTCAAGATGTGGTGCGCAAGCTCTACCCTCGCCACGATTACATGAACTTCCTGCGTGGCCGCGACGATACGTTCTATGCGGATGCATATGAGCGCGCCGGGTTGGTGACGGCGGGCTCCAAAGAGCCAATTCGGGCTCTGGCCGATCATTACGAAGCGCGGCTCGTGGACCTGCAAACCGCGGCGGCCGATTTGGGCGTCACAACAGAAGTTTTCAATCAGACCATGGCCGACAAGGGCCTGAAATCGTTCAACACAGGCCGGGTGATCGCCCAGCGCGGGATGCCGCGGCTGACGTTTGAAGCCAAATTCGCAGCCATTGTGCGGATCACAACGGATTATGCGCCGCTCCGTGCCAAGTCCGTGGGCCGCCTTATAGGGTTTCGCAGCGGGGTGCCTCGGCGTTCGCCGAACGATGAACGCGATACGGGCGCTTTCAAACTGTCCATGGTGTCCAACAAGTCACGCTATCAGCGCGGCGATGAGATTGCTTTTTCCATTCAGACCTTCAACGAATGCTCGCTGACGGTGATTTTGGCCAACAGTGACGGTTCGGGGACGGTTGTGTTTCCGAACAAGTTCCGCTCCCATCCGACGATCAACGGCGACCGGGAAGTGCGCGTGCCGAGTGGTTCTGCGCCGTTCCAATTGACGCTTGAGAATGCAGGTCAGGAGACCGTGGTGGCCCTGTGCGACGGCTCCAAGCGCCGCAGCGGGATCCGGCACAATTTCAACAAAGAACCCTTCACCAAGATCAAAGATGTGCGGGCGCTGTTGGAATCGTGGATCAGCAAAAGCTCCAAGAAACGCAAGAAGCGTCTCGCTTACACCGCTATGCGTCTGCCGGTTGAGCCATAAGTTCACTTGAGTTTGCCCCCCGGGCTGGTAAATCATCTGGCAGAATCGTTCACCGCTACATCAAGGAGCATCAACATGGCGCGCGAAGTTGTCTTTCTGTCCGGGGTCCGCACAGCAATTGGAACATTTGGGGGCGCTCTGAAAGACACCAGCCCCACGGCTATGGGAACGGCGGTCATCACCGAGGCGCTCAACCGTGCTGAGACGGCACCTGAAGAGGTTGGCCATGTGGTGTTGGGCAATGTGATCCACACCGAGCCGAGGGATATGTATCTGTCTCGGGTGGCGATGATCGATGCCGGACTGCCTATTGAGACGCCAGCTCTCACGTGCAACCGGTTGTGCGGTTCTGGCGCCCAGGCCATTGTTTCCGCGGCACAGACGGTGATGCTCGGCGATGCGGATGTTGCGATCGCCGGCGGGGCCGAGTCCATGACGCGGGCGCCTTATGCTTCGCTGAACGCGCGCTTTGGTGTGAAGATGGGAGACGCCAAGGTGGTGGATATGATGCTGGGCGCGCTGCATGATCCGTTCGGCCACGGCCATATGGGCAACACCGCTGAGAATGTTGCGCGCAAGTGGCAGATCAGCCGGCAGGATCAGGACGAGTTTGCTCTGCAAAGCCAGCAACGCGCTGCGGCCGCCATTGCCGAAGGACGGTTTAAGGATCAGATCCTTCCCCTCGAAGTGAAGGTCAAGCGGGAAATGGTGATGTTCGACACGGACGAACATGTGCGCCACGACGCCACCGCGGATGCTCTGGGCGGCCTCAGACCCGTTTTTGATAAGGAAGGTTCGGTGACGGCGGGCAATTCCTCCGGCATTAACGATGGGGCAGCGGCCCTGGTGTTAATGGAGGCGGAAGCTGCCGACAAGGCCGGGCGCAAGCCGGTGGCCAAACTTCTGGGGTATGCTCATGCAGGCGTTGAGCCGTCTGAAATGGGTGTGGGCCCCATCCCGGCCGTCAGAAGCCTTTTGCAGCGCACTGGGCTGAAGAAGGATGATTTTGATGTGATCGAGTCCAATGAGGCCTTTGCCGCTCAAGCTTGCGCGGTCTCAAAGGAGCTGGGGCTGGACGGCGCCAAGGTGAACCCTAACGGTGGGGCCATTGCTCTCGGCCACCCTGTGGGGGCCACGGGCGCCATCTTGGCGGTGAAAGCGATCTCAGAGCTCCATCGCACCGGTGGACGCTATGGCTTGGTGACCATGTGTATCGGCGGCGGACAGGGCATCGCACTGGCCATCGAAGCCGTGCATTGATCTGTCATCTGGAGAAACATGGCCGGCTTTGATGCTTATGTAATCTGCACGTCTCCGCGCAGTGGCAGCACTCTTTTGTGCAAGCTTTTGGCCGCCACTGGAATTGCGGGCAAGCCGGCCTCTTACTTCCATGAGCCGTCTGTGGCTGAGTGGGCAAAGGATCTCGATCTCTCCATCGATATGACGCGGCCTGAGCGGCAGGTGCTGGACCATGTGTTTGCGGCGGCGGTGGCCGAGGGCAGTGGCGGCACGGGGCTATTCGGCTTGCGGCTGCAGAGACACAGCTTTGAGTTCTTCACCCGCAAGCTTGCCGTGCTCCAGCCCGAACATCAGAGCGATCTGGATCGGCTGAAAGCCGCGTTCGGGCGCACCGCGTTCATCCATCTGACCCGGGGAGATAAGGTCGAGCAGGCCGTATCCTATGTAAAGGCGGGCCAGAGCGGGCTCTGGCACGCGGCCCCGGATGGCACGGAGCTGGAACGCCTCTCAGAGCCCCAGCCGTTAGCCTATGATGCGGCCAGCATTGGCGCCTCTGTTGCGGAGTTCACTGCGTATGACCGCCTTTGGAATGAATGGTTTCAATCGGAGGGTATCACTCCATTGCGCCTGACCTACGATGGGCTTGCAGGGGACCCCCAAGGCGTTCTGGGAAGCGTCCTGGAGTATCTGCGCTTGGACCGGCGCGCAGCCTCCGGCGTTCAGCCCGGCGTGGCGAAGCTTGCTGATGAGGTGAGTGCCGAGTGGGTTCGGCGGTACCGCGCCGAGCACCCTTAGAGGCTGATACGTCGACCTTCCGCTGAGGAGCGGTAGACGGCCTCCTCTATCTCCAGGTTCGTAAGATAGTCCTGCGCGGTGTTCTGCACCGGTGCGCCTGTGGTGAGGTGGTCCAGGACGTGCGCCTGGAGCCGGTGCACACTGTCGCCGGCGAAACCTTGGTTCTGCCAGTCATAGGCGTGTGGGCGCCAATCGTTCTGGCCGTGCGGGCGGGTGTGGATCTCGCCATCTCCGTTCAAGCTGAGCACGCCGTCTGAACCTTCGATTAGCATCTCGCCCATGGTCAGTCGGCGGTTCTCGGCGGGGTGATCGGCCAGCCTGTTGCCATCGAACAGGCCGCGGCGACCATCTTTGAAGTCGAAGATGATGATGCCTGCGTCTTCGCCTGAAATCACCGGATTGAGCTGGCGCAAATCGGCTGTCACCTCGCTCACCTCGCCAAGCAGGAAACGAAACACATCGATCAGGTGAATGGCGGTCTCATGGATGAGAAAGCGCGGCATCTTCTGGAAATAGGGCTGGCGGGCGAGATAGGCTTCCGGGCCCTGACCATCGCCGGGACGAAGGCGGAACGAGACCTGGTAAAGCTCGCCCACTGCCCCGCGGTCGATCAGGGCCTTTAGTTCCCTGTGCCAGGGTTGAAATCGGAAATTCTCGTGGACGACCACCGTTGCACCCTGGGTGGCGATCTCGTCAGTGAGGTTTTTCGCTTCATCCAGGCTCGTGCAGAACGGTTTCTGACAAATCACAGGGATGTTCCGGGCCATGGCGGCGCGCACGAAAACCTGATGTGTTGGGGGCGGTGTGATGATGTCCACCAGGTCGGGCTTTGTCTCATCAAGCATGTCGGCAAAATCGCTGAAGGTGTTTGCGATCTGGTGGGTCTTGGCCACGTCGCCCAATGCCGCCTCATCCAGCGAACAGCAACCCACCAAGTCCACCGGCAGACGTGACCAGCCGTCATAATGAAACTGAGAGAAATAGCCGGTCCCGGCGCAGGCGACTTTGAGACGGGTCATGTGAAGCTCCAATGGCTGGGGGCGAGGCCGGCTACGGGAGCGTCGAACCGGGCGATTTGAGCGCCCAGCAAGCATCCCAGATAGGCGGTGCGAAGGTCCGGGCCGCCGAACGCCAGACTGGAGATGTTACGCAAGACCTTGCCTTTATTGTCATCCAGATGGGGCCGGCCCATGGTGCAGGTCTGGAAGGCCTCTTCCACCCAATCCAGGAAGGCCGGATCGCAGTCCTGCATGACCAGCTCTTGTTTGCCGTCCCGATCTACCCTGATCACCCGGTTGGAGACGATCGAAGTGATCCAGAAGCCGCCATCCGCATCGAACGTCAGCCCGTCTGGAAACGTGCCCGCGCCATATTCCGCAATGGTCCGCTTGTTCGACAAGTCGCCGCTTTCAGCCACGTCAAAGAGCACAGAACGCCGGGCGAATGTTTCGTTCACATAAAGCTGGCCGCTGACCGGGTGGATCAGGCATTCATTGGTGTAGCCCAGACCATCGGCCACAATCCGGGAACCTTTTGTATCTTTCAGGACAATGAAGCCTGTGGAGGCGGTTGGCCGGTAATCGTCCCCGCGAGGCTGGATGCGCGTTGAGACGGTGACCCACACCCGGTGGTCGGCATCCACGTGCACATAATTGGTGGGCGGCAGCGGTATTCCATCAACCTCCAGCAGATAAGGGTCAAGCGTGCCGTCCGGTTTCAGGTAATAGACCCCGCCATCGCTATCGCCCAAATGCGCCAGCAGCCAGCCACCCTCGGGGTGGATTGCGATGCCGTTCGGCTTGGGTGTGAAGGCCCCTTGGGCAAGCACTGAGTTTTGGCTGCCGTCCGGCGCGATAATGGTGACGCCGCCGCGCCAATCGGCGACGTGGAGGCTACCGTCCGGCAAGGTGAGGACGCATTCCGGCCGGGAAAGCTCCTCGCCGACGAACGAGAGAGCATCAAGCGGGATCATCTGCCCATCCAAGTCTGGTTAATCTCATGTCATGTGGCCCATGTTGTGAAATACCCTCTGAAACACAAGGGCTGTGCTTGCACCGGTGCATGGTAAGACTTAGCATGCGGCGCTCAAGTGCGGAGGGGAAAACGCGTGTTGCTGGGCTGCATAGCCGATGATTTTACCGGAGCCACCGATCTTGCCAATGTGCTGACCCGCGGCGGCATGTCTTGCGTGCAGCTCAACGGGCTCGGGGCGCTGCGTGATGGTGCAGCAGAACGCGTCGCAGATGCAGATGCGGTGGTTGTCGCCCTGAAAAGCCGGTCTATCCCTGCCGCAGATGCCGTTGCGCAGTCTCTGCAAGCCCTCTCATGGCTACGTTCGCAGGGCTGCGAGAAGTTCTTCTTCAAGTACTGCTCCACGTTCGATTCGACCGATGAGGGAAACATTGGTCCGGTCGCCGAAGCCCTGATGGAGGCGTTGGGTGCCGACTTTACAATCGCCTGTCCGGCTGCGCCTGAGAACGGCCGGACGGTCTATCAAGGCCATCTGTTTGTGAACGGTGTCCTGCTTTCAGAAACCGGTATGCGCCATCATCCGATTACCCCCATGACCGATGCCAATCTGGTGCGCGTGCTCGCCCGCCAGAGCGCCGGGGAGGTGGGGTTGATCGAGACCTCGGCGGTACACGCTGGCGCCGGGTCCATCGCGGAACGTGTCGGGCAGCTTCGGGCAGAGGGCACACGTCTGGCGATTGCAGACGCGATCAGCGCGGCTGATCTCGTTGCCCTCGCCGACGGCACGGAGGAATTGTCCTTGCTGACCGGTGGGTCCGGTCTTGCCTTGGGGTTGCCTGACCTCTTTAAGCGCTCCGGGCGCATGGACGGGCGCGGTGCAAAGTTGAACTGGCCGGTTGACGGCTATGGCGCGGTGATTTCCGGCAGCTGTTCGCAGGCCACCAACGGGCAGGTTGCCGTTATGAGCAAGACCCATCCGGCGATGGCGCTGAGCCCCGCCGCGCTTGCGTCTGATCAAGCCGGTGAGGTTGAGAAAGCCGTACACTTTGTGCAATCAAACCGGTCGGCGGGCCCGGCGCTTATCTATTCAACTGCACCGCCTGATGAGTTGGCAGCCGTGCAGGCCTCGCTTGGCCAGGAGCAGGCCAGCCAATTGATCGAAAGTGCCATGGCGGAGATTGCACAGCAGCTTGTGGCGGGCGGGGTCAGACGCCTCGTGGTCGCCGGTGGGGAAACCTCCGGCGCTGTGGTGACGGCGTTGGGACTGGATACCCTGGCCATCGGGCCCGAGATTGACCCTGGTGTGCCATGGACCCTTGCTCTGGGTGATCCGGACTTGGCTCTGGCGCTGAAGTCCGGCAACTTCGGTGGGCCGGACTTTTTCAGTAAAGCGTTTTCCGTGTTGGATGATTTGGCGGCGGTATGAGTGAGAGCGAACTTAGAGAACAGATAGCCCGGTTTGGCCGTTCCTTGTTCATGCGCGGGTATAGCTGCGGGTCGTCCGGCAATATCTCGGTGAAATTAGACGATGGTGTTCTGGTGACGCCCACCAACTCGTGCCTTGGCTTTTTGGAGCCGGAGCGGATTTCCAAGGTGGCCTTTGATGGCACTCATCTGGCCGGTGATCCGCCGTCGAAAGAGAGTTTTTTCCACCTGGCCCTGTATGAGGAACGCCAGAAGGATACTGCAATCGTTCACCTGCATTCTCCCTATTTGGTTGCTGTCTCCTGTCTCGCGGACCTGAATGAGGAGAACGTGCTGCCTCCCATCACGGCTTACTATGTCATGCGTGTTGGCAAGCTGCCGCTGGTGCCCTATTTCCGACCGGGCGATAAGGCTCTGGCCGATGCTGTGCGCAAATATGCCCGCGAAAACCATGCCATGCTCTTGGCCAATCATGGGCCTATCGTCTCCGGCAAAACCCTGGATGCTGCGGTCTATGCGGCTGAAGAGCTGGAGGAGACCGCCAAGCTCTATCTGCTGCTTGACGGGCGCAAGATACGGCTGCTGAACGATCAACAAATTGCAGACCTCCACGAAGCTTTCCCCAATTGAATGAGTTGACCCCCTGACATGTATGTTGTGACTGTGAAGTTCACCCTGGCCGAGGGTGCTGCTGAGACCTTTATGGGTTTCATGCGGACGCAGGCCCAAAACTCGCTGGAATTGGAGGCCGGATGCCACCAGTTCGATGTGTGCACCGATCCGAACGATGCGCGAGCCGTTTTTCTGTATGAGCTCTACAGTGATGAAGCCGCATTCCAGGTTCATTTGACGAGCGATCACTTCAAGCGGTTTGACGCCGATGTGGCCGACCTGGTCGCTGAGAAACAGGTGGCATGCTACCACCTCGACACTCCTGACCGAGGCTGACTGATGGCGATTTCAAACGAGCTTAGAATTGCCGTTATGCCCGGTGATGGGATTGGCGATGAGATTATGGCGCCGTGCCTGGAACTATTGGAACTGGTGCGCGCCAAGGTGGGCGGATTTGCGCTGGGCTATGACTGGGTCGAGGCCGGCGCCGGGCTTTATGCCAGGACAGGAGAGGCGCTGCCCGATGCGGCTATTCGGCGGGCCTCAGATGCCGATGCCATTCTGTTGGCCGCTATGGGGTTGCCCGATGTGCGCTATCCGGATGGCCGCGAAATCGTGCCGCAAGTGGATATCCGGGAGATCCTGGACCTTTATGCAGGCGTGCGCCCTGTGCGCACCTTCCCTGGAATGCGTCTGCCTCTGGCTGACGAGCGGGCCCAGCATCTCGATCTTGTCCTGGTCCGCGAATCCACCGAGGGCCTGTTCTGGGGGCGGGGAAAATCATTCGTTGATAAGGACGAAGCCCACGACAAGATGGTGATCACCAGGATCGGCACGGAGCGGGTCTGCCAGTATGCCTTTGAGCTTGCCCAGCGGCGCAAGGCGCGCGGCCATGAAGGGCGTGTCACCTGTGTGGACAAGGCCAATGTCTTGGGCTCCATGGCGTTCTTTCGCGAAGTGTTTGACGGCTGCGCAGGCCGGTATAAGGAGATAGCCGCAGACCATTGCTATGTGGACGCCATGGCCCTGAAGCTCATCCGTAACCCTTGGGACAATGATGTGCTGGTGACCGAGAACATGTTCGGCGACATTCTCTCCGATGCCGGCGCCGCCTTGATGGGCGGCATGGGCCTCGCGCCCTCTGCCGACATCGGCGATAAGCATGCGGTGTTCCAACCCTGCCACGGAACGGCGCCGGATATTATGGGCACCGGCAAGGCCAATCCCACGGCGATGATTCTGTCAGCGGCCATGATGTTGGACTGGCTGGGCGAGCGTCATAACTCCGACAAGCTGGTCGAGGCAGGTGACGTCTTGGACCAGGCCGTGCGCACAGCTTTTGCGGATGGCGAACTGGTGCCGTACGAGATGGGCGGTGCCGCAGGTCTCCGCGAAATCAGCGGCCGTGTGAAGGACGCACTAAAGGCAGCTTAATCTGGTAGGGAAAACTGCCGGGCATCGCTGTGGGGCTTGATTACTGTTCGATGCCCGGCAAGAGGGCAGTGAGAGAAACTTTTGCTTGCAACCTGTCGGGCACATGCGGGTGAGGGGGGACTACTGTGCCGCTGGCTGTTTGACGCCTTACTCTGTTCTCTCACCCGGGCTTATACGTGGCGCCGGTGACAGTTAGGTGACAAAAGTCCTCTCTAAAACGCCACGCACCTGCCGAACTCATAGAAGAAACCGGGCGGGCACACATCATAGCTTGGAACCCGATAACGCCGGCGCACGCAGCGGCTGCCTTGGCGGCGATATCCGGGTCCGCAATACTCCGCAACGTAGCGGCGATGGACGCATTCTCCTTCAAGATACACGTAGCGGCGCGGGCAGCGGGCCCTGCGTTGCTGGCGCTGCGGCTTGGGTCTCAGCTGAGGATCAACATTCACCGTTTTCGGGGGCTCATAGCGTGCGCACTCCGCCGACTTCACACCGCAGCTCTTCAACATGCTGCACAGCGCACGCCGCGAGCCTTTAAGCTGGAAGGAGGCTGCAAAAGGTGGCGCGGACAGCGTGAGCTGGTTGGCGCTCATGAGGTCGCGCACAATGCGGCTGCTGGCAGAAAACCCCTTCGATCCATCGCCGATCTCCACCTCTCCGGTAAGGCCGGCAACGGATGCGGGCAGAGAGTGTTTGGCGCCCGTGTCAAAACTGAGCGGCAAAGATGCGCCGGCCGCCTCAAGCGCTTTCAGCCCGCGCTCCACGCGTCCGTCAAAATCAGGGTAAACCCCTCGCTTCTTTTCGCGCAAGACGGCCGAAACACGTTTCTTCGGGCTGCAATAGGCCAGGAACTCAAGGCCGTTTGCCTCCACGCCGGCCGCTGGAGAGGACGCGTTGCCTTCATCTTGCTTATACTTGAAGGGGCGCCAGGCTGACTTGCCGGGGCCGAGGTTCACGGTCTCTTCAACCTCCGGCTCAGCGTCTGGTGGCGCCGCGGCGGCCTGGTCACCGCCTTGCAGGCGCTTCACGTAGGCGCGGGCGAGGTCTGAGCGAACGCCTTCGGGGAAATCGCGCAGATAAGCTTGCCAGCCTTCCAGAGTGTTTGTCTCAAGCGCCGTTTCGAAGGCTTCTTTGGCTGTGGGAGAGTCCTGCGGCGCAGGCGGGTCGGTCTGCGTGGCTGCGACGTTGGGTTCCTCATCGAAGCTGCCGGCATAGCCGGTGCAATCAGCCAGGAAGTTGAGGATCGGATCGGTCGCACCGGAAAGGGAAACCGGCACGGCCTTGAAGCTGTTCACTTGGTAATCGATATCCGGCAACTCCTGCAGGGTCTCCCACAAAGCGTCATCGTTTTTGACGGTGATGCGGGCGCCGGAGACAGGTTCATCGGTGCCTTTCGCAACAACCGTCCCATCGAACGAATGGTCCTTATTGTTGCCTGAGAAGGCGACTTTGACCGAGGCCGCTTCTTCCAGGTCACCGGTCTGCGAGCTGAGCTTCAGAACCGAGACGTTCTCCTTGAAACCGACCGCGCAATAGCCCTGGATCAGCACGGTATCGCTGTCTGAGGCCTTGACGGTAAGCGTCGAGGCGGTTTTGCCTTGATTTGCCTCGTCCTTGAATTGCCGATAGGACCATTTCAGCTCTGGAGTTGCTTGAGGCTTTTCCTCGGTCTCGGCGGTGCTTGCCGCGTCTGGCTTGGGCTCCGCTTCGCTGTCCGGCACCACGGTGACGGCCTTCGGCTCATCGGCGGGTTCGGTTTCAGCCACTTCGGGCTCCGGCGTGGGTGCGGGTTCGGGTTCAGGTGTTGGGGTCTCTTCGGCGGCGACTTCCGGCTCTTTCTCAGGCTCCGGCTTGGCGGGCACGGGCTGTTCTGAGGCCACATAGCCCTCACATTGTCTGAACGTGCCCTTCACCTGGACCTTGCGTGAGCATAAAACGCCGCCCCACTTGTAGCCGGTTTTGCCTTCGCCAAACTCAATCTTGAACCAGGGGAAGCCGTTCATTTGTACGCCGGTATCTTCCAGGATTTTGACCGTGTCGCCCTCTTTCAAGCCGGCCACCTGTTTGAAGCTGGAACCGGGCCCAGTGCGCACTTTGCCGCCCCAGGAGCCAGCCTCCACCGGAAACGTGTCCTGCGCCTGAGCGATAGGGCTCAAGATCAATGTGGTGGCTGCGACAGCAAGTGTTTTGGTCAGCAGTTTCAAACGAAGAGCCATAGTCAATCCTTCTTACCTGCCCTCAGCGTGTGCTTTGCGCATCTCGCGGGCAATGATCAATTGTTGGATCTGGGTGGTGCCTTCATAAAGCCGGAAGAGACGTACATCCCGGTAAAAGCGCTCAATGCCATAGTCGGCAATATAGCCCGAACCGCCGTAGATCTGAACCGCGCGGTCTGCCACACGGCCGACCATTTCGGAGGCATACATCTTACAGCAGGCCGCTTCCAGGGTGAGGCTGTCACCCCGGTCATACTTGGCAGCGCTGTCGGCAACCATGGTTTCCGCCGCATAGCATTCGGTGTGGCTGTCGGCCAGCATGGCCTGGATCAACTGAAACTCGCCTATGGGCTTGCCGAATTGCTGGCGCTCAGCGGTGTAGGTGAGGGCATCGTGAATGAGGCGGCGCGCTGCGCCAATACACACCGAAGAGATGTGCAACCGGCCGCGGTCCAGCACTTTCATCGCTGTGATGAAGCCTTTGCCGGGCTCACCGCCAATGATCGCAGAGGCCGGCACACGGGCATTGTCGAACACCACGTCGGAGATATGGGCACCCCGCTGGCCCATTTTCTTTTCCGCCGCCCCGACGCTGACCCCGGGCGTGTCCGTGTCGACGATGAAGGCGGAAATTCCGCGAGCCCCCGGAACATCCGGCTCGCTGCGGGCCATGACCGTGAGCACACCGGCACGCCGAGCATTGGTTATGTAACGCTTGGTGCCGTTCAGAACGTAATGATCGCCGTCCCTGACGGCTTTGGTGCGTACGGACGCTGCATCGGAGCCAGCTTCCGGCTCGGTGAGGCAGAACGAGCCGATGAGATCACCTGAGGCCAAACGCGGCAGATAGGCCTGCTTTTGCTCCTCGGTGCCGTCAATCAGAATGCCTTGAGATCCAATCCCGACATTTGTGCCCACAACCGAGCGGAACGCCGGCGAGGTCCAGCCTAACTCGCGGGCAAGTGCCATTTCCTGGGTGGCCGATAGTCCAAGTCCGCCATAGGCCTGGGGGATGGACAGGCCGAAGAGGCCCAAGTCGCGCATTTTGTTCACAATGGTGTCGGGGACCAGATCATCCTCATCGACCTTGGCTTCCAGCGGCAACAGTTCGTCGCGCACAAAGCGGCGCACGGTCTCGATGAGTTGATCCATGGTTTCCGCGTCAATGGCGCCATGAGGATGGGCTTGCGCAATATCGTCCATGGGGTTTTCCTGCTTTTGGGCCAGCCTGTTTTGCCCAATTGTGCGCGAGGGTCAAGGCGAAGTAAAGGCAGCGTCCAGGTCGAAGCATCAACGCTTCTTAGACCTGTAGACGATGCAAACCCCGCCAGCCCGTCGCAAACGTTTGCAGAACTTGTTGGCTTTTTCGCGGCTGGGTTGACCAATGCGGACCTCATATCGCCTGGCAGCTCCGAAACTGTAGTTCACTTCACGTAAAACCATCGGCTTTAAGCCACCCAAAACCTTCGGAAACCGTCGCTGGATCTTGCCAAATTGGCCGAGTGCCTTGCTCAAAGACCAGTTGGCGGCCAAGTGCACGCCCCATGGCTGCCAAGGTGCGCTGGCGTAGCGCTGCTGCAGTGCATAGCGTTTGACCGGCAACCGGCGGCAGGCATCCTGAAACGGCCTCTTGGGATCAAGCGTATATTTGGCCTCTGGCGGCGTCTCTGCGGCCCAGTCCGCTGCCGGATAGCCTGTGATGGTGATGACGAAGTTCTGCGTTTCCGCCGGCAGCCTGGAACGACCTTTGCGCCAACGTTCCACTCGGTTTTCCCCGGAATTGTAGGCCGCCGCTGCCAGGCCCAGATTGCCGAACTGACGTTTGAGCTTGGCCAGATAGCGGGCGGAGGCCTCTATTGCCTCGCCGGGATTGAATGGGTCCTCCAAGCCTCGCAGTTTTGCGGTGCCCGGCATGAACTGTGCGATGCCCATGGCGCCTTTCGGGCTGACGGCGTTGGGATTGAAGCGACTTTCCTGCCAGAGCAGACGGGCGAAGAAACCGGGGGGCAGAGCGGAGCCTCGCGCGGCTTTCTCGATGCGTTGGCAAACGTCCGTGATGAAGGATGTTCGGTCGGCTTGCTTGGCGGCCGGGGCCTTGACCGTTACGGCTGCGATGACGCCGGCAAGGACCAGCCAAAGGCATTGCTTAGTCTGTGTCGGCAGCATTGGGGCACCAGACTTCGGTTGATCGCGCGAGACGGTGCCATGTAACATCTCTCAGGGCGCAATGCCCAAGCACAAAAAGGCGAAGCCCGGCGCGGGCAACGCCGGGCTTCTGGGACCAGGTCCCCTGGACCGGACGATCAGATCACGTGATGGGATTTGATCTGGCGTCCGGTTACAGGGTGAGCTTCCTGGCCATGCTTTTGACGGCGTCAGACCATCTGACTGCCGCGGCCAAACTCCGGATAGGCTTCAATGCCGATCTCTGCTTGGTCGAGGCCGGCCATCTCTTCTTCCTCTGTGGGACGCAGACCCATCGTGCCTTTGAGCACCAGCCAGAGCGCGGCGCTGGCTGCCGATACAAACACGCCGACTGCGATCACGCCTGTCGCCTGTGCGACAAAGTTCGCGTCCGAGTTGGTGAGCGGAACAGCCAGGGTGCCCCAGATGCCGGCCAACAGGTGGACCGGGATGGCGCCGACCACGTCGTCGATCTTGAACTTGTCGAGCATCGGCACTGCGAAGACCACGATGGCACCACCGATACCGCCGATGATGATGGCCATCGGGACGGACGGTGTGAGCGGCTCTGCCGTGATGGCCACCAGACCGCCAAGAGCGCCGTTGAGGGCCATGGTCAGGTCAATCTTCTTGTACATCACTTGAGTGAGCACCATCGCCACAACAACACCGGCGGCAGCCGCCAGGTTGGTGTTCACGAAGATCTTGGAGACCGAAGAGACATCTTCAATGGTGCCCATAGCAAGCTGAGAGGCACCGTTGAAGCCGAACCAGCCGAGCCACAGAATGAAGGTGCCCAGCGTCGCCAGAGGCATGGAAGAGCCCGGAATGGGGCGAACTTCACCGTCGGGGCCGTATTTGCCAAGCCGCGCGCCGAGGATGATGGCGCCCGTCAGCGCTGCCCAGCCGCCGGTGGAGTGCACCAGGGTGGAGCCGGCAAAGTCGGAGAAGCCCATGTCGTCGAGCCAGCCCGTGCCCCATTCCCAGGAGCCTTGGATCGGGTAGATGAAGCCGGTCAGTACGATGGTGAAGATAAGGAACGGCCACAGCTTGATCCGCTCAGCCAAGGTGCCGGACACGATGGAAGCGGTGGTGGCGCAGAAGACCATCTGGAAGAACCAGTCGGACGCTGCTGAATAGTCACCGGCGTCAGCGCTGGGTTCCGGAATGTCTTTCGGCGAAAGCGTGCCGATCACATCAGCAATGATCCAGTTGCCATCGCCCGGATACATGAGGTTGTAGCCAACAATCCAGTACATCAGGCCAGCGAGTGAGTAGAGCGCTATGTTCTTGGTGCACTGCATGGCCACGTTCTTGCTGCGCACCATGCCAGCTTCCAGCATGGCGAAGCCCGCGGCCATCCACATGACCAGAAAGCCGCCCATGAGGAACAAGAGCGTGTTCATAATGTATTTGCCGTCGGCCGGAAGCGCGGTGCTGGCATCCTGGGCGGCGGCGGGACTTATGATAAGGGGAACTAGGGCCGCGCCGGCAAGCACGGCGGCAGTTGTGCGTCCAGTGAGGATACGGGTCGTCATCTCGATCTTCTCCAATGTCTTAAAGAGCGTCAGCATCGGTTTCGCCGGTGCGGATGCGCCGGGAATGTTCAACAGGGGCGACAAACACTTTGCCGTCGCCGATTTGTCCGGTTCTCGCCGCTTCCGTTATGGCTTCCACCGCGGTGTCGGCCTGGTCGGCATTCACAATGACGTCGAGTTTGATTTTGGGCAGAAAGCTCACCGCGTACTCAGCGCCGCGGTAGATCTCCGTGTGGCCCTTTTGGCGCCCATAGCCCTTAACTTCGGTCACCGTCATACCTTCAATGCCGGCGGCGGTCAGCGCCAGACGGACCTCCTCCAGTTTGAAGGGTTTGATGATGGCGGTTACGAGTTTCATTCACTACACCTCCTTAGGTTAATCCTGATGAGCCTCGAGCGCCCGTCATCAGGCGTGCGCAAAGGAGAGGCCCCCCACAGTCGGCGTTAACCATTTCAAGGTGTGTGCCAGTTTTGTGAAAACTGGTAAGACTCTGATTTTTCAACGAAAAACTGGTTCTCGCGTGCCGTGACGCAGTAATTAAATGCCTATAAATTGGGCAAATAGGTTAATTTGCTTATTAATTAGGCGGAATTTGCGCTGACCGAAGCAAAGGTCCGGCGCCGGGCCCGACGCATGGAACGCAGCAGAGTTACAACGATGCCGGCGAAGGCGAGGCCTAGGCCGTTGGCGGCGAAATCTGCCAGATCGGTTGTGCGGTTGAATTGACCCTGCACGATTTCGATGACACCGCTGAGATAGAAGATCACACCGGCCGTCAGCAGGGCGCTGGACAGGCGGCGGCGATGGTACATGGCCAAAACCCCCACCACGGCGTAACACGCAAAATGGCCGATCTTGTCCACACCCACAAAAGAGACGAGATGGGATGGCACAGCTACAGGCAAGGAGAGGAATGACAGGGCAACGATCACGGCCCCGGCGCCCAGTGCGGCATAGTCCGTCCATCCAACGGTTCTGCTTCTGCGATAACCCATGTGTGGCCTCTTCAGGTTTTGATCCAGAACAAGAAGGCAGCAAGATCCGGGCCGCAGAACTTGGCTCGGTGGACGGCGGCAAATGCCGGCAGAATCTGCGACATTACCGGTCGGACTTCATCTCGTCTTAAGACATTATAAATAGCGTGCGCCGCTATGGGACAGAGTGCACAATCCACCCCTTTGGTTCAAGCCGATGGCGCGAAGTTGAAGAAACTGCGCGCCCACGCTGCAGCCCTTTACCGCCGCGGCCAGACCAAAGCGGCGATCAAGGCGCAGCAACGGCTGGTGGAGCTTGCCGGCGAGCACGTCCAGCGCCAAGATTGGGCGTTTCTGGGGCTCTATCACTTCGCCGCCGGAGCCGAACTCAGGTGCGCCGAGATTATGGAAGAGGCGCTGCGCCAGTTTCCCGATTCCAGCGATTTTTTGAACAACGCGGTGGTGGGGTTCTTGCGAGCCGGCCAACCAGGGCGCGCTGAGCCTTATCTGCAGCGCGCGCTTGAGCGCGACCCGTCTTCGGCCATGCTGCATGATGCGGCCGCCCGGCTGTTCCTGGATCTGGGCCAGTTGGAGCGCTCGGTCCACCATGGTGGCCGGGCGCTGGAGCTAAAGGATCAGGCGGCAGCGCAGGTCGATGTCAGCGCCCATGATCTGACCCGCGTACCGGTCGCGCCATTCGACGCGAAGCGGCCCGAGCGTAACGTGATCGCCTTCTCGCTGTGGGGTGAGGATGAGCGTTATCTTGAAGGCGCGCGGCAGAATGCTGCATTGGTGCGGCATATCTATCCCGGGTGGCAATGCCGGATCTACTGCGACGAGACCGTGCCCGCCAGAGCTATCGGCGCGTTCGGGGCCGAAGGCGCTGATGTACACCTGATGCCGCCGCAACAGCGGCTTTACGAGGGGTTGTTCTGGCGGTTCTTGGTGGCCTTTGATGACCAGGTGGAGCGCTACATTGTGCGCGATGCGGATTCGCTCATTTCCGTGCGCGAGCGTTTGGCCGTCGAAGATTGGATCGGCTCTGCGCGCCATTTCCATGTGATGCGCGACTTCTACACCCACACCGATCCCATGCTCGCAGGGCTCTGGGGCGGGGTGCGCGGGGCCGTGCCGGCTGGCTTGCGCGAAGACATGAAGAGCTATCTGGATGATCCCACCAAGACGGCCAACGCCGATCAGAAGTTCCTGCGGGAGAAGGTCTGGCCGGTGGCGCGGAGCAGCGTCCTGATCCATGACAGCAAGTTTGATGTGCTGGAGGCTAAACCTTATCCGCGGCACACGGCTGTTGGACGCGATGAGCTGCATCTGAGCCATATCGGCTCCAATGCGCATCTTTTGAAGAAGACCCCTCCGCGCAGTGCCACCGGGGCGGTAGACGCGCGCGAGCAATGTATCTTCACGATTGCGCCCGGGCGTTCGGGCACCGCCTATACGGCCGAGCTTCTGCAGCGCAACGTACCTGATGCGGAGGTCTATCATGAGCGCATGGGGCCTGGGCAGTTCGGGCTCCATTCGCCGGATATCTCCCACATGATGCGCTTCAACACAGAGGGCAATGTGGCGGACGTTCACCAGTTCTGGCGCCGGAAGGCAGCGCTGATCGGCTCGGGCGCCGCGCCGGTCTACGCAGAGATCTCGCATCTTCTCGCCAAGGCGGGGCTGATGGAGAACATCGGCCTCCTGTGCCGCACAACCCGTGTGGATGTGGTGGTGCTGCGCCGCGACATCACCAAGACCGTGCAGAGCTTTATTGCCCGCGGCGATTTCATCAACACCGGCCTTGCTTGGGCCTTCCTACTGGACTGGAACTACCCCAAGCGGGTCATCGATCCTGAGCCGTTCAAGCCTTATGGCATGGTGGGCCGGGCCTATTGGTACGTGGCGGAGATGTTTGCCCGCGGGGAGTTCTACAGACACAGGCTCGCCAGCATAGCGAACCTCCACTTTCATGTGGCCGACCTGAAGGAAATCTCCACCCAGAAAGGCGCTGAGCGCCTGTTCGCAGCGCTGGGCCTGCCGTCGGCGGAGGGCGGCCTGATAACCCCGGAGGCCCAGAACAAGCGCACATTGGAGCTGTTTCCTGATATGCGCGAGGAGGCTGCCCGGCTGGTGGACACATTGGCGGTGGACCCCATTGCCGAGGCCCGTGCGTTCCACGACAGAGGCGGCTGGTTGGGATAGGGCCAAGCGCTCTTGCCCTAATTAGCTGCCGCGCCCGCCTTAACCTCCGGATCGTAATCGTAGTGCCAGGGCTCAAACGGGGTCTGTAGAGGACCGACAAACGAGGGGCCGGCCGCCTTTATGCTGGCGTTCAGCTTCTCAGCCCAGCCCTCTTCCTGCCAGACCTTTTCGATGTCGGTGAGGCGGGTGCCGGCGAAAATCTTGCCGTCTTTCATGATCTGAAAATCCACGGCCCTGGCGCGGCCGTGGCGCGACATGCCTGGGGCGGCCAGATAGGCGCGGCGGGTGACTTTGAACCCTCTCAGCCAGGTCCAGAACTTTTTCGGCTCCCACTTGGCGGGCTCTTCGCCTTCCGGCTCAAACGTCTCTTTCCAGGCTTTGAAGATCTCCTCGGCAGCGACGCCGACCGAGCTGTTCTTGTTCCAGTTTTTGATTTGAACATCGAGGCTGCGCACCCGCGTGCCGGCGTAAAGCTCATAGCCGGGGTTGGCGGCGGCGAAGTGGGCCACGACCTCACCGACCTCCGCCAGCAGGGCTTCTTGCTCGGCCGAGCCGCGATAAGCTCTGATCTGCTTCTCCGTCCAGCTCCAGCGTTGCACCAGGGGTGTTCGCGAGCGGGCATAGCTGCGCAGTGCGAGCAGGCGGCGGCCCAGGTCTGGGATCTGCAGAAGCGTGTCTTTGGCAGGTGAATCCGAGAGGTCTTCAAAGATGCTTTCCAGCCGGCTCGGCTCCTCCGCCCGGGCCACAGGGGCGCCGGTGAAGCTCAAGACCAGCAAAACGAGTGCGCAGCGGCGCATGACCCCCGTCATGACTTACTCCATCAGTATGTCAATGGCTCCAATCAGTTCATCGAAGTGATCTATTACGTGATCTGCGCCGAGCTCTCTGGGCGGAATGTCCGTGTAGCCAAAACTGACAGCGATGGACTTTACGCCCGCGTCCTTGGCTGCATCGATATCGTTGTGACTGTCGCCGACCATGATCGTCCGGGCCGCATCGCCCCCCACCCGTCCAATGGTGCCCAGCACATGCCCGCCATCCGGTTTTCGGATGGGTAAGGTGTCGCCGCCAATAACGACGCCAAAATGGTGGTCCAGCTCAATCTGCCGCAAGAGTGAGTGAGACAGCTCTTCAAACTTGTTCGTGCACACGGCCATGAGCGCTTCGCGCTGCGCCAAACTCATAAGGGCTTCGCGCACGCCGGGGAAGGGGACCGTGTTCGCCGCGATATTGGCGCCGTAATGGTCAAGATATTCCGGCAGCATGGCTTTGAGCTCTTCGCGGGTGGCGGGCTCGCCTGTGGCGGCCATCATTCTTTCCATGAGCACAAGCGCGCCCTTGCCCACCATGGAGCGCACATCATCCAGAGACACTTGTGCACGGCCGCGGCGGCGCAGCAGCTCATTGCCTGTAGCGGCAAGGTCCGGAGCGGAGTCCACCAAGGTGCCGTCCAGATCGAAAATGATGCAGAGAGGTTTCGTCATGGGCGCTTTCTTGCTGGGCTTGGTCCGTGCTAATGAAGGCGCCAAAGAGCACGCCCGCACTATGCGGTCAACAGGAGGACGCGCTTACCATGGATACCCTCAACGATAAATCCCTCATCAAGGACAAGTGCCTGATCGCCGGCAAATGGATCGGCGGTTCTGAGACAGCCGATGTGATCAACCCGGCCACCGGCGAAGTGATCACCACCGTGCCGCGCCTGGGCGCCAAAGAAACCGAGGAGGCGATTGCCGGGGCGGCTGAAGCCATGAAGGGCTGGGCCAAGAAGACCGCCAAGGAACGCTCAATCGTCTTGCGCCGCTGGTACGACCTGATGATGGAGAACCAGGACGATCTCGCCCGCATCATGACCGCCGAGCAGGGCAAGCCCCTGGCCGAGGCCAAGGGTGAGGTGGTGTATGGCGCTTCGTTCACCGAGTTCTATGCCGAAGAAGCCAAGCGGATCTATGGGGAGACCATTCCCAGCCATAAGCCGGACGCGCGCATTGTGGTGCAGCGCCAGCCGATCGGTGTGGTTGCGGCCATCACCCCATGGAACTTCCCGATGGCGATGATCACCCGGAAAGTGTCGCCGGCCCTGGCGGCAGGATGCGGGGTGGTGTGTAAGCCGGCCAGCGATACGCCGCTGACCGCCTTGGCGATTGCCGAATTGGCCAACCGCGCCGGCCTGCCTGAGGGGCTCTTCAGTGTCATCACCGGCAGCGCCGGAGCCATTGGCGGTGCGCTCACATCGTCCGACACGGTCAAGGCGCTGACCTTCACCGGCTCCACGGAAATCGGCCGTGTGCTCATGGAGCAGTGTGCCGCGACGATCAAGAAAGTGGACCTGGAGCTGGGCGGCAACGCGCCCTTCATCGTCTTTGATGACGCCGATCTGGATGCGGCGGTCACGGGCGCCATGGCCTCCAAGTACCGCAACGCCGGACAGACCTGCGTGTGCGCCAACCGGATCCTGGTGCAGGACGGGGTTTACGACACGTTTTCGGAGAAGCTGGCCAAGGCGGTGATGGACTTGAAGGTGGGCCAGGGCACCGAAGTTGGCGTTACCACGGGCCCGCTGATCAATGCGGCCGCCATCGAGAAGGTGGAAGAACATGTTCAGGATGCGGTTGCCAATGGTGCTGAGATCGTCGTGGGCGGTAAGGCCCATGAGTTGGGCGGCAACTTCTATCAGCCCACGGTGCTGAAGAATGTCACCACCAAGATGCTGGTGACCAACGAAGAGACCTTCGGCCCTGTGGCACCGCTTTTCCGCTTCAAAACCGAGCAGGAAGCCATCGATCTGGCCAACGATACCGAGTTTGGCCTCGCCTCTTACTTCTACAGCCGGGACATCGGCCGGTGCTGGCGGGTGGCCGAGGCGCTGGAGACCGGTATCGTGGGCATCAACGAGGGTATCATCTCCACCGAAGTTGCGCCCTTTGGCGGGGTCAAGCAGTCGGGCCTCGGGCGCGAGGGCTCGCACCACGGCATCACCGAGTTCACCGAGATAAAGTATATGCTGATGGGCGGGCTCGACAGCTAAGCTGCCACGATGACGCAAGATGAACTGAAGAAAGCGGCCGCTGAGGCGGCCCTGGTGCATGTGCGAGATGGCATGACGCTGGGGCTCGGCACCGGGTCAACGGCGCGTCCGTTTGTGGATCTGGTGGGCGGCCTTGTGGCGGACGGGCTGAACGTCACCTGTGTCCCCACGTCTGAGGTCACCGCCGCACAGGCGCGGGGGCTTGGCATCCCGCTCTCCACGCTTGATGAAACTCCGCACCTTGATGTGACCGTGGATGGGGCCGACGAATTGGACGACCGCTTGCGCCTCATCAAAGGTGGGGGCGGGGCCTTGCTGCGCGAAAAGATCGTGGCCAGTGCTTCGGATGAAATGGTGGTGATTGCTGATGCCTCCAAGCATGTGGAGATGCTGGGAGCCTTTGCTCTGCCCATCGAAGTGGTGCAGTTCGGTGCCCAGGTGACCGTCGGCAAGGTGGCCGCGATCTTGAGCGAGCTCAAGCTGACGCCGGACGTGCGCCGGCGCGAAGGCAACGATGGGCCTTTTATCACCGATGGCGGAAACTTCATCTTCGATTGCCACCTGGAGCGCCTGCCCAATCCCGAAGAGCTGGCCTCCGCCCTCGAAGCGCAGACCGGCGTGGTGGAGCATGGTCTGTTCTTAGGGCTCGCCGCGCGGGCCTATGTGGCCGGACCTGACGGCGTGAAGGAGCTGACGGCCTAGGAAAGGAAAATGCAGATGAAAGTGAAACTCTTCGGAATGTGTGCCGCGCTCAGTGCTCTTGTCCTGGCCGGCCCGGTTTTGGCCGAACAACCCTCGGCCCAGCACGTGAAGGCCGCGCGTGAGATGCTGCGCCTGACGGAAGCCGATAAAATGTTCAACGGGGTTCTTCCGGTGCTGTTGAAGCAGCAGATGGAGTTGGTGAAACAGCTTAAACCCACCATTTCGCCTGAGGCTTTGCAGCGTTTTGAGGTCTTGTTTGTGGCCGAAGCCAAAAAGGGCATCCAGAAGGTGATGGACGATGTGGCCGTGGTCTATGCCGAAGCGCTGAGCGAACAAGAGCTTGGCGAGATTGCCGCATTTTATAAGAGCCCTGTCGGGCGCAAGATGATTGAGATCAAGCCGGAGATGGCCCAGAAAGCCATGAAGATCGGCATCGCCTGGGGCCAGGAAGTTGGCTCCATCGTGGGCGAGAAGGTGATCGAGCAGTTGAAGGAAGAAGGCCACACGTTTTAGGGAGAGCGCCGATATGACCGAGACCGTGCGGGACGAACGAGACAGCCAAGTGGGCCGTGCCATCGTTGAGGACGATGCGGAGCTTGAAAGCTACTATGACGATCTGGCGGGCCTGGAGACCGGCGCGCTTTGGACGGTGGCCAATGATATCGAGCCCTGGGAGCCCACACCCGCCTCCGCCCCCACCATCTGGCGCAACAAGGAGCTGCGCCCTCAGGTGATGCGCTCGCTGGACCTGGTCTCGCCGGAAAAGGCCGGACGGCGGGTGGTTTATCTGCGGAACCCCAAACGCAAGGATGTGAGCGCCTGTTGCGGCTGGCTGTTCAGCGGCATCCAGGTGATGCGGCCGGGCGAGAAGACGTCGGCGCACAAGCATGCCGCGTCTGCTTTGCGGTTCATCATGGAAGGCGCGGGCGGCTACACGGTGGTGGACGGCCACAAGATCACCTTCGGCGCGCGGGACTTTGTGATCACCCCGAACGGCACCTGGCACGACCATGGCGTCTTGGAGGATGGCGAAGTGTCCATGTGGCAGGACGGCCTCGATATTCCGCTCACCAATGCGCTTGAGGCCAACTTTTATGAGGTGCATCCCGACCTCTACCAAAAGCCCAACTACCCTGAGAACGATTCCCCCGGCACCTATGGGGCGCCAGGCCTGTTGCCCGCCAAGGAGACCTGGGACAAGCCCTATTCGCCGCTCATGAAATATTCCTGGGAGGAGACCTATGAGGGGCTTCAGGCCTACGGGAAGGTGTCGGACGGATCGCCCTATGACGGGCTGATCATGCGCTATTCGAACCCGCACACAGGCGGCCACGTGATGCAGACCATGGGTGCGCACATGCAGATGCTCCGCGGCGGCGAGGCCACCAAGGCGCACCGGCACACCGGCAACGTGATCTACCATGTGGCCAAAGGCTCAGGGCATTCGGTGATCGGCGGCGTGCGCTATGACTGGAGCGAGAAGGATATCTTCTGCGTGCCGGCCTGGATGTGGCACGAGCACGCCAACGCCTCAGACAGCGAAGACGCCTGCCTGTTCTCGTTCAACGATTTCCCGGTGATGGAAAAGCTTGGCTTTTATAGGGAAGAGGCGTTTGAGGAGAATGGCGGTCACCAGGAGGTCACGGGAACGGCTTAGAGCGGGACGTCTGAATTTTGATCTGGATTGCAGGGGCTTAGCCGTGTACGAGGCACCGGACCTTTATTCAGGAGAGATCAAATGGACGTTCACGAAGCCATCATGTCGCGCCATTCCTGCCGGCGGTTCAAATCCGATCCGGTGCCCGAAGACGCCTTGCGGCGGATTCTGACCGGCGCCGGCAAGGCACCGAGTGGGCACAATACTCAGCCGTGGAAAGTCTATGTGGTGCAAGGTGCCGCGAAAGAGCGGATCACTGAGAAGGCGCTTGCCGCCGCGCAAGGGATCTCATCGCTGAAGGCCAGCGATCCTGAGTTTGACTATTACCCAACCAATTGGTTTGAACCCTATCTGGAGCGGCGCCGGGCCACCGGATTCGGGCTCTATGGGGCGCTGGGCATCGGGCGCGATGACAAACAGGCGCGCGGTGAACAAATGCTCCGCAACTTCAAGTTCTTTGACGCGCCTGTTGGTCTTTTCATCACCTTCTCACGCCGCATGTCAGTGGGCTCGTTCATGGATATCGGCATGTTCATTGAGAACATTCTGATCGGGGCCAGAGGCGAGGGGCTCCACACCTGCGGTCAAGTGGCCTGGTGCTCGCACCATCAGTTGATCCGCGAAGAGCTGGGGATCGACGAAGATGAACTCCTGGCGTGCGGCATCTCGGTGGGCTACGGGGTTGAGGATGCGCCGGAGAACGTCTGGCGCACAGATCGGGCCGGGATTGATGAATGGGTGACGTTCTACAATGAGTGAAGCTTCGCCGCGTTGAATCCAGTTCTCAAGTAAAAATTCAAATATAAATCTCCCGAATGGCAATATTTCAACAATATTGTTTGAATTCTCTGTCCATTCTCTGAATTTGTTTGACTCAGATTTCTGTTTTTTATTTAATGAAGTTGGAGGGGCGCACTGCAACCCGTGCTGAGGGTGAAGTTTGCTCAGCGGGGTTGATGTTCAGACTCACACCATCACCGATGGAGCTCCTCAGATGTCAAACCATGAATTTCACAATCGGGTTCTCGATGCGCGGCCCGACAGAATAGACTTTCGCGACAGGCCCTATTCGCCGCCGCTCGTGTCGCTGCCGGCCTCGTTCCCCTCTGAGGAAGAGATCTCCCACTATCTGCCCGAATATCACCGGACGTCAAAGATCCTTGATCAGGGCCGGGAAGGGGCGTGTACGGGCTTTGGGCTTGCGGCGGTCATCAACTACACCCTGTGGGACAACTGGCTGCGCAGGAACGGCGGCGACCTGGAGGCGGGGGACCGCCCGGAGCATGTCAGCCCTTGGATGCTCTATGACAATGCACGGGTCTACGATGAATGGGAGGGGGAGGATTATTCCGGATCAAGCTGTCGCGGCGCCATGAAGGGATGGCACAAGCACGGGGTCTGCCGGTCAGAACTGTGGGAGAAGCGCAGTCGGCGCACTCCCCGACCGGATCCGACCTGGAGTTCGGATGCCGCGCTGCGCCCGCTGGGAGCCTACTACCGGGTGGATGTGCGCTCGATCAGTGACATGCAGGCGGCGGTCCGCGAGGTGAGGGCCGTCTATTGCTCTGCACGCGTCCATGCCGGCTGGTGGTTGGAAGGCCGGCAGCAGACCCAATCCGTCGCGGGTCTGGAACTCCCCCTGATCGAACTCCATGAGAAGATCACCGGCGGACACGCCTTCGCTGTTGTGGGTTACACGCCTTACGGTTTCATTGTGCAGAACTCTTGGGGGCCAAGCTGGGGCATGAAGGGGTTTGCGGTTCTGACCTATGATGACTGGGCGCGCAATGGAGACGATGCCTGGGTGGCAGCGATTGCCGCGCCCATGCGCGTTGCCGAGAAAGTCTCCGTGCCTGCGGCCCGATCGCGCGGCGGATCGGAAATGTCCACGTCGACCTTGAGCGCGGCGATCCAGACCACAGCCAGCAAAGGGCCCTGGAGTGAAGCCAAGGCCTATGAGCATTCGGTTGTGATGGGCAATGACGGCAAGGTGTTGCGGCGCCTTGTGGACACGGCTGACCCGGCCGACAATCTGCGCAAAGTCGTGTTTGAGCTGCCGCAAGCGGCGATCGACAGCGGCAAGAAACACATTCTGGTTTACGCCCACGGCGGGTTGAACAGCGAAGAAGATGCAATCAACCGTGCCCGCCACCTTGGGCCCTGGTTTGATGCCAACGGCATTCACCCGATCTTCCTTGTGTGGCGCACCTCTTTGATGGAGTCCATCGGGCAGATCGGCGGCGACATTGTGGGGCCGTTCCTGAAGCAACGCGAGGAGATGCGCTCGCGCGGCATTGGAGATCTTGTGGACCGCGCGCTGAACAAGATGCAGAACAAGTTCGACAGCGCCTTCGAGGCCGCCGCGGAGAAGGTTTTGGGTAAGGCGGTTTGGTCACAGATGAAGCAGAATGCCGAGGCGGCCGCCAACGGGAACGGCGGCACGCGGCAAGTGACCAACATGCTGAAAGAACTGAGCGCGGCGCAGCCTGATGCGTCTTTCCACATGCTGGGGCATTCTGCGGGCTCAATCCTGCTGGGCCACATGCTGGACGACATGAACCCGGACATCAGGCTCGGCACGTTCGGGCTTTATGCGCCCGCCTGTTCATTGCGCTTTGCGGTTCGGCACTTTGGTGGCGCCTTGCGCAAAGGCGTGTTGGCACCGGGCCAGCTTCATGTGGACAATCTAACCGATCAAAATGAGCGTGATGACACGGTGGGGCCTTACGGCAAATCATTGCTCTACCTTGTGAGCCGGGCGTTCGAAGATCCTCGCAAGATGCCTCTTATGGGGTTTGCGAAATGCTGGGATCCGAAGACCAGCGATCTGAAGGAGCTCAAGGAGCAGTTCGGCGCAGACTTTGCCGACAGTCATATCAAGGACATTCGGGACTGGGACGCGATTGCTGATCAGTTCGGCGTGAAGCACACGGCGCATAAGCAAAAGCAGGTTGTGACCAGGATCTCGACAAATGACGCCGAGGAACTGAAAATCGACATTGCGCATGGCAGCTTTGACAATGATATCGCGGTCGTCAGCGGCTCGGTGGCCAGAGTGTTGGGGCAATCCAAACCCAGAGTTCCCATCACGAATTTGGTAGGGTATTAGACCTGGCGCTCAAGATCTCGTGTGAGAAAAGGGCCATCCCATTCGTGGTCAAATGTGATACGAAGCCTGCGCGCACTCCTCGCGCACCACCTCCTTCAGTGTCTGAGAAAGAGCAAACATGGCTGAGTATGATTTTGACCTGTTCGTTATCGGTGCCGGTTCTGGCGGCGTTCGGGCCGCGCGGATGGCCGCAAGCCACGGCGCCAGCGTGGCGGTGGCTGAGGAATACCGGGTGGGTGGCACCTGCGTGATCCGGGGCTGTGTGCCCAAGAAGCTTTTCGTCTATGCCAGCCATTTCCCGGAATATGTGGAAGATGCGGCAGGCTATGGCTGGTCCATAGCCCCTGGCGGCTTTGATTGGACGACGCTTAAGGACAACAAAGACAAAGAGATCGATCGGCTGAACGGGATTTACATCCGCAACCTGGAAGCCTCCAGGGTCAAGATCATCCAATCGCGCGCGACATTGAAGGATGCCCACACGGTTAGCCTGGAGAGCGAGGGGACGAGCGTTACCGCCAAACATATCCTGATTGCCACCGGCGCCACGCCCTTTGTGCCGGAGTTCCCAGGGTCCGAACACGCCATTACCTCCAACGAGGCGTTTCATCTGGATGCTCTGCCGGAGAAGGTCATAGTTGTGGGCGGCGGTTACATTGCTGTTGAGTTTGCCGGCATTTTCAACGGGTTAGGGCTACAAACCACCCAGCTCTACCGGGGCCCGCAGATCCTGCGCGGATTTGACGATGATCTAAGAGACAGCCTGGCCGACGAGATGCGGGCGAAAGGCATTGATGTGCGCACACAAAGCGATATCGCGAAGATCGAGCCCTCCGGTTCTGGCTACGTGGCCACGCTCAAATCGGGCGAGACCCTTGAGGCCGGGCTGGTGATGTATGCCACCGGCCGGGTGCCCAACACGGCGGGCCTTGGCTTGGAAGAGGCAGGCGTTGAGCTGAACGATAATGGAGCGGTTGCGGTGAATGCCTACTCGCAAACCTCCGTGCCCAACATCTATGCGGTGGGCGATGTGACCGACCGGATGAACCTGACACCCGTGGCCATTCGCGAGGGCGCGGCGTTTGCAGAAACGGTCTTCAACAATACCCCCACCGCGGTGGATCATTCCAACATCGCCACAGCGGTCTTTTCCCAACCGGAAATCGGCACCGTGGGGCTGACGGAAGCGGAGGCGCAGGAGAAGTATGGCGAGTTGGACATCTACAAGTCCCGCTTCCGGCCCATGAAGTTCATTCTGCCGGGGCGCGAGGAGAAGATGATGATGAAGCTCATCGTCGATGCGGCCTCCGACAAGGTGGTGGGCTGCCACATTCTGGGGCCTGATGCCGGCGAAATGGCTCAGCTCTTGGGGATCGCGGTGAAGATGGGCGCCACCAAGGCTGATTTCGACGCCACCGTGGCTGTTCATCCCACCGCCGCGGAGGAACTGGTCACCATGCGCGAGAAATGGACCGCGCCCGCTGGATGACTTCCATAAACCATTTGGTGGTTACTCCGAGCCGTGTTTGAATGCCTTGGCTTGATGGATGGGGCCGATTGTCGGCTGAGACAACATGGAGGAAACATCAATGAAACTGCATAAACTGGGCTGTGGTGCAGCCATGGCTGTCGCGGGCGTGTTCGGACTGTCGTTGGCGCTGACGCCCGCCTTGCCGATCAGCAATGCCGAGGCGAAGACGATCTATAATTTCAACAAGCCGCAAAAAGCGAAGAAACGCGTGGCCAAACGGCGCCCGAAGCCGGTCTCCAATTCTCCGTTCTTCTTCTCGCCCGCGTGCCTGATCCCGGGCGGCGGCAGCGTGGTGTGCGCGCATCAGACCCTGACCAAGAAGAAAAACTAGCAACCGCCGGCCACGTTAACGTCATTGGGGCCGCTTACCGTTGGGCTGAGCGGCCCGATTCGTCTTGACCTGAATCGCCAGTGCATATCTGGTCGGTGTTTATGAGTAAGATTCAAAACGTTTGCGTGTATTGCGGCTCAGGGCCGGGGATTGACCCGGTTTATGCCAGCGCAGCTCACACCTTGGGGCGCCTATTGGCCGAGGCCAAGGTCGGGCTGGTCTATGGCGGCGGTTCACTCGGCCTGATGGGGATCACAGCGAAGGCGACCCTGGAGCACGATGGCCATGTCACCGGCATTATCCCGGAATTTCTGATCAAGCGGGAAATGATGCTGGAGGATGTCCAGGATCTCATTGTCACCGAAAACATGCATGAACGGAAGATGGCCATGTTCGATAAGGCCGACGCGTTCGTGGCCTTGCCGGGTGGGGTGGGAACCTTGGAGGAACTCATTGAAATGAGCACCTGGCGCCAGCTTGGGCGTCATACCAAGCCCATAATTCTGGCCAATATTGCAGGCTTCTGGGATCCTCTCCTGGACCTGCTCAACCATATGCGCTCTCAGGAGTTCATCAGAGCCAATCTTGAGGTGCACCTTGATGTCGTGAACCGGGCGGAAGACATCTTGCCGACGATCATTGCGCGGGCGGGTGAGAGCTGAAGACAGACGCTGAATGCAAGGTTATTGGGGCATATGCGGCGCACTGATTGGGTTTGCGCTTCTGAACGCACCGGCCCATGGGCAAGATGGGGTTGCGGAATGCGTTCGGATGCAATCGAGCCTTCAACGGCTCGACTGTTATGACCGCTTGTTCCGCGGGCCGCTGACCGCACCGGCCGAAACCAAGGCGAACCGGAAGGCCCCACCGCCGCCAACCCCGCCTCCGCAAACCTCACTCACCGCAGCACCGCCACCCGTAGCAGCGGCGCCACCTGCAGCGGCGGCGCCACCAAAAGCAACGCCGCCGCCGGTCCCTGAGACCATCGTCACCGGCGCCATTCTCAAAACCAAGCCTGGCGTTGTGGCCAATTCCACCGGCAAGTCCGCGAAGTTTCAAACCCGGCCTGAGCCTGACGCGCCTGAAACGGCGGCCTCCAACTGGGTGCTGAAAAAAGCTGCCACCGGCACTCTGGTGGCCGCCAGCTCAATGCGGGTGCACCGCAACCTTGTGGGTCACAGATCTCGCCTGACCCTTGAGATCGCCTGCAGAGACAACACCACCTCCCTGGCGCTGAAGTTCGGTGGCAATATCGTGGCCTCGGTGCTGGATACCGCTCAATTGCGGTTTCATGTGGACGATCGGCCGGCAGTAACCTACCAGTTCTCCGTGGCCGAGGATTTCAAGGCAGTTGGGCTTTGGGGCGGCCAAGAGTCGATCCCCATCATCAAATCGCTGCTGGGTGCGCGCACCCTGACGGTGGAAGGCGCGCCCTACTTTGCCCGGCCGGTCAAGGCGGGCTTTCCCATCGAGGGGCTGGACGCCACCATTCGGCCCCTGCGCGGGGACTGTAACTGGTAGGTGGCTTTAGAGCCAACCGCGAGCGGCTGAGTCCGCGGCGATCACGGCAGCATTGCCGAAGATAAGCCCGCCTTGCAGCACAAGTGTCGGCTTGGCATTCCAGTCACTCTTGGGTCCGCCCACGCTGTCGAACAAGCGGTAGGTCAAGAACAAAGAGTTCATCACCAAGAGAGAAACAATAAGCGGGATGTCGCCGCCCATGAGCCAAGATGTCAGAAAATCTGTATCCAAGAATGGCCGCACGTTAGCGTAATAAAGCCAGCCGATCCCATCTAGTATCCAAGTCAGCATGATCTTCTCACCTGAAACATAAAACCCGAAGCTTTGATACGAAGTATAAACCATCCGGGCCCGGATCGCTCTATCTCGTCTAAAAAGATTGGCTTCTTGGTTAGAGAGATCTTAACGGACTGCCCCACTTAAGGCGCTGGCCATTCCGGGCGGGGCGAGCTATAAGCCAGCGCCGATTTGCGCTATACTGCGTAAGCGGGCGGCGTGGGTTGGTTCGAGGTGAAAGGGTTTGCACATGGCTGAGCAATGGTCTCCTGAAAGTTGGCGCGAGAAGCCGGGTCTTCAGATGCCGGCTTATGAGGATCAAGACAAACTGGCATCCGTTGAAGCTGAACTGGCCACCTTTCCCCCGCTTGTATTTGCAGGTGAGGCACGCAAGCTGAAGCGCAAGCTTGCCAAGGTCGCCGCCGGAAAGGGTTTCCTTCTGCAAGGAGGAGACTGTGCGGAGAGCTTTGCTGAACATTCCGCCGATGCGATCCGCGACACGTTCCGCCTGTTTCTGCAGATGTCTGTGGTGCTGACCTATGCGGCCTCTTCGCCTGTGGTGAAGGTGGGACGCATTGCCGGTCAGTTCGCCAAGCCGCGCTCGTCCGACATGGAGACCGTGGACAATGTGGAGCTGCCGAGCTATCGCGGCGACATCATCAACGATATCGACTTCACGGCGGAAGGCCGCGTGCCCGATCCTGACCGGCAGCTTCTGGCGTACCGGCAGTCGGCGGCCACGCTCAACCTGATCCGCGCGTTCGCGCAAGGCGGCTATGCCAACCTGGAGCACGTGCACCGCTGGACCTTGGGTTTCCTGGCCGATACGCCGCAATATGAGAAGTACCAGGAACTGGCCGATCACATCACTGAAACCATGGACTTCATGCGGGCCTGCGGCATTAATGCCGACACGGTGCCTCAACTGCGGCAGACCGATTTCTTCACCTCGCATGAGGCTCTGTTGCTCGGATATGAGCAGGCGTTGACCCGGGTGGATTCCACCTCCGGCGACTGGTACGCCACCTCCGGCCATATGGTGTGGATCGGCGACCGCACACGCCAGCCGGACCACGCCCATGTAGAGTTCTGCCGGGGTATTCAAAATCCCCTGGGCATGAAGTGCGGGCCCTCCATCGATCCTGATGAGATGCTGAGGCTGATCGACACTCTGAACCCGGACAATGAGCCGGGCCGCATCACCCTGATTGCCCGCTTCGGCAACGACAAGGTGGAGGAGTATTTGCCGGCCCTGATCCGCGCGGTGGAGCGGGAAGGCAAGTCCGTGGTGTGGTCGTGCGATCCCATGCACGGCAACACGATCAAGGCCTCCAGCGGTTTCAAGACACGGCCGTTCGACCGGGTGCTCGACGAGGTGAAACGCTTCATGGCGGTGCACCAGGCCGAAGGCACGCATCCGGGCGGTATCCATGTGGAGATGACCGGTAAGAACGTGACCGAATGCATCGGCGGCGCGCGGGAGGTGTCTGAAGAAGATCTCTCAGACCGCTACCACACCCACTGCGATCCGCGGCTTAATGCCAGCCAATCCTTGGAACTCGCCTTCCTGGTGGCTGAAGAGCTCAAAAAAGCCCGCCGGGACGAGGCGCCCGATTGGCAGGTGGATGCGGCTGAATAGGCGCATTGCGGACGGCGGGGCTTGACGTCCCGCCGCGAGCGGCCTAAACCGGCGCCCATGAAACCGGCCCTGTCTACACCGATCTGCAACATTTGTTGCTGCATTATTATCAGCTAGCGCTCGATCGCTGGCCCGGCCGTTCTGTTCTCCAAATTCCGATTGAACGTACCCAGCCAGCGGCCGGAGTGTCTGTAGGTGTGGGTGATGGCCAAGATTTGGGAAAAGGTCAGATGGAATTAAAACTCTACAATACCCTGACGCGCAAAAAGGCGCCGTTCGTGCCGATCGATCCGAAGAACGTGCGGATGTATGCGTGCGGACCCACCGTCTATGACTTTGCCCATATCGGCAATGCACGCCCGGTCATTGTGTTTGATGTGCTCTATCGGCTGCTGCGCCATGTGTTCGGGGTGGAGCACGTTACCTATGTGCGCAACATCACCGACGTGGACGACAAGATCAATGCCCGGGCTGCCGAAGAGTATCCAGATATGGAGATCAACGCGGCGGTGGCAGAGGTGACCTCCAGGACCACCGATCAGTTTCATGAAGACATTGCCGCTCTCGGCGTGTTGCCCCCCGATGTGGAGCCCACCTGCACCAGTCACATCCCCCAGATGGTGGAGATGATTGAAGTGCTGATCGCAAAGGGCCACGCCTACGAGGCTGAAGGCCATGTGTTGCTCGACACGGCCAGCGTGCCCAATTACGGCCATCTGTCGGGGCGCTCGCTGGATGAGATGATTGCCGGTGCGCGGGTGGAAGTAGCGCCCTATAAGCGCAACCCGGCCGACAGCGTGCTGTGGAAACCGTCTGATGACAGTCTGCCCGGATGGCCGTCACCCTGGGGTCGCGGGCGCCCGGGATGGCACATTGAGTGCTCGGCCATGGCCAAGGAGCACCTGGGCGATGTGTTCGATATCCATGGGGGCGGCATCGATCTGACGTTCCCTCACCACGAAAACGAACTCGCCCAGTCGTGCTGCGCCAACGGCACCGACACCATGGCCAGAGTGTGGATGCATAACGGCTTTCTGCAGGTGGAAGGCGAGAAGATGTCCAAGAGTTTGGGCAACTTCGTTACCATCAACCAATTGCTGCAGGACTGGCCCGGCGAAGTGCTGCGCTACAATATGCTGCGCACCCATTACCGCCAGCCGATCGACTGGACCGTGAAGGGGCTTGAGGAAACCGCCAAAACACTGGCGGGCTTCTTTGGCGGCGAAGATCTCTCCCAGTTGGAGGGCAAGTTTGCGGAGCCGGTTCTGGAGGCTTTGGCAGATGACATGAACACGCCTGCCGCCATCACAGTGCTGCACCAGTTGGACCGTGCCGGCGATCGCCCGGCGCTTCTTGGGAGCCTGAGGGCCCTTGGGTTTGCAGGTGATCTCACCGACCCGCGGGCGCAAGGTGTCGATGAGGCCTCTATTCAGGCGCAGATCGACCAGCGCCTGGCGGCCCGGGCCGCGAAGGACTTTGCGGAGGCCGACAGGATCCGCGACGAGCTGGCCGCCCAAGGCATTGCGTTGAAAGACGGGCCCGACGGAACGACCTGGGAGCTGACGCGATGAGCCGGGAGCGGATCTATCTCTTCGACACCACGCTTCGCGACGGGGCGCAGACGCCGGGGATCGATTTTTCTCTGGAAGAAAAGCGCCATATTGCGGGCCTGCTGGACGAGCTGGGGTTGGACTATGTGGAGGGCGGCTATCCGGGCGCCAATCCGGTAGACACCCAGTTCTTTGAAGAAAGCCGCACGAAAAGCGCCACGTTCACGGCCTTCGGCATGACCAAGCGGGTGGGGCGGTCCGTCTCCAACGATCCCGGCCTGCAAGAGATCTTGCGCGCAAAGGCAGGTGCGATCTGCTACGTGGCCAAGGCGTCGGATTATCATGTGCGTGTGGCGCTGGGCTGCACCAATGAGGAGAACCTGGAATCGATCCATGATTCCGTTGAGGCCGCCAGGGACGCGGGCAAGGAAGCGCTGGTGGATTGCGAGCACTTCTTTGACGGCTTCAAGTCGGACCGCGACTATGCGCTTGCCTGCGCCAAGACCGCCTATGAGGCCGGGGCGCGGTGGGTGGTGCTGTGCGACACCAATGGCGGGACGTTGCCGCACGAGATTGCCGAAATCGTCGGTGAGGTGACCAAGGTCGTGCCCGGTGATCATCTGGGCATTCACGCTCATGACGATACCGGCAACGCGGTGGCCAATTCGCTGATGGCCGTAAAGGCGGGCGTGCGGCAGGTGCAGGGTACGCTGAACGGCATTGGCGAGCGCTGCGGCAATGCCAATCTGGTGTCGATCATCCCGACACTGGCGTTGAAGCCGGCCTACGCAAATGAGTTTGAGATTGGTCTCAATGCGGATCAGGTGCGCGAGCTCACGCATGTGAGCCGGGCGTTTGACGAACTGCTCAACCGGGCCCCGGACCGTCAGGCGCCTTATGTGGGCGAAAGCGCCTTTGCCACGAAGGCCGGGATCCATGCCTCGGCCATCCTGAAAGCGCCGGAGACCTATGAGCACATCGTGCCGGGCGAGGTGGGCAACATCCGCAAGGTTCTGGTGTCCGATCAGGCGGGCAAATCGAATCTCCTGGCTGAGTTGGAGCGGATCGGCATCCAGGTGGACAAGGCTGATAACCGCATCGATGCGCTGCTGCGCGAGGTCAAGGAGCGTGAGGCCCAGGGCTATGCCTATGACGGGGCGGATGCCTCATTCGCCATGCTGGCGAGGCGCGCGCTGGGGACGGTGCCGAATTATTTCGATGTGGATGGATTCCGCGTGATGGTGGAGCGGCGCCACAATGCCAAAGGAGAGTTGGTGACCGTCTCGGAGGCTACCGTGAAAATCACGGTGGATGGGGAAAGGATGATGAGCGTGGGCGAGGGCAACGGTCCGGTCAATGCGCTCGACAATGCCCTGCGCAAGGATCTGGGACGCTATTCGGAGTTTCTGGAGGATCTGGAGCTGGTGGACTACAAGGTGCGTATCCTGGATGGGGGTACCGAGGCCACCACGCGGGTTCTGGTGGAAAGCTGCGATGGCGCCGGAAACCGCTGGTTCACGGTCGGGGTCTCGGGGAACATTGTGGACGCCTCGTTCCAGGCGCTGATTGACTCCGTGAACTGGAAGCTTATCCGCGACGGCGCAAAGGCTTAAGCGCTGGCGCTGAGGAGAGCGAAGGTCATTTGCCCGCGTCTTGGCGGCAAGTCTCCTCTACATTGATAAATCCGATCAGGCCGGCCACCAATTCCGATTGGCCCGCGCGGTGCTTACCTTCCATTTAACCGACCAGTGCACCTCCCACCGCACGCACGACAATCGGTTGAAGGACCCAGCCCATGAAAACTGTGTTTATCGCCCTCCTGACGGCCCTTGTCTGGATCACGCCCGCAGCGGCCGCCAACGAAGACGCCGGCATTAAGACAAAGCAAAGCCCCCACTCCGTCGCTGACACCGTTGAGCGCTTCGAAAAGGCGGCCAAAGACAAGGGCATGAACGTGTTTCCGCGTTTCGACCATGCCGCCGCGGCAGAGCAGTACGGTCAGAAAATGCCTCCGGCCATTGTGGTTTCGGTGGGCAACCCAAAGTACGGCACGAAATTCATGCTGAAGAATCCGGTCGCCGCGATCGATTTCCCGCCGAAAGCCGTTGTCTATGAAGATGGGGATGGGAAGGTTTGGATCTCCTACAACACCTCGGAGTATCTCTACCGAACCATCTTCGCACGCCATGGTCTGGAGTATCCGGAGGACGACGTGGCATTTTACGCCAATCTCTTGGAGGAATTGACCGACGCCGCCATCGCACCGAAGACGGGTGGTTGATATCGCCGTGCCCAAATCCCCATCCCCCGCGCCTCGTCAGCAAGCGCGAACACCCGGTCAAGCGCTTCATATGACAAAGAAGTCATCCCATAGCCTTGAGACGCCCAGGCTCAAGTTGAGACCCTTTACGACGCGTGATGTGGCCTCTTATGCGCGTATTCGCGCAAAGCCTGCGGTCGTGCGATATCTGCCGGGCGGCAAGGCCAATGTTGCCCAAGCGTCCATCATTGCGGAGCGAACGGTATCGCATTGCATTTCTCTGTGGGAGAACGATCCGGGCTATGGGCCATGGGCTATGGTGGAAAGGTCGAATGGCTGCCTGATTGGCCATATGGGACTGCGCAAGCTGCCTGAACTGGAGGATAAAGCGGAGCTCCTCTATCTCTTGGACCAGGATTTCTGGGGTCAGGGCCTTGCCACCGAGGCGGCACTGGCGTCCCTTGAGTTCGGCTTCGAAGTTCTCAAGCTGAAACGCATCATCGCATTGGTCATGCCGGAAAACACCGCTTCGATCAGAGTGGCCGAACGCGTTGGGATGAAACCTGCTGCGGCGCTGGTCAAGGAATTTGGCCTGGATCTCATTGAGTACTCCTTCAGATCGAAAGACTGGTTCAGACAGAGGCAGGCGACGGGTCATCCATCAGCATCAGTCCGGCTGGCTTCGATCAGGCCCGGTTCTTCTGCAAGGGAAAATTTCTCTTTTGTTAACCAGTTCTAACGAACTTGTTGCGCTAAGAGGCCCACCTTCATTGCAGGCGGAACGAAGATGTCACCGGCGGATTCGGCGCTCGATCAGAAGTCCACTCGCAACGGTATTGAGACCGTGCTCAAGCGAGCTCTGGATGTTTCCGATGCCGGCATTCTGATCCACGGCCCTGACGTTATCCTGTATTCAAACGCCACCTTGGCGGCAATGCTCGAAGTGCCGGCCGATTACCTGGCACCGGGCAACCGTCTTGCAGACATGTTGGCGTTTTGTGCCAGGCGCGGGGACTATGGCCAGGACTGCGATGCAGATGAATTGATCGAAACGATCAAGACGCGCAACGCGGCGGGCAAGCGCTATGAAACCGAACGGGAACTGAGCAGTGGCCGCATCATCCGTGCAAGCGTGGTGCCGCAAGGCGACGGTATCGTTATCGCCAGCTACAGCGAAATCACCGAACTGGTGAAGGCCCGGCGCAGCGCCATATCAGCCGACCGCGCCAAATCGGAATTCCTGGCGAATATGAGCCATGAGATCCGCACACCGATGAACGGAGTGATGGGCATGGCGGAGCTTCTGCTTGGGACCGAGCTTGCGCCCAAGCAGAAGATGTTTGCCGATATGATCGTGAAATCCGGTACGTCGTTGCTCACCATCATCAACGATATTCTGGACTTTTCCAAGATCGATGCCGGCCAATTGGAACTGCAACCGGAGCCCTTCATGTTGGCCGAAGCCGTGGAGGACGTGGCGACCCTGGTCTCCGCCAAGGCCGCGGACAAAGGCTTGGAACTGATCGTCAGGGTCGATCCGGCTTTGCCGCGATCTTTTCTAGGCGATGTCGGACGCATTCGCCAGATCATGACAAATCTCCTGGGCAATGCCATCAAGTTTACCGAGGCCGGTCATGTTTACGTCGACATCTCCGGCGAGGTCGATGACAGTAATGTCGCCAGCTTGCGGTTCCGGGTCGAGGACACGGGCGTCGGGATCAAGGCGGACGACCTTCCTTCAGTGTTTGAGAAATTCCAGCAAGTCGATAACTCGGCCACGCGTAAGCATGAAGGAACCGGCCTGGGCCTGTCCATCTCATCTGCCCTTGTTGAGCTGATGAATGGCGAGATTGGAGCCGAAAGCGAGGAAGGGGTTGGCTCGGCCTTCTGGTTTACGATTGAGCTGCCGGTGTGCGGCGAGGCGAGGCGCCGTCACAAGGTCCCTGTCGATGTGAGCGGGGCGCGGGTGCTGGTGATTGACGATAACCCCGTCAACCGGGCCATCATGTCGGAAAAGCTGGAGGCGTGGCGGTTTGAGCACGCAGAGCTGGAATCTGGACCTCTCGGGCTCACCTTCATGCGCCAAGCTGTGCGTCACGGCCTGGATATAGATCTTCTGGTGCTGGACTATCAGATGCCGGGAATGAGCGGTGTCGAGGTTCTCCGCGAAATGCGGGCCGATCCTCAGGTGGCGCACATTCCGGTGATCATGCTCACGTCCGTCGATACGCACAGCGCCAAGGAAACGCTCGGTGGCTTTAAGTTGGAAGCCACGCTAACCAAGCCGGCGCGCTCCTCCCTCATGCTTGAAACCATAGCGTCAGTGATCTCCGAAGCCAGAAGCGCGAAAGCCGGCGAAACGCCCCCATCGATGTCAACTCTGGCGGAAGTCGTGAGCGGGAACGAAGCGGACGCTGACGGCGGTGATCGGCAGCTCACCGACACCGCGGCTGCTCCGGTAGAGCCGGAACCGACTGAAGCGCCGGCGGACAACGGTCTCGATGTGCTGGTGGCCGAGGACAACGAGGTGAACCAGATGGTGTTTACCCAAATCCTCCAGGCCACGAACTACACATTCAAGATCGTTGAGAATGGCGAGCTGGCCGTGGCAAGTTGGAAGCTTCACCGCCCGCGGCTGATTTTGATGGATGTGTCCATGCCGGAGATGAACGGTCATGAGGCGACCCGTGCGATCCGAAAGATGGAGGCGGACGCCGGCGACGGTGCGCGTGTTTCCATTGTGGGCGTCACCGCTCATGCGCTCAACGGTGATCGGGAAACCTGCTTTGATGCAGGGATGGACGATTATTTGCCAAAGCCGGTCTCGGTGGACCGGCTTAACGCGTGCCTGGAGAGGTATCTCGCCAGTGAGGCCGCCCTCCCGTCACGCGCTTCCTCCGGTTAGCGCGCGGTAGAAGAGAGGCCCGCGCGCATCACGTTCGCAAGCTGCTTGTCAGGGACCACCGATGGGTCAAAACCAATCTCAGGCCGAGTACTGGAATTCTGCTTCGGGCCGGAAATGGATCGGGTTCGAGGAAGAACTCGACAGAGTTTTCGAAGCGGTGAACGATGAGCTTATTGAGCGGGCACAGCCTGGTCTCAATGATCGGGTTCTGGATATCGGATGTGGTACCGGCGCCACGACGCGGGCGTTTGCGCAACGCCTGGGTGCGTCCGGTTCCGTCACCGCGATAGATATATCCGAGCCGCTCCTGGCACGGGCCCGTCAGCGCTCGTCGGAAGTCTCCGCAAAAACCGACTATCGGCTGATTGACGCCCAGACCGATGCGATACCCGGCGCGCTCTTCGATCTGGCAGTGTCCCGGTTTGGCGTCATGTTCTTTGCCGATCCGGCCGCCGCGTTTGCCAACATCCGCAGTTGTCTCGTTCCGGGTGGACGGATCGTCTTTGCCAGTTGGGCGGCACTTGACGGCAATCCTTGGTTTGAAGCGCCACGGAACGGCGCGGTTGCTCGCCTTGGTCCTCCGGATCCGTCCGAACCCAACAGTCCCGGCCCACTTGGATTTCAGAGCATCGACCATGTGATTGGCATCCTCGCCGGAGCCGGGTTCTCCGACATCACCGCCGAGAGCACACAGATCATGCTGCGTCATCCGGGCCCGGTTGAGGCCGTTGCTGCGCTTGCTGCGAACATTGGCCCGGCTGCCAGGGTCCTCAAAAAGTACAACGGCAACGCCGATGACATTGAGGCCATCACGGCTCATGTTGTGCGGGAGTTTAGAACGTTCGAAAGCTCCGACGGCGTGCAGATCCCTGCCAGGTTGAACTTCTTTGGTGCGCGCAATCGGGAAACCGGCAGGTGATGGGGCGTCACTGACTTGCGGTGTGAGCTGGATTTGACAAAATCCAAAGTCGCCATTGATACTGAGAGCAAGGCGTGTGAGCGACCGTGCACACTTGCATCCGATGGACGCTTCACGCGTTGGAGACATGTTTGAGAGGGCAGTTTTGTGTCGTTGAAGCACTGCACCCGGTTGGTGCGCACCTTTTTCATCTGTTCTGCGGGAGTGGCCATCCTGGCAGCTGAGGCCTCGGGCGCCGGCGATGGAGAGGGCCCGTGGCGGATCTACTCCCAGGAACCGAACGGCGATGTGTATTACTTTGACCCCTCGCGCGTTCAGACCAGCACCCACGTGCACCGGGTGTGGAGCAGGATCAGATACAAAACCTCCGTGATGGGGGCGGCGAGTTTTCAAAGTCTGTTGGAAATCGACTGCTCTGAGAGGACCGAGAGAATAGTGCAGAACACTTTCTTCTCAGATAGGGGCTGGGAAAAACCCGCCATGAACACGGATATGATGGCAAAGCCCAAGCGTGTGATCCAGAAGGGTTCTGCGACGGAACGCCTGTCCGGGATCTTGTGCGATCAATAACGAAATCTGCTTTTGTCAAAAAAATACCCGCGCCACTTTCGCAGCGCGGGGACTTCACGTTCTTGGAAGAATTACTTCTTCATGCTTTCCGCGGTGACCTTATAGATCTCGCCTGCATCAACAGACACATACAGGGCGTTATCCGGGCCCATGACCAGACCACGGAACCGTCTTGCGAAGCCGAGCGGCATGCGCGTGATGCCGTTGATCCCCAAGCCATCGGGCGTGATGCTGATCATGTCGATTCTCGAGCCAGGCGGTGTGCCGCCAAAGCCGATACCCATGATGCCAACGGCAAGACGGCCCTCGTAGATGCCCCAGTTCTTGCCTTTCAGGAACGCGGCTGAGCCGGTGCCTTGCGAGAAGCCGTTATTGTTCCAAGCGGCTGGCATCAGATCCGCAAAGCGCGTGTCGCTCATCGGGGTGTATGCAGCCCGCAAAGCCGGGTCCATGCCCTCTTTCTGATTGGGTTCGTAGCCACAGTACTTGTCCGGGCACTCGCCGCGACCGCCTCTTTTCTCAGCCGGATCCCAACCGGCGTTTCCGCCGTTTACGAGAGCGGTGATCTCATCGTTGTGCCATGGGCCGTGTTCAGCCGTGAACGCCCGTCCGTCGCTTGGACGGAAGTCGATGCCTTGCACGTTTCTGTGCCCATAGGTGTAGATGCGCTTGTCAAAGCCTTCAGGCGGGTTGTTGTCCGGATGAGCTTTGCCATCCATGTCGACCCGCAGAACCTTACCGCACAGAAGCTTCGGATCCTGAGGACAGATCCCTCTGTGCCGGTCACCGCCCGCGACCCAGAGGTAGCCTCCAGGTCCAATGCGGATTCTGCCGCCATTGTGTGCGCCCGGGTCACCGAACGGCTGATTGGAGGAGAACGGCTTATATTGGATATCGGTGACGATATCCGTCCGGTCCGAAACGCTCTTCAGGTCATCGCTGACCTTGAACCGCATCACGATGTTGCCGTCGCACTTCTCAAAGTTGGTCTTACACCCATCGCCGCGATATTTGGTTGAAGACGAATAGACATAAAGGATGCGGTTCTTGTCGAAGTGCCGGTCCGGAACCACGCCGAGCATGCCGGCCTGGGCCTCACAGAACAGATCGTCTGCACTGTCGGCGTAGCCTTTGCTTTCCTTCATGCCATAAAGCGCATTCACGGTTCCGTCCGGCATTCTGACCGACAGACCCTTGCACTTTTCGGTGTAGAACATCGAACCGTCCGGCAGGAAGGCCATGTCCCAAGGGTTCTCCAATCCTTTCAACACAACTGACGATGAGATTTTGGGGACATCCATGGCGCCTTCGTGACCATCTGCCTGCGCAGCCATAGGCACTGCGCACATCAAGGCAGACGCCATGACCCCTGAAAATAGACTACTAGAAATGTTCTTCATTTTTTCCTCCCTATTCAACATTGTACTTGGCATCTTCCAGATACGCGGCCAAGTTCACGATCTCCTCATCCGTCAATGGCTTCGCCATCATGATCATTAGGGATGAGTTTGGGCCTTGTTTTTCGCCTTTCCTGTAAGCCTCGAGTTTGGCAATCGTATATGAAGTTTCTTTGCCGGATACCTTCGGGTAACTGGCTACACCTTTCCCGGCAGGACCGTGGCAGGCAACACAGGTTTGATTGTATCTGGTTTCCCCGGCCGCCTTATCAGCACTGTGCGCAGTCTGGGGGGTGAGCAACGCTCCTGAAACGAAAACTAAACTGAAAAATCTCAACAAGGCGCGCACCCCGAATTATGTGACTGTTATTAAGTGCTGTAGGTGGTGGCAAAAAGATGCACCGCATTTCCCACCAAAACGGACCACCAAGACCGGTAAGGGTAATGCTTCAGGAAATGAAGTCAAGATGTCGCAGGATTGGGCCTGTGCGATGCGGTCTGTTCCGCCGTTGCGATGGGAAACTCTAAAGTTGACCGCCCCATCTTGTCTGCTACGCTGCGTGTAGAAGTTATGTTATAGCATAACAAATCCGACCCAATCCGGGAGTGATGGAATGAAGAGAGCTGTGTTGGCTCTGGTCATCGGCCTAAGCTTTGGTCTTGTCGCCAGCGCGTTCGCGGCCAAGTCCGTCAAAGAGGTGGCCTGGGACAATCTGGTTCCGGAGTTTGCGACCAAGCTGAACGATCCCCTGGCCGGCCAGGAGCTCTATCGGCGCTTGGAGGTGGAGACCATCATCTGGGCGAGCACTCTGAGCCCCGAAGAGCGCAGCTCCGAAGAGCACAAGCTGATGGTGGAAGATGCTCAGCACTTTCTCGATGAGATGCGCAACGAGGGCATTGATACCGACAAGCTCATCAAGGATTTCAAAGCCTGGCAGGCCAAGGTTGATGAGCGCAACAAACAGGTGGTGCCCGAACTGGACGGGGCGCAGATCAAGCTCGCCGGCTATCTTCTGCCGTTGCACTATACCGAAAAGGGCGAGACGGAGTTTCTGCTGGTGCCGTATGTGGGCGCGTGCATCCATGCGCCGGTGCCCCCGCAAAACCAGATCGTCTTCGTTGAGCTCTCAAGCCCCTATAAGCCGGAGGAGCTCTATGCCCCGGTGTGGGTCACCGGCACCATGCGCACGAAAGTGTCCACAAAGGCGCTCAGCTATGTGGACGGCACGGCTGATATTCCCGTGGGCTACTCGCTGGAAGCCAACCTTATCGAGAGCTACGAGGAGAGTTAGGCGGCTTGCCATCATCCAGCCCTCAAAAGGGTCCAGATTTCAAAACAGCAAAGGAGAGCAAAAATGTGCCATCCGGTCATTATGGAATATGTGAAAGGCAAGGCCGTCAATCGGCGGGATCTGTTCCGGGGAGCGGCCGCCGCCGGGGCTGCGCTGGCGGCCTCTCAGGTGCTCTCGCCGCGCCCTGTTCTGGCTCAGGCGGCAAGCCGCGCGGTCGACCTGACCCACACCTTGACCTACGACTTTCCGACCTATTTCGGCGAACAGCAGTTCTTCGATGAGGAGGTGTTCTCCTACGCCAAGAACAAATTCAACCTGAAGAAGCTTCAGGTGAACGAGCATACCGGCACCCATATCGACGCCCCGCTGCACTTCACCGATGGCGGGACGGCCATTGACGAGGTGGCGGTGGAGTCGCTGGTCTGTCCGTTGGCCGTTGTCGACATCCGGGAGAAGGCCGATGCCAATCCGGATGCTCAGGTGACGCCGGACGACCTGAAGGCCTGGATCGCCAAGCATGGTCCCATTCCCAAGGGGGCATGCGTGGCCCAGAATGCGGGCTGGCAAAAGCGGCTGGGCTCAAAAGGGTTCCGGAACGCGGATGATGCCGGCAAGATGCATTTCCCCGGATTCCATGTGGAAGCGGCTAAGATGTTGCTGGAAGAGGCTGAGGTTGTCGGGGTGGGTGTGGACACCTTGTCCATCGACTTTGGCATGTCGGCCGATTTCATCACCCACTACACGTGGCTGCCGGCCAACCGCTGGGCGGTGGAGAACATGGCCAATCTCGACCAGGTGCCTGCGACCGGCGCAACACTGGTCGTCGGCGCACCCAAGCATAAGGGCGGCACGGGCGGGCCTTGCCGCCTAATCGCGCTGGTCTGAGGGTGGCTTCTCATGGTTGCCGAGAGCCCCGGGTTTGAAATCCAGGGCTCGCTGCTGAAGGCCGCCATACGAATTCCTCGATCGCCGGATCTGCAATCGTGCTACTGTGGGCGCCCTAGCGTCCCCCTTCTCAGCCTGGACGATTGGAATGACGGCGATCGACAACTGGCCGGTCTTCATTTGCTACCGGCAATCGGACGGCAAAGATTTTGCCCGCTGGGTCTACGACCTCCTCAACACCCGGCCGGTGCCGGTTGCCGGCCATGACAGCGCCGACCGCGATCCGCCGAAGCTGGATGTGTACTTCGATCAAGCCGCTCCCGGCGTCGGGGATTGGACGGCGATCCACGAGCCCTATCTCAAGCTCTCCCGCGCCTTCATCATCATTTGCACGCCCGGTGCAAAGCTCAATGAAGGAGCGAACGACTGGGTTCATTTGGAGATAGACTGGTGGCTGGCCAACCGCCAGGACGCTCCGATCATCGTCGATCCGCTGGGCGAAGGCGAGCGCTACATTCCAACAGCCATCTACGAGCGCTGGCCGAATGCCCAGCGCATCGTCCTTGACCTGGCGGACTGGAACAACTTGCCCGCCGAGGAGCAGGTGACGATCGAAGATCAGACCAGAGCGCGGTTCTTCGGCGGCATCGTTCCGAGCGGCACCAACGTGCTGCGCCAGGAGCTGGATGAAAAGCAGCGCACTGCGGAGCATTTGGCAGGAGCTCTCAAGCGTTCGCGCCTGTTGTTGGCCGGAACGGCCGGTCTGTCGGTGCTTGCGGTGTCAGCCGGCATCTGGGCCTGGAGCGAACGCCTGGAAGCCGATCAGCAAGCCGCGAACGCGACCGCCGCCAAGATCAGGGCTGAGCTTGCCAAAGACCGCGCCCTGCACTCCGCTGCGGTGAGCCGGCAGGCGCTGTTGTCGTCCTCCGTCAACGCCCATGCCACCAGCCAGCTCTACCTGGAGAAACTGCCGCAGGATCAGGCGACACAAACCGAGTTTACCATCACGGGAAACACTCTGGGGTTCCTGTTGCTCGACCGCTCCGCCCGGGAGAACCGAAACGCTGAGAGCGCTTTGCAGATATTTGCGCACCTGCGGAAGAAGTACGCCCAGTTCCAACAGAGCTCCGAGCTCTCCCAGGATCTCTTGCTGGAAGTGAAGATCACCGACATGGGCCTAGCCCTGGCGCAGCGGCCCCGCAAACCGGAAGATCTGGAAGCCGGTGCTGAGGCCTTGGCGGCGCTGACGCCGTCCGAACGCGGCAGAACACGATGGCAGGAAAACGTCTTTCGTGCCTTTCTGGAGGTGTCCGGTCTCCGGTTCAAAGAAGGGTCCTATCAGGAGGCCTTCGATCATGCCAAGCGCATCCTTGAGGCTTTAGACCGGTTCGCGGCGGCAAATGCGATCGAGCAGCGCTTGCGCGCCAGGGCATATGGCAAGCTGTCGTGGAACGCCTTGTTTGTGCGCGACTTTGCGCTTGCTGAAACGGCGGCCAGCAAGGCCGTAGAGCTTATCGAGGCTCACGGCATTAAGGGGCTTGAGTTTGTCCGATTGAACCGCGCCCATGCCTTCGCTTTCGCCAACAAGTCCGTCGAAGCGCGCAAGATCTACGATGCGGCTGATGGTGAGATGTTGGAGAAGGACATTCAAGCTCTGGCGACGGCCGGTTTATGCCTTGAGCTTTTTGGTGCATATTTGAACGGCTACTCCTGTGCCAACTAGCCAGTATGGGATGGGCCGATGACCGCTGCCAAACAATCTGGGCTTGGGTACGCACACCGCGCGGGTGCTGTGTTTGCTGTTGTAGTTTCCTGCCTGTGGGCCGCGCCGGCACAGGCGACAACATCCTGCGTGGTCGCCGATCCTAAGGATCCTTCCTTGAATGTCCGTGATGCGCCGCGGGGCAAGCTCATAAACCGGCTGAAGAATGGGCGCACTGTGTTCATTCTGGAGAACAGGCATGACGCCCGGAACAAGCTCTGGGCGAAAGTGGCCGGGGGCTACCGCGGCAGATGGCGGGAGTGGGGCTGGGTGTTTCAGGATTATCTCAACTGCACGCTGAGCGAAGATCTTGAATCGCGACGCAGCCAGGTGGAGAAAGTTCACACCAGAGATCTCGCGGCGAACGGGATTGGCTGGTTCGTGAAGCTTGGTGTGGCCTGTCCCTATCAGGGGGAGGGACACACGCTGTCGTTTCTGCCGGAGTTCGTATCGCAGTATGAGCAGAAGGGCTTTTCGCTGACCGCGATGTGTCTCGGGCTCGCCAGCGAAGGGGTGAACTATGATCCGGAAACCGGAAACCCCATCCCTCAGTACGAGGCGGTTGGGCCCGATGGTATTGCGGGGCGGTATCCGTTCTTCCTGCCGCGCTGTTATCGGAGTGTCAGGATTTTGGCCGGACAGGACACGGCGTGGGTCAGATGGACGCCGGATGCCTGCACGCTCGCTTTCCATCCCGTAACGGGCAAGCGGCTCAGGGCGTCAGGCGATGTGGTGCTGACCACCGGGGCGGAAGCCGGTGATGCCAGTCCAGAACCTGATGCGGACAGTACCGTCACCGATGCCAGGTTGCGGGCTCTGCTGGGACGAAACTAGAGGCGGGCACACCTTGCGCCCCCGGTGCGCCATGTTGCACACTCCTCCTTAGGGGAACGACGAGCATAGCAGCGGGGAGGCCTTTGACGCTCATGGCCTACAACGAACCATCCTTCACTCTCGGCATCGAAGAGGAATACCTCCTGGTCAACAAAGACACCCGCGATCTGGTGCACGAAACACCGGCCGGCCTGATGGAGGCCTGTTCTGAGCTGCTCAAAGATCAGGTGAGCCCGGAATTCCTGCAATGTCAGATCGAGGTGGGCACCAGAGTGTGCAACACGCTCCAGGATGCCCGCGACGAGCTCACCATGCTGCGCTCGTCCATTGCCGAGGTGGCCACCCAGTTCGGCCTAGCGCCGATTGCCGCCTCGACCCATCCGTTTGCCAATTGGAAAGATCAGCACCACACCCACAAAGAGCGCTACGACACTCTGGCCCGGGACTTAGGCGGCGTGGTTCGGCGCATGCTGATCTGCGGCATGCATGTGCATGTGTGCATCGATGATGAAGACATGCGCATCGACATCCACAACCAGCTCTCCTACTTCCTGCCCCACCTTCTGGCGCTTTCAACCTCTTCGCCCTTCTGGCAGGGCCAGGACATGCAGCTCAAGAGCTACCGCCTGGTGGTGTTCGATGCCTTGCCGCGCACGGGCCTGCCGCCTCAGTTCGGCTCGTTCGGGGAGTATGAGCGCACGGCCAATGTGCTGGTTCAGGCGGGTCTCATTGAAGACACCACGAAGATCTGGTGGGACCTTCGCCCCTCTGCACGCTTTCCCACCTTGGAGATGCGGGTTTGCGATGTGCCCACCCGGCTGAACGATACGCTGGCCATTGCGGCGCTTTATGTCTGCATCGCCCGCATGCTCTACCGGCTCAGGCGCAACAATCAGCGCTGGCGGCAATATCCCAACTTCCTGATCGACGAGAACCGCTGGCGCGCCCAACGCTACGGCATGGAGGAGGGGCTGATCGACTTTGGCCTCGGCGCGGTGGTGCCTTATGCGGACCTGGCCGAAGAGATCATCGAGCTGGTGCGCGAAGATGCCGAGGCGATGAACTGCGTGGCCGAGGTGGAGCACATCCGCCAGATCGTCAAAGAGGGCACCAGCGCCGACCGCCAGCGCCGTGTTTATGCTGAAGCCATGTCCAAGGGGGCAGGGGCAGACGAGGCGCTGCAGGCGGTGGTGGACATGCTGATGGAGGAGACGGTGGCGTAACGCCCGCCACCCGTCATCCCGGAATTTTGCGCCAGCAAAAATGTCCGGGACCCAGATGCCGCAGAGCTCAGATCCAGCCGGGTCCCCGCGTTCGCGGGGATGACGATGTTAATCGTGCCCACATCCCCGTCATCCCGGAATTTTGCGTCAGCAAGATATCCGGGACCCAGGAGCCGCCTAACTCAGAGCCAACCTCCCTGGGTCCCCGCGTTCGCGGGGATGACGATGTTAATCGTGCCCACATCCCCGTCATCCCGGAATTTTGCGCCAGCAAAATATCCGGGACCCAGAGGCCACAGAACTTAGAGCCAACCGTTCTGGGTCCCCGCGTTCGCGGGGATGACGATGGGAGAGAGCGGGGAAGACGATGGGAGAGAGCGGGTATGTCGATGGAAGAGAGCGGTGATGACGATGGGAAGGAGCGGGGATGACGATGTTCGGAGCGCGAGAGCGCCCCCGCTGCACGGGTTAACAACACCCAGCCAATTTAACCCGCCATCTTCACCGGATCTTTCAGCCTTTGTGCCACACTGCCATCCTAGCCCGGTGGTCCAAGCAACGGGCGTTAGACGGTTATCGATTTCCCGTTGCGGGCCCGCCAGAAGGGCTTTGAGACAAGGAGATCGCCCATGGCCACACGCACCATCAACAGCATGCTCTGGACAGTGGGGTGCATTGTTCTGTTCGCCCTGATCTTCGCCTCAACGCCGGCCGCCGCCAACGGGCCATTCTGCGCCCAAAGGGCCAAGCTGATCGAGGGGTTGAGCGCCAAGTTTCAGGAGAGCCGCAAAGGCGTCGGGATCACCGGCACAGGCACAGGCGCCCTGGAGGTCTATGCCTCAGAGGAAGGCACCTGGACCATTGTGGTGACCACCACGCGCGGCAAGACCTGCATCCTCGCCTCCGGTCATTCCTGGCAGACAACGCCCAAGGCAGCCGTGCACGGCCCAGGGGCTTGAGCACAGCTCTAAACGCCGTCTTGTCCGGGAACCCTAGTCGGAATGCGGCCGGCCGAAGGAGGCGGTTTGCACCGCACTGCCGGTTATGATCTGAGCCTGCTGGCCCTCTGCTTCCAGTTTCGCGCTGGCGCCCATGTTGAAGCCCGCGTACGCAGCGAGCCAGGCACTCACGAACAGTCCACAGCACGCGGGACCGTATTGCTTCAGCCAATCCATACTGACCTCCTCAACCCAGTCCCCATACTCTGTCGCCCAACCGGTAAACGCCCGGTTAAGTAAGAAGAGTTGCGGAAGATTGGGGCGATTTTTTGCCATTGATCCGTACGCGTCATGCGGGCAAAGCTAGCGGCCATGGCCCAGACGCTCACCATGTACCAGGTGGATGCCTTCACCGATCGCCCGTTCGCCGGAAATCCAGCCGCTGTTCTGGTGCTGGAGGCGCCGCTGGATGAGGGCCTGATGAAGGCGATTGCCGCGGAGAACAATCTGTCTGAAACCGCCTATGCCGTGGCCACCGAGGGCGGCTATCATCTGCGCTGGTTCACGCCAACCCACGAGGCGGCCTTTTGCGGCCACGCCACACTCGCCACCGCCCATGTGCTGGCGCACGAACTGGGCGGCAAAGGACCGTTTTGCTTTCAAACCCAGGTCGGGGAACTGACCGTAACCCTCAAGGAGGCGGGCTATAGCATGGACTTGCCGGCCTTTGCGCCGGAGATCCTGGCCCCTGCGCCCGCCTGGGTGGCCGAGCTCTTTCCCGGCGGGGTGAGGGGGGCGTTCAAGAACTTTGAGAACATGTTCGTTGAGCTGGGCTCGGAGGCAGAGGTGAGGGCCTTCACCCCCAACCTGGCCGCCCTGGCCGAGACCTACGACATAGACCTCTGCATCACCGCTGAGGGCGAGGATGTGGACTTCGTCTCGCGCTATTTCGCCCCGCGCGCCGGCATTCCCGAAGATCCTGTGACCGGCTCCACCCACGCCACCTTAGTGCCGTATTGGGCAGAGCGCTTGGGCAAAACCCGCTTTGAGGCCAGGCAGGTTTCCCCGCGCGGTGGACGCCTCATGGCAACGCTGCTGGACGGGCGCGTTCGCCTGGAAGGCCAGGCTGTGACCTTCCTTAAGGGTGAGATCACGGTGGCTTAGGCTCAGAGCCCCTTTTTTTGTCAACTTTTTGCGCCTATATTAGGGGTGCCGGTTTTCGGACCGGCTATGGCGATAAATGGCTGTCGTAATAAACCATTCGGACCCGGGGGCAGTACCCGGCACCTCCACCACAAGCTGTTCGAAACCGAACAACAGATGGGTGGCACCAAATCCCTGATAAACCGGCCAAAAACGGTTTCTGATGGGGGTGAAACAGGCTCGACGAGGGTGTAAAGGGCAAGTTTTCGCTCGGCATGGTACCGCCGTATCGGGCCATTCTAATAGTTGCAAACGACAACTATGCTGAGGCACGTCTCGCTGCTTAAGCAGTGCGACTGTTTCGATCTAAGCCCTGATCCGTAGCAGGCTCAGGCGGGGTCCGGCGGGCACCTGGCAACAGAAGCCCGCCATTTTCCCGCCATGCAGATTGCGCGGCGTGGAGAAATGGTACACTAGCGTAACGTTTCGGTTACTTTCGTAGCCTAGATTTTAATTCCTCAACCAAGCAGAGGAATCGACGGCAATGCCAGAAGATCAAATGCGCTATGATCTGCTGGCCCAGCAGGCGCTCAGAGGCGTTGTGCGGGCCGCGTTGGAACGCGTCCGCGTGGACGGGCTCCCGGGCGAGCACCATTTCTACATTGCCTTCGACACCACCCATCCCGGCTCCAAACTGTCGGACCGTCTGAAGCGTAAATATCCAGAAGAAATGACCGTTGTCCTCCAGCACCAGTTCTGGGGTCTGGAAGTGCGCGACGATGGCTTCAATGTGGAGCTGTCCTTCGACAATATCCCGGAAAAGCTGGAAGTGCCCTTTGCCGCCATCCGCGGGTTCTTTGACCCGCACGTGCAGTTTGGCCTGCAGTTCGAAATGGAAGAGGCCAACCAGAACGACACCTCCAAGGACGAGGAGGCAGAGGCCTCATCTGGCCCCAAAATGGCCATCGTGGCCAAGGAGGCCCAGGCGCCTGACAACGAGGACACCAAGCCGGACGCCGAAGAGGAGGCATCGCCAGACGAGGCCCCCGCTGAGGAGGCGGCCGAGGCGAAGTCCGAAGCTGGCGACGCTGAGACCGCTGAGGGCGAGGATCCCAAGGAAGAGGCCAAGGTGGTGAGCCTTGATGCCTTCCGCAAAACTTGAAAAAAGGTTCAATCGCACATTGCTTCAGACGCTGACGCTGAGATCGGTATTGAGCGTTCTGGCCTTAAGTGCCGCGGTGCTGTGCGCGCCGGACCTCGCGCGCGCGCAGACGCCCGGTGATGCCATCGGCGATCTCATCAAGGACGTGGTGATCCCGCGGGCAAAGCCTGAAGGCCTTTCGACCCGGAACGTTGCGGCCAAGCGGCTGTTCGGCGCCAAGAAGAAGGCCGCCCGGTTGCGGCCGAATGCTTATGGTTCCTACACCCGCGGCTGTCTGGCCGGCGCCGAGCAGCTTGAGGCCACCGGGCCCGCCTGGCAGGCCATGCGGCTTTCGCGCAACCGCCATTGGGGCCATCCGAAGCTTGTGGCGCTGGTGCGGCGTCTGGCTGTGGAAGCCAAGCAGCATGACGGCTGGAACGGCCTTCTGGTGGGCGATCTCTCCCAGCCGCGCGGCGGGCCGATGACCAGCGGCCACCGCTCTCACCAGATCGGGCTTGATGCGGATATCTGGCTGAACCCCATGCCGAACCGCGAGCTGACCTATAACGAGCGCGAGAAGATCTCCGCCAAATCCATGGTGCTTGACCGCAAGCGCCTGAACCGCAAGCGCTGGACCGAGGCCCATGCGCGCATCCTCTTCCGCACGGCGAACTATCATGAGGTGGAGCGGATTTTCGTGCATCCGCCGATCAAGAAGGAAATGTGCGAGTGGGCCACCCGCAAGGGCGTTAAGGACCGCCGCTGGCTGGGCAAGATCCGCGCCTATTACGGCCACCACTACCATTTCCACATCCGCATCCGCTGCCCTCAAGGGGCCGTGGGCTGCAAAGACCAGAAGCTGGCGCCGCGCAAGGACGATTGCGAGGAGAACCTGGCCTATTGGATGGGCACCAAGCCTTGGGTGCGGCCCAAGAAGAAGAAGGGCGCAAAGAAGAAGAAACCCAAGAAGGTCTACAAGCCCTTCGTGGTGCAGATGAAGCACCTGCCCAAAGCCTGCCGGACGGTGCTGAACGCCCAGTAGGCGGGCGATGTCAACCCTCAGGGCCAAATAGCGCCAATTTGCGTTTTGCCATAGGGGCTTACGCGAAATTGGGTTCGTTTCGCAGAATCGGCCACTTCGTGGCGCGGCACACTGCGCCCTCCGCTCTTACCTCCGTCATCTCCGTTCTCTGCCATCGTCATCTCTGTTTTCTCCCACCGTCATCCCCGTTCTCTCCCACCGTCATTCCCGTTCTCTCCCATCGTCATCCCCGTTCTCTCCCACCGTCATCCCCGTTCTCTCCCACCGTCATTCCCGTTCTCTCCCAGCGTCATCCCCGCGAACGCGGGGATCCAGAGGCGGCTGGCTTTGAACTGTGCGGCTCCTGGGTCCCGGAGATTTTGCTGGCGCAAAATTCCGGGATGACGGCAGGGCGCGCGCATGTACAAGATCTGAAAAATCCCTCAAAAAGTGGCGGCGCACTGGTGAGAGAACGGGGAGCGTAAGCCTTTGATTTTAAGAGCAAATCGAATAAAACTTCAAATTTAGGAATTTTTTGCTTGACAGCGTGACGCTGTTATGGCCATATCCCTCTACGCTGGCAACAGTTGGGCTCATCGCCCGCCGATTTCCCAAAACCAGAAGAGACGCCACCACGCCCAAATCGAAAACGGACTTTGGCGTGACACGTGCTGTGCAGCGATGACGACTGGTTTTTGTGGTCGTAGGTGAACGTCCCGCAGCTGCCCCCATTTGATTCAGCGGATTAATCTACGTCCTCATTTCGCGTAAATTTGCGGTCCCAGCCTCTCGAATTTCCTTAATTATTCAACGATAGGGTATGTGCCCAACGTTTTTCATAAGTTGGTGGTGACGAATTGTCAGGAGTGCCAATGCAGGATTCAGGTGGTCCAACCTACCCAGGCGATACTGCAGATGCTGTGCAGTTCCTTAAATTGGCGACTGAATTCCGCATGGCCGCCAAGTCGCTGGAACAACTGGGACGGCCTGGTCAACCCATGTCTAGGGCGCCATATCGGTTTGCCGCGATCCATGCGATTGAACTGTATTTGAACGCCTTATTGAGGCACGCCGGACTGAGCGTCAGTCAGATTCGCAATATGCACCACAACCTGGAGGCGCGAACAACACTTGCCGAAGATTGTGGATTGCGGCTGAGGAAGAGAACTCTCAAGCATCTAAGCACCATAACTGATAGTCGCGAGTATCTTGTGAGCCGTTACGACCCGGAAATGATTGGAACTGTCTCAGAACTCAACCGCCTCAATGCGAGTTTGGATGAGGTCGCGCAAAAGGTTACTGATCTTGTTGTGGCGTCCGAGCTTAACCCTGAGCGGACAAAAAGCATTTCTGGGTGAACGTCAGTTCCGGGCTCAGTGACCTCGGGGCCAGCGAGGGGCAGCTATGCGGGCTTTTTGACCAGATATGCAGAGGGCGCTAAATGTCCAGTTAAGAAGGAGATGCTGATGTTTTTCGAGAGCACCGGAGTTCCACAAATTCCCAAAAGACACCCGCTCTGGTCTCCCTGGTCAGCAGTTATGATGAAACAAAAACTCCAGCCAGTTCGTGATTGCAATCACATGCACCAGCCTCACCTGTCCGAATACTCTCGACGCTCTGAGCGGTTGAGGTTGATAGCTTCAATCCGTGCCATGCCGAGCAGAGCCCAAATGCGCGTTGGAGAACATGTGAGCTCTGACTCTCAGATTACATTCTTCTCGCGAACCACATGCGGCGGAGTGTTGCATCACGTTTGATGAAGTGGTGATACAGCGCCGCACCCGCATGCAGGATGAGCAGAATGATCATGGCTCGCGCACCCACACCGTGTGGGACGCGAGGTGGATACTGGTTGAAATCGGGCAAGCTGCCTTCTCCGCCAAACACTATTGGTGCCGCACTTGAGACGGCGAACATGCCAATGCCGCTAGCCGCCATGCCAATGATGATTAGATAGAAAAGTACATGAACCGCTTTAGCGGACAGCTCCTGCCACCGCGGGCCACCACCAATCGCATCTGGCCTGGAATCAAATCGCCACCAGGCAACGCGAGCAAGTGTCAGGAGCAGTATGCTGACGCCCAAAGCTGCATGGACCCTTAGAAGGCTCGCCTTTGCAATCGGATCAAGTGTACCACTCGCTCTAAATCCCAAGACCAAGAGGGCTATTATTAGCACCGCGGACACCCAGTGTATTGTTATCGCGACGGTGCCGTAGTGAGATTTCGCGCTCTTCATAGACATGATTGATTCCTTGGCGGCAGCTTGTCAGACCGTGCAGCAATTTGTGACAGCTATCTTTTCAAACAGGTGAGGCGCGGTAACCGCGCTTGAGGGGTAGTGACTTAGCGCGTTCTGAAACTCAGGCTTCGAAAAGGCCGCACGAAAATCAGACACGGATTCCCAAACTGCATAGTTCAAGAACATGCTGCTTTCCCCTACTGCCTTGTGCAGTTGAGTGCTGATGTAACCCGGCTGCCTTTTCATATAGAGAGCATCATCCCTCCAAGCTTTAACCAATGCGTCTTGATCCTTTGGATCAACGGTGAACACGTTGACGAGCACGACTGGTCCGGCGTTGACGCCCAATTGCTGTTGGATTGGAAAATCGGGATCTAGGGGCTTGAAGTCCACCATTTGCTTTGTTCCTTGATTATTCAGTTAATTTGGTGTCATGTTGTCAAATTGACGGCGGAGGTAAACCATTTTGACAACACGTTGTCAACTACAAAAAAGGAACTTGCATGTCGGATGGGAAATGGACGGAAGAAGGTGAGGCCGTGACGGCGCTGATCCTGGATGTGTTTCGTCTCAACGGACGCCTGCTTGTTGCGGGCGACAGACTGGTTGCCGAACTCGGGTTGACCAGCGCTCGATGGCAGGTTCTAGGTGCTATAGCTTACGCTGAACGGCCAGAGTCCGTTGCATGGCATGCAAGGACGATGGGCGTGCATCGTCAAGGCATCCAGCGCATTGCCAACGAGTTGGAAACTGAAGGCATTGTGGATTTCCGACCCAATCCGCACCACAAGCGGGCGCATCTTGTGGTTCTCACCTCCAAGGGACAAAAGCTTTTTGAAGCCGCCCTTGCTTTGCAGGCACCCTGGGTAAACAGGTTGTCAAACGGTCTAAATACAAAAGACATCGGCACGGCGAGGAGAGTGATCGAACAACTAAAGTCACACCTCGAAAATGAGATTGAATTTGGCATATCGAATGATTGAAGTACGCGCTCCCAACAAGCGTCCACTGTCTCAATATCCCTCCCCAGCAATGGCAACTACCGACGGTAAAGCTGCCGCTCACCTGCCGCGCGCCGAAGGTCCGCAATGGGCGTAAAACCGCCATTGGACAGGGCTCAGCGACCGCGGGGCCAGCGAATGGCAGCTCTGTGGACAAAGTGACCAGGAACGGATGATTGGGGAAGCCTCCGCTATTGATAATGCAATGGCTGTTTTTGGGTTCCGAAAGACGGTAAGTTCTATCCAAGAAACTGATGGTGACCATGGCCAATATAGCGGCGTCCGGAAACTGATGGAGCGTTATGATGTCCGATGATCAATGGGAAGCGTTCATAAGCGTTCATAAGCGTTCTTGCAGAGACTATGGGTAACATCAATCGAGACAAAAGCTACACCCTCGACTCCCTCGTCTCGGCCTGTGATGCGATCGTAAAATTTTATGGTGTCCTCGATGAGGAAATCGTTCTCTTCGCTGTGAACACTATCACAGAAAAGGACGGTTTTTCAGATGGCTACGCTGAAGTCCTTGAGCTGGCAGAAAAAAAGTTTCACAACAAGAGTTTGTTGAATATATGAACAGCTAGCCAACGTTCCAATCTATTGGTTCGACTGTGAAATCTAGAGTTCTAACTGCTCAAGAACTTCACCATAGCTGTTGGCGAATTTAGTGGACCTCTTTGTAGCTGAACGGCAGCTGTGCGGACTTAGAGCATCCATTGAGCGTTAGCAGCGAAAGTCTGCTTTCATTTTACGGGATTTTAGGACAGGTCTGTTTGGCTATTGGACACATGATTGTATCGAGAACAGATATGTCGCGGTCTTGTATCCATTGGCTATTCAAATGAGACGACATCTATTCCCCTCGATTGCGTTATCAAATGGCAACAGTGCGATTTGCCTGGCTTTCGCCATTACGGTCCTCGCACTTTCCTCTGGTGGAGCCGACGCGTGTATCCGCCCCAGTGGCAATGCTGATGGGTTCAATCCTGATCGTTTCCTTGCGGCCGATGTCGCGTTCAAAGGACACGTGATTGCAGCAAAGTCCAAAGGGGCTATTCGTACCTATGCGGTTGAACATACCTACAAGGGACCGCATCGCAGCGAGTGGGTGATTGTTGCACCGTACGGCTCCTTCTGGACGGTCTCCATTATTGACGGGGAGCTAACGCGATCATCAGAACTGCCTGCGTCCGACAAATCGTTCATCATCGGTATTCGGGAGTTTGCGACAAGCGAATACGATCAGAACTTGAAGTGTTCTTATCCTCAAACTGTGAGAGCTGATGCAAAACACATCGCAGGTGGCGGAAGTATCTGGTGTATGCCGCCGCTCATTGCGGAGTTCACACCGGAGCTGGGTGCCAAGATGGCATTTGCTGCCAGGAAGCTTGGCAATGATAATGCAACAGAGTGGGATTGACCCTGTTTCATATCGTGGTGTGGTGAACATAGCCAAATGCGCAAAGCAATAGGGTTCGCGAAGGGTTTTCTAAGTTTCTCCATTACGCTCTACTTGGCGGCCCTGGTGGCGATGTACTTTGCGCAGGAGCGGCTCATTTTCCCCGCTCCGGATGTCGATGTACGCGGCGTTGAAACAGAGCACTTCAACCCAGTGTCCATTCCGACCCCCGATGGAGAGCTGCTCTATGCACTTCACCATCCCGCCAAGAGGGACGAAGCCACCATTCTGGTGTTTCACGGAAACGGCGATGCGGCCATCTTTCAAACTGCGAAAGGCCGACGCCTGGTCGATCAAGGCTTCGGGGTGCTGCTGGTAGAGTATCGAGGTTATCCTGGAAGTACTGGTCACCCCACGGAGACGGGCTTGTTTGCGGACGGAGTTGCGGCTTATGACTTTGTCCATGCTCAAAATAAGCAGGCAATCGGCTTGTATGCCCACTCGTTGGGAACCGGCGTTGCGGTAAAACTTGCCACGGAGCGCGACGTGTTTGCGGTGGTTTTGGAGGCGCCATTTGACTCCCTCATGGCTGTGGCACAGGGGCGCTTTCCATGGGTGCCGATGAGTTTGCTACTCAAGCATCGGTTTCGTTCAGATCTCCTGGTGACGGATGTAAGATCACCAATGCTGATCATGCACGGGAGCAAAGATAGAGCGATCCCAGTTCATCACGGCAGGCAATTGCATCAGCGAGCCGGCTCCAAGGCAAAGTTCTTAGAGATTGAGAACGCCGGCCACAACGATCTTTCCAAGTTTGGAGCCACCCATAACGCCATAGAGTTCTTCAAAAGCGTACGCGACCTGAAAGCAACTAGCCCCGGCTAGCTCCGTTGAATTTTCGGGGGCAAAAGCTGCAGTTAGGAGGTGGCCAATGCTTTGGTTCAACGAGGGCCTTGCACCCCGAAGCCAAGCTTTCTTCGACGCCGTCTTAGCGGTTCTTGGAACCACGGTGAGCATTTTGTTTTAATGTCCACAAAGGGCTCAGAACCGCCATTGGACGGCGCTCAGCGACCGAGGGCAAAGCTCTGCGGACAAATCGAGCGTGCTCTGACGGGGCGTTGAGTGTCTGGTTTCAATGGCGAAGCAGACCCGCTTATGAAGCATCGGCCTTCCGGTTATCGTCGAATTCACATTTAGCACAGTGATACAACTATAATGGTATATTATAATATCATAAACGCTTTAGTGGTAGGCTGCTCCTAGCTAAGATTGGAGCTCCGAATGAGCGCGCGAGCAACGTACATCGTTTGTCTCATGGTTGCACTGATGTGTACCGGTGCGGCGCCTGCCAGTGCGGCTCCTCAAGTGTGCCGTGTGCTGATGGATTTAGAAGGTTTCGAAGCAGACCTCGGCGGCGTTCGCTCTGGCCGCCTGAAAGCTTCAAAGGTGCTGCTTCGCGTTCAACACGTGGAGCGAGCCTTTCATGACCGGTTGATCTCGGACTTTTTTTCTGAGGCCCCCAAAAAGCAGTTCGAACTCTACACGGCTGCCCTCGCAGGCAGACTGAAAGAGAGCAACCCCTCCGATCATAAGATGAACTCAAAGCTCAAACTGTCTGTTGAGGCCAGTTCTTGGCTTGGTCAGGCGATACAGAAGCACAAGTGCAGGATGAAGCCGAACGCACAGCTTGCGACAGATCTGGGCCAGTCTGGATCAGGCAACATGTCATCTCAGACCAAGCAAAAACCGACAGATCAAACGTCTGGGGTGGGCATGGTCGCTTTATCTGTCGGTTCAGTGCTGGCGGTAATCATTCTTCTGCTCGTGGTTTGGCGGTCTAGAGCAGCAAGCAAAGCCAACAATCTACACGGTTGCAATACCAGAGCGCTGCTGACGTTTGGGAACAATTGTACCGTGACTTATGTGTCTCACATTGGCCGTCGCAGGGCGAAGCTTCAGGCGCCTTCCATGGATGTGTCCGCGAAAGATTTGGAGATCTATGTGGCGGGGCAGCACATTCCGGCCAAGCAGGAATGGGCGAACCGGTACTTCATTGGATTATCGTTTGTGGAGCCAATTTCTGATGAAGCCGTGACCGACATAATAGCCGGATCCAGAGAAAGGGATCAGCTTGCACAAATCGGCACGAATGCCACCGCGTGTTTTTTCCCAGGCTGCCATACAAACTGCCCCAAACACAGAGCAACTGAGGTTTCTTTGAAGAGCGCCGGCGAAGCTCAGGGCTAACGCCCCTCGCGAGTGAGAGGCTGAAGGTGGTCATCAGTTCCCGTTAAGCAAGGGCAGCTCTGCGGACATTTCGGCCGAAAGCGGGCGGACCCTGAATGTCCGATGTTGATGGCAGAGCTGACACAATTTGGGGGCGCAGGACTTGCGGTAAGGGCCAATAGACGACATCAGCAATCTCCCCGCGAGCGTGGGTTTGGGCACCTCTCACCTTCGTGATTGACTAAACGTTAATGTTGGTTGAGACTGTCATGGGGTCTGTAACTCAAAATATTCTTGGGCTACAGCAGCATAGGCAGTTAGGCAGAGGGGTATAAAAATGCTCAAATCCATAAAACTTTTCGCTGTTACTTGTGGTTTTATGCTGTGTTTTTGGGGGAAAGCCAATGCGCTTCCAATTCAGTATAATTTTGATCTGACGGCCACGAGCGCTTCAAGCGCGTTCGGCGGCATCGCAGCGAACAGTGTGTTTTCCGGTTCAGTTTTTCTTGATCCGGCGTTTCCGAACTTGAGCGATGGAGACGGAAGCCTCACCAATTTGCTTGTGAATATAAACGGTTCCGTTTTCGATCAGAATGTTGCAACGAGCTGTGACTTCTGTTCCGCATCAACAAATTTCGATACTGATCCGCTCCCGTTTCTTGCTAGTGACCCCAACGGGTTCGTCGACATACTCGTGCGCGATTTGAACGTTGCTGGTGTCGGTCGGCTTTGGATTTCAAATTTCAGCTCCAACGATATAACCTGGTTTGCCAATGACGTGTCGGGAGCCAGAGTTGACGGAACGTTTACGATCAGCGCAGCTCCGATCAGTGCAGTTCCGCTTCCAGCCGCTTTGCCGTTCCTCCTAAGCGCCCTTGGTTTCTTTGGCCTCATCGGCTGGCGCAGAAAGCGCGGATCTGCAGCTGCCTAGATCCCAAGCCATAACTCAATCAATGAGCGGCCCTCTTGCGGGCCGCTTTTTTGTCGGAAGAGTTCTATAGCGGGTCATTTATTCCTTTTAGAACAAGGGCAGCTTCGCGGACTTTTCGACCGGAAACGGGTGGGGCCTGATTGTCCGATGTTGAGGGCAGAGCTGGCAGTATTTGGGGGCGCAGGGCTTGCGTTAGGTGCCAAAACCGGACATCCACTCCGCCGCACCGTCCAGCATCAGTTAATATTTGGGCATAGGTGTAAAATGCAAACCAAAGCCAACGAAAGCCCGCGCGTCGACATTGCCTTCCACGCGACCATCATAATTGAAACCGAGGCCTGAGGTCCCGCGAACATTGCGCTCCGGCGTGAAGTCGGCGGCAAAGCCGAAGCGCACAAAGGGTTGGAACCCTCCAGTTGATGTCAGCGGCATGTCCAAGTCGGCACCTATCGTGAACCCAAGGTCGGTGGTGGTCTTCGTGAACCTCTCGCGCGCACCGCCGCCCCCGCTTTCATCAGTTTGCAGAGTGGTTTTGTTGATTTGGAGGCGCGGCCCGATGAAGAAGGTAAGCGCCGCTTTACACAGCGCGAAACCCAGATTGCACACATCTTGGTCCCCAACCTGCCGACCAAGATCTGATATCCGAATTCCGGTGTACAAGAGAATGAACCCGAGTTGGTCTTGCAACATAAAGGTGTCTCGACCGGGCGTTGGGTGGCGCTCGAACGTCGCGATGATTTGTTCGCCTTCAGGGTAAAGTCTGCCCCAGGCACCAATCGCGAAGCTCACGCCCGGGGAAAAATCAATAGCCGTTGTGCGGACATCAATACCCACCGAAACCTCTCCGGTCGTGTTCGACCCGAACTCCCTGTTGCCAAATGTGGGTTCGACGCGCCCGTCGCCGTTGACGGCGGTTACACCGAAGTCCACCGAGATGCTGGTGCCCGTTGAAAAAATCTTGCGCTGATGCGGAAAGGTGGGATTCACGACGCGAGACTGTTGGCGGTCCGCCTTGCGCGTGCTCGGCTCTGCTTTCTTTTTTTCTTCTTCTTCTTTTTTTCGTTCGGCCTGTTGTCGATCCCAAATGTCTCCCACGCGGTCCTTGATCTTCATGGGAACGCCAACTTTCTCGCCCGTATAATTCAAGCGATACAGTTCGATGTACTGTGCTGCGTCAGACAACCGGTCGACCTGTTCGTCTGTTCCAGTCTCCTTTGCTGCCTTTATCTTGATTTCAATAGTTTCTTTCGCTCGCTGAAAAACCCGATGAACAAAGACCTGCCTTTGGTTTTCACCTAGTTCAGTGTTCTTCTCGATTCTCTCCAGCCGCTTCCTAATCTGCTTGCCGGCACCAGGTGCATGAGATTCGATTTCCTCGATCAGCGCCTGCTCAACAAAGAGATCCATAGGAGCTGGTGCTGCAAGTGCAGCAACTGAGACCAGCATCAAGACAAACGCAAAATGATTTCGCAGAAAACTCAATAGACACATTGGTAAATCGTCCCGCCCACGAACGCTCTCACCCCCACTTTCTATCAATAAATATTACATGCTGGATGAAATCTTGGAAGTACACCAACATCTGAATCATTTTGATGAGTTGCATTTTGGCCACACGGGAGTTTCTCGAACGGTCGCCATTGGCATTTGGTGGGATATTGTGGTTGGGGTCCTGAAGGAGCGTTTTTATTTGCTGGAAACCATCTCGCGTAGGATCACCTAGAGCATGCTACTTGTCCAAATTTGGCCTACCCCCACCGAAGAAATCTATCTCCCCGGAACGTCATTTCCACGGCTCGAAGGGCAGCTGTGCGGATTTTTCCCAATCTCCATGGACCTGACTGTCCAATTTGCGCCATGAATAGCGAACGTCTAATCATCTTTAGTATTTGCGCTTTTGTTTTGGTGTTCAGTGACGGCCTAGGAACGCGTTATATTTCTTATGAGATAAACTAGAACCGGAACGGGTGCTGGAACTCCCACCACGTAGGCCCAGTACCAACTGAACAAACCCAGCTTGTTGGATGGGTGTCCAGGTCTGAACCAAATGAACAATAAAGCCAAGGCGAAGGCCGATATCGAAAACAAAATGAATAATATCGGTTGAAGCGATTTGCGGAAGTAGTGGGAGGTTATTTTTTCGATAATTGCAACTCCAGCAACCATCCAAAACCCAAACAACATTCCATAGATTGTTGCAAACATATAACCGTCATAATTTAAACCTCCATGAATCGTAATACTTTGAACACTCAACCAGAAAAACGCAGCAATTAGAAAAAATACTATGGCCATGAAATTTACTTTTCATTTGAAAATTGAAATATAGGGGCGACTCATTAAGCAAGGCTTATGGGCGGAGTTGATTTCTAAGTTTTCGTGGTGGGTTTTGTGTGATCTTGCAACATGTTACATTTCGAGGGCGCACTCTTCGAAGTTTGAAAATCCCACACCTCGGCCCTTAGGCTTGGCCGCCAGTCACCTCAGGAGCATTTTTTTACCGTGCGGCAGGTTTCTCAAGAGACCCCATCTTGTCATCTTGTTCGATCCAGAAGAGTATCTTCACACAACAATCAGCCGCGACAAGACAAAGAATTGACCACATCTGTGGCGTGAAAGAGGGCAACAAGCGATGAAACGTATCTCTGTCAATCCCAGCCAGTGGGGCCTTGCCTTTCTGATGGACCAGGGAGAGATCGTCGAAGGAGCCAGGCGGCATCTGCGGTGTTCAGGACAAGTGGATCTGCTTGAAGACGCGGAGGCGCCGATGGGTCTGAAGGTTACCGCACCGGGGGATATGCGCAGGCAGATCGAAATTGCCCTTGAGAATATCGATTGTCTTCTCAGTGAAGCTGACATGGGGCGCGAGAACCTTGTGTTCGTCAGGTTCTTCACCACGGATGTTGACGCCTTTTCAGAACACTATGATGTCTATACGGATTGGATAGCGCCCGCGTCGATCCGGCCGCCGCAGAGCCTGCTCGGTGTCCAACGGCTGGCGCTGCCGGAGCTGATGGTCGAGATTGAGGCCGAGGCTGCTGCATGAAGAGAGGGGGCCTGGCTCCCAATGCTTCTGCCGCCTGTGGCAATGGCTGGTCAAACGTCCGCTTTGTAGTGAGCCAGAAACATCGCGACGCAATCATCTAATACGTCTTTTGGCGTCGGGTTCTCGCCAAGGAAAAACTCCGGCCAGAAAAAGAAGTTTTTGACGAGCGCCAGAAGTTGGTTGGTTGCCAGACCTGCATCGGCTTTGCGGATCACGCCTGCGTCCATGGCTTCGCCGACCAGCCGCGTTATTGGGTAATCATGTGTTACAGTTTCGGTGAAGAATTGCCGGGAACGGTCCAGATCGCGGATCAATTCTGAAATAACCATCCGGTTCAATCCGAGAGCCGTCTCTTCCGTAATCACCTCAACGTAGCGCCAAAGAGCGTCTTTCAATTGCTCAGCGAAGTCGCGATTGGGATCGTAGGGGACCGGCTCCATGCTCCAATTTTGCTCAATCATGATCTTTGAGATCGCATCGAACAGGGCTTCCTTGCTCTCAAAGTGATTGTAGAGCGTGCGAGACGAAACGTTCGCCCTTTTTGCGATGCTTGTCGTGTTCGCTCCGAGAAATCCCTGCTCGCGAAACTCTTCGATCGCCGCATCGATAATATTTTTTCTTTTGATTTCAGTGCGTTTCACGATTTTTGCCTCAAAAGTAAAATTTCCTGTTTACAATCGCGATCCGGCACCATAAGTAAACGCAACAGTTTACTTCTGCAAGCCGAATGGCTTCAAATCCGAAAGGACCAAGACGATGACACTTCAAACTCTCACGGCCGGCAAAAACAAAGTAACCTTCAAATCCTTTGGCGTGGATTTGGCTGGCGATCTCTATCTTCCTGAAGGTTTTAATGCGACCAAGACCTACAAAGCAATCGTGGGGGCCAGCCCGTTCCCACAGGTCAAAGATCAAATCCCGGCCACTTACGGACCGGAAATGGCCGCACGCGGTTTCATCTACCTCGGCTTCGATTACCTGGGCATGGGCGACTCTCCCGCGCTGCCGGGCGAGTTCAAACAGTCCCGCTACATGTTCCGGCTGATCGAAAACACCTGGGATGCTGTGTCGTACCTTGGAGCACTACCCTTCGTCGATGAAATCTACGGCTTGGGAGTCTGCCAAGGTGGCTCAATCATTGCGTCGGCCGCCGTGACCGATCATCGGATCAAGAAGATCGCCATGGTTTCGGGCATGATGGCGGCGGATGATTTCCAGTGGGCCGATCGCGACGTGGCCAATCAGCAGATCGCGGCCGCGAACGCCTCGATGCAGAAGATGTATGAAACGGGCGAGCCGGACTACGTCACCCCCTTCCTGCTTGACGACGAAATGACCCGGGAGGAGTTTATCGAGGTGGGGGGCAACCCGATGGTTGGGGAAACCTATGACTACTATGGGCGTGATGGGGTCAAAGGGCCGATTGCGGTTCCGAATTTCACCAACATGCACATCGGTGATCAGGGCATGCAGTCTCTGATTTCCATCGGGCAAGCCTATGCAGACAAAATCGTACAGCCGAGCCTGACCATCTACAGCACGTCAGCCTATACGGCGATCTGCTCAACGCAGTTTGTCGAGAAGTTGACAAATGCGCATGAGGAACTTGCGTTCGACGAGTTCTCCCATGTGGACTTTTACTACAAGCCAGAGGCCGTTAAGGCATCAACCGACGCTGTGGCTGAGTTCTTCAATAAGTGAACCGTTGAGGCAGAGGTCATTGCGTGACCTCTGCCACCGCGCCAGCAAGCAGGCATTGGCGAGCTTCGCGGCATCAGAGGCTCTGGGCTCAGCGACGTCGGGGCCCGCGAATGGCTGCTCTGCGGGCAAAGTGACCGGATGGGGTGGGGCGTTGAACGTCTGATGTTGATGGCAGATCTGACAATATTGGGGGGCGCAGGACTTCCCTTAAGTGCCGATATTTGCCGTTCGCATCTTCTCCAATCACGATTTCGTTTGCTACTTGCGAGCTTCAAATTGATTAGGGCCAACTTGAGGGAGTAGCAGGACCCAACCAAATCGCCCAGATCACGCCGGATGGAGCGTGGCCTTCGGCCCTCTCATTAACGTCGCGTTCTGCTCCGGCTCGTTCTAGCGCTGTGGGCAACCGATCGACCGTGCCTCGCTTGAGGATCAAGAAAAGGCCGCAGCTAGATCGAAATGGGCGCAGCTTGGCTTCAAAATAGAACTGCGTTAATGGCCGCTCGGAGTTCCAGAGTCTCGCAACGCTTGGAGGAGCGCTACTTTGGAGGAATCATTAAGCTTTCTGTTGGTTGTTCATATATAAATCCGCACAGTTCTGGGCGCGATAAAAATATTCTCCAATATATTTCGACTCTTGGCGCCTGAGGGGTAATTAAATATAAGTAGAATATTTCCGAACTAATTATATTTTCCTGAATCCAAAATTCATAATAATTCTTTCATTTATATTTTGAAATATTTTTTGCGAGAAAAAGTGAAAATAATGCATTTGCAGTAATTAAAATACCGCATACGGCGGATACCGTTGAGCGCTCTTAGGTAATAAAAATTAGCTTGCAAGTTATATGAGAAGGAAAAGGCAGTTTTCGAAATAAACAATGATATTCCGGATCTATAACCGACAACATCAGATAAAGGAGTGAAAAATGTCAGACACATTTAAATTTTGGACGCACGGTGCTGGCGTAATACCAGAATTCACAAAGGAATATACTGGAACAAAGAACGGTTTGTTCCTGAGAAGGGCTGGATGGGGCGCTCAGGTCAAGCAAAAAGAGAAAACAGACAACTGGTTTCACTTGACAATTCCGTCTGCGACGGAACTGGATGACGACCGGGTCAGTCGCTACCATGCTTGGTTGCGCGTGCGTGTCAACAACGATGCCTTAATCGACCGGGTACACATCCGCGAGGCGCAAGGACCTCAGTCCAGTAGTCCGGTCATCCACGATTCTGGTAGGATCAATATCACCGGTCAAGACACGGAGTTGAGCTTTAACATTCGGGATGAGCGCTGCAAGGGGCCACTTGTAATGAGTGTCCATGCTCGATTCGATACAGATGACGGCGAAATAGTTTTCGCAGGGGCAGGCGCTTGGTTCGAAGAATGGACCTAGCGGCGACCAGAAAACCAAGGTTCAAGCTCAGTACGAATTCAAATGAGCACCTGGGGCGGGAGATCCGCCCCAGGTTTCGTAGGCATTACAACAACGTCTGGGTTAGTGTCATTGAGCACTCGCATGAGCGGGAAAGGCTACAAAGTAGCCTGTGAGTGTCCTTTAAGCCACGGGCGCAGGCTCTGCAATCCGCCCATGAAAAGATCGGGAATCTGCCAATTGCCGACATTGAAGAACAAGGTCGTCACACGGTTTGCCTTGGGCTTCCGCGAGCGGTTGGGAGTTGGATGACGGTCGACATAGATACGGAAGTACGCTTATTCGGCCAGGCCAGCTTTGCGCAGTGCATTCAACCAATAATCTCTCAGTGCGGTTGGCCAACAATAGTATAGGCGTTTCTCTGAGGCGAGCGAGGTGCCCGGATGAAAGTGTTGAAGCTGAGAAACTTGCGCGTTTGCATCTTCAATTTGTCCAATCTGCGCATGCGCTGCTGCAAGCGCCAAACGCGCCCTCTTAAATTTTTCGATGCGTGCAACGGCCTATTTCAATGGAAGAACCGCATCTTCGTACCTCCCCGCAAAATAGTAGGACGTGCCCAATTTCCACAAGTACCATGCTGGATAGAATGGGTTTAATCGCATCGCCTTTAGAAGGAACCCTATGGCTTTCTCAGGCTGCCCCTGCTGTTCTTTGCAGACACCCATATAAGCGTAAGTGTCTGGGTCATTCGCATTCAGGTCAAGGGCTTTTTCCGAATGTGATGCTGCTGATGTGAAGGCCTGCAGTTCTCCGTAGGCATGCCCCAGAATAGCATGTGCCTTAGCGTCGAAACGCGCTCGAAAAACGGTCCATCCGCGAGGTTGAGCGCTATGTCTATGAGCCTAGGCTGAATTGCATTGACCAAGATGACCCGTGTGCCGAGTTTGCGTGCCCATCGCTCTCAGTGGCACCGGCTGCACTGCGTTGCGCCCGTCAAGCACACGGGGAGCAATAGCGAGGAAACGGGCGGACAAAGGCACCAATCAGTTTCTTTTATGCGCGCCCGATGATCAACAGGCCATCAGCTCCATGGAGGCAGTGATGGCTGCACTTTTTGCGGCACGAAATTGTGGCCTGGAGCTGGGTAGCTTGCTTCAACTCCACGTCGCCCGATCATTCCGGCAGCCCCCCTGCAATGAGGGCTGCGATCATTTGCTTTTGGGCTTTTGTTTCCCGGAAGGGTGCGGAACGGCACCAACTGCTTACGGTAAATCCTGGTTGCAGTTTGAGCAATTGTAGTGCGACCTCACTCGCTTCTTCCAATCGTTCTAGAGTTGCAAGCGCGGCCACCATTTGACGAAGGCATGGCGGAAACTCAGAGTTCTTGCTGTATGCCTTTTTCGCAAATTTCAGCGAAGTTTCCGGTCTTCCCTCCATGAGATTGGCGAATGCAAGGCCAACGTCCGTGAGATGGGAGCGCCGGTCTAGCGGGCTCAGCAGCGAGCAATGTTGGAATTGCTCGATCGCCAATTGGCCGTCTCCAAACCAGTTATAAATCCATCCCAAGATTTGAAACGACAAGAAGGAGCTTGAGCTCCTGGAAATGGCGGCGTTTGCTAGATCAATTGCATCGAGATGATCACGCCGAACCTGCATGGTTGTATAGCCTGCAATGGCCAGAGCAATTGCACTATCCGGCGCGGCATCCAGCGCACGTTGAGCCAATTTCAACCCGATTTGAAAATCACTTTGAGGTGACTTGCTAAGCCCAAACTGAGGGCGGTTCACTTTGAGTAAACCGGCGTAAGCGAGGGCCGGTGGATAGTTCGGATCAAGGCCGATTGCCTTTTCGAGCAACTCATCTGCTGTTTGCATGCTTGTTGGCGTGTGACGGGCCAGATAAGGGAGCGCACGCAGGAAACAATCATAGGCGTCTAACTCGCATGCATCTTTTCGGATTGAGCGATCGATTTCCGCCGTTCTCAGCGTTGGTCGAACGGCGGTCACAACACTGTTTGCGATATGGTCTTGAAGTGAGAAAATATCGCTCATTTCACCATCATACCTCTGGGCCCAAATCTGTTGGCCAGTTGGCGCCACCAGCAATTGAGCCGAGATTCTTAGGCGGTCTCCAGACCGTCTTACACTACCATCCAAGAGGTATCGCACCCCCAGTTGGCGGGCAATCTGCGAAGTATCAAGGGCCTTCTCTCTGAACTGGAACGAAGAGTTCTTCGCGACAACAAACAACTCCTCAATTTGTGAGAGGGTAGTTATCAATTCATCGGCAATGCCATCGCCTAGGTGGTGCTGCTCGCTATCTTTGTCGGTGATACTGAATGGCAAAACGGCAATGGAAGCCCGACCGGTGGCGCATGAAGGGTGAGATTCCACTTTTGATGGAGCTGACTGACCCTGATCCGCCAAAACAGCTTGATAGAGTTCCAGTTTAGAGGTGATCTTGAGCTTGCGATAGATCGTCTGAAGGTGTGTTCGAACCGTCGTTGGGGCGATGCAGAGCTGTTCTGAGATGTCTCGATACCCAGCTCCGTTCGCGTAGATTCTGGCAACCTCTCGCTCTCTTCGACTAAGGCATTCTAGTCTATACTCCTGCTTGATCGGCAAAACTGGACTGTCATCGCGCGAACGCAAATTTATGATTTCGTTTGAGGTCGACATTTGAAGTCCCCCTTAACGTCAGAAATACTTGGAGCTTAACCTAAGAGCTCGTTCTGATGTGTGGGGAAAGCCACATTAATTCAATATAATGAATGGATGATATTTCATCAATTCTGGATAATTTTTGAATTAAATTACTGAATTTGTGATGATAAAATACGATGTAATATTCTATATATTATTTTGAGATTAACTGATTAAATAGAGGGATATTTAAAAAAATGAAGAATATATTTTACAAATGGTGCCCTAATTCTTATTGAGATAGCTCTCGAGAAAACTAAGCTGCATGATGCAAATGCGGGGCGGCTAAGGGGCCGCATTCGGTTTAACGAAAAAGCGAATAGATTCTGGATGAAGGGTCGATGCTTCTATTCTGGCTTCGAGAGAGAAATGTAGGAAAATTTCGCTCATTTCCCAGATATAAGCCGTTTGGGAGTTATGGGCTGTGTAATTAAGAACCGAAGGCCTGCAACTACCGAGGCCGACGAGTCGATCGATATTGCAAAGGTGCAATTTGGCCGAAGTGCCTTAATCTGAAATTCCTCATGAGATCTTTCGGTTTAGCTGCTCCATTGGGCCTTTGTTCGTTTTATTGGTCTGCAGAAAGCAATCGTGACCTGCTTCCCAGAAACTGGACCGTTTTGAGTTGGAATGTTCCGTTTATGATCCCGGTTGTGGGAGGAGGAAGATTACAAGGGCAGAAAATTTTCGAAACAGTCGGATGTGAAGGTGTTTCAGAACGCTGCCGAGGATCATTGCGTCACTCTTCGCCCTACATCTCCACAATGGGGCGTTAAGCCCCTTGTAGCGAAAGGCAGCATTCGAGCTGTGAGTTCAATGGGTCGTCGCAACACGTAACTTAGCGAAGTTTATGTGGAGCGATTCTATGAGAAAGACCTATCATCGTGTTGGTTTCAGTGAGG
>JANQOW010000141.1 GCA_028285595.1 Hyphomicrobiales bacterium
GGCCTTGAGCGGATCGATGAGTGCACTGCGGGACGCCAGATACTTCGGATCAAGCAGCCCCTTGGCCGGCACATCTACAAAATCTGCATCCGCCATGTAGGCGCCGCGGTCGGCGAAGGCCAGCCGGCTGGCCTCACTGATCAGGTGCACCGCTTCCAGCGAGCCTGGCTTGAGGGCGGCCAGATCGAAGCGCTCCAGCATCTTCAGGATCATCAGGCTGGTCAGCCCACCTGAGGTGGGCGGAGGCATGCCGCAGACCCGGTAGGCCCTGTACGGAGCGCAAACCGGCTCGCGGCGCTTGGCCTCGTAGGCGGCCAGATCTTCAAGCGTCATTGTCCCCGGATTGGTGGCATGGCCGCGCACGGCGTCCACAATCGCGCGCGCCACCGGGCCCTCATAGAATCCTGCCGCACCGTTCTGTGCAATGGTGCGCAGGGTCTTTGCGTACGCCGGGTTCTTGAGGATGTGGCCCACGGGCAAGCGGCTGCGGACGTCGCCGCGCATCACATAGAAATAATCCTGCGTGGTCGGCTCGCCCTTCAGGCGCTTGAAGCGCGCGATCAGCCCGCTCATGCGCGGACTGACCGCAAAGCCCTCCTCCGCCAAGGTGATGGCCGGCTGAAACAGATCTTTCCAGGGCAGCTTGCCGTGAGCTTTATGGGCCAGCTCCATCATCTTGATGACGCCGGGCACGCCCACCGCGCGCCCACCCACCACGGCCGCCATGAACCCCATCGCCTCCCCGTCCTCTGTCAGAAACAATTCGGGCGTTGCGCCGGCCGGCGCGGTTTCGCGGCCGTCATACGCTTCGATGCGGCCATCGCTGCCGCCGAAGTGCAGAAGAAAGGCCCCGCCGCCAATGCCCGACGATTGCGGCTCCACGAAGCTCAGCACCAGCTGCGCGGCGATGGCGGCATCCACCGCGCTGCCGCCGTTTCGCAACATGGAGGCCGCGGCCTCGGAGGCATGGGTGTTGGCTGTGGCCACCATGGCCTCAGAGGCGTTGGCGGCGGGCTTGCCGGACAGTAAAGTGAGCGTGACGATCAGAAGAAGAATGGTGCGCATGGGGTCTCCCTGTGGTGGCTGCCATCTTTTGGCAATCGAACACTTTAATTGGAACCCACAATATGACCGTACGTCCTGGACCGCAAAATCTCATTACAGATGTGGACGGAATTTCTGTCGGCAACGCCCATGATGCGGGCGTGCGCTCCGGTGTGACCGTGGTGCTGCCTGAGGGCGGCGCTGTGGCCGGGCTGGAGATCAGGGGCGGCGCGCCCGGCACCCGCGAAACGGATGCGGCCGACCCATCGTGTCTGGTGGAGGAGGTCCACGGGGTGGTGTTGGCCGGCGGTTCGGTTTTCGGATTGGCGGCTGCGGATGCTGTCACCACTGAGTTGGCGGCCAGGGGCGTTGGATTTTCGTTCCGCGATCAGCCGCATATGTGCCCGATCGTGCAGGCGGCAAACCTGTTTGACCTGACCAATGGCGGAGACAAGGCCTGGGGCGAGACCCCGCCCTATCACGCGCTTGGGCGCCAGGCCTTTCTCGACGCCGGCAAGCCGTTTGATCTGGGCAATGCAGGGGCGGGATTTGGCGCCCTTGCCGGCATCTACAAGGGCGGCTTGGGCAGCGCGTCGGCGGACTGGGGCGGGTTCATGACCGGTGCCGTGGTTGCGGTGAACGCGTTTGGCAGCCCGGTCGTGCCCGGCACGGGCCGGCTTTGGGCCGGCGAGGTTGAAATGAACGATGAGTTCGGCGGCAAACCGCACGGGAGCGAGGCGCTGACCGCCCGCCGCGACCC
>JANQOW010000155.1 GCA_028285595.1 Hyphomicrobiales bacterium
TGATGCCGCGCATCGTTCCGCCAATGAAACATGTCTGTCCTTCGGGCGTCACCCCAATCAAAGCAGAGGCCGGCTTGTCTTCGGCCCAGGCCGCACCGGCGCACAGCATAGCAGCGACCAGCGCGCCGGTCGCATTTCGCAGGGCGTGGGAAAGGGCGCCCATCTGACTAGGAATTCCGCGCGACGAGCTGGTTATCTGAGGCCGACACTTTTTGTTTCAATGCGAGGGATTCAGAGCGCAACTCGCTCATTTCATGGCGCGCTTCACGGGCGGCTTTCCGCCACTTTGACTGGTTCACCCAGGAACTGGCGCCACCCACAACGATGCCGATGATCATGGTCAGCAGCAAAAGCAGATAAAGCGGGATTTCGAACGACAGAATGGGAGAGGCAGAATTGATGGGGTCAAAGGAAAAGCGCACGGGCTGCCGGTTAGCCACCGAAAGCGCAATGATGATGATCGCAATGGGAAACCCGAGAAACCAGGAAATGAATTTGGCCACCGCTCCTAAGCTCCCTTCAATCGCCGCGTGGGGGTTGGGGGGCGCAACGCAAACCTATCCGCCAGCCCCATGCTGGTTCAAATGTTCTCTAAGCTCTTTACCGGTTTTGAAAAACGGCACGCGCTTGGATTCGACAAACACCGGCTCCCCGGTCCGCGGGTTGCGGCCGGTTCGCGCGTCGCGTTCCTTCACGGAAAACGCCCCAAAGCCGCGCAATTCCACCCGGTCTCCCCGGGCCAGCGCTGAGGTGATTTCACCAAAAATGGTGTTTATGATGCGCTCCACATCCCGGTGATACAGGTGTGGGTTTTCTTGCGCAATTTTCTGAATAAGTTCCGATTTGATCATATGCCGCTTCCCGTTCCCTCTCTCGATACCGCAAAGCGGTGCGTTGTTTCGCACTTCTCTTTAAAAACCTAGTTCCTAGGCTGCCAAACGGAGATCAGTCCGTCAAGCTTAAGTCGTTCAGGAGTAAGCGTTTTTTCAGTCGCCTCAAAGACGCCCTCCACAAATGAAATTCCCAGCACGCGCCCGATCTTGCGCGCCAGAACGCCAGGCAAGGACAGGTTTTCCGCCACACTGGGTGCCCAATCCACGATTTTCAGATCTGAGGAAATCTTCTTGTTGGTCTTCAGCCATGCCAATGCAGCATCCTCTCCACCGAGCTCATCGATGAGTTTAGCGGCCAACGCCTGGCGGCCCGTATAGACCCGACCATCGCCGAGGACCCTGGTTTCCGACTCTCCCAGCTTGCGGCGCTCGGCCACCAGTTTGAGGAACCAATCGTGGGAATCCTTTATAAGGCTTTCCATCACTGCCAAGGCTTCAGGGCTCGGTTCTTCGAAGGGAGATGGGCTGGCCTTTAAGGGATCGCTCTTGAGCTCGCGCATTTTCACGCCGACCTTCTCCAAAAGCTCCTTGAACTGAGGCCATTGGAAGATCACACCGATGGAGCCGGTCACCGTATTTCCGCGCGCCACAATGTAATCGCCCGCAATCGCCGTGATGTACCCGCCTGAAGTCGCTGTGGACTCCAAGACAGATACCACAGGCTTCTTGGCCGCAATTTTGCGGATTTCCTCGTAGAGCGCTTCGGAGCCGGACGTGGTCCCGCCCGGGCTGTCTATGGTGATCAGCACCGCCTTTACGCGGTCTGTTTTCGCTAGCCTTTTAAGCAGTTCAAGCTTTTTACGCTCGCCTGTAATCATGCCATCCACACGGACGCGGGCAATATGATCGGAAAAGCCAGAAACGCCATCGGACGACAGCGCCATGAAACCGACGCCAGCAAACGCAAGGACCAGAGCAAGAATGGCAATCACACGCCACTTGGTGACACGGCGCTTCAGTTTGCGCCTGTCGACGATAGCTTCAGCGGTTAAACTCATGGCCTCAGATTAACATAGCTAGGATGGAGAGTGGGCAAAAACCCGGACCAAGGCGCCGAAACCGGACGAATGGCCGCAAGCTTTGCCCACTCCTGATTTGCTTTACTCTTCGGACTTTTCGTCCTCAGCGTCGGCACCTTTTGCCGCCATCGCCGCACCCAGGATGTCGCCCAGTGACGCGCCGCTGTCAGATGAGCCGTACTGCTTGACGGCTTCTTTCTCCTCGGCAATCTCGTGCGCCTTGATGGAGAGACCGATCTTGCGGGCCTTGGTGTCGATTTGGGTGATGCGGGCATCAACCTTATCGCCGACCGCAAACCGCTCGGGCCGTTGCTCGGAGCGGTCGCGAGAGAGATCCGAACGGCGGATGAACGCGGTAAAGTCAGAATCGGCGACTTTCACGTCAATGCCGTTGTCTTGAACGCCAATGACCTCACAGGTCACAGCTGCGCCCTTCTTCATGCCGCTTACGGCTTGCATCGGATCAGCGCCACGCTGTTTGATGCCCAGAGAGATACGCTCTTTCTCGGTATCAACATCCAGCACCACAGCTTCGACGATCTGGCCTTTCTGGTAATCCTGGATGGCTTCTTCACCAGTGCGGTTCCAGTCCAGATCCGACAGATGCACCATGCCGTCCACATCATTGTCTAGTCCGATGAACAGACCGAACTCAGTGATGTTTTTGATCTCGCCTTCAACTTCGGTGTTGACCGGATATTTGTCGGCAAAGGTGAGCCACGGGTTGTCGGTGGTCTGTTTCAGGCCCAGGGAGATCCGGCGCTTTGCAGGATCAACCTCCAGGACCTTGACCTCCACTTCCTCAGATGTGGAGACAATTTTGCCCGGGTGCACGTTCTTCTTTGTCCAGCTCATTTCAGACACGTGGACCAAGCCTTCAATGCCGTCTTCCAGCTCAACGAAAGCGCCGTAGTCGGTGATGTTGGTGACCACACCCTTGACCAGAGTGTCTACAGCGTATTTCGCAGCCACGCCTTCCCACGGATCGCTTTCCAACTGCTTCATGCCGAGGGAGATGCGCTGGGTCTCTGGGTTGATCTTGATGATTTGAACGTTCACAGACTGGCCAACGCTCAAAACATCTGTCGGATGGTTTACGCGCTTCCAGGCAATGTCCGTGACGTGCAACAAGCCATCAATACCGCCCAGATCGACGAACGCACCGTAATCGGTGATGTTTTTCACAACACCCTCAACCACCTGACCTTCGGCCAAGTTTTGAACCAGCTCAGCGCGCTGTTCAGATCTGGTTTCCTCCAGGACCGCGCGGCGCGAAACAACAATGTTGCCGCGGCGCTTGTCCATTTTCAAAACCTGGAAGGGTTGGGGAATGTTCATCAGCGGAGACACATCGCGGATCGGCCGCACGTCCACCTGGCTGCCCGGCAGGAACGCAACTGCGCCGCCAAGATCCACAGTGAAGCCGCCTTTGACGCGACCAAAAATGTGACCTTCCACGCGCTCGTTGGCTTCGAACGACTTCTCAAGACGCACCCACGCTTCTTCGCGTTTAGCTTTGTCGCGGGACAGAACGGCTTCGCCAAGCGCGTTTTCGATGCGCTCAAGGAACACCTCAACCTCATCGCCCGGTGCCAGTTCAGCTTTCTGGCCAGGAGCGGCAAACTCTTTCAACGGAACGCGGCCTTCGGTTTTCAGGCCCACGTCAATCACGGCGAGATCGTTTTCCACGGCCACAACGCGGCCTTTGATCACGGTACCTTCGCCGAGGTCTCCGCCGCCGAAGCTCTCATCCAGCATTGCTGCAAAATCTTCGCGCGTCGGGTTAAGTGATTGCATTTCTGCAGACATACAAGTCCTCTTTCAAACTCAAATAAGAAACAGAAGTTGGCCCACGATTACGGTCGCAGGGCATCCCACATCACAGTGAAGCGTCAACCAGTGCTTGTTTGGGTATCAAATGTTCGCGTGACTGTGGGCGAACCAACAACTTAGCCGGTCAGATTTCCCTTTGTTCTCAGGCCTTAAGTGCAGGCCAGCATGGAGATTTAAGAGTTCTAGGACCGGGTTTTCAGGGTTTTGAAGCACGATCCCCACATCTCCCCCATGGAGATGTAGCCCGTTCTTCATCAAGCGTTCATTCGGCCTTCAACGATAGAAACGGCCTCCTCGAACGCCGTCTCTATATCCAATTCACTGGTATCGAGCAAGAGTGCATCGCTCGCGCGCTTCAAGGGCGCAATGGCTCGGCCTTCGTCGCGCGCATCGCGGGCCTGGAGATCTGCCAGCACAGTGTCATATGTCACGTCTTCACCGGCCGCCTTTAATTCCTCAAAACGGCGCCTGGCCCGCACCTGCGGATTCGCCACAACAAACAGCTTCACATCGGCATCCGGGCAGACGATCGTACCTATGTCGCGCCCGTCGAGCACTGCTCCGCCGGGAGAAGCGGCATAGCGCCGCTGAAAATCCAAGATCTCTTCGCGCACCCTAAGGTTTGCCGCCACCACCGAGGCCGCCTCTCCCACCTTGCCGGACCGCAGTCCGGGATCGCTTAAGAGAGAACCATCAAGCTTTCGGGCCGCCTCTACGGCCCTTTCCTCGATGTTCGGATCGTCTCCATCCAGAACGAGCCTGAGCGCCACGGCCCGGTAGAGCGAGCCGGTGTCCAGGTAAGCCAGATTAAAGTGCTTGGCCAGTTTGCGCGCGAGGGTGCCTTTGCCGGACGCCGCTGGGCCGTCAATGGCGATAATCATGAGAGCGTTTCAGCGGCCTCAATCGGCGCCCCAGCCGCTTTCATAAGTTCGACAAAGTCCGGAAAGCTTGTTGCAATCATACCGCCATCATCCACGGTAACCGGTTTTTCGCTCACAAGGCCGAGCACAAGAAACGCCATGGCGATGCGATGGTCCATATGTGTGGCCACCGTTCCGCCTCCGGTCGGGCGGCCCGACGCTGATCCTTCGACAATCATCCAGTCGTCGCCCCACTGCACCTTGACCCCGTTATTCTCAAGGCCGGCCACAATCGCTGCCAGCCGGTCACTTTCTTTCACGCGCAACTCTTCCAGACCGCGCATCTCCGTTGAGCCTTCCGCACACGCCGCGGCAACGGCCAGAATGGGATACTCATCAATCATGGAGGGCGCGACCTCCGGGTCCACCACAACCCCCTTGAGCCGGCTTGAGCGCACCCGAATGTCCGCCAAGGTCTCACCACCGGTTTCACGCTGGTTGAGCACCTCGATGTCGCCGCCCATGCTTTGCAATACGCCCAAAAGCCCGGTACGGGTCTCGTTCATCATCATATTGGGCAAGGTAAGATCGGACCCCTCTGTGATCAGAGCAGCCACCATGGGGAATGCTGCCGAGGATGGGTCAGCTGGCACTGTGACCGCCTGACCGGTCAGTTCAGCCGGGCCATTGAGGCTCACTTCGCGGCCCCGTTCTGTGTGCGTGATCTCAAGATCAGCACCGAATGCGGAGAGCATGCGCTCTGTGTGATCACGGGTTGGCACTGGCTCCACGACGGTCGTGCGCCCAGGCACATTGAGCGCGCCAAGCAAAAGGGCTGACTTCACCTGCGCGGACGCCACCGGCAGCGTGTATTCCTGCGGAATGGGTGACACAGCTCCGGTCATTTGCAAGGGCAAGCGATCGCCTTCAGTGGCCTCGAACCGGGTGCCGAATTGGCTGAGCGGCTCCATGATCCTGCCCATCGGCCGTTTGCACAAGGACTGATCACCTGTGAACTTCGCTTGGATGGGGCAGGTTGAGGCAAGTCCGATGGCCAGCCTGACGCCCGTGCCGGCATTGCCGAAGTCGATAGGCATCTTGGGCTCCAAAAGCCCACCTGTGCCCAAACCGTTGACGGTCCAGCGCCCATCCTGGTGCCGCTCCACTCTGGCGCCAAAGGCCGCCATGGCTCGTGCGGTGCCGTGTATGTCGGCTGATTCGAGCAAACCCGAGATGGTGGTCTCTCCTATGGAGACGGCGCCAAGCATCAACGCGCGGTGGGATATGGACTTATCTCCCGGCACCTGGAAGGTCCCGGTCAGCCCACCAGAGCGTCTGGCTTTGAGGGGAGTGGCTGTTGCGTGTGACACGAGTGTGCGGTGCTCGTTCGTTTTATGCCCGAGGGATCAGGCGGTGTGTTTGGAATCGAAAGGTTGCCTAGCACAGGCAAGGAGTGGCGTCATCCTTAGAGCACAGCTATAGACGCAGAATTTGCGTCAACTTTACCTTTGACACGCTGGTGCGAGCGTGGCATGGGGAGGCCAATTCATGCTCATATGCAATTGCAATTAGAGGAAGAGTACCGTGGTCAAACCGGAACTGGGTACGAAACGCGTCTGTCCGTCCTGTGCGACGAAGTTTTATGATCTGCTGAAAGACCCCATTGAATGCCCCGCATGTGGGGCAACTTTTACAGCTGAGCCCATTTTGCCGTCTAAGAACGACGCGCCGCCCCCGTCAGAGCCCGAAAAAGCTGCCATCGAAGACGATGATACCGACGTGGATGCAGAGGGTGACGTGGAGGTGGTCAGCCTCGAAGATGTTGAGGAAGAAAGCGCGGACACAGAAGACGCAGATGTTGCTGCTGCTGCAGAGATCGCAGATGTGGAGATCGATGAATCTGATTCCAGTGATGATGCAAGCGACGAATTTCTGGAAGATGACGACGAGGAAAATGGCGACGTGAGCGGAATTATTGGTGGGGTTGCCCCGGTAACACCCAGCGATTCCTGATCGCCAACACGTTTCAGCACAGACGTGCAAGCACCCTGTAATTGGGGCTTGCACTTAGCGGGGCTTGAGAATAGGTTCCCGTGCCGACATAGCTCCCTTGTTAGGAGCAACTGGATGGGGCCATAGCTCAGTTGGGAGAGCGCTTGAATGGCATTCAAGAGGTCGTCGGTTCGATTCCGATTGGCTCCACCAATTTTTTCAATGGGTTAGCTAGATTTACGGCTAACCCGTTTTCGTTCCAGCAACCAATTAGCAACCAGCGCCACCCCCTTCGCGACAGCCCTGTGGCACTTGGGGCGGCAACCTACTTCGCAAATGGCCCCAGCCTTGGATGCCCGATCAAGTAGGCTGCCCCGTTAGCTCAGCGGATACTGCTGCTGATGTGTAATCAATAGGTCCCGGGTTCGACTCCTGCAGCCGGCACCCACCGTTTCAACAGGTTAGAGAGAATGACCTTGGTCTGCTCCAGTCCGGGGGATTATCTGGGGACTTACGGGAGTTAGAAAGAGATGGGACTTTACATCGAAAGGTGTTTGCGCGAGTGCCTCCACGAACAGAATACTCGTTACCCGACGTCGGCAAATCGCTCAGAACTCCTCATGTGGAGCATGCATGATTGGAAAGTTGTAGATGCGCTCTGCGGCAATGTGAGATCAAGCCGGGCCATATTGCACGCTTCACAGTTCCAGATTTGCTTCGTTTGGACCGGCCGCGAGTCTGCTTCGCAAAAGCTCACCTTGTTCCTTCAGAAGCGGGTAGGCAATCATTGCAAATGATGTGTTCAGGGCCTTTAAGGCCCGCAGCAGATCAAGATGCATTGAGCTGGTTTCGATTGTGTCGGTCGACCCCTTCCTGAGGCGCTTTAAGTGTTTTCGCTCCAGCGTTTGTTCGGTGTCCCTGATGTCCTCTTTTTGCTCAACCAATTCACGAGCCAGTCCGATGTCTTCTGACATCAACACAGTGACCCCCTGTTGGATGTTTCTCAGCACCATGTCGTGGAAGTCAGACAATTCCCGCCATCCATCCTCTGAGAAATTGACCTTCGTTGTATGTTTTCGGCGGGCTAGATCAACCATTTTTCGCCCAATGACTTCAGCTCCAGCTTCAATGTTCACCGCGATGCCAGACAAGTCGAAAGCGCGCGTGCTGGTATCCTCTCTGTCATCGTTGCTGCGCACACCCGAGAGGTAGACGCGCAGATCTAGTGACACTTGTGTGATCTCCTTTGCCTCACTTCGAAGTCGTTGAGCGACAATGGCGTCGTAGTTCTCAAAAAGAGGCATGGCATCGCGCAACATGTTCTCAATTCTATTGCTTATCTCGACAAGCTCGCGTTGTGCGCACGCAAAAGCACGTGACGGCTGGCTTTGAACGGTCGGATCAAGCAAAGATCGGTTGCGTTCATCAATTCTGGCCGTGCCCGCTTCCACGAGAATGTGTCGAGTGATCCAGATCGACGGTCGCAGGAACAGCAACCCAACCAGAAGCAGGCCCAGATTGAAGATTAGATGCAGGTTCAAGGCTCTTTGCGCAATATCAGCGCCCGGCAACAGATCACCGACATCAAACTGCGCCATAGCAAACAGAACCAAGACAGCACCACCCCCTCGCAAGAGAAAGTTAGCCAAGACAGTTTGTCGGACTGAAAGCGTTGCACTGAGTGTCAGAAAAACTGCGATCATTGCACCGCCCAGATTGGCCCCGAGAATCATCGCAAACGTGGCCTCAGCCGGCAAAACCCCCTGAGCGGCGAGCGTGGCGAACAACAGCACTGCCGCCACACTTGAGTGCACAAGCCATGTGAAAATTGCTGCAATCAGAAACGCGGAGGCAAGATCATGGGCGAGGTATGCCATAGCCTCCCGCGCTGCATTACTCTCCAACAAAGGTGCGCTGGCATCGCGTATCAAATCCAGTGATAGAAAGATAAGTGCGAAACCGATACATATTCGGCCGATTTGGCGAAGGGACCGCCGCGAGCTTCGCAAGAAAGTCAAGACACCAATCAGCAGCAAGAGCGGCGTGAGAACCGCTATTCGGGAGTTGAGGAGTTGTACGACAAACGCGGAACCTAGATCGGCACCAAGAATAATCGCCAATCCAGCAGCCGCGCCGATTACTCCACTTGTCATGAATCCCGACAGCAGGACTGCAACCGCTGTGGAGCTCTGCAGAAGTATTGCGGAGACCAAACCCGTAGCTGAGGCGAGTAACCTGTTGTGCGTTGAGCGACGCAGCAACAGGCGGAGGTGCCCGCCGAAAGCACGCTCGAAACCGGTTCGCACCAAGCGCACCGCCCAAATGAGCAAAGCGGCTGAGGCCGCCAGATTGAGCAAAACTTCAATCGCGGAACTGTTCATGTTTGACGATCTTCAGTCCCCACTCAATTTCAGAGTTTACAGAGTATCTGTTGGTTTCGTTGACCAGCACGCCAGGTCAACCATCTGGTTTTTCCAACCAAGTTGCTTTGGAGCCAGCATTGACTAAGCGCGCTGCGTATTCACTGCGTGTTGGTCAACGAGCTTTTGCAGGATTGGGGCGAAGTGCCAGAAATCCGGCGTTTCCATGCCGGCTTTTTTGCCGGCATCATCGAGATAACGAACCGCAATGATGGCATCGAGGTTCGGGTTCTTCTGGAACTCTTCAACCTCGGCATCCGACATGGGTCCGCCCTGAAGACTGAGGGAATGAATGGATGCCTCAGACAAGCGGGCCAGGTACTCTGGTCTCGTCGCGCATAGATAGCGTTTTGCGTCGACGTGGTAGCGCACACAATCGGTAATTATCGATGGAAAGAAGTGTTTCAGCACTTCGGCTCCGGCGTCCTCGTGATGCCGGTCTTCCGTGTCCTGCATCGTGAAGGTGCCAAACTCGCTGGTGAAGTGCCCGATATCGTGAAGCAGCGCTGCTGCCACGATCACATCTGAGTGACCGCCCTGTTCCGCAAGAGTTGCGCCTTGCAACATGTGCTCCCCCATGGTCACGGGTTCGCCGAGATATTCCTGACCTCCCCTGCGGTCAAAGATGGACCCCAGAAAGTCGACGATCGTCTCTTTCGTCAAATTTGCCGTTGTTTCGGTCATTCCGCGGCCATCCGATATCTGCGTGCTGCAGCGTTTCTTGCAGACCACAAGCCGTCCTTGTCGGCGTAGCAACCTTGAAGCCATCTCTTGCCGGTACCGGAATAAGCTTTGCGAGCGTGAAGTACACGCGTGTTGTCGACAATAAACGCCTCACCAGGATCAAGACGGAACGTCACCTCCATCGCAGGATCGTCTATAATTTCACCCAATCGTCGATAGGCCGCATACCATACATCCATCTTTTCGAACGGAACGTCGGTTACAGCACTCAGCGACCGGTTGTTGAAACGTACGCCGATCAGTTCTCCGTCCGGCGCCAGCTCGATCAACGGTCGGCGTGAAGTAAGACAAACATCGGCCTCACCGGCGTATTCAAACCGAGCGCAATGATTGGCAAGCACATCGAAGTACTGCGGGTTTTCTTCTTGCAGGCGGCGAGCGCAGGCGAAGCCATCCACTACCATGTTCTCTCCCCCGGCCGCCGTGCTTTCGAGGCAGTACAAAACTTGGATACTGGGTGTGGGATCGCGGTAAGGATTGTCGGTATGGGCCTGCAGACCTAGACCGGTATACGCAAGATTTGTCGGGTTCACTTCGGTTCGAACTTCGAAGTGTCGCCCATAGTTGGTTTCGCGCACGTAACCAAAGAGATCGACCACCTGAAACAAAGCTCCTTGTTCGACGGGGCCATTTTCAACCTTGGCAAATCCATATTGGACCGCCCCATTCAGCCAATGCGCGAGTCCGTCGCCACGTTGCTTGAGCTCCGCAAAATCGCCGGTGGGTACCCTGTCGCATATGGAAGCGTCCCAAAGCGCTAGATCGTCGGCAACCCATCCACGCGTGTTTTGGGTTACTCGGTCGTAGACATGCGCACGCAACCAGCTAACCGTGTATTTTACGACCTTGCCCTCCGGTTCAAAGCACACAGTGAGATCATCACCATCACATCTTGCGCTGGCAATGTAGAGCTCTGGAGGTATGTCGCGTAGTGAGATCAGGCGTTGGCCATTACCGGGATCGCGGGTCTCCGCATCCTGTGCGTTGTCCCGCAACCAGATTGCATGAAACCGGAGGTGTTTAGCACCGTCTGTTAGAGTGAGCACGTGTCCGTGCGGATCAAGGGTCGCTTCCACAGTTCATGTCCTGCATTGAAAGTGATCGGAATTTTGCATTCTGATTTTTCTTCGAATAAAATCAAATTGGCAATATTTCGAGTGAGGGGTGGTTTTGCTTATGACTGAGGGCAATTTTCAGCTCCCCCAGTTGGAGTGGGTCCGGGCGTTCGAAGCGGCGGCGCGGTGTGGCAGTTTCACGGCCGCAGCCGAAGAAACAGGGCTCACGCAACCTGCCATTAGCCAGCGAATAAGCAATCTTGAGCATCAGCTTGGAGCGAAACTGTTCATACGCAATGCCCGAACCATCTCACTTACGGTGGAAGGAGAGGCTTGGTTGCCCATTGTCACCTCAGCACTCTCGGAGCTGCGGGATGGCTCTGAAGCACTGTTTGCTCGTGGTCGTGAAACACTTGTACTTTCGGCGAGCCAGTCGATCATCGATCTGTGGCTTCTGCCTAGACTTCGGTGTCTGCAGGATGCCGCCCAAGCGAGATTTTCCATTCAATCACTGATTCTCGGAGGACAGTCCGCAATGATGGATGATGTCATCCAGATTCGTTACGGCAACGGAGAATGGCCACATCATTATCGCCTACCGCTATTCAGAGAAATCTTGGCGCCGGTCGCATCTCCTACGATCATCTCTAACGAAGTCGACTGGACCACATTGCCTCGCATTGCTTACACAGGACCTCGTTCGAGTTGGACAGAGTACGCCAGTCGGTTGGGGCTTCCCGTTCGATCCACGCCGAGTGTGCGGTTTGACACCTTCGTGAATGCTTACAATGCCGCGATAGCCGGTCATGGAGTACTGCTGGGGTCCTTGCCTCTTTGTAAGAAGGGCCTCGAAGACGGAACGCTCATCCGATTACCTGGTGAGCCCCTGGAAACTCCAAACACCTACTGGGTACTTGCCACAAAAGAGGCAATTGGGCGCGGCCAGTGGGAGAATCTCGCGCGGGTTCTGACCAATTGACCAAATCGATAGGGACTCTTGTGGCAGAGTGATTGTCGCATTCATCGAACCCCAATTCTGCACGTTGTAGCTGCCCTCAATCGGCGCCTATCAGTCGAACATGTCTAGCCCTCATTGTCTCGATTTAAAGACGGATGGGACGCAGCATCTGAAGTTTGAAGCTGGGTCTTAATACGTTCAAAAGCGCGTATCGAAAGACCGTAGCGATTAGCCGTCCACAGGACGTCGCTGATCGGTACGACCTAGTTGCGGCCTTCCCTATGTAACTTGACTGATCAAGATGCTCGTTTGCCTAGTCAAGCAGCCGCGGTTCTCCCGGCCAGAATTGGTCGGATCTTTCAGCTTGCAGGCGTTAAGGACTGTTCGGCACTGAAAGCCTTCAAACGGTGAACAATATCGGAGCCCGGCTCGATTGACATCGGATCGGTCCCCACCAGGGTTACCACAACCTGGGCTTCACGCTGCCAATCCAGAATCGGTACCGACACCGCGACGAGCCCGGGGATGAACTGACCATCCACTGAAGCGTACCCTTTGTGCCTGATGGACTCATTAAGCTCTTGGACACCGGAGCGTGTTGGCCTCAGGTCTGGAACCAATGTGGGGTTCTTCTTCGCCCGGCGCAGTTCACGCTCCAGCGACTGCTCTAGCGGACCATGTGGTGCCCACGCCAGAAACGCGCGGCCGGTTGCGGAGTTGAGCAATGGCAGAGTGGTTCCAAGCCCCATTGAGGTTACGGCCGGCGAAGCCGTGCGCTCCCAACGGACGACAGTCGCGCCCGCACTGCCCCAAACGGCGAGAAGACCGGTTAGTCCGGTCACTTCACAAAGATCTGGCAAGGCCTCCGCAGCACGATTCACAAAGTCGTGGCGACCAAGTGCTGCCAGGCCCAACAGAAGTGCGCCGCGGCCCAGGTCGTACTTTCCCGACTTCCCTGCCTGCTCAACAAGGCCGGCATGCAGGAATGAAGCAAGATAGCGATGCGCCTTGCTGAGCGGCATGCCACAGTCGCCAGCAATCTCTGAAAGCGAGACCGGGCCGGACCGCTCACTCATCGCTCTTAACAGCCTGAGCGCGGCATCCAATGACTGGATACCCCCTGGGGCTTCGGCACTACTCCTGTTTGAACCGGTTTGAACCATGTTTCGCGGCCTACAATAAAGAGAGCTGTCAGGCTTGCAATCGTATCCCGAAAAGCTTGGAGAAAGAGGATCAAGCCCATGACCCTCTCATTTGAATTTCATAATACAGTATTAATTGCACAATATGAAATTACTTTGTAACATATCCTCTCTGCACCTGACCCAATTCGGAAGGCTGCGATGCGGAGTCTCGGCAAAGTTGACATTCTGGGCGGCGGCCCGTCCGGTCTCTACACGGCCATTCTGTTACGGCGCTTCATGCCGGAACTTTCCGTGCGGGTAACTGAACAAAATCCCAGAGACGCAACCTTCGGCTTTGGCGTGGTGTTCTCGGACGAAGCTCTGAATTTCCTTAAAGCAGACGATCCGGAAACTCACGATCTGATGACGCCGAAGATGGAGAGATGGCACAACATGACGTTGAACCATCCTGATGGGCAGGTTGTGCTGGATGGCGTAGGCTTTTCTGCTGTTGGCCGGTTGCAGCTCAACGAAATTCTGAGCCACCGCGCCAAAGTGCTGGGTGCCGAATTGCGCTACTCACATCCCATCACTTCTTTGGACGAATTGGACGGCGATCTTATCGTGGGCGCGGACGGACTGAACTCTCTGGTCCGCCGATCTCATGAACCCTCATTCGATGTCAGCATCGAGCACTTCGAAAACCACTTTGCCTGGTTTGGTGCGCACAAGCCATTCGACACTCTGACCCAAACATTTGTTCGGACGGAAAAAGGAGCGTTCAATGCTCACCATTACCGGTTCTCTCCGACAAAAAGCACGTTCATCGTCGAATGCGGCGCCGACACTTACAAGGCGTATGGATTTGACAGTATGGATGAGGACGAAAGCGCTCACGTTTGTGCGCAGATCTTCCGCGACACGCTGGATGGCACACCCCTCATCACCAACAAATCCATGTGGCGGAACTTCCCGCGCCTGTGGTGCGACAGGTGGTATTCTGGGAACTGTGTACTGCTGGGAGATGCGGCGCATACGGCACATTTTTCCATTGGCTCGGGAACGCGGCTTGCACTGGAGGATGCCATCGCGCTGGTGCAGTCGCTCAGAACGCACGATGACCTTGAGACTGCGCTGGCCTCCTACGACGCCGAGCGCAGACCCATCGCGAAAAAACTCGTGAGCGCCGCCAACACTTCGGCCAACTGGTATGACGGTTTCGCTGAAAAGATGGCTCTGGCGCCACTGGACTTTGCTCTGGATTATCTCATGCGCTCCGGCCGGATGGATATGGACCGTGCGCGGCAGATCGCTCCAGAGTTCATGGCGCGCTATGATCTAGAAAAAGCGGCGAAACCCGACCGGATTATTGACCCGGTTGGAGACGCTTGCCCGGGATCCTCCGAGATTGGCTTTTCGCGAGAAGCTCACCGGAACTGCTCAACCATTCTTTGGGACAATCTTGAGCGCAACCCGGACAAACTGGCGGTTGTTGGACCCGGGGGCGCTCTCAGCTACCGTGAGTTGATCGCCGAGGCGGCGCGCTGGGGCCATGCGTTCATCCAAAGCGGCCTTCAGACTGGAAGCCGTATCCCATTCTTTCTTGATGACACGCCGGCTTATCCGGCTGCATTCTTTGGCGCCGTGCGCGCCGGCTTCGTACCTGTGTTGCTCAACACACTCACACCGCCGGAGACGCTAAACTACTACCTGAAGGACACAGGTGCCGGCATGGCGGTTTGCGAAGGCGCCTTTCTCGATCTTTTCGGTCCTGATGCGGTGGACGGAACACCGCTGGAGCACATCATCGTTGTGAACGGCGAAGCGCGTGGCAAGATGCAAATCAGCAGTGCGCGTTTTCTGGCTGAACAGCCCTTAGAACTCGAATGTGCCGACACAGGTCCCGATGATATGGCTTTCTGGATGTACTCCTCCGGATCCACCGGCCAGCCTAAGGGGATCGTGCACTGTCATCATGACATGGCCTATTCACAAGAATCGTTCGGCGCCAACGTGCTGAAACTTCAGGCAGACGACATTTGCTTTTCCGTCCCGAAGATCTTCTTTGCCTACGGTTTTGGTAACTCCATCACGTTTCCGTTTTCCGTGGGCGCCACGACCTTGCTCATGCCGGGTCGCCCGGAACCGACAAGCATACTGGACGCAATCGAAGCGTTTAAACCATCAGTGTTTTTTGGCCTTCCCACCCTCTACACCGCTCTCTGTCGGGCGGAAGGCATCGGTCGGCGCGATCTTGGTTCGATCCGGCAATCAATGTCAGCCGCCGAGGTTCTTTCCGATGAAATCTATACTGCCTGGAAAGAGCTTGTGGGTCATGGTCCCACGGAAGGCCTTGGTTCAACCGAACTGTTGCATGTCTATCTCTCAAACGATCTGGAAGATCACAGGATCGGGGCTGCGGGCAAACGGGTTCCAGGCTATGAGATCAAGCTTGTATCGCCGGAATCTGAGGACGTTGAACCCGGTGGCGAGGGTGTCATGATGGTGCGCGGACACTCCTCAGCCCCATGCTATTGGAACCGTCCGGATAAGACGCGCGAGACAATGCGCGGCGACTGGATCTGGACGGGAGACCGCTTTTTGGAACGGGACGGCTACTACTACTTTCAAGGACGCGCGGATGACCTGATCAAGGTGTCCGGACAATGGGTGTGGCCACTTGAGATTGAGCGCTGCCTGAACGAACATCCGGCTGTTCACGAGTGCGCCGTGCTCGCCCATCAGCTTCAAGACAGACGCATGACCCTGCGCGCCGTCGTTAAACTCAAACACGGTCATGTGGGAGACGAAGCGCAGACACGCGATTTGCAGAATTTCGTCAAATCGCAACTGCTTCCGTTCAAATATCCGCGCATCGTCGAATACATCAGCGAGTTGCCAAAGACCGGCACCGGCAAGATCAATCGCCAGGCACTCAAGGCGCCGGCCGCACAGACAACAACGCAATAAACCGACCCCGATCTGCGAGGAGAAGAGATATAGATGAGCCAGGAACTCGGTACGCTTGAAGAACTGCCTGAGGATTACCGCAGTGCGATGACGGAAGCTGGAGTTGCTCCCCTCTGGCCGATGATGCGCAACGTATTGCCCCACGGTTCACCGAACCCGGTCACAAAGCCCGGCTACTGGAACTATGAGGCGGTGCGTCCGCTGCTCCTGCGCGCCGGAGAACTGACACCCGTGGAGAAGGCAGAGCGCAGAGTGCTCGTGCTGTCAGATCCTGGGAGAGGTGTCGGGGCCATGCAGGCAACCTCCTCGATCTATCTCGGCCTGCAACTGTTGTTGCCCGGAGAAACGGCGCCGGCGCATGTGCATACGCCCTCCGCCGTTCGCATTATGGTGGAAGGTCAGGGAGCTTTCACGGTCGTAGATGGCGAAAAGCTGCCAATGGAGGCCGGAGATTTGGTGCTGACACCCGGCGGTGAATGGCATGATCACGGTCATGAGGGCGATGAACCGGTTGTCTGGCTTGATGCCTTGGACCTGCCGCTCTTCTACTATCTGGAAGGCTCCTACGCCACAGAAGGTCCGTTGCAATCTCGCCGCAACCGCCCGGATGCAAGTCAGGTGGAATATCTTTCAGCGGGATTGGTGCCCAGCCGCAAGCGCGCTACCAAAGCACGTCGTTATCCCATGATGCGCTACCCCTGGAACCGCACGGAACAAGCGCTCATCGAGATGATGAACTACGGTGATGAGGGGTTGGCTGAACTTGACTATATCAATCCCGAGACCGGTGCCGATGTGTTGCCCACTCTGGGATTCACCGCCATGCACTTGCAGGCAGGATCAAAAGCATCACCTCCCCTCCGGTCCTCATCATGCGCATTCCACGTGATCAAAGGCAGCGGGAAAACTGAAGTGAATGGCGTGAGCTTTGAATGGGGCCCGAAGGATACGTTCACCGCGCCCGTGTTTGCAGAGCTGACCCACGAGGCCAACACCGACGCATTTCTCGTGCGGGTCCACGATCGCCCGCTGCAGGAGCGGCTAGGCTATTATGAGGAGCGCGCGCGATAACCGGGCTCCGCGCCGATCAAGATCGATCCCGGCTCTTCACAAGCCTTCCTATCGCTGCGCCGCACTGGTCGGGGTCCGATGCCTGATCCCCCAGATGTTCCGACGCGGTCTCGGCAAGTTCGATCATCGAGATTTCCCCATCTGCGACCCTCAGCACTTTGCCGCTCAGGTCACATTGCGGCGAAACCAGCCACGCAACCGTTCCTGCAACATCCTCTGGCCTGAGCTTGTCGGGCGGGACCTCGGATGCATAAATCCGGGTGTTCGCCACGGGCGCGACCACATTCACCAGGATGTTCTCATGACCGGTTCCATGGGCCAGCGCCATGGCGAAGCCGAACTGAGCCGCTTTGCTCATGGCATAAAGCGTTAGCTCCGTTGAGCCCGGATAGGGCTTCAAGGCCCAGGTGGAACTTGTGAGCACAATGCGCCCGTACGCTTGGCTTCGCATCTGGAGGAGCACTTCTTGACTGAGCCAGAAGGACGCCTCGTGGTTGATTGCCGAGGAGGAAACAAATTCCTCCTCACTCACCACTGCCGTGTCGCGCCACAACACGACGCCGGCATTGTTGATGAGACCGTCGATGCGGCCAAAATGCTCCAAAGTCGTGCGCACAACAGCCGCACAGTCCTGCTTACTGTTGAGCAGCCCGGGTATCGCCAGAGCGTTCTCAGAACCCAACGCACCCACGCTGTCTGAAATCACCTTCGGATCTGGCCCGCCGCCATCTTGGTCCACGCCGCCATCGTGCATGGCTACACGGGCACCTTGGGCAAGCAGACATTTCGCATAGGCTAAGCCAAGACCGCGCGCGGCACCGGTTACAAGAATGACGCGATCTTTTAATGGTGATGGCATAGGTCATCATACATCAGGCGCACGGAGCTTGTCCGCCCATTAAAGGGCGCAGCAGCAAGTCCTTAGCGAAGTTTGCGCGCCGGCGTCTTCAGGGCTTTCGCCAGCGCATTGTCGCGTCCATAGACGTCCGCATAGTCCACCAAGACATTGGCTTCGTCGGGCCAGAGCGTGAAATAGGTGAGATGGACGGGGATCTTCTTGCGCAAAGGCACTCTTCGATTGGTTTTGGTGGCAACCAAAGATGCAACCTTGCGGGCGTTCCATCCCAGGACGATTTCCGCAAACTTTCTTGGGTTTTGGACGCGCACGCAACCATGGCTGAAAGCCCGCCGTTCTGCGTTGAAGAGCTGCCGGCTGGGCGTATCGTGCATATAGACAGCATGCTTGTTGGGGAAGAGGAACTTCAACTCCCCAAGCGCATTGCGCCGTCCGGGAGGCTGCCTGATGTCATACGGCATGGTTTCGCCCGTATAGTTCCACCACCGAACTGAACGGGAGCGGACTTTACGGCCCCGGCGATCAATCACCTGAAACCCCTTTCGGTCCAGGTAACCTGGATCTCTCTTAAGCCTTGGGATCATCTCGGCGCCGGCAATTGAGCGCGGCACGTTCCAGTAAGGGTTAAAGACCACGGTCTCCATCTCGTCGGAGAACACCGGGGTTGGGTGATGGGGTTTGCCAATGATCACGCGCATCTTGTGAACCGTATTTCCCCGCTCCACGAAGCGCGCCTCATAAGCAGCTTGGTTTACGAGAATGTGCTGGCGGCCAAAATCTCTCGGCAGCCATCTCAAGCGCTCCATATTTAGTATAGCCAGCGCCCTGAAGTCCTTGCGCTTTTGGCCGTTGAGGGCCGCCAACGTCTTCCGGCCAACAATGCCGTCGCGCCGCAGTCCCATCGCGGCCTGGAACCTCTTCACCGCTTTGGAAAGTTTCTTGTCAAAATAGCGTGGGTCATGGCTCGACCGGCTGCTCGTCCTGCCCTTGGCTGCGCTTAAGAAGCCAAGCTGCACGATGCGCGCTCTTATCATCGGAACGCGAGGATCAATCTCCCCATAGCGCGCGGAAGGTCCAGAGGGAATCTGTATGATCTTCAACTCACGGTCCTCAACCAACTCAGCCTGGAGGGCCGCATAGGCTGGGTGGCTGGGATGTAGGGTGTTCAGATAGCGGTCAGGTCGCGCAGTACCCGTTAGCTTCAGCAGAGCCTCCATGCGTCCGATCACCGGAGGAGCCAAATCATAACTTCGGCCAATCTTGTTGGGATCAACCCGCCCGCCGGACGCGTGGCGCGCGTATCTAAGTGCGGCAATCGTGATGGCAATTTCAAGTTTGGCGACCTTGACCGGATCGTCAAACAATTCTTCAGAGATGTCCCCAAGCCGGGCTAGGCCGGTCGGTGCGTAATGTTCGGCTTCAAGCCCGTGGCGCTCTGCTTCACTCAGCAGCCTCATCAAACGCGACGCCCGTTCCGTCAGGCCGGAACTGCTGATCCAATGGGGAGCAAAGTTCCGTTTTGCATACCATGCCAATATGGCCTTTCGATCTGCCTTTTGCGTCCACAGAACCGGTTTGGATTTTTGGCGGAGCGTGTCGAAAATCCAACGGGAATAAGAGCTGTCCGCCAGTGCACCTTCCAAGCCGCTGTCATGGATCGAAACCAATGGCGCAGGCCGATAGACATGGAACTCAGGCTCTTTGGCAACCGGCTTGATCTTGGAGTTCCGGCCTCTGCGCCGATAGCGCTTTGTTCTTCTCTGGGTTGTTGGGGCGGTCTGAGGATCTGTCGGCAATGCTGCAATCGGACCTGGCTGCGTCCTAAGCTTGGGCACTTTGCGCTTCTTTGCCCAATTCGCCTCGCTTCCCCGCTCCAAAACGAGAGCTTGCGGCTGATCAGCCAAGCCTGACACGAACAGAACACAAAGAACCATCACCAGACGTGCCACCAAAGCGCGCATGCCACAAACTCCCTACACACAATCCCCAGGCATTCAGTATGCCCTTTAGGGTTCACCATGCCACAATCTGCATGACCTTCCAATAATCGATCATCGCCAAAAGCGTGCCCAGAGTTGGTGGCTCGCGGCTTGAGCCCATGACGTGCTTTTCGGTGCACTCATCACAACCGAGGCGATTAATCGGGGAACCTGGAGGACCGGCTTCAAACAATGACACTGGCGAATTCGCCAAACGTGAGGATCAATAGCAGCGCCCAGCCGGCCTCACCGGGGGGATTCTAGGACCGGCCGGGCGCGAGCACTACAAGTCGGAGTGACAGTGGGAGTGCCCGCAAGTGTGGTACCGCACTTTTGACCGCGCGCATGTGACGTGGGTCACAGGCGATCTATTTCGCAAGTAGCTCAGGCCGGTACTCAAAATGCATGGTGTCGTAATGATACCAGCGTCCGCCCCAGATGAAGCCGTGCCGCTCGAAAATCTCAACAATCTCCTGTGGGATCCGATTGCGCCAGGGATATGTGCCGTCCTGACCGGGTTTGGTCCATTTCCAGTAATGCGCATACTTCACATTGATATCTATGGCGGCGGCAAAGGCATGGACGGATAAGCGTTTTGTTCCGGCAATCCTGCGGCAATTGTAGGTGCCGGAGTTCGGCTTTAGAAACTTCACGAACTTATTCGGCAGTCTATCAAGCTCTGCAGAAACCGAGGCCAGGGCCTCATGCACATCATTGACTGTCGTGATGCGCACCACCCCTCCGCCTCTGGACTTCAGCCAAGGCACGCTTGCCTGTGGAGGCGGTCCCTGGCCGGAGCGGCAGTCACCATACATCTTGGTGAAGAAGGGCTCATAGCGAATGCGTCCAGGATCATGGAAGCGGCGCGGCGGCGACGGCGTGTTCTCAGCCCTGTAGGAAAAGGCGAACATGTCGTCGATATCTGGCTCATTCAAGAGTTCAGTGAACGATTTGTCCGTGCGCCCGTCCGACACCGCCATGGTGGTGCCGTCACGCCAGGTGATCTCCTTGCCATTATGACTGATGAGGTGTTCCGGATAAGCCGCCACCAATGCGTCGAGCCGGTCTTGAATGTCCGCCGGCGGTGCACCGTATTGTCCTGCCAATGCCCCAGATGTCAGGAGGCTCAGCAGCAAGGCCGCCACGATGGCTCTCCCTAACGCCATCTCTCAGTGTTCTTGATGAGGTTTACGTTGGCCTTCTCGACCCGATTGAGCCTTGGGTTCCAGGTACGTGGGCGGTACCAGCCAAATTGACCAAAATGACGCTTCAGATCTGCGCTTTTGAAGTGACGCCCTCGGCGTGCAAAGATCTCATTGCGCGCGATCCTGAGCTGCCTTTTCGACAAACCCTCTAGCTGGCCGGGTGTAATTCTCACCCTGTGAGAGTTCGGAAACAGAAAGCCCTCAGAAGAGTCGGGTTGAGGAGGTATGGCGGCAGATTGCGTGTTGCTCTGCGCCGGTGCTGCCAGCTTGGCGCGGGCAGCAGCAGCAAACCCTGCATAAGGACCGCTGGGGAATTGCTTCAAGAACACATCCCACGCCTCGATGGTGTTGAGCGATTGTGCCAGCGTAAATGCTTCCTTTTCCGACGGACCGGTCGCTTCCGGCTTGGTTTCCACCACCGTGATCGCCTTGGGCTTCAAAACGGGCACCGGTGTTGCGTTGGGATCCTTACCGGCAAAGTAGAACTCACCGATCAGCGCTTCGTTGACCCAAGGCAATTGTCGTTTGCCGGTGCTTTTATAGACGGTTTCGCGGACCCGGCCCATAAGCTGGCGGATTTCAAGGCCCGGTGTGGTGATGTGTTGAACCAGTGCGGACGTGAACGGGCTGTTTGCGGTCTCGCCGTCTGCGGCCACATCTCCCGGCGCCGTGGCGAACGTGATCATGGTGCCCGCAGTGTTCGCTTCAACGCGGGCAAGACCGCGCGAAGCGCCCCGGCTTGCCGAAGTGGGCAAAGGGTTGTTGCGGCACGCATCAAGGATCATGAGCTTCAGGCGCGCCCCTGACGTCTCCATCACTTCCATAATATCGCTGGTCCGCACCGCCTGGGCCGGCAGATCGGTTTCCGCGGCTATGCTCGATCCAACCGGCAAGAGCCAATTACGCCCGGCAACCTGCACACCATGTCCGGCATAGAACACCAGCGCCACATCCGCACCAGACGCTGAACGGCCGAATGCGGACATAGCGTCCAGCATCTGGCGGTGGGTGCCATTGATCACCTCGGTGACGTCGAACTTCAGAGCTTTAAGGCTTGCAGTGACAACCACAGCGTCATTCGCGGGGTTTTTCAAGGCCGGTGCGCTGGTATACGCGCCATTGCCGATCACCAGAGCGACGCGCCGCTCCGCACTGGCCGGAGAAGCCAGGTTGAGCAGAGCAACGATGAAAAGACAGAGCAGTGTGCGCAGCATAGGCAATCCCAGCAAGAAACGGTCTTGGTTGTAATGGGAGGAGTGAAAAATGTACACTCCTCCAGGCCCGAAGAGGGCAGCCTTCGCGGAGGTCAGTATTCGCCTCCTGGGCCATAATGCGGCCCTGTTTTCAGGTCAACTAGACCGGATACGGGGAAAAAAGCGCAAGGATTAGCAAAAGGTTAATGCTGCTGGCCTAAAGGCTGGTTGAGACGCTCGCTTTCGTGCAAACCATAACCTGGATCGTTATGAAGCTCTTTCGTTCCTCAAAGTCAAAAACGACCAAGAGCAAACGCGTGCCGCCAAAGCTCCACGCGCCTGCGCCTCGCGAGCGCGGCGGCCGAAGAACACGCAAATCCAAAAACGCTCGCGCCGTTCGGCGACGCTCGCCCGCCGCCCGCATCGCCATGTGGTCGATGACCTTTGTTTTATGGGGTTTCGTCGGCTTAATCGGGATTGCAGGCTATATGGTCTATGCTCTGCCAGGCCAGGATATCTTCACCATTCCGAAGCGCACAGAAGGCATCGTGCTTTTGGCGGACAATGGGGAAGTTCTTGCGGAAAGCGGCATGTTCCTTGGCGATGATGTGCGCCTGCGAGATCTTCCCAGCTATGTGCCGCAAGCGGTTCTGGCCATCGAGGACCGCCGCTTTAGGCAGCATTTTGGAGTGGATTTGGTGGCGCTCGTCCGGGCCATGTACCGGAACTTCAAGGCCGGGCGCGTGGTTCAAGGCGGTTCAACTCTGACCCAGCAGCTTGCCAAGAACCTGTTCTTAAAACCGGAACGCACGATCCACCGGAAAGTTCAAGAAGCCATCCTGGCGTTATGGCTGGAGCACAAGTTCTCCAAAGACGAGATCCTCCAACTCTATCTGAACCGCGTCTATTTCGGCGGCGGAGCTTATGGGGTCGAAGCAGCCGCGAAGACGTATTTCGACAAGAGCGCCCGCCAACTCAGTTTGGCAGAGGCCGCGGCCATGGCGGCACTGCTGAAGGCGCCCTCCCGGCTCAATCCTAAATCAAACCCGAAAGGGTCACGCCAACGCTCAATTCTGGTGCTCTCCAGCATGATCAAAGAGGGCTACATTACAGAAGCGGAAGCGAAACGGGCCGTGAACCGGCCGGCGGACGTGAAAGCTGTCGATTACACTCCGGCCACCCAGTACATCGTGGATTGGGTTGAGGAGCTGGTGCCAGAGTACACAGGCAGTAAAGCCGACGGCCTGATTGTCCAAACCTCTATCAACCCCGCCCTGCAGAAGGTGGCCGAGCGCAGCCTGCGCCGCCGGCTGGTGAATCAGGGTGCCAAGCTGAATGTGAGCCAAGGCGCCATGGTGGTGATGAACCCCACCGGTGAAATCGTCGCCATGGTTGGTGGCAAATCCTACATCAAGAGCCAGTTCAACCGGGCCGTTAGCGCGAAACGCCAGCCGGGCTCAGCCTTCAAGCCGTTTGTCTATCTATCGGCGGTAGATATGGGCTTTTCGCCAAACTCCATCGTCGCAGACGAGCGCTTTTGTATCGATCGCTGGTGCCCGGAAAACTACAACAAGAAGTACTATGGCCAAGTCACCTTGAAATCCGCCCTGGCGCGCTCGATCAATACAGTGGCAGTGCGTCTGGCCGTGGAAGCGGGCCCCGCGCTTGTTGTCTCCAACGCCAAGCGCATGGGCATCAAGTCGAAGCTTGAGTCGCTGCCCTCTATCGCCCTCGGCACCTCTGAAGTGAGCCTCCTGGAACTGGTAGGCGCTTACGCACCGTTCGCAAATGGCGGGCGTGGAGTCTTTCCGAACGTGATCAAGCGGATTGTCTCCACGGACGGACGCATTCTGTATGAGCGCAAGGGGACAGGTCCTGGTCAGGTGCTCGACCCAACGGAACTGGGCACCATGAACAACATGCTGGCCGCCGTGGTAAACGCCGGGACCGGAAAGCGCGCCCAGCTTCAGGGGCGTGAAGTGGGCGGCAAGACCGGCACCACACAGAGCTACAAAGATGCCTGGTTCATCGGGTATACGGCGCAATATGTGGCCGGGGTCTGGGTGGGTAATGACAACTCCAAGCCTACAAAACGGGTCACCGGTGGCTCGCTGCCCGCGCAGATTTGGAAAGACGTGATGGTGGCCGCTCATGCAAACCTGCCAGCGGTTCCATTGCCCGGGGAACCGGTCTCGTCCGATACGGACTATTTGGGAGACTCATGGCCTATTGATGACTTCTTTGAAAGCGCGGGGCGGGCAGAGGAAACCATCACCACATTCTTCCGCGACATCTTCGGAAACCGGCAAAGCGAGCAAGGCGGCTTCGACCAACCGCGCGTGCGCACACAGCGGCGGAACAACGGTGTGCAGGACGACAATCGCTAAACGCCGTAGCGGTGCAAGCCCCGGCCATTCTGCTTAAGCCAATGTTTTGCAGTCTTGGTGTGCGGGCAATGCGCCTCCACCAGTGCCCAGAAGGCCGGACCGTGGTTCATTTCAGCCAGGTGGGCGACCTCATGGGCCGCCACATAGTCCAATACATCCGGCGGTGCCATGATCAGCCGCCAAGAATAGGATAGCGCCCCAGTAGATGAACACGATCCCCAACGGGAAGACTGGTCGCGGATTGAAAGCCTTGAATATTTCAGCCCCATGGCCGCTGCATAGTGATTGGACGCTGATGACAGCTCAGCCCGAGCCTGGGCTTTCAGCCAGTCTTTCAGCCGCCGCGGCAGATGCTCAATCCGCCCGGATACGCACAAAGATGGCACCGCTGCGCCTCCGGCAGATTCTTCACACCAGACAGTCCGGCGCGGCATTGGCCGATGGCAAATCTCATGGATCTCGCCTCGAAACGGCACCTCAACACCATCAGCAAAGGCGACGGTCTCCGGCGTACGTTTCAGCCTTGCGGTGATCCAGGCACTTTGAGAAATCGCAAAATCCAATGCCTCACGCTGGGTCGTGCCCGGCGGTAGGGTCAAGACAATACCTTCGCCCTTTGGGTTCATGCGCAGGATGATCCGCCGGGCTTGAGCATTGCGCCTGAAGATCACAGGCAACTCGGCTCCATCGATGACTAAGCCGGCACGCTGTGGCTGGCCGGCCGGCCCGGGATCAATCAGTTTTCGCAAAGCCGCCAGGGTCATCCGGGCTCACATCCGAATCAATCATCGTTGAACGCGATAATGCCTCAAACCGGAGACAAGCTGTAGCGCTTAACCCGCTTTCGGGTGACTTAGCGTGAAGTCCGTTATGCGCGGAGCAATTTCGGCACGGAAGCGTCCACCATTAAACACGCCATAGTGGCCGACTTTGGGCTGGACATAATGCTGCTTCTTCGATTTCGGGATCTTCGAACAGATATCGTGCGCCGCTTCGGTTTGGCCGACACCGGAAATATCGTCCCGCTCACCTTCCACAGTGAACAACGCCACCTTCTTGATCAGGCTTGGATCGATCAACTTATTGCGGTGGGTAAACGTGCCCTTAGGCAGGGCGTGCTCGATGAACACCTTTTCGACCGTTTGCAAATAGAATTCCGCTGTCAAATCCATCACAGAGAGATATTCGTCATAGAACTCTTCGTGTTTTTCCGCACTGTCTCCGTCGCCTTCAACCAAGTGCCAATAGAGCTCCTTGTGTGCGTTCAGGTGACGGTCCAGGTTCATGGTCATGAAGCCAGTGAGCTGCAGAAAACCAGGATACACGTCGCGCATCATGCCAGCGTTCGGGAACGGCACTTTCTTGATCACGTTGCGCTTAAACCAGGCCAAGCTGCGGGTCTCGCAGAGCTTATTCACCGCGGTGGGATTACGCCGCGTATCGATCGGGCCACCCATTAGGGTCATGGTCGCCGGCAGGCACGGATCATTTGTTGCCGACATCAATGAGACGGCGGCCAACACGGGCACGGACGGCTGGCACACCGCCATAACATGAACATTCGGGCCAAGATGGCCCAGCATCTCGATCACATAATCGATGTAGTCGTCCAAATCGAAATGCCCTTGTGTCAAAGGCACGTCGCGCGCATCTGCCCAATCGGTGACATACACATCATGAGTGGTCAGCATGGTTTCCACCGTGCCTCTCAAGAGCGTCGCGTAGTGGCCAGACATGGGCGCTACAATCAACAACGGGGGCTGACTGGGCGATGAATCGCGCCTATCGATTTTTCGAAAGTGCACAAGATCGCAGAACGGCTTTGACCACACCACATGCTCTTCCACCCTGTAGGTGCCTTTGAGGGTGCTAATCTCCTCGATACCGAACTCCGGCTTGCCGTAGCGGCGCGTGATGCGTTCAAACATATCGAGGCTGGCGGCGGTGACCTTGCCGGCCGGGGTCTCAGAGAGCGGATTTAAGGGATTCTTCCAAAAGAATCGGCTCGCGTTTGCTGCAGCGCGCATCGGCGCAAGTGCGGCATGATTCATTTCATAGATATGATACAGCAAGCCCTACACCCCTCAAAGTAGCTCAAAATCAAAGTGTTGTATTCCCCACGGCGGCGGAGACTACCACTGGAGTTATTGCAGCGCAATAATGCCAAAGCCTACTTTTGCGCTGCACCGCGCCAAAGATGTGGAGCACAGCGCACGTACTGATCGGGATAGACCGTTTCCACGCCCAAACTATGCGCTGCATGCCAAGCCCAATGTGGATCATCCATAACCGTGCGCGCCAGCATGATGAAGTCAGCATGGCCGTCGGCGATGATCTCTTCGGCCTGTTGAGCAGTGACGATCAGGCCAACCGCCATCACCGGAATCTCGATCTTCTTTTTGACCGCGCTCGCAAACTCCACCTGATAACCAGGACCCGTTGTGATCTGCTGGCGATGGTCCACCCCACCGGTGGTGATATCTATGAAATCACACCCTAAATCCTGGAGCGCTTGGGCAAAGACAATCGTATCTTCTACTGTTGACCCGCCGTCGACCCAGTCTACGGCACTGATCCTGACACCTAAGGGCTTTTCCTTCGGCCAAACGGCGCGAACCGCCTCAAAGACCTCGAGCGGATAGCGAATGCGTTTTTCCACGGTCCCGCCATATGCATCGGTGCGCTGGTTGGAGAGAGGAGAAAAGAACTGGTTTAAGAGATAGCCATGCCCGCCATGCAGTTCCGCCACATCGAACCCAAGAACCTCTGAGCGTTGCGTGGCCTGAACAAACTCCTGCTTTACCGCAGCGAGGCCCGCTGCGTCCAACGCCTGCGGCACATGCCAATCCGGCGCGAACCCGATGGGCGAAGGGCCGATGGTCTGCCAAGCCCCTTGATCTTCAGAAAGAGGCGCTGACCCGTTGAGAGGTGTGTTGCACGAAGCCTTTCGCCCGGCATGTGCGATCTGGATGCCGAGATTGGCCACCCCATGCGTTCGGCAGAAAGATACCACTCGCTGCATGGCCGCCTGCTGTTCATCATTCCACAGACCAGCGCATCCGGGACTGATCCGTCCCTGGGCCGAGACGTGGGTGGCTTCGGTGAACAACAAAGCCCCCGCCCCCATGGATAACTGCCCAAGATGCATGAGGTGCCAATCGTTCATCACGCCATCGGTGGAAACATACTGGCACATGGGTGAAACGACGATGCGGTCACGCAGGTCGAGATCTCTGAGCTGGATTGGTGAAAACAGTTTGCTCACGGGGGGTTTTCTCTCTTGCAGATCTGGTGTGGTGAAAAGCCGACGATAGTTGCACAGCCTCGCCAGCACAAGCCAATTGACTAATTGTTTGAAGCCTTTAGGAAGGGCCGATGCTTGAAATCTGGATCCCCATCACCATTGCGGCTGCGTTCTTTCAGAACCTTCGCTCAGCCTTGCAGAAACACATAAAGGGAAAGCTCTCAAACGCCGGAGCCGCTTACGCTCGGTTTTTCTATGCTTGGCCTTTCGCGCTGCTTTACCTCTGGGGACTGAACGCCATTGGGGGCTATCCGCTTCCGGAGCCTAACCTGAAGTTTCTCATCTATTGCGTGCTCGGTGGAATCTCGCAGATCCTGTTCACGGTCATCTTGCTGTACATGTTCTCCTTTCGGAATTTCGCGGTCGGCACCACGTTCTCAAAGCTTGAGCTCGTGATGATCGCCGTGCTTGGCGCTCTTATTCTGGGAGACGGATTGAGCCTGCCGGCTATTGTGGCGGTGGTGTTGAGTGCGGCCGGCGTAATCGTACTCTCCATCGGCCAATCGGCCATTACGTTAAGAACCCTGCTTTCAGGGCTTATGGAGAAGCCCACATTAATTGGGCTCACCTCTGCGGTGTTCCTGGGAGGCTCTGTGGTCTTCTTTAGGGGCGCATCTCTGGCCTTAGAGCATGATAACGTCACCATGGCCGCAGCGTACGCCTTGGCCGTCAGCATTGTGATCCAGACTGTCATTATGGGCGCTTATTTGGTGTGGCGCGAACCGGGGGAAATTGGCCGCGTGATCACAAACTGGCGCTGGGCCGGCGCGGTCAGTGTTGCCGGCATATTGGGGTCGGTGTGTTGGTTCACTGCCTTCACCATAGAGAACGCAGCGCACGTGCGGGCAGTGGGGCAAATTGAACTGGTCTTCACGTTTATCGCGTCGACCTTTTTCTTCAAGGAGACCGTGAGCCGGCTTGAAATCCTCGGAATCGCCCTTGTGGTGGGCGCTATCCTTTTGGTCTTGATCGCGGGCTAGACGTCAGGGATATCCAGACGCTTGGTCATCCGGTAGGTCACAGTGGACTCAGGCTTGTCGGACGGCACGATCTGCCCGTCGATGACGCCATCTTGAACTTCCCCTTTCACCTCCAGCTCGAAGATATCTCGGTTCTCGCCGAAGATGGTTCGTGGCGGGCCATAATAATGCACCTTCACCTTGGCGTGGTATCTGCCTTCTGTCACCTTGTATGTACCGGAAGAATAGTGCCGGTTACTTCCGCCCAGGATGCGCCCATTTTCCAAGACATAGACGCCGCTGTTCTCCCAGCCATAGGGGCCGAGAATTTCCCCGGTCCAAATTCCATCAACGGGCATTGCATCTGCCTCCACCTTGCCGCACCAAACACCTGCACATTCAAGCATGCGAGGCGCTGGCAACAAACTGTTTATTGAAATGGCCTCACCGGACTGAGCGAACCACTTCCCTTTCACCACACAAAATGGCAACAATTGCCGGCACTGACTCAGGCGTCAACTGTTCGCTCCTCCAATCTGGTGATCTACTCATGCCCTTTCAACCCGCCAGCGACATTCTTACTCCGTACACGGTACTTGATCTCACGCGAGTGCGGGCCGGTCCCACTTGCGCCCGCCAGCTTGCTGACTGGGGCGCCAATGTGATCAAGATCGAGCAGCCTACAAAGGACACCAGCGGGGCTGATGGCATGGGAGGACCCCGCGCCGGTTCAGATTTTCAGAACCTGCATCGCAACAAGCGTGGCATGACCCTCAACCTAAAGGACCCCGCCGGCCAGGCTATATTTAAGCGAATGGCTGCCAAAGTTGATGTGATTGTTGAGAACTACCGGCCTGGTGTGAAACATCGGCTGGGGATTGACTATGAAACTCTGCGCACCGACAACCCAGGATTGATCTACGCCTCTATTTCCGGATTTGGGCAGGACGGTCCGCTGGCAGACAGGCCCGGCTTTGATCAAATCCTGCAAGGCATGGGCGGCCTGATGTCCATCACGGGCGAGCCGGGCCGCGGTCCGATGCGCGTGGGCATTCCCATCGCCGATCTGTGTGCAGGCTTGCTGGCGAGCCAAGGGGTCATGCTCGCTCTGCTCAAGCGTGAGCGCACGGGCGAAGGTCAATGGGTGCAATCCTCACTGCTTCAGGCCCAGGCCTTCATGCTGGACTTCCAAGCCGCCCGTTGGCTGATGGATGGCGAGGTGCCAGGCCAAGCCGGCAATGATCACCCGACATCGATCCCCACGGGCGTGTTCAAAACAAGCGACGGCTACATAAACATTGCAGCCTCAGGCGGTGCCATGTGGGAGCGTTTGCGCGAACATGTGGGCGATGAGCGGCTTTATCGGGAAGAGTTTTCCAGCGCTGAAGGGCGCAGCGACAATCGTGCGGAGCTCAACGCAATCTTGAATGAGAATACAGAGCGGCAACCCTCTCAGCACTGGGTTGAAGCGCTCAATGGCGTGGGAGTGCCCTGCGGCGAGATCAACACGATCGACAAGACCTTTGAAAGCCCGCAAATGCAGCATCTCGGCATGGCCTGGGATGTAGACAGTCAAGAGCGAGGCAAAAGCAAGCTGGTCGGGCAAGGCATCACTATGAGCGGATCGTCCGCATCCATCGTTGCCCCTCCACCAACCATCGGTCAGCATACACGCGAGATTCTGGGCGAATATGGTTATGAGGCTGCTGAGATCGATCAGTTTGAAGCAAATGGTGTGATTTAGGATCCCTTTCATGGCGTTGAATGAACTTGCCGATGGCAAAATCTTGGGCGGCCGCGACGGTGCCGTGGGCCGGCTCATCATAAACAATCCAGAGCGTCACAACGCGCTCAGCCTGGCCATGTGGGAAGGCGGGGCCAGGCTTGTTGAGCAGATGGCAGACGATCCGGACACGAGGCTGTTGGTGATTTCCGGCGCGGGAGGCAAGGCCTTTGCGGCAGGCGCGGATATTTCCAAGTTCGAAGAAGAGCGCTCTACGCCTGCGGCCGTCGCTCATTACAAAGAAACCAACAGCCGTTTCTATGCAGCCATCACCAAGTTCCCGAAACCGGTGATCGCCAAGATCAATGGTTATTGCATCGGTGGCGGCCTCGCGCTCGCGATCTGCTGTGATATTCGGATTTGCGAAGAAGGATCGCGGTTCGCCGTTCCTGCCGCAAAGCTGGGTCTTGGTTATGGCTTTGACGGCATTCGCCAACTGGCCAACATCGTGGGGCCATCAATGGCGGCGGAGATCTTCTACACCGCGCGCCAGTTCTCTTCAGCAGAAGCCTATGACATGGGCCTGGTGAACCGCGTTGTCGCCGCCGATGCCTTGGAGGCCTATGTGGAGGACTACGCAACACGCATCTCGGAGAATGCACCCCTTACCATCGCTGCCGTTAAGGCGATCAAGCTGGCGATCGAAGCGGATCCGGATCAGCGCGATCTGGGCTCCATCGAGGCGATGGTGAAAGGATGCTTTGAAAGCGAGGACTACACTGAGGGACGCAAGGCATTCATGGAAAAACGCAAGCCCAACTTTAAAGGTCGCTGAACTGGAGGCCGAACCATGTCGCCATCCGCTCTCCCAAGCCAAGCTTCCGTCGTTGTTATTGGTGGCGGTGTCATGGGCTGCTCAACACTCTATCATCTGGCCAAGCAAGGTGTCAGTGATGCGGTGCTGATCGAACGAAACAAACTCACGTCAGGCACCACTTGGCACTCGGCAGCTCAAGTGCGGGCGCTCAGATCTTCGCGCAACCTTACCGAGTTGATCCGCTATTCCATCTCGCTCTATTCCCAGTTGGAAGAAGAGACGGGACAAGCCACGGGTTGGATCAACAAAGGCTCTCTTTCCATTGCCACCAATGAAGACCGCGTAATTCATACAAGGCGCCAAGAAGCGCTCGCTCATTTGTTTGGTCTGACCGCAGATTGGATCACACCGGGAGAGGCTAAGGAACGCTGGCCTCTGATGAATGCGGACGATGTATTGGGTGCGGTGTTTTCACCGGAGGATGGACGGGTGAGCCCGTCTGATCTCTGCGCTGCGCTTGTTAAAGGTGCCAGATCGCATGGGGGGCAGATCTTTGAGGATACGGGCGTCACCGGCATATTGACCAAGGGGGGCAAGGTCGTTGGTGTGGAAACCACCGCCGGCACGATCCGTTGCGACGCCGTTGCCGTGTGCTCCGGCCTGTGGAGCCGCAAGACCGCAGGGCTTGGCGGTGTGGGCGCACCGGTATGGCCATGCGAGCATTTCTATCTGCTTACCAAACCGGTCGAAGGCATAAGCGGGAACATGCCCACGTTGTCCGACCATGATTCCCATCTCTACATCCGCGATGATTCCGGTGGCCTCCTGATCGGCTGTTTTGAACCCATGGGCAAAGCGATTTCACCGGATGAGCTTGGCGAGGGTTTTGCCTTCCAGCTGCTGCCCGAAGACTGGGATCATTTCGAACCCATGATGATGAACGCACTGCACCGCCTTCCGGTTCTGGAGACGGCGGAAGTGAAGACCCTGCTCAACGGACCGGAGAGCTTCACGCCGGACAGTTCGTTCATGCTTGGCGAAGCGGCTGAAACAGCGGGGCTCTTCTTAGGGTGCGGAATGAATTCCATGGGCGTCGCCAGTGGCGGCGGGGCCGGCATGGCGCTGGCGCACTGTATTGTGCACGGACACACCCCAACGGACCTGCATGAGGCCGACCCCAAACGCTACCCTGAGTGCTACAACTCCGTTGAGGCGCTCACCGCCCGCGCCCCGGAAGTGTTGGGCAAACACTATGAGATCACCTACCCTGGCCGCAGCTACACGTCCGCCCGGAACTTGCGCACGGCGCCCCTGGAGGCCAAATGGCGGGCAGAGAATGCCCACTTTGCTCAAGTCTATGGCTGGGAGCGCCCTCTCTATTTTGGCAAGACCCAAGAACCACACCTCACCTTCGGGCGGCCGGATTGGTTTGAGCAGGTGGGACGAGAGGTGCGCCAGGCCCATGTGGCCGCGGCGATTTTTGATCAATCAAGCTTTGGCAAGATTGACGTTGAAGGCCCCGATGCTGAGGCCTTTTTGAACCGGGTTTGCGCCAACACCATGTCGCGGACACCGGGCCGGGCGATCTATACGGGGATGCTGAACGAACGCGGCGGTTTTGAGAGCGATCTCACGGCCCTCAGGATCAGCGAAGAGCACTACCGCCTTTATGTGGGAACCGCTGCGATACGCCGGGATGTGTCATGGCTGCAAAGACACTTGAAAGACGGCGAGCGGGTGCGGCTGGGCGACAAGACAGAGTCCTTTGCCGTCATCGGCCTGATGGGTCCTGAAGCGGCCAGAGTGGCCAGCGATGTGGGCGCCGGCGCGCTAAGAGACCTGAAGTTCTTCCGACATTGCGAAGCGGAGATTGCCGGCAAGACAGTGCGCGGCGTGCGGCTCTCCTATGTGGGCGAGCCCGGCTGGGAACTCACGTGCGCAGCGTCGGATGCGAGCGAGATTTATGATGCGCTCTATGAAGCCGGGGCAAGGCCTTCGGGAACACTTGCTCAAACCGCGATGCGCATTGAAAAACGGTTCTTGTCCTATGGGCATGATCTGGACACAGACGTCACGCCGCTGGAAGCCGGATTGGACTTTGCGGTCGATTGGTCGAAGGACTTTATTGGGAAGACTGCTCTTGAGAAGCGCAGAGACGAGGGCGTGAAAAGTTCCATGGTCAGCATCGTCCTCGATGACGAACAGGCCGTGCCGCTGGGCAACGAACCGATCTATCTGGGCTCAGACATTATCGGGCAAACCACATCCGCCGCGTTCGGATACCGGGTCGGTAAGCCTGTGGCGCTGGGTTTCGTAAAAGCGGACCGGCTGAGCGAGGCGCAAGATGCACCCGTGCGGATCGATATTGCCCGCACTCTGTTTGAGGGCACCTTGAGCCTCAAACCTGCCTTCAGCGGTTAGACGTCGAGGTTCGCCACCGACAGCGCATTCTCCACGATGAAGTTGCGGCGCGGTTCCACCACGTCGCCCATCAAGCGGCTGAAGAGATCGTCCGCGTTGTCGCGTTCTCCTTCGCGCACCTTCAGCAGCGAGCGCACATTCTCATCCAGCGTGGTCTCCCAAAGCTGCTCGGGATTCATCTCCCCCAGGCCCTTATACCGCTGCATGGAAATGCCTTTGCGGCCTGCGGCAAACACCGCCTCCAACAGGCCTGTCGGGCCATGAACGGTGGTGGTTTGATCTTTGCGCCGCAAGGTTGCGGGCTTGGCATAGATCTCCTGGAGGTGCGAGGCCTGTTGATCGAGCCGGCGGGCGTCTTGCGAGGCAATCAGCTTGCCATCGATCAAATGGCTCTCCAAAACACCCCGAACCTCGCGGGAGAAGCGCAGGCCGCCATCTTCCGTTGGCTCACCGCGCCAACCGCGCTCGGTTTCCTCTGAGAGGACATCAAGCCGGGTCGCCAGATACTCCGCAGCGCCTTGCGCGGTATCCGGATTGGACAAGACTTCCGGGTTAAGCGCGCCGGCAATGGCGGTTTGCTCGATCACCGGGCGCGGATAGCGTGAATGCAACGCATCGAGCGCTGAGCGGATGTTGGTGGCTTCTTTTACGATTTCAACCAGATCGGCGCCGGCCCGTTCTTCGCCACTGGCCAACACCAACGTGGCGTCGTCCAAGCCCTGATTGATCAGGTAATCCTCAAGCTCCGCATCGTCCTTCAAATACTGCTCTGATTGTCCGCGCTTGACCTTATAGAGCGGCGGCTGGGCAATATAGAGATGGCCGCGTTCGATGATCTCCGGCATTTGCCGGTAGAAGAAGGTGAGCAACAGCGTGCGGATGTGAGCACCGTCCACATCAGCATCCGTCATAATGATGATCTTGTGGTACCGCAGCTTGTCAATGTTGAAATCATCACGCCCGATCCCGGTGCCGAGAGCGGTAATAAGCGTACCGATTTCCTGGGACGACAGCATTTTGTCAAAGCGCGCCCGTTCCACGTTGAGGATCTTACCGCGCAACGGCAAAACCGCCTGGTTCTTCCGGTTGCGGGCCTGCTTGGCTGAGCCGCCAGCGCTGTCACCCTCAACGATGAACAGTTCCGACTTCGCCGGATCGCGTTCCTGACAGTCAGCCAGCTTGCCGGGCAATGAGGATATGTCGAGGGCGCCCTTGCGCCGGGTCAGATCACGGGCCTTGCGGGCCGCTTCCCGGGCGGCAGCCGCTTCAATCACCTTGCCCACAATCTGCTTGGCTTCGGTTGGATGCTCTTCAAACCAGGCAGAGAGTTCTGTGTTCACCACATTCTCCACCACCGGGCGAACCTCTGACGACACCAGCTTGTCCTTGGTTTGGGAGGAGAATTTTGGATCAGGCACCTTAACAGAAACAACGCAAGTCAGGCCCTCGCGCGCATCATCGCCGGAGAGCGTGACCTTCTCTTTCTTGGCCAAGCCTGAGCTGTTGGCATAGCCGTTGATCACCCGGGTCAAAGCGGCCCGGAACCCGGCCAAGTGGGTGCCGCCATCTCGCTGTGGGATGTTGTTGGTGAAGCACAGGACGTTCTCATGGTAGCTATCGTTCCACCACAGGGCCACCTCAAGGCCCAGACCATCCCGCTCAGCCCGGATCATGATCGGGTTTTCAATCAGGCCCGTTTTAGTCCGATCGAGATACTTTACGAACTCTTCCAGACCGCCTTCGTAGACGAGGTCCAGTTCAACCGGCTCCACCCCACGATTGTCCGCGAGCCGGATGTGCACCCCGGAATTCAGGAAGGCGAGTTCACGCAGCCTGTGCTCAAGGGTTTTGAAGTCGAACTCCGTTTGGGTGAACGTTTCCGCGCTGGGATGGAACGTGAGATGCGTGCCGGTTTCCTCCCCGGCATCTCCGGTGACCTCCAAAGGGCCGTCCGCATTGCCGTGGCTGAAACTCATCTCGTGCACCTTGCCATCGCGCATAATCTTCAGGTGGAGCTTGTCGGACAAGGCATTGACCACCGAGACCCCCACGCCGTGGAGACCGCCTGAGACCTTGTAGGAGTTCTGATCAAACTTTCCGCCCGCGTGCAGCTGGGTCATGATCACCTCAGCCGCCGAGACACCCTCTTCAGGGTGGATGTCGGTGGGAATACCGCGGCCATTGTCGGTGACGGTGACCGAGCCGTCCGGATTCAAGGTGACCGTGGCAAGATCGCAATGGCCGGCAAGAGCTTCGTCGATGGCATTGTCGACCACCTCATAGACCATATGGTGCAGACCGGAGCCGTCATCGGTGTCGCCGATATACATGCCCGGGCGCTTGCGCACCGCATCCAGGCCTTTGAGCACCTTGATGGAGTCAGCGCCGTAATCTTCGCCGTTGCCGTTCTCAGTGCCTTCAGGTGTTGTCTCTTCGCTCATAAACGTTCTCTCAGTTGCGTTTTACGGACCCATCGTCCATCGCCAAATATTGTGCCCGATCGCCAAGTGCGGAAAACAGAGAGAGATCCGTTCCCGTCATCCACGCCTGGGCGCCCAATTCCATTAACTCGTCAAACAAACCATTGCGCCGGTTCTCATCCAAATGCGCCGAAATCTCATCCAACAGCAAAAGCGGTGCAAAGCCCTCAAACGCCGCGCGGATCACTCGGGCATGGGCCAAGACAATGCCCACCAGCAACGCTTTTTGCTCACCGGTTGAGCAATAGCTGGCTGCAATGCCTTTGGGGCCATGCACCACATTCAAATCGCTGCGATGGGGGCCATGGAGCGTGCGTCCCGCCGCAGCGTCCTGAGCGCGCGATTCGGCCAGCATTCTACGATATTTTTCCTCAACTTCCACTGCCGGAAGTTCACTAATTTGCCGCTCCAGCTCTCCCTCCAAGGAGATCTCAACCCAAGGGAAATGTCCCGACTCAGATGCTTTTCCCGTGCGCGCCAGAAGGGCGGCCAACTCGTTCACAGCAGCGCTCCTTGCCGCAGCGATCGCGATCCCGGCTTCTGCCATTTGCTGCTCCAAGCCCGATAGCCAGGCGGCATTGCTGCTGCCTTGCTCCAAAAGCCGGTTGCGTTCACGCATGACTTTTTCAAAGGTCTGCACCCTGGTGCCGTGGTCCGGGTCAAATGACAGCACGAGGCGATCGAGAAACCGGCGCCGATCTGCAGCAGGACCGGTAAAGAGCCGGTCCATGGACGGGGTGAGCCAGGTGACCCGTACATGACGGCTGAGTGCGCCGGAGCTCTTCTGCAGCACGCCATCAATTTTGACCTGACGCCCTCCCCCATTGCCGGTGCTGTATTCAGGGTCCGTCCATGAGGTGCCCAACCTGGTTTCCCCCTGTGGGCCTATCAGTTCGGCCGCAACGCCCCATTGGCGCGATGTCGCTCCGCCACCCGCACGCACCAGCTCTGCAAACGGTGCCGATCTCAGACCCCGGCCTGGCGCAAGCATGGAAATGGCTTCCAGCAAGTTCGTCTTGCCCGCCCCATTGGCACCTGTGAGCACCACCGGGCGAGACTCAAGGTCGAGCCGCAAGCTCTCATAATTCCTGAATTGGCTTAAGGTGAGCCGTGTGAGCGCCAAAGCGTTCCCGTCCCCGCGCCCGGATGAGGCGCCGGTTTGGGCAGAAACGGATGGTTGAACAACTGATGTCGACACAACACATCATATGGGGTGAAAACCCCCGAATCGCAAGGAAATTCAATGCTGTTAGGTGCCTATACCCGCATGGGCATAAGCACATAAAGAGCCGTGTCATCGGTGCCGTCCTGCACCACCGTGGGCGAACCGGCATCGGACAGCATGAAGGTGGCGGTATCGCCGCCGAACTGGCTTGCGATGTCCAAAAGATAGCGTGAGTTAAAGCCGATCTCGATAGGATCGGACGCATACCCCGCCGCCACTTCCTCTTCCGCTGAACCAGAGTCAGGATTGTTTACCGTGAGAACGATCTTGTCGGCTTCCAAATTGAGCTTAATGGCCCTGCCCTTCTCCGCGCTGATCGTAGAGACCCGGTCCACAGCCTGGGAGAACAGCTTGGTGTCCACTTCTAGGGCTTTGTCATTGTCCTTGGGGATCACGCGCTCATAATCGGGGAATGTGCCGTCGATCAGTTTGGAGGTGAGCACCACACTGCCGACGGAGAACTGGATCTTCGCTGCTGACAGGGAGATGTCCACCTCAGCTTCGGAATCCTCCAGAAGCTTAGAGAGCTCTTGAACGGTTTTCCGAGGCACGATGATACCGGGCATATCCGATGCCCCGCTCGGCAGGGCCACTTGGACCTGAGCCAGACGGTGGCCGTCCGTTGCCACCGCGCGCAGCATGGGGCCATTGTCTGTGTCTACCGAATGCAGGTAGATGCCGTTCAGATAGTACCTGGTTTCCTCAGTAGAGATGGCAAACCGGGTCTTTTCAATCAGACCCTTCAGGTCTGCCGCTGAAAGCTGGAACGAATGGGTCATATCGCCCGTGGCGAGGTCGGGAAAATCCTCCGACGGCAAGGCCGCCAGCGAGAAGCGCGAGCGCCCGGCGAAGATGGCCAAGCGATTTTCATCTGGGCCTTGTGTGATCTCCAGCTGTGCACCATCGGGCAGCTTGCGCACGATGTCGTACATCATATGTGCCGGTGCCGTGGTAGCGCCGGCTTGTGCGACCTCCGCTGAGGAGCTTTCCACCACTTCAATGTCCAAATCCGTGGCTGACAATTGGATGCTGGAGCCATCTGCCTTGATCAGCAAATTAGAGAGGATTGGAATGGTGTTTCGCCGTTCCACCACGCTTTGGACATGGGTGAGAGATCTCAGCAGGTCAGCTCGTTCAATGGTCACACGCATTTTTCAGATTTCGCTCCGAAGAGGGATCATTCCCGCGAATCATCCGGCTTTAGGGCCGCACACTTTGACTTTTCTCACGGTCAGATGCAAGAGACCAGTCTCGAAGCGGCTGAAGACGGGGCGCTGTGGATAAACCGGCGCGCCCCGGCTTCGCCTCCCCTACTGTTGCTCGAGCAGGCGCACGAGCATGGTCACTTCGCGTGACAGCTTTTCATCGGCCTGCATCAACTCCTCGATTTTGCGCACGGCGTGAAGCACCGTACTATGATCCCTGCCTCCGAAGCGCCGTCCAATTTCCGGCAGAGACCGGGTGGTCAACGTCTTGGCAAGATACATACCGATCTGCCGGGGCCGCACGATGGACCTTGCCCGGCGGGGAGACAGAAGATCTGCCTTAGGCACGTTGTAGTGGCGCCCGACCACCTTCAGGATATCATCGATTTTGATCCGCTGAATATCAGTGGTGCGCACCAGATCGCGCAACGCCAGGGCTGCTTGATCCACCGTCAGCGGCGCGCGGGCATGGATTTGACTGGCGATAACGCGGTTCAGCGCACCTTCCAGTTCCCGGCCGCCGCCGGTAATGCGATTGGCGACGAACTCCAACACCTCATCGGAGATCGAGATGGTAGCATCTTTGGTCAGCGCACCGTCCAGACGCGTGCGCAGGATGCGGCGCCGCAGATCGAGATCCGGTGCCTGGATGTCCACCACAAGCCCACCGGCGAGACGTGAGCGCATGCGTCCGTCTATGCCTTCCAGTTGCGCCGGCGGCAGATCCGCTGCCACGATAACCTGGCGCTTCATGTCCACCAGTGAATTGAAGGTGTGGCAGAACTCCTGCTGCATGGATTTACCCTGCAGGAACTGGAAATCATCGATCAGCAGCACATCAACCGACTGGAAATAATCCTTAAACGGCAGCACATCGCGGGCTTTGAGCGCGCCCAGGAAGTGATACATGAAGCGCTCTGCAGTGAGATACAGCACCTTACGGCTCGGATGCACCTGGCGAATGCGCCAGGAAATGGCGTGCAGCAGGTGGGTTTTGCCGAGGCCCGCATTGGCGTGCAGGTAGAGCGGGTTGAAGCTCACCGGCAAGCCCGGAGCCGTATCGGACACCCTACGTGCGGCCGAGTAGGCCAGCGAATTGGAAGGCCCCGAGATGAAGGTCTCGAACGTGAAGTTATGATCAAGCGTTGAGCCCCGATCATCCGGCGGTCCGCCGTCACGTCCGCCCGATGATGCGGCTGGCCGCTCGCGCGTGCCCGCACCCTTGGAGGACTGCGGCCGGTCTAAAGCGTCCGGCTGGGGCTGGCAGCTGGTGCGCACAGGAACGCCCCTGGCGCGGACCTTAACCGCCACAGCTTCGATATCGCCGTAGACTCCGTCCACGATCTTCAAAAGCTTGTCATAATAGTGAGTCTGCACCCAGTTCTGGAGGAAGCGCGTCGGCAAGGACACAACAAGCCGCGTGCCGATAACCTCTTCCGGCTCCATCCTGGCAAACCAGCTTGCGAAGAGTTCCTCACCCAGTTCTGCCCGCAGTCTCTGGCTTATCTTGTCCCACTTTTTCTGCAATCCACCCTTGTCGATTGCTCGGCCCTCACCTTCTTTGTCTGGCCCCGATTTTCCGTCAAAGTCGTTCGTAGTCATTGTCAATGATCGCCCGCACAAGTGATTAGTCTTTTGATAAGTCTTTTTGATTCCAGCAGCCGACAAATGGCTGCCGCCGGTTGGCCTCGCCCGTGGCCGGTTCCGGACTCACTCTTTAACTCGACAATTTTAGGTAGTTTTCAGTTAGCTACTGCCACGGCCCAATACGTTTTACCCTCAGCACTTGGCCGATAATGACCAATCTGACCGGACCGCACCCTGCAGTTCTTATCCTCCAATTCCCGGCGCCCCAACGCCCGCTTAAACAGCCGATCAGTCGCGATCGGCGTTGCATCCACAAGAACCCTTGCTGGCCCGTTTCCGAACCCGCGTGATCCCCACATCCTCAAAACCGGACACACGTAAGCATTCCTGCAAACGCAGGCACTCAACATACATACAGAGTTTCTACCCAGCCACGTTCGACGGGCACTACGCCGCTTCTCATATTTTGTCCGGCGTATGCCGTCCCGCGCGATATTCTACGACCAAGCTGCACTGCCAAGGGATGGCAGACTTACTTTGTCTCAACCAGCCTGTTTATGTTGCCGCTGGTGTCCCCACGCGATGAAAAGGAGTTTACAACGCACCTTGCGAAGCACGCAATACGATACTCGCAATGTTCCGTGTTCTGACTAAATTTTTTCGCTTCTCGACCCACGCCCGACCCATGCGCCAACCTTCCAAATCGTTGAGTCTCTTTACTTTATCGGACGCCTGTGTCCCGACGGCCACGCCTTAGAATTTTTGGCAAAATCCGGCCTTTTTTTGAAGGCAGCCGCGAAATTTGGCTGATTTTTGTCCCGCCGGAATTCGCACCTGAAGTAACGCCTTGATTCAACGTAGAAAAATTTTCTATATGTCCGTATACAGATTAAATTGTGAGTTTTTTGCGGCCCAAAAAGTCTCAAAAAAAAGGCGCGCACTGGGTGCGCGCCGCATTGGCGTGATGCCTAACGTCTTGATATCAGGCCGACATGGCCGCAACCCGGCCTGACAGCCGCGAGACCTTCCGCGCTGCAGCATTCTTATGCATGACACCCTTCTGGGCAGAACGCATCAGCTCGGGCTGGGCTGCCTTGAGCGCAGCGGCCGCTGCTTCCTTGTCACCGGAGGCAATGGCTTCTTCAACTTTACGCACATATGTCCGGGTGCGGCTGCGCCGGGCTTTGTTGACCTCGGTCTGGCGCGCCATCTTGCGGATTGCCTTCTTGGCAGAAACTGTATTGGCCATAGTACTAGTGTTTCCTGGGTCTGGCCCCTTTGGACAGACGAATTACGTGTTGAGCATGGGTTTTGGCTGCGGCCCTTCAAAATCGCCACAGTCCAGGTTTCGCGGGCTTATAAAGGCCCTTGAGCTCAGCGTCAATAAGTCAATAAGCCTAAGGGAGACTTACTTGTTCTGAAAGTTCGCTTTGCGCTTCTCAACGAAGGCCGTCATGCCCTCAGACTGATCCTCAGTGGCAAACATGGATTGGAACAACCTCCGCTCGAATCTGACGCCTTCTGCAAGGGTGGTCTCGTACGATTTGTTCACGCTTTCCTTGGTCATCATCAAGATCGGCAGCGAGAAAGACGCGATTTTGTCGGCCGCCTCCATGGTTTCTTCCAGCAGCTTGTCCGCTGCAACCACCCGGGCCACGAGGCCGGCGCGTTCAGCCTCTTCGGCATCCATCATGCGCCCGGTGAGGCAGAGATCCATGGATTTGGATTTGCCCACAAAGCGGGTCAGCCGCTGAGTACCGCCCAGCCCCGGCATGACCCCAAGGGTGATCTCCGGCTGGCCGAACTTAGCGGTATCTGCGGCAAAGATCATGTCGCACATCATGGCCAGCTCACAGCCACCACCCAGAGCATAGCCGGACACGGCGGCAATGATAGGCTTACGCGTTTGGATCACCTGATCCCAATTGGCCCCAAAATCCTGGGAATAGGCATCCATATAGCTCATGGGCTGCATTTCTTTGATGTCGGCGCCGGCCGCAAAGGCCTTCTCGCTGCCGGTGATCACAATGCAGCCGATCTTCTCATCGGCGTCGAATTCGGCAAGCGCGCCGCACAACTCCGCGCTCAGGTCTATGCTGAGCGCATTCAGGACCTTTGGCCGGTTCAGCGTAATCACGCCCACCTTGCCTTTGGTGTCGACCAGAATTGTTTCATACGCCATGGGGTGATCTCTCCCGATGAATGAATTTCGGGCCGCATAGAGCCTTGTTTGCCCCCGCATCGCAAGGGAAATTCCGCTCCGTGGAGCCTATTTTTGGCAAGAGGTGCAATAGAACGTGGAGCGCCCGGACTGAACGATGCGTTTGATTGGCCGCCCGCATCCCGGCACGCAGCAGGCAGCCCCTTCCTGGTCGTAAACCTGAAAACTGTGCTGAAAATAGCCCAACTCCCCATCCGCCTGAGCATAATCGCGCAATGTGGAGCCTCCGGCTTCAATCGCCTCGCTGATCACATCCCGCACGGTCCGCACAAGGCGCTCAATCCGCGCGGTCGGTCCGGCCTCAGAGGTAATCGTGTGGGCCAGGCGCTTTGGAGAAAGGCCGGCCCGAAACAGCGCCTCGCAGACATAAATATTGCCGAGGCCCGCAATAATCTTCTGATCCAAGAGAGCCGCTTTCAATGGCGAGTGCTTACGCCGGAAGGCTTCATTCAGATAGTCAGCGGTCAGGGCGTTGCCCATGGGCTCCACCCCCAACGTACTCAGCAATTTGTGGTTTTCGGCCTCTTCTTCTGCGAACAGGTCCATGATGCCGAAGCGCCGATGGTCCGTGTAGACAATGCGGGTGCCGCCGGCCATTTGGAAGATAACGTGATCGTGGGGACCATCCCCGGTGGGGCTGCCCTCAGGCATCTGATAGTGAAACTCGCCCGGCCGGCCTTGCACCTCGCCATTTGGCTGGTGAATGGTGAAGCGGCCGGACATGCCCAGATGCATCAGAAGGATCTCGCCGCCCTCTATTCTGGCCAAAATGTACTTTGCACGCCGGGTTAGAGCCTCAACGCGCTTGCCTCTGAGCCGTTGAGCCATGTTTTTCGGGAACGGGAACCGGAGGTTCTTGCGCCTGAGGGTCACATCTTCCAACACACAGCCCGCCATAGCCGGCTCCAAGCCTCTGCGGACGGTTTCAACTTCGGGCAATTCAGGCATGGATACGTGCGATTTCCTCTTCACCACGCGGTAAACATTAAATGGCCATGAGCGCCCGCATCCGCTAGTGTGCGGCGCAATATGACCAAGGGTTCAAACACCACACCTCCGCCGAGCGAGACGGACCGTCCCCAGGCGCATTTCGGCTTCCAGACAGTGGATGAAGCCGAAAAGCAGGGGCGCGTCAATGACGTGTTCTCAAAGGTTGCCGAAAAATACGATCAGATGAACGATCTGATGTCCGGCGGCCTGCACCGGCTCTGGAAGGACGCCATGATCGACTGGCTGAGCCCGCCGCGCAGCGAACGCGCCTTCAAGGTTCTGGATGTAGCCGGCGGCACGGGCGACATCTCCTTCCGCATTGCCGACGAGGCGGGCCGAGGCACGCAGATCACCGTGTGCGACATCAACCCGGAGATGATCATCGAGGGGCGCAAGAGGGCCCGCAAGCAGGCCTATGACAAACAGTGTCGGTTTTCCGTGGGCAATGCGGAGGCGCTACCTTTTGAAGATGGCGAGTTTGACGCCTACACCATCGCCTTCGGCATCCGAAACGTCACCCACATCGACAAAGCGCTTGAAGAAGCCTTTCGGGTGTTGAAGCCTGGCGGGCGGTTTTTGTGCCTGGAGTTCTCCAAGGTGGATATTCCCGGCCTCGATACGCTGTATGATGCCTATTCCTTCACCGCCGTGCCGGCCATTGGCAAGGTGGTGACGGGCGATGGTCAGCCCTATCGCTATTTGGTGGAATCCATCCGCAAATTCCCCGATCAGGAGAGCTTCAAGCGGATGATCATGTCCGCCGGCTTCGACAACGTGAAGCACCGCAACATGTCGGGCGGCATTGTGGCGCTGCATTCGGCCTGGAAGATTTGAGCGGACTTGAGAGTATGCTTGGGCCGATAACGCATATGTTCCGCCTGGCACGGGCCGGCAGGGTGATTGCGCGGCACAAGGTGATCCCCGAAGACCATTTGGAAGAGATGCCGGGCCCGGCACGCCTTGCCTACACGATTGGCGGTTTGGGCGGCGCGCCGGAGACCGGCGGAAGCCCGCTGGCCAGTGCGCTGACCGAACTTGGCCCGACCTACATCAAGCTTGGCCAGTTTCTGGCCACCCGCGCCGACATTGTGGGCGCCAAGCGGGCAATTGAGCTCTCCGAGCTTCAGGACAAGATGGCGCCTTTTGAACATGCCGTGGCGCTCAAGGAAATTGACGCCGCCTTAGGCGCGCCCTGGACCACCATGTTCAGCGAGATCAGCCCACCGGTTGCGGCGGCCTCCATTGCCCAGGTGCACAAAGCCAAGACAACCGAGGGGCAAAAGGTGGCCGTGAAGGTGCTGAGGCCCGGGATTGAGCGCAAATTCGCCAGCGAGCTTGAGAGCTTCTTCTTTGCTGCACGCTTAGGCGAACGCTTCAGCGCTGAAGCCCGGCGCCTTCGGCCTGTGGCTGCGGTACAGACGTTGGCAGATTCCGTGAAGATCGAGATGGATCTGCGCATGGAAGCGGCCGCCATCTCCGAAATGGCTCAGAACACCGCCGAAGATCCAGGCTTCCGCGTCCCTGGCGTCGACTGGGCTCGCACGGGCCGCCGGGTTTTGACGCTGGAATGGATCGACGGGGTCCCCGTTTCAGATGTTGCGGCGGTGAAAGCGGCAGGACATCCGCTCGACATTCTGGGCGACACGGTGATCCAGAGCTTCCTGCGCCATGCCATCCGCGACGGCGTTTTCCATGCCGATATGCACCAAGGTAACCTGTTCGTTGAGGAAGACGGTACATTGGTGGCCGTGGACTATGGCATTATCGGCCGCCTCAGCCCCAAGGACCGGATGTTCCTGGCGGAGATCCTCTACGGCTTCATCACCCGCAATTACGACCGGGTCTCCCAGGTGCATTTCGATGCTGGCTACGTGCCGGCGCACCAGGATGTGGCCACGTTTTCGCAAGCCCTGCGGTCTATCGGCGAACCGCTCATGGACCGCAATGCCGATGAGATCTCCATGGCCAAGCTGCTGGGCCAGTTGTTCCAGGTGACCGAGCAGTTCGATATGCAAACCCAACCGCAGTTGCTGCTGTTGCAGAAGACCATGGTGGTGGTCGAAGGGGTGGCGCGCACCCTGAACCCCAAGCTCAACATGTGGGAGGCGGCCGAACCGGTGGTGCGCCAGTGGATTGAGGCCAAGCTGGGTCCGGAAGGCCGGATGCAGGATGCGGCCGAAGGGGCCCTGATGCTGGGCAAGGTGATGGGGGACTTGCCCGAAGTGCTGGCAGAAGCCGGTCGCACAGCCCATATGTTGGGGGAAATGGCCTCCCAAGGGGGGCTGCGCCTGGACCAGGAAACCACCGAAGCCTTGGCCGCGGCCCAGGCAAAGCACAATTGGCCCACCCGGGCGGCGCTCTGGATCGGAGCGGCCGCTTTGGCCGTAATTGCTGTGAACCTCGCCTGGTGAGGGCGACCTGTGCCATGGTTTGCAGCGATTTAGTTTGGAGTTGAAGCTGATGCTCGCAGGAAAACGCATATTGCTGATCGTTGGGGGCGGGATTGCCGCCTACAAGTGCCTGGAGCTGATCCGGCGCCTGCGCGAACGCGAAGCCTCGGTGCGGGTGATCATGACCGAAGCGGCCAAGAACTTTGTCACCCCGCTCTCGCTGGCAAGCCTGTCCGGCGACAAAGTCTATGACGATATGTTTGATCTTACCGACGAAACCGAGATCGGCCATATCCAGTTGTCGCGCGATGCTGACATTCTGATGGTGGCGCCAGCCACCGCGGACCTGATGGCCAAGATGGCCGCGGGCCAATGCAGCGATCTCGCCACCACCTGCCTTCTGGCCACCGATAAGCCGGTGATGATTGCGCCGGCCATGAATGTGCGTATGTGGGAACATGCCGCCACCAGGCGAAACCTCGCCACCCTGCGCGCCGACGGTGTGCACGTGGTGGGGCCCAATGAAGGGGATATGGCCTGCGGAGAATATGGCCCTGGCCGCATGGCGGAGCCCGGTGAGATTGCCGATGCACTGAGCGAGGTTTTGGGCAGCCCGCTGGCCGGTCTTGAAAGCCCGCGCCTTGAAGGTAAGACCATTCTGATCACCGCCGGCCCCACGCACGAGCCGATTGATCCGGTGCGCTATATCGCCAACCGCTCCTCGGGCAAGCAGGGCTATGCCATTGGCGCTGAAGCCGCCAAGTTGGGGGCGCGGGTGATCATTGTATCGGGACCCACCCGGCTTATGCCTCCTCCAGGGGCGGAGGTTATCCCTGTGGAGACCGCCGACGAGATGCTTCAAGCGGTTAAAGATGAGCTGCCGGTGGACGTGGGGGTCTTCGCGGCCGCCGTTTCCGATTGGCGCACAGCCTCTCAGGCCGATCAAAAGATGAAGAAGGATGGGTCCGGCAAGGTGCCGTCCCTGGAGCTGACGGAGAACCCGGACATCCTGGCCACCATCGCGAGCTCCAAGAAAGATCGCCCGGGCCTCGTGATCGGCTTTGCGGCGGAAACGGAGAATGTGATCCAGAACGCTCAGAAGAAGCTTGAGAAAAAGGGCTGTGACTGGGTGGTGGCCAACGATGTGTCGCCCGACACGGGCGTTATGGGCGGGGATGAGAATACGGTGCATTTGGTAACCTCCAATGGGGTTGAAGACTGGCCGCTGATGGACAAATCAGACGTGGCGGCCCGGTTGATGGAACGGGTGTGTGACGAGCTGGACGAAGGCGTTTGGACCTGAATGAGCGCGCGCGTAGACATCCGGGTGAAGCGCTTGGCCCATGGGGCAGATCTGCCTCTGCCGTCTTACGAAAGCGCCGGCGCTGCCGGCATGGATCTGAGAGCCGCCCTAAGCGAGCAAATGCGCCTCGCCCCTGGCGCACGGGCGCTTGTGCCGACGGGCCTCTCCATTGCTTTGCCTCAAGGCTTTGAAGCCCAGGTGCGCCCGCGCTCTGGCCTTGCTCTCAAGCAGGGTGTGACCTGTCTCAATACGCCGGGCACGATTGATGCTGACTACCGGGGCGAGGTTGGTGTCATCTTAATCAATCTTGGTGCTGAGCCTTTCGATATCGACCATGGCGACCGGATCGCCCAACTCGTCATTGCGCCGGTGACCCAGGGCACCTGGGTTGAGGTGGAGACACTGGACGAGACCGCACGCGGCAGTGGCGGCTTCGGCTCCTCAGGCAAAAGGTGAGCTATGGCGTTCAGCGATGAAGAACTGGAACGCTATGCCCGCCACATCATTCTGCACGAAGTGGGCGGCCCCGGGCAGCAGAAGCTGAAAGCCGCCAAGGTCCTGGTGATCGGCGCCGGAGGTCTCGGCTCGCCCGTGGTGCTTTATCTGGCCGCAGCCGGTGTGGGGACCATCGGCATCGTGGACGATGATGTGGTCTCGCTCTCAAACCTGCAGCGCCAGATTGCTCATCTCACAGAGAGCGTGGGCCTCGCCAAAACCACAAGCGCGCATCAGACCATCGCCGGCATCAATCCCAACATAAAGGTGGTAGAGCACACGCTTCGCCTGACCGAGGAGAACGCAGCGGAGGTCATTTCCGGCTACGACATCGTAGCCGATGGGTGCGATAATTTCGAGACGCGGTTCCTGGTGTCCGATGCGTGCTTCCACGCCAAGATCCCCCTGGTCTCGGCGGCCATCGGACAGTTCGACGGGCAGATCTCCACGTTCAAACCGTACGAGACGGCAGAAGATGGCACGCCGTTGCCCACCTACCGCTGTCTCCATGCCGAAGCGCCGGCGCCAGGGGCCGTTCTGTCTTGCGCAGAAGCGGGCGTCTTGGGCGTGACGGCCGGCGTGGTGGGGACGCTCCAGGCCACAGAAGTGATCAAGGAGATCATCGGCATCGGCGACAGCCTGGCCGGCCGGCTGCTCATGTATGACGGCCTGGCCACGTCGTTCTACGAATTGAAGCTGGTGTGGAACCCGAACAATCCACTGAACGGCACGCAATAGCGTTCCGCGGCGTTATTGCACTGAGGCCGCCCCGCGGCGCATGGCCTCCGTCATTCGCTGATAGGCCGCATCCCATGCCAGACGCGCGTCCCGGTCGAGCACGTGGCCAAGTCCGCTTTCGATGGTGGATATCAGGGCCTGATGCACTGCGGCATAGTGGTGATCTTCCACGCCCACGGAGGCATGGCGCCGGCCCAACTCCTCCAACATGGGTTCATGAGCATCCAGATCTCCGATGTTCTGAACCATCAGACCAAAGGTCTCCATGAACTTCATGCGCTGCTCCACCATGTCGGTCTCGGCAAACAATGCGTGGGCGCTGGCATCGATGGAGAACAGGCGCCGGTAGAACATCTGGATCGCCGCATCCCCCATCAGAACGATGGACTGCCAGCTCTGATTGACCTGCTCAACCTGTTCAGGGGTCATCTCACGGTGTCCCGTTTATTATCGACCAATTGTTTGAATTTGCGCCCGGGCAGACAATTCCACAAGCCGGCCTGCACCGCAAGGTATGACTTAGGCCGGAGCCACAAGCAAAACCATGGTCGCGGTGCCCCAGACCACAAGCTGGAAGTGATTGTTTTGAGCCCACTCGTGACAGTACCAGTAACTGAAGTGATTTCCGCCGATCAGAAAGCTCGCCCACACGCCGGTGAAGGCGATGGTGCCGATGAGAGCGGCCACCCGCGCGCTTTCCACGTCCGCCATCCCGAAGACAGCAAGCGCCAGCCAGCCCGCCCCGACCCATAACAACAGAGCCGCCAAAAGCTCGGCCAGAACGATGAACCGGAAGAGGGCCGTTTGCAGGGCAGGACTGGTGATGCGCCGGTGCGCCACGAGTGCATAATGTTCCGGATACATCTCCGCCATCCGCTCCATCTCAAGCACCATGGTGGTGAAGGTGCGGTTCATGACCGGGTGTTGGATATTGTCTTTCACGCCAAGCGTCATCCAGCCGGCCAGACAGGCGGTGACAAACATCTGCGCGATCAATGTGGCAAGGTCCATATCAAGCACTCCGTTTGGGCGGATCGGTTTTGGCGACTTCTTCCATCAAGCGCGTGAAGCCGGCGACCACGCTGGCAATCTCACGCTCGCCGTTCTCTGCACTGGCGGCCGAGGCATCGCCCACCACGCCAGCGGTGTTGAGGTCCTCGGCCAACCAGGCAATGTTGGCGTTGCTGGAATGAAGACCCAAATGCTGGTGCTGCGCTTTGAACGCAAGCTGGCGGCTGTCGAAATCTTCCGCCCTGCTCATATCCACCAGATCGGGGCGCAGGGCGAGCATGAGGGACGTCTCAGCATTGCCGCCATGGATGTCGGTGATCACCTCGCCATAGTCATAGATGCTCTGCCAATTGCTCAAGCGGCCGAAGCTGGTGGTCACCGCCAACATGCCATGGTGCTCTCTGAGCTCGCGCGCAGCAATGTCCATGGGCGCCACGTTGCCCCCGTGGCTGGTGATCATCACGATCTTGCGGACCCCGGCGCGGGCGATGCTCTCACCGATCTGCAACCAGCTTTTGATTGTCGTCTCCCAATCCAACGTCAAGGTGCCCGGGAAGTTCACATGCTCATTGGACTTGCAGACCTGCTGAACAGGCAGGATCGTGACGGGGCTGTCTTCAGGCAACGCCGCCGCGCAGCGTTCTATCAGACCTTCGGCGATGAAGGCATCCACACCTACAGGCAGGTGCGGCCCGTGCTGCTCCACCGCAGCCAGGGGCAGCACCGCAATCCAATCGGCCGCCTCAGCGCCGAACCGGGTGGTGGGCATTTCACGCCAGAAACGCTTCGGGGGCATGTCAGCTTTCCTCCTTGGCCGCCAGGGCCTCAATCTCCACCACGAACTCCGGCCGGGTAAAACCGGAGACGATCATCAATGTGGAGGCCGGGGTGTGGCCGGATCCCGCCAGATAGGCGTCGCGGGCCACCATGTAGCCGGCCATGTGCTCGCGGCCCGTCACATAGGCATTGAGGCGCACGATGTTCCCCGGGCCCAAACCCGCCTCACCCAGAATGGCATCGATGCTGGCAAAACAGACTTCAGCCTGCGCCTCGGAGCCCTCCGGTATGGTGCCGTCAGCCATAATCCCCAGCTGGCCGGATGTGACCACCAGGTGGCTGGCCGTCATGCTGATCCCATGGGCATAGTTGGCAAACGGCGGATGGATGCTGTCGGGGCTGAGCACTTTCATGAGGCTGCCTTCATAAGTCCTGGATAGTCGTAATCGCCCTTTGGGTCATAGGCATAGTCTGGATTGTCCCAGCCGATCATCTTTCCGGGGTTCATCAGCCCCTTCGGATCAGCCTTGCGCTTCAAGGCCAGGCGCTTGGGACAGGGGCCGGTGTAATTGCCCTCTTCGTAGGTGTAGGCATGGGGGTTGTAACAAACACAACCCATCGCCTCCAATTCCTCCACCACCTGATCCAACCGGGCCTTGGTGGTGTAGCGGTACATGGGCAGGAACGAGGCATAGACCCGCGAGCCGGTGCGCGTGAACTCCACATGCCCGATGATCTCGCCCGCATAGTCTGACGCGATCTTCTCAAGGGCCGTCAACGGGTCGGCTGCCGGCGTACCCACTTGCAGATAAGTTATCTGCTCATCTGCTTTCAGGGCCCGAAACGTGGTGTGGTTCCAGGTGAGGTGATGAAGATGGGGCAGGCCTTTCTTGTCCTCAGCACTCGTGGTGTCGGAGCGATAGGCCAGGGCGCCGCCGGCTGCTTCAAGCTCGCGCATGACCGGCCCCACCGCATTGGGGGCGGCGATGACGCAGAGCGCGTGATCGCCTTCACTCAGGAATTTGCGGTAGCGCTTGAAATAGGCGTAAGGCGCAGGCGCCTCCACCGCGCCCAGCTCCTTCAGCAACAAACCCTGATGGTGGGCAAGATCCCAGCCGCCCTTTAGCATCTCCATCCAATCGCTAAAGGTGAAGATCATCTCAACCCACTTCTGCGCCGGCGCGACGGCCATCTCGATCTCCGTAATGACACCGTTACAGCCATAGGAGTGGAGCAACGTTTGAACATCCTCGCCCACAAGATCCAGCCGCTGGGGTTCTGCCTCAAGGGTCAAGACGCGCACGCCCAAGACATTGCCCGGCTCGCGCAGCATGCCCCAATGAATGGACCCTACTCCACCTGATCCACCAGCGAGGAAGCCGCCTATCGTTGCCGTTTCCAGGGTTGAAGGATGCATGCGCAATTCCTGGCCAGAGCGTTCGCGGAGCTCGTCTTG
>JANQOW010000037.1 GCA_028285595.1 Hyphomicrobiales bacterium
GGGCCGCTTGTGGTCGGCCAGACCAAGGCGCGACCCGCGCCTCGTCAGCAGACGCGAAAACCCGGTCAAGCGATTCCATATGACAAAGAACTGCTCTAGGACTAATGAGGATCGTTTCCAGAAGCAACCGTCGCGGGCGGCCTTATCGGCGTTTTTGCAGCACAAACTGGGAGCCATCCTCCAGGACGAAATCCACAGGATGGGTGGCGGCGAATTCCGTGACGGCCCGCACCACGTTATCTTTCCACCAATTGTCGGCGATGCGATAATCGTCTCCCGATATATGACCGCCCGGGCGGACTTTGGCATAGCTCTGGGTCAAATCATTGAGCACCGCGTCATAGGAGTGATCCCCGTCGATGTAGACCCAGTCCAGTTCGCCATCCCGGAACGTGCGGAGCGCGTTGGTGGAATAGTCCCTGATGATTTCCACCGGGCACTGTACGTTGGCCGGAGCGAAACGCTCGGCAACCAAGCGGTACATCTCATCCATGTAGTTCTGGTCAACCGTGTCATACCAGCTGCCCGCCTGACTTTTGCGCGCTGAGGCCGTCCAGGGATCGATCAAATAGAGCCGTCCGGGCTTGACGGTCTCCAATATGAGGTTGGCGAAGCCTCCTATGTATGTGCCGATCTCCGCTCCAACTGACCCTTCCTGAAAGCAGGACAGAACACGCATTCGCGCCAGATGGCTGCGCTCATCCAGCTGCTGAAAGCCACGGACGGCACGCTCTGGCGCGATTGGAGCGGTCTGGGTGCTGAGATCCACATGCCGGCACTCATTGAGCGTTTGCGCGCGTTTCTCAGCCAGATCGAGATATTTGTTGAAGAAGCGGCTGACGAGTGGTTTTGCAGCAAACCAGGCGAAACCCTTGTTCCTCAGCGTGTACTCAACATTCAGGGTCACGCGGCACTGTTCGTCTTGGCTCGGACCGACCACGTAGACCGCTTCTGCTGTGAAACCGTTTTTGTCCTCCGGCGTACACCAGAAGCGGATTGTCTGCGCCTTGGCATCGGCGCGAAAATGGAGCAGGGCCGTTTCATGCACGCCATACTTTTTCAGCTCAAAGACGTAATGAACGCTGCCGTGCCAGACGCCGCTCTCATCACAGACAGAGCGCGTCACACAACTTTGGCTGCAGCCTGGAATGAAACTCTGATGCTCGTTCAACTGCGCAAGCGCATAGTACGCGCTGGCGGCAGAAACCTGCAGGGTTCGTTCAAGCTGGAGTTTCGCCATTGCTGTGATCTGACAAACAATGGGGGAGATTGCAACGGGTTTAGCCACGGCAATCCACAATTCGCATAATATATACGAAGTAAACTTTCGACGTTAACTTGTTTTTCTTTCGTTCCACAAACTATACAGTAGAAGTGATTTGCTCGTTTTTGGATGAAAGCTGCGCGGCAAGGCGGCCATAACAGTCTCTCGCCTTGCCAGTTGTTCTTTGAGCGCAAAGCCACAATAGCCAATAGGTTGGGTCTTCTCGCGCAAAGGTCGCCAAAGTCACAAGGTTTTCATCCGTCGGCCAAGCTTGGCGCTTTCGCCATTGCCCAATTGTATTGTGGGAGACGCCCAACGTCTCCGCCAATTTCCGGTCGCTACGCAGTCCATGCCGCTTCCGCACGTTATCAAGTAATTCATCCATTTCCGGGGCCTCCAACGGCTTTGTTCCGCAAATATACGCAGAGTCTGGTCAAGAATTAAAGGCCCGTTGAAAAAGCTCGTTTCATCCGGATTTTCGGTAATGGGAATTGGTCGTGACCAATTGCCAAACGGCGTCTCAACCGTTTTCGGCGGTGCTTTCCTCTCCAACGGCAGCACCGCCGACCCCGGCTGAGACGAAACGCAAATCGGGAAGGAGACGCCCAATGACCAAAGACCGCAAGCCCCGGCTTAGCTTCCGGACCTTCATCAAAATCCCCTACTACGAACCGTGTCGGCCCCATGATCGCGAGTTCATGCAGCGTTCGTTCCGTACGGTGAGGGAGCCCGATGAACAGTTGCACTCCTATGTGTTCCTCGCCATGTGCGCCGCCACTCAGGACGATCCAGCGGCCACCATGCTCGCTCTGGAAACTCTTGAGACTTTCGACTGCGAGATCATCTGGCTCAACGGCAGGGTGCACGAAAAGCGCATGCGCATTGGTGGGCTAACCGGGCCGGAGCTGCACAAGCTGGCGGTGTTCGGTGCTGAACTGAACCACACCTCATATGAGATTTGGGGCGAGCCGGGCGTGTGGTTGATCCCCATGTCTCCTGAATGCGTGAGCGGCAATGTGCTGCGCATTGAACAAAAGGTGCGCGGTGTGATTTCCCGCTGCGCTCTTGGTCCTGGTATTGGCGCCGATGATCCTTTTCTCCGGCCCGGCTTCCGTGAGTTCGCGGGGGCGATGTAATGCCCGGCCCAAACGGCGAGATGTGCGGCAACTGCAAGTGTTTCCACCTGCGCAACCAGTCGCGCGGGGATTGCCGCCTTAAGGCGCCGTCCGGCCCCGATTACATGGTGGGCTGCGAGGGTGACGTCATCCGGAAATCGCCTTGGCCGCAGGTCCAGTCCGCAGACTGGTGCATCACCGATTTTATGATGGTCGAGGGGCGCCGTGACGGAAGCTGATTTCTACATGGACGGCGCCCGCAAGGTGATCTGCACCACGTCAACCCAAGGCGCCATGTTGCGCTGGTGGGAGGCGCAAACGCCCCTCCGCCGCAAGTATCGGGTTTCAGATGAGCAAGAGGCCGAATTGGTCGAGCTGATCGAAGCCCGCTTCCCCGGAATTTTCAACTGAAAGGATGGACCCATGAAGGCCTTCAAACTTTACGCGTGCGCATTTCTGGACGCCAGCGAGGCGCAAATGTCTGCAATCCTGCTGCCCGGCATTTGCCGCGAAGATGTGACCGATCTCGCCCCCAAATACGCGCCCAATGGCGCCGTGTTTGTTGAGGTTTCGGAGATCAAAATCGTCAACACGGACAAGTGGCAACTGGACCTTCCGGCCCAACCCGCCCCGCCGCCTGTTCCGGCAAATGCTCCAACCTCTGAAGCAACTGCCACCTGATGGCGGTTCGGCTACGAGTTCGGCATTTTAATTTTCTCGGCAGCTTTGACCATCGTGTCAACCAATCGGAGCACCAACGCCCGCTCCTCGGGGTCAAGCGGATCGTCGCTGTTGTCGAGCGCAGCAAGCGCCGCCGCCTGTTGAGCACGGGTCGTGTGAATGCCAGACAGGCTAAGGACCCCCACCACTCTCAACGCAAGCATCATGTATCCAAGATCGTTGGTCTCCGATTCAACTTCTTCAAAACGATGCTGCAGCTCTTCCAGAGCACCCATGGCAACCCCTCCGGTGTTTCCAATCCCTCCAAGAGTGAGCCGAGTCGCCCAGACCGGCAACCCCGGCCTTGATAGATACGCAAACAACTCAGCCGCTCCGACACGGCAAGGAAACGGCAAAGCAGCGTCGCCATAGGCTGAGGCGCTGTGCAGGCCGAATTGAGGGCGAGTTCTCACGGGTAGCCGGTTGTGGCCGCAAGCGAATTTCCGAAGTGGTGACCGTACATAGGGCGGCAGATGGCTCAACCTGCTACCGGGGCATACAGACGTGCGGTTCAATCTGGCGCTGCCCTGAATGTGCATCGAAGATAGCGGCAAAACGCTCCGAAGAAGTGGGCGAGCTGCTGAAGTCCCACTGCAAAGCTGGCGGCGCGGTCTACATGGCCACCTTCACTGCCCAACACAATAGCTGGCAGCACTGCAAAGAGCTGCGGAACAAGCTGGTGACGATCTGGGGGAAGATGACGAACAAGCGCGCGTGGCGTGAACTGCGAGAGGTCTTCGGCATGGTTGGCTTTGTCAGAGCCCTGGAGATAACGCACGGCGAGAACGGCTGGCACCCGCATTTGCATGTGCTGATGATGACCAATCGCCCCTTGACCGATGACCGTGAAGAGGAAATCGAACGCTGGCTTTATGGCGGCTGGAAGGTCGCGGCCATGGCATGCGAGGCGGAAACACGCTTTGCAGCATTCGACTTTCAGCGCGCTTCCAGTGCCAAATCGGCGGCAGAATATGTGGCCAAATGGGGGGCGGGCTGCGAGATCGCCAAGGGGGCCGAAAAGGACGGGCGGGGCGGTTCGCGCTCTCCTTGGCAGTTGCTGGACGATGCGGACGGGGGCGACGCTCAAGCGGTGTTTCTGTTCAAAGAATATGCGGTGGCAATGAAGGGCGCCCGCCATCTGACCTACTCTCAAGGCATCCGCGAACTGTACGGTCTGCGCGAGGCTGCGAGCGATCAAGAGCTTGCGGAACAAACTGAGCTGAATGTGGACTCTGAGGGCAACGAAACGGGCGAGATTTACCGTTTCGATCAATGCTCCTGGTCCAAGGTGGTGACGCGAGGCCTAACCGCTCATGTGCTTGAGAAGGGCAAAGAGGGGGGGCGGGAAGCCATCGACGATTTCTTAGACGAGGCCGCGCACCGCTCGCCTGAGAGGCCGAGACGGCACCCCTATGACCGAAAACATGCCCCTCCTGGCCCACCGTTGGCCACGGGCCTGTCGCCGTTGGTGGAGCGGCTTAAATCCCACCGAAACCGTAAACAGAAGGAACCTGAACATGCAACGAACCCTTGGGATAACAACCGCAGCGGTCGCTCTGGCGATAGCCGAGTCCGCAAGTCCTGCACCTGTTGTGGAGCCACAACCGGCACCGGCCCCCGCGCCGGAGCCGGAGCTGGTGGAGCCTCCGAAGGCGGAACCGGAGATTGGTATGATCCAGAAACCGGAGAACTCTGCGCCTGATATTTTCGCCCGCTGCGAGGCACTGTTGCAACGCTTTGAGGTCATAGCGGATCGCTATGAGGCGCTGCTGGACAAGGCTGAGGTCCAGCCCGCACCGGCTCCAATCGTGGCGCCGCCGCCGCCGGTTGTCGCGGCACCGCAAGACGTCGCCCAGGGCGCGCTTGAAGAACAGGCCGGGGCACAGCAACTGGCCCCGCGTCAGCGCAAAAAGATGAGCTGGTGATCGCATGGCCGAGATGCTTGGCCATGGCGAATGCCTAAACTGCTCCGCCCGCGTGATGTTCAAAACGGACAAGCGCGGGCGGGTCTACTTCCTGTGCGACGGGAACCATGACCGCAAGGCCTGCGGGATCAATGTCAAATACGGCGCCCAGGACAGCGCCGCGATCATCACAAAGTATGGAAAGACCGATGACAAAGACACGGGCTCAAAAGATGCTGGAAACTCCGGAACCGGAAGCGAGCCAGAGCCAGCCGGAGACGGAAGCGGAAGCGCCCTCAGCGAGTGGCTTAGGTCTTGACGATCTGGCGGGCGATGATCCGGATTTCGTTTCGCCAGAGCCGGAGCACCCAATGGGCCTTGAGCCCGGCCCGGCACTGATCGGCAAGGATGAATTCTATCACGTGTTCAAGTTCGTGTTCGCAGCGCCGAACATGATCCCCGCGCCGCCGTTCCCGATCCAATCCTTGCCCATCTCAGAGCCCGAAGAACCGCAAGCGCGGGCGGCGTCTGATGTGGTCTATGAGATTTGCGAAGAAAGCACGTTCCTGCGCTGGATGATTGAGCCTCAGTCTGTCTGGATGCAGCGCTTGCTTGTGGTGGCCGCATTTGCCGGACCAAAGGCGGCGGCGGTGGTCTCTGAGCTTAAGGTGCGGCGTGCTCAGCCGGTGCGCCCAAAGGCCCAGCCAAGCGATGAGCCGGCCAAACCGGCAGCGTCTGTGCCGGATGGCGAAACCCCCTTCGTTGATCCCTACGCGGTGCCGTCTGCCTCATGAGCCAAGATGCAGAACTAACCCTCATCATGGGGCAGCGCGGGTGCGGCAAAACCACGGTCGCCAAGGCGCTGGTGAAGAGTGAGCGCCGTGTGATCGCGTTCGACACAATGGGCGAGTTTGCACAGATGCGCGGGTGGAAAGTGGCGCACGATCGCAAGGCGGTTGCGCAAGCCATGGTGAAGGCCGGGCGGGGCGGTTTCAAGATCGCCTATGTGCCGCCAGCGGGCCAAGAGATCGATGCGCTGCACTTCCTCTCTGAGATCATCTGGCGCTATCAGGAAGCCGCTGCCGAACAGATCACGCTACTGGTCGATGAGGCCGATTTAGGCATTCCAAAGCACAACCTTCCAGCCAACAGGGGCGGGGTGAAACAGCTCATCTTGAGAGGGCGCCATAGGGGCGTGAACATGATTGCCTGCACTCAGAGACCGGCCCTGATCTCGTCCAGCTACATTTCCAACTCGGCGCACATTTACGGCTTCATGGTGGCCAGCACTGGCGACATTGATCAGCTCGTTAGAACCTTCGGACGCCAGCACAAAGCGGCGATTGAGGGCCTTCAGAAGTTCCAGTTTCTATATAGGGCCGATGGTCAAATCTGTACTGGACACACCATGAAGAGCGGCGCGCTCAAAGTGAATTCCGTACGTACGTAGGAACGACATTTTTTTCTGGACAAAGCGCCCGCAATTTTCGCAGCAAAAACAGCGATATGGGCAAAAACGTTCTCAAGCAGGCTCTCATTGCGGCGCTGGCCCTGGTCATCGCCAAAAAGGTTTTGTTGCCCCTGCTGGAAGGGCGTCACGCTCTCCCTGACGGTAACTCCGAGACTTGAGAGGTTCACAATGAAATCCGATCTTAAGCTCATTGCGATGGTTGCAGCCGGTGTGCTGGTGGCAGGCTACGTGATGAACCAATTCCGTGGCACGGTTGATCTGATCAATCAGGCTCACGCCGGATTTGACAGCGGCATCACGTAAGGCGCGCCCTATGTCCCGCTTTAAAATCCAAAACAGCGCATTCACCAACGTGGTGGCGGGGTCTGTGGCCACGCTCAACGTCGCGGTGGATCGGCGCTATCACCGCACCGTGCTGGAATTCTGGCGCGGCGGTGCGCTCGCCACGTGGGCGCAAATCGTGTCCGATATCACGCTCATTGAGCTTAAGATCAACGGGCGCGTCTTGCGGTCTTTCAAGCCTTCATTCTTGCGGGCGATGCAGGGCCTTCGCGGTCACGTCACGCCAGACGGCTATATCGATCTTTTCTTCTCCGAGCCTTGGGCCCGGACCATCGAAGGTGAGGACGGTATGGCATGGGCCGTGAAAGATCAGGCCAGCACGTTCCAAATCGACGTTCACATCGCTTCCGGTGTCCCGACGCCTGCGCTTAATGCTGTCAGTCACGTGGACAGTGGCCGCGATGTGAACGGTAAGCTGATCCAGTGGCTGCGCGCCAAGCGCTACACCTCGCAGGTGGTGCCGGTGGTGGCCACGGGCATTTTCACGCTCAACAGCTTGCCGGTGTCCGGTCTCTACAAAGGCCTTTACCTCTTCGAAGATACGGCGGGCGATATCGCCTCAGTCCGTATCAAGGTGGACAGCGTTGAGGTCTACAACATGACGCGGGCGCAGGCTGAGGCCAGCTTGCCGCGTGATGGCGTGGCGCAAACGGGTGTCTTCCCGGTCATCCTTGACGATGGCAACCGGGTTGCTGAGGGCTTGGGGACGCATACCCCGTCCGGTCAATTGATCCCGATGGAAATCGAGTTCGAAATGGCCGCGGCGAATGCGTTCACGCTCTTTGCTGAGTATCTGGGCGCGCCCCTGCAATAGGCTCTGCGGAATACCCCCGCGAAAAGCCCGGTCCGCGTGTTGCGTTTTAGCGGGCCGGGCGTCGGTCTCTCACAAAGAACGGGTAAGCTGATGGTCGGCAATCCTCACAATGATCAGGCGGTCGCGAACGCGATCAGCGCTCCGGCGTCAACGGCGTCTGAGTTTGATTTTCTGGGCTTCCTGAACAACACCAAACAGTTCATCTCTGGCGGGCTTCAGGCCGCTCAAGACGTGATCGGCTCGTATTACAATTTCAATGCCAACCTGGACACGGTTGAGGCGCAGGCCACTGTGGCCAAGTCCCAGGCAAAGGCTGCGACGGCGGCGGCGCAAGCCAACCCGCAGGCGACGATAGGCGGGGTGAGCACCACCACGCTCTTGATCGGCGCCGTGGCCGTGGGCGCGGTGGTCTTTCTGGCGCGGCGCTAACGATGGTGGCTCCCGCAACCACTCCGGCCCCGTTGCCGCCCCTGCAACTGAGCGCCTTCAATTCCGGCCCGGCTGTCTCAGGCGTCACGGCGGAAAACACGATTGGGTTTCAGACCGGGCAGTTCTTCCCGTTCGGTGAACCCAGTCCGCCCGACACGGCCAAGCTGCCTTTGCTCAAGGCCGGGTTTTCGCCTTTGCTGCTTCTGTTGGCCGGTGGGGCTGTCTTCTATGCGTGGCGCCGGGGGCTCTTCAAATGATCAGCGTTGCAATTGAGCGCCGGTACGATCTGGAGCCTAAGTTGCGCTCCTTCCTGGCGCGCTCTGAAGCCGCTCACCATGAGACTGAGGAAAGCCTTTCCGGGTGCCGCTGTCTGGTGGTGACGCTGGACGGCAAAATGGTCCTTGTGGTGGCCTATGAGACGCGCCGGGTGCCGCTTCAAGGCGAGCAACTGGTCGTGCTGGCGTCCCATAGGGAAGGGGCCTTTCCGGGCGATGGCTGGTCAAAGCACGTCTTGCCGGTGTTCGATCAACTGGCGGCCGAGCTGGGCCTTTCCAAGGTGATCATCCCGGTCAACCGTGCCTCCAATGCGCGGCTGTATCAGCGGTGCGGGTATCAGCCGGGCGTCACGTTCTATGAGAAAAAGGTGGCGTAATGGGCGGCTCAAAATCCAGTTCCAGCAACACCACTCAGACCACCAATCAAGACAACCGGGTGGCGTCAACGGATGGTGCCATCGCGGCGCAAACCATTGATGGCGGCGTGGTGATCAACCACACGGCAGAAGGCGCATTTGAGCTTGCCTCTGAAACCGTCTCCGGTGCCTTGGCGCTTGCCGGTGCCACGGCGGCAAACTCGTTCGGGTCCGTTGGGCCTGACGGTGTGGTGGTGTCGGATGGCTCCGGCAATGTGCAATCTGCGAGCGGGCTGGGTGAGGGGGTCTTGTCTAAGGAAATGGTTCTGTTGCTTGCCGGTGTGGCGGCGGCGGTTGTGATCTCAAGGGCGGTGAAGTGATGGAACAGCAGCTGCTACCTCCAAACCTGAACTTTCAGTTTCTGCCGGTCGATCTGGCGGCGGGCGAGGTGACGGAAATCGGGCTTACTGCGAGCTACTTCCGGATCAAGGATGCGAACCGCGACTTCGAAATCAGCTTCGATGGTTCCCGCTATATGCCGGTGGCTCTGGGCATGCACTTCAAGATGCCGACCGATCCCGCCTCCGGCATTGATTTCGTGTTCAAGCGCCTGTTCATCCGCAACCCGGCTGCGGCGGCATTGTCGGCGGAAATCTACGCTGGTTTCGGCCCGATTGGTGACGATAGCGCCGTCCTGCAAGTCACGGGCACGGTTCCAAATCGCATTGAAGAGATCGAGCCCGGACTTGTGGCGGCTGGCAACCAACTTCCGATGCATCTCAGCGATATCGATCCCGGTTTGGTCGCTGACGGCAACCTCGTTCCGGCGCATATCGGCGCTATCGATCCCGGTTTGGTGGCCGCCGCAAATTCACTGCCGGTGCAGCAAAGGGCGTCGTTCGTTCTTCACTATTTCGACATTACCTTGAACGCTGGCCAGCGGTCTCTGTTCAACGGATCAAGTCAAAATGTCCGCTCCAATCTGATCGAGAACAGAGGGGTGCTGCCTGTCTTTGTGGGCGTGGGGTCTGGGGTCGGGACTGGGTGTTTGCTTGAGCCGGGCGAGAAGCTATCGGTTGACTGGGCATCGACGCTTTATGCGGAGAATGCCAGCAGCAGCTTCGGCCCCGCGCTCGTTCGTGTCTTCCGGGGGAGAACATCATGAGCTTTCCGGGCCCTTATCGCCGTGGTGCGCACTTCCACTTTACCGACCTCAATCAAGATGGTCAGGGCTATCAAGTGGTTTTTGCAGCCGGGGTAAACCCAAACGGCGCCATCATCCGCACCATTGTGAGCACGCGCTCGCTGGATATAGGTTCGAATTGCATCGTTGGGGTGCGCACGTCTGACAGCGTGCGCATGTGGATCGGCGATTTGCTTTACCAAACGCCGCCCGTGATCTTGATCCCGCCTGGGCTGGGTGTTGATGTGTCCTGGCAGGACGTTGGCGCAGGCAACAATCACCTTCACATCACGTACGATCTTCTATGAGCCGTTTGTTTGAAAACCTGCTCTTGGGCGCTGCTGCCGCTGCCGCCTTCTATGCCTTTGTGCAGACGCTGCGGGGCAATCAGGTTCTGGCCGCAACCGCTCCGGATGGCGGGCCGGTCGCGCCGTCCAGTTTGGGCCTGTTGCCGCTCTCGTTTCAGCCATTGGGAACGGGCACGGCGCCGGGCTTCTCGTTCACGCCGGGCACGGGCTCTGTCTTCGGCGGCGGCGGCACGTCATCGCCTACACCTTCCCCGCAGCCCGCGCCGGTCAATCCTGAATTCGCCCAGCCGGGCGGCGCTTTTACCGAACTGACCGTGACGCGGCCCAGCAACCTAGATGAGCTGATCGCGGGCGGTTTCGGGCAGGGGGCCGGAACGTCCTTTGACCCAAGCGGCACGTTCGGCTCGTTCGATCCTGTGTCATCCGCGCCGCTGCCTCCTGTGTCCGGTTCCAGCACTGGCATTGCGCCCGTGCCGCGTGCAAAGCCGTCCGGCATTAGCGAGGATCAAGACGTTATGGCGCGCACGATCTATGGCGAGGCGTCGAGCGAGGGGCGCGCGGGCAGGGAGGCGGTCGCAAGCGTGATCGTCAACCGGATGCGCTCGCCCCGGTGGCCGTCATCGGCCAAGGCGGTCTGTCATCGGGGCGGCAAGGTGAACGGCGTGTTTCACTATCAGTTTTCGTGCTGGAACACCTTTGATCCAAACCGGGCGCGGATCGAGGCGCTGGACGCGGCAAACCCAAACCCGATCTTTCGGGAGTGCCTGGACATTGCCCGGCGCGCCTTGGCTGGCCAGTTGGCCGACAACACGGGCGGCGCTGATCACTACTATGCGGACTATATCGCCAAGCCCTACTGGGCACAGACGAACGTCTCGCCAAACGCAACCGTGACTGCCCGGATCGGGCGGCACATTTTCATGAGAGGAATTGCGTGATGCCTGTTCCCGTGATGCCTCTGGCCATCGTGGCCGGTGTCGGTTTCTTCGCTTATGGCTTTGGTTCAAAGCTGGGTGATGGCACGTCCAGCGCGCTCAAATATGGGGTCGCTGCCGTTGCCATGTTCGCCGCTGCCAAGGCCACAAAACTGATCTGATGGACGCGCGGTTTATCCAGAACGGCGCGCTTGCCATCGTGGCCGCTCTGGTGGGCTGGTCTGTCTTTCAAACCCACACGCTCACACTTGAGGTTGGGCTGATGCGCCAGAAGGTGGATTTCATCTATAGCGCACATGCAAAACGCTCAGCATTCCGGGGAGGGGCCGATGAGCCCAGACGACGCTAGAACGCTCAAATTCACCGCTGCGGGCGTCCTGTGCGTCCTCCTGGCCATTGGGCTCTATGGCACAGCCGACCGCGCGGATCGCGCTTACAAGGCCGTTGCGGCCCTTCAGGTGCGCATGAACGGGCTCACAACCGAACTGGAAGTTCTGAGAACCAAAGCGTTGGCCGGTTCCACGCACCGCAAGACGTTCCATGACCGGATCGAAGCGGTTCCGTTGCCGGAGCCTGTGCCGGTGCCTGGACCCTTGGCCCCGCGTCCTAAGCCTAAGGAGAAGAAACCATGATGGACCTAATCAAGCGTCGTTTAGCTGAGCCCTCAACGTGGGCCGGGCTTTCCATGTTCGGCTTGGCCGTTCCGCCGTGGCTTCCAGATGCGGCGGGTGCGGCCATTACCGGGAACTGGATACAGCTTGCGCTCGTGCTCGTTCCTGCGCTGATTGCTATGTTCAAGAGCGATCCCGGCAACGGCGGCGCCATGCGTCCCGGCGAAGTTCCCGTGCATCCTGCTCACGCGGCAAATCCGTACATGAACTATGACTTTCGCCCGGCTGATGTGCCGCCGTCGCAGGTCACGCCACAAGTTACCGCCAACCATCCAGCCGCCGCGCATGATGACGGGGTGAGGAGAGTGCAGAATTTCGGCTCGGAGCCGATTTTCCAAAACTATAGGAAGCGGTAGTTCAATATTTGAGACTGCTTGGCTGATCAGTTCCAACAGGCCGGATTTCTGTAATGACGTGCCAGGAAATGTAACGAGGGTGTTTATCTTCTCCGATAAACACCAAAACCCCTTCGTGAGCGTTCATGAGCACTTTGCCCGACAATACTTTCCTGTAAGGTGCATTCACAGAAATATCCATTGGTGAACCTAGGTTTCTTACGGCCGGGATCCAGAAAGATCCGCCGAAGTAAGACATCAGGCTTGCAAACACAAAAATCATAATAATTGGCAGTTCCAAGAATCTTTTTCTTTGTTCAGAAAGCCTTTCATTGTTGAACACGATTTTAATTCTTTTTCTTTTTTGGGTAATATAGTATGCTATTGACGATATTATTAAAAGTACAAACGTAATTGATATATTCTTTATTCGTGAAACTGCAATTTCATCTTTCCATATTTGCAATTCTTGGATTTTATAGTACATTTTTACAGGGTTATCTATATTTCCCTGCATTGTCTGGGATATCCAAACAAGAACCATTGGCATAAAAACCAAAAATAGTGTAGCCCATATTTTCCATTTTTTCTCTACACTATTTGTAACCATACGACTTGTTTGAAACGAAAACTGAATCAAATTTTTGAATACAACAAACAATCCACAAAATATTGCAAAATACAGCGAAATTGTCGCAAACAGGCTAACTTTATCGATAAGCGGCACATACCCGATGCCCAAGGGCCATATTGCGCCGGCGATGAATGCAGAGGACAAACCGAGCACGAAAAGCGCCACTCTAACAAGCAGATTGCCCGCTAGCCGTCCAAGCAAGTCAATGGCACTATCTAATGGTTCGGGCGTCGTCGCCATTAATCAGTTATCCTTGCCTCGATATCTCACAGCCAGACTTATCACGAACACTTTCGCCGCTCTGCAGAAATGATCCGCTGAATGCTCACCGGATGCATTTTGAACTTAGCGGCAATCTGTCCGTTGGTGCGCCCGCGCTCATACATTTTCATGATTTGAGCGTTCCGAAATCTGCGCTCGCGCTCGCGTTGCTCTCTGAGCTGCGAGGCATAGAATCGCTTAGCTGCAGTGACCGAAATGTCAAACTCGCGGGCAGGGATGGTGAATGGGCAGTTCGCCAACCTCGAGCGTTGGGCTTCGATTGCCGCCATCAGCTTTTTGTGCAGTGACCGTTGCCGGTGGACACGTTCAGCGAAGCCCTCCGCTTCGTTTGCTCGCGCCTCATAGTTCGCTGCTTGAAGCTGAAGGTCCTGGGCAATCTGTCTGTAGTTCTGTGCGGTGATCCGGGCCGCACGTTTTTGGCCAACAAAGGGATCGTAAGTCATGGGATAGTCTCCATGTTTAGCTCTTCAGTCCCTCAATCGCGACATGCTGCCGCATACGTGGAGAGGGGGTCAAGGGCAGTGCAAGTAATTGTGGAAGGTTTCAACAAGATCAACCTTATAGGGCGACCTCAAATTCGCATAATATATATTATGGAAAATATTTCTTAGGTGAAATCGGCCCAAAACCGGCAAATACATCCAGCCAGCCCGTTTTATGCAATGGACGAACGCGAAATCGTTTGTCTAACATGTTGAATGAGCGTCCAACACATATTGCTGGCGATTTCGGTTCCCATGATCTGGGGCATGGGATTTGTGTTCGCCAAAGGCGCGCTGGAGTACTTTCCTCCAATTCTCCTGATGGCCTTTCGCTTTCTGGTGACCGCCAGCGTGCTGGTCTGGTTCGTAAAGCCGCCCGTTGCCTTGTTTGGGCGCATTGCGCTCATCGCGCTGGTCTCCGCAGCCATTCAGTACAGCCTCACGTTCACAGGCCTCAAAGATCTGGATGCGTCGATCGCGGTGCTGGTGGTCCAACTGGAAGTGCCTTTTATGGTCCTGCTGGGCGCGATATTCCTTAAGGAGCGGCCCGACGTCCAGAAGTATCTCGGCATTGTCCTGGCGTTTGCCGGTGTCGCGCTGATTGCCGGTGAGCCGCGGCTCAATTCCGCCTACATTCCCATGGCGCTTGTCACAGGCGGCGCGTTTTTCTGGGCCGTTGGGCAAGTCATGATCCGCAGTTTGGGCGAAGTCGGCGGCTTTACGCTCATCGCCTGGGTCGCGGTCATGGCAACGCCTCAGCTCTTTGTGGCGTCAGCGATCTTTGAAGAGAACCATTTTGAACTGATCCGCAATGCCAACTGGATTGTTTGGGGAACCGTTGTCTATCTCGGCCTCGTCATGACGGCGGTCGGCTATTCGATCTGGTATCATCTGCTGGGCAAATATGAGATCAGACAGGTGGGCCCATTCCTGTTGCTCTTGCCGGTCTTCTCAATCATCGCAAGCGCTATTTTTTTAGACGAAACAATGACGCTAACCGCTTGGATTGGCGGTGTAATCGTTATATTCGGGATTGCCGTCATTACGATTGAAAAACTGCCTGAGTGGCTAACCGCCAGAATCTAACCGGCCACCGGCTCCAACCGCATCACGCGCCATTTGCGTTCCGCCAGGTCCTGAAACAAGAGTGCCCTGACGGCCGAGCGCGCATCTTCAGATGGATCTTCGATCACATAGATGACGATGTTGCGATTGTCCGCGACCGCCGCAAGTCGCTTCGAAACCTCATGGAGCGGAACCACTCCGCAGGCTGCTGAACAGGGCTCCGCCGGCGGTGTGAGAGTTAACGTTGCGAGAGCTTGGACCCTGGTTGAGAGTTTTTCCGTAACCCCTGATTCCAAAGCATAAAAGCTTGAAGCAAGCTCGCTTGACCACGAGATGGAGTGCTCCGTGGCGCGTGCTCTGCCGTTTTCGATGCCGGCGAGCGATACCTTGCTGACATCGCCCTTGGTTCCATAGGACACAAAGACGTCCAGAACCCCATTCTGCCGTCCCTGCCCCGCCACGCGTTTCAACCTGCCTTTCAGCACCCGGAAAGCCTGATCCCGGCCACCATTGGCTGCGTTCTCGACCGCCATGGTGTTGCGTTCCGCATTGGTTTGCGGCTCTTGCAGCGTTGCCACCGAGTATCTCTGATAAGTGGGTGCCTTGGGCACTGTAACGTGGAAAACGTTACTGCGCCCGGTGCTGCGGGCCGTTTGGGTGCCGATGGTCGGGCGATACGACGCCCCGCCATTGCCGGCCAGATCAATCGAGGGAACAGTCGAGACAAGCTCTTCCAGCTGCCCTGGAACGAGAAATGCGCCAAGGGCGCCTTCATTGGATGAGGATTTGGTTCTGCCATCACTGCCGAAGCTGAAACCCTCCAAACTGGCAAAGAGCTTGTGGTCGGCAACATCAGAGCGGGCCCTTTTGCCGCTCCAATCGAACCGGATGCCGCGGGCACCAGGTTTCACCGCGAACGAGTTCTCATTTTCCGATTTAAAGAAACTAAAGCCGCCCGTTGCATCGGTGGTCGCTGATGTATCGTCGGTCATGAAGGTGTAGCCCACGATGCCGAGCACAATACAGTTTACGAGGATGAAGCCGAGTGAAGACGAGCCGCCGCTCCCGCCGCCCGAGTTGGTGTCCTTCACGCCGCCACGCAACTGACCAACGTTGAGAGAAGTGGCCCCAGAACCCGATTGAAATTGGAATGAATTGGTTCCCCCTGACAGCCGGTAGCTGCCAGATGATGATCCCCCCGATGCCCCGAACTTTTGTTCCTGATATCGCATGTTTCGCCTTCGGTCGCACCCTCTAGCGCCTTCAGGCTAGGCGCCAAGTGTTGCGAATTGGCCATGCAATTGCGGGCAATTTTAATCAAATGCGAGATAACCAAGGACGTCCGGACGTGCCCTCAGGACTCTGGGTCTGGGTCTTGGTCTTCGCTGTCTTCAGCTTCGGAGATATGCTCCACCGAGACCACGCGCTCATCGTCGGCGGTGTTGAAAATCGTAACGCCTTGGGTTGATCTTCCCGCGACGCGCACATCATCGACCCCGCAGCGGATGAGTTGGCCACCATCTGTTACCAACATGATCTCATCGGTCTCTTCGACGGGGAAACTCGCGATGATTGGACCATTGCGCGTCGTCACTGCCATCGCAATGATGCCTTTGCCATCTCGTTTGGAGACGCGGTATTCGTAGGCCGAAGATCGCTTGCCATAGCCGTTCTCAGAGACGGTCAGAAGATGCTGTTCTGCCGCGGAGAGCTCCGTATAGCGCTCCTGGCTGATATGCACCTCGTCATCGCCCTCCTCGTCGCCCTCAAGGTCTGCCTCGGCCTCAACCAAATCGTCTTCCAGTGCGGGGTCCTGCTCGATACTGAGCTGACGCAACAGTTTCAAGTAGGCCCTTGCCTCTGCCGGCGTGATGTCGACGTGCCGCAGGATCGCCATGGAGATCACATGATCATCTCCAAGCTCTTTATCCGTGCCAAGCTTGATACCGCGCACTCCGGTGGAGTTTCGGCCCGCAAACACGCGCACGTCCCCAACCTGGAAGCGGATGCAGCGGCCGTTGCGCGTGGTGAGCAGCACGTCGTCAGCCTCGGTGCAGATCTGGACGCTGATGATGGTGTCATCGTCGCGGTCCAGCTTCATGGCTATCTTGCCGGTGCGGTTAATCCTGGTGAAGTCGGACAATGCGTTGCGCCGCACCGTGCCGCTGCGGGTCGCAAACATGAGCTGATGATTGCTGAGATCCTCACCCTCATCCGGCATCGGCATGATGGTGGTGATGACCTCGTTCTCTTTGAGAGGCAGCAAATTGACCAGCGCCTTGCCTCTGGCCTGAGGCGTCCCGACCGGGAGCTTCCACACCTTCATGCGGTAGACCATGCCGGCAGACGAGAAAAAGAGGATCGGCGTGTGGGTATTGCCAACAAACAACTGGGTGACAAAGTCCTCGTCCCGGGTTGCCATTCCGGAGCGCCCTTTGCCGCCGCGTCTTTGTGCCCGGTACGTTGAAAGCGGGACACGTTTGATGTAACCGCGGTGAGACACCGTGATCACCATCTCTTCGCGCTGGATCAGATCCTCATCATCAACGTCGAATTCCTGTTCCAGGATCTCCGTCCTGCGGTCGGTGCCGAATTCCTCGTCAACGGCGATCAGCTCGTTCTTGATGATTTCCATTACCCGGGCCCGGGAGCCCAGGATGGCGAGGTATTCTTTGATCTTCTCCGCCAGTTCGTTCAGCTCATTGCCGATTTCGTCGCGGCCGAGCGCGGTCAGGCGCTGCAGGCGCAGATCCAGAATGGCCCTCGCCTGCTCCTCAGAGAGCCGGTAGGTCCCATCTTCGGCCAGTGCATGGCGCGGATCGGCAATAAGGCGGATCAGCGGCTCCATGTCTTTGGCCGGCCAGCTTCGTCCCATCAATTCGGCACGTGCCGTGGCGGGGTCGGGCGCAGCGCGGATCAGCCGGATCACCTCATCAATATTGGCAACCGCGATGGCCAGGCCGACCAACACATGAGCCCGCTCGCGCGCTTTGCCCAGCAAGAACTTGGTGCGCCGGGTAACCACTTCCTCACGGAAGGCGATGAAGGCCTTCAGGAGGTCGTCCAGATGCATCAACTCCGGGCGTCCGCCCGTGAGAGCCACCATGTTGCAGCCGAAGCTCGATTGCAGCTGCGAGAACCGGTAGAGCTGGTTCAAGACCACGTCGGCCACCGCATCGCGCCGCAGTTCAACCACCACACGCATGCCTTCACGATCGGATTCATCACGGATATCCGAAATGCCTTCAATCCGCTTCTCGCGCACCAGCTCGGCAATCTTCTCGATCATGGAGACCTTGTTGACCTGGTACGGGATTTCCGTGATCACCAATGCCTCGCGCTCTTTGCGCACTTCTTCCACGTGGACCCGGCCGCGCACCACCACGGACCCCCTGCCCTTCATGTAAGCGGCCCGCGCGCCGGCGCTGCCGAGAATGATCCCGCCCGTCGGGAAGTCCGGGCCCGGCACAATCGCCATCAGATCTTCAATTGAGATGGAAGGATCATCGATCAAGGCACAGCAGGCCCGCACGACCTCACGCAGGTTGTGGGGAGGGATGTTGGTGGCCATCCCCACCGCAATGCCCCCTGCCCCGTTGACCAGCAGGTTCGGAAAGCGCGCCGGAAGGACGGACGGCTCCGTCTCGGTATCGTCATAGTTTGCCTGGAAATCGACCGTGTTCTTGTCAATATCCTCAAGCAACGCGGCTGCGGGCTTGCCCATACGCACTTCGGTGTACCGCATGGCGGCGGGAGGATCACCGTCGACGGAGCCGAAATTGCCCTGCCCGTCCAACAGCGGCAAGCGCATGGAGAAGTCTTGGGCCATACGGACCAGGGCGTCATAAATCGATTGGTCGCCGTGCGGGTGGTATTTACCGATGACATCGCCAACCACGCGGGCCGACTTGCGATACGGCTTGTCGTGCGTGTAGCCATTCTCATGCATCGAATAAAGGATGCGCCGGTGCACGGGCTTCAAGCCGTCGCGCACATCGGGGAGCGCGCGCGAAACGATCACGCTCATAGCGTAATCGAGGTAGGAGCGGCTCATCTCCTCCTCGATGGTTACAGGCGAAATATCCGACGGCTCTGTGGGTTCAGCGCCGTCGATGGGATCTTCAGTATCAGACAAAATCTAGCCCTTCCGGCCCACCCGAATCGTTAACAGAATACTAGTACTTTAGAGATCAAACTGCAAATTTGACGGCGCCGATTTTGGCGCTAATTCAACCAATAAAAACAATAGGATACGCCTTGATTTAAAGGCTTGTCGGGCGGTTAAGCCGCGCGCTGCAAAAAACCTGAAATCAGGCCGTTACTGGAGCTCAACGGTTACCTCTGCCCCACCCAGTTTGTGCACACTGTCGTGGGCCCTGATGATCACCGACTTGAGCCCCTCAGGGACCTCCACACCGCGCAACGAACGCGTAAAGGGCTGCTCATCCACATGAGGATGATGAAGCACCCGCGTGCCCAAAACAGTACCATCGGGAGCCACCACATCCCAACGATTGGCGTAATGGTCCCAGCCTTCATCAGCGTGGCGCACGGTAACGTTGAACGTGTAAAGGCCATCACTGCCTTTCGTAAATGTCACTTTCTCCACGTCCGCCTCACCAGCAGCAGCCGTCGCCGTGAGCAGAGCCAACGCGGTGCCGGCAATAGACAGGTGTTTGAGCGACATGAAGATCTCCTGAGCGCAAGACTGATAAGCTGCGCGCCACCCTAGCCCGCTGATCTGGGCATAGTCATGGCAAATTCGCGTTCCAGAACCTTAATGCCTGCAGCCTGCAATCGGCTATGCAGTTGCTTGTTCGGGTATTGTGTACCAGGAGCTGATCATCTCGATGAGCGCCTGCGGTGAGACCGGTTTGGCCAGGTAATCGTCCATGCCCGCATCTTCACATCTCTGCCGATCATCCGCCAATGCATGGGCCGTGATGCCGATAACGGGCGTGTGTGTGTTCAATTCGTGCTCAATCTGGCGAATCTGCTCTGTGGCCTCATACCCATTCATCACAGGCATAGACACATCCATACACACGATACGGGGCTTATAGAGCTGGAAAAACTGCACCGCTTCAGCACCATTGCCGGCGATTTTGTAAGTGAAGCCGGCATTGGTCAGGATTTGGGTGTAGACGGCACGGTTCACATCGTTGTCATCGGCAACCAGGATATCGACGGGCTCTTCGTCCTCCGGCAGTTCCGATGGTGCCTCAATGGCCGGTTCACTTGGCTCTGAGTGCACAGCCTGCCCGCGCTCGCTGTGCAAAGTCTGCACGATCATCTTCAAGAGCAGGTTGGCTCTGGCCGGTTTCGTCAGGTAGCCGTCGATCCCGAAACGCGAGAAATCTTCGCCCTCGGCCGTATGATCCACTGACGTGAGCATGATGATGGGCACGTCGGCCAATTTCGGCATGCGCCTGATTTCCAGGGCCAGTTCTCCTCCGTTGATCTCCGGCATATGATAATCGAGGATTACGAGATCTACGGGAATGTTCTTCTTCACAGCCACATTCAACACGGATTTCGCTTGAATGGCGCTCTGGCAAGCTGCGGCTTGGAAGTTCCAGCTCTTCAGTTGCTCCACGAGGATTGAGCGGTTGATCTCGTTGTCATCCACCACCAAGATGCTCGCACCGCGAAGATTGCGCGGCACGGGCAAGCTTTTGCCTGTCTGCGCCTCGACCGGCAATGTGACGGTGAACGAAAAGACCGAGCCCTCACCGACAACGCTCTCCACACCGATCTCACCGCCCATCAGCTCAACCAACGAGGCCGAAATCGCCAGCCCCAGACCTGTTCCCCCATGCTTGCGCGTCACCGAGCCGTCGGCTTGAGAGAACATATTGAATATCTCATTAATCTTATCGGCTGGAACCCCGATCCCAGAATCCTTGATGCGGAACAGCAGCTCCTGCTCCCCCTCCTCGGCAGCCGGACCGGATTGGGCGACAACCTCAACGTAGACGTCTCCGTTTTCGGTGAACTTGACAGCATTCGCCACTAAGTTGGTCACAATCTGCCGGAGCCGACCGGCGTCCCCCAAGAAACGCTCAGGCAGCGCCGGATCAATCCGAACCGACAACTCCAGACCTTTCTCTGCGGCAGTCGAGGACATGAGGGCGGCAACATCTTCAATGACTTCAGCAAGGTTGAACGGTTGACGCTCCAGCACCAACTGGCCCGCATCAATCTTTGAGAAATCGAGGATGTCATTAATGATCTTCAGCAAGGCCGAGCCAGATTTGACGATGATATCGGCAAACGATCTTTGCTTATCGTCCAATTCTGTTTTGGCGAGCAACTCAGCCATCCCCATCACACCGTTCATGGGCGTGCGGATTTCATGAGACATGTTCGCGAGGAACTCAGACTTCAGAATGTTTGCCCGCTCGGCCACCGCGATCGCTTCGACCAACGCCTCTTCCTGCTTTTTATGCTCGGTGATGTTTTCACCAATTCCGCGGTATCCGAGAAACTTTCCCTCGTTATTGAACACGGGCCGCCCGCTGATCGACAGCCACACAATTGTGCCATCGTCCAACGTCCGGGGATGAATGAAGTTCTTAAATGGCTCATGAGCGGCCAGCGTCTCTAGGTGCGCCTCCCACGCCTCTTCATCGACATTGGGAATGCCGGTTTCCTGGCGCGTTTTTCCTAGCAGGGCTTGCTTGGGCACACCGGTGATCTCCGTAAAGCGCTCAGAAAAGAAAGAGAAACGGAGTTGGTCGTCCATTTCCCAGAACCAGTCTGAAGCTGCCTCCACAAAATCCAGGAAACGCCGTTCGCTGAGCTGAGCTGCAGCCTCATAGCTTGTGCGCTGCAGTTCCGCCCCAATACGTTCCGCAGCAATGTCGGCAACGGACACTATGACGTCACATGCGCTTGGAAGACAGTCCAGCAACACAATCAGTACGCCGGCCGGCTCACCATCGGGATGAAACACGGGCGAAGCAATGACGGTTTCGAACTGAAAGTGAGCACTTAACGGATCTGAAGGATACGCTTCGGCCAGCTCAAGGGCGGTCTTGAGCTGGGTCGTCCCCTCAGAAATCGCCATCGCACTGAGAGAACCGGCCAGCGAGAACTCAAACGCATTGTCATGCGCACTGTCTGAGGCCAGGGCAGCCGAACGGGCCTTGGGGTGCTCGTCTTCCGTCTCTGAAAGTTGCACAATGATGACAGCGCGTGCATCCAGCTTTTTGTAGATGTGGTGGCAAAGCCTGTGCAGAAAATCTTCGCCGCTCACCCCAACCGTGACAAACGTCAGCGATTTCAGGATGTCTAGACCATCACTTTCGCTGTAGCCGGACCGCATGTTCACCTCTTGCCGGATAAGGGTGGGGAGAATCTCTTCCCACCGGCGGCAATTATGGTTAGCAATAGGTTAATAACAGCTTAGCGCCACACACCCGGTCACGGGCGCCAACAGGACCTTGGCGGTAGACTATTTCTCTTCGTAAGTCTCGATCAGGCTCGCCTGGAGCGAGTAGCCGGTGGGGATATCTGCGCTGCCATCCACATAACTCAGCGCCTTCACGGAGACCTTGGTTTGCATGGTTCCGGTGATCCACACCGGAGCGTAGAGTTCCTCAGGCTTATAAGGCTTGCTCAGTTCCACAAACACAATCTGATTTGGCGGCGGCGCCGGAGTGTGAATGCAGGCGCCAATATAAGGCACCAGCAGAAACTCCGTCTCCCCTTTTTCCGTGTATTGCAGCGGCAGGAGGTAACCGGCCATTTTGATCTCAGCACCATCGAGGGCCTTGACCACTTGCTTGTTGCGCTCCTCAACCTGGGCCTGCCACACCTTGTATGCACTGACCAACTTCTCCGGATCGAGACCCTGTTGGCGCATATCGTTCAGATAGTGCTCGGCATCCTCGACGCCGGCCTTAAACTCGTCTGAAACGCGCTCCTTTTCATCCAAACTTCTAACCCAAATGATCGTCTCAATCTCCAGGCGTCTGTAAAGATCGTGACCGGCAAGCGGATCAACCAAAGCTGTGGCAAACCTTGGGATCAAATCTTCCCACACGACGGTTTTCACAGGGGTGGCGGCAAAGGCGCTGACCGTGAAGATAAACGTCAGCCCAGCAACCAATCGGATCAAAATGCGCGACATAAATGGCTCCATGTCTCTTAGAGCGGTCAATTCTCGCATGAGTGCCATTAGCAAAACGAAAATTCAACGCAACCTGACATGCGAAGAACATACAGTATGGATTAGATTTCAATGTAAATGGGTGCGCGGCAAGATCAAAATTTTTTGAAACAGACAGGGGGAACCCCCTAAAGGACAAAAAGGGTAAGCAGATCCGTTCCCGTGGAATCAACGCCAATCAGGAACGGATCACAAGACTTGAGTGCTCATTTAAACCTCTGGGCCGAGAGCCACTTTAAGGGTTTCCATTGCAGAACCGGCGGCCATAACACAGGCAACACCGTCTGGACGGGTGAACAGAGCGGTCCAGCTGCCACCTTTAGAAACGTAAAGCTCCATGACGCCTTTATTGGAAACAAGGCCGATGGCTGTCCGCTTTTCCTTGAACTTTTTCGTCAGGATTTTCACGACCTGTTCGTGCTTGCCACATTTGGGAGCCGCTTCGGCGCTGGTAGGGACCGCGAAACTTCCGGCCACGACAGCAGCACCGACAGCAGCCGCAACGACGGGCGCTTTTATCGAGAATATGGTCATTTTGACCTCCATGTGCGTTTGTCAGTTTCATCGTTACAGGACGGACGCCCTGCATAATCTGATGACAATGGCATAAGCGCCCAGAACCCAGCCTGAACCTGCAGTTCATCTCGGGTTCACCGTTGCACCAATGCCGGGAGACGCTGCGGCAAGTTATTGCTTGCCGCAGCCGGGCTTGAAGAGTAAGCGGGGATCTCAACGTCCAAAGAGCGGATAGTTTCATTCACAACGAGCCCCCTTCCTCATCAGACGATGCACCCCGTGAGTTCATTGCGCTCATGGCCGTGCTGATTTCGTTGGTTGCGCTCTCGATCGACGCCATGCTGCCCGCCTTGCCTGACATTGGCCGCGACCTTGGCATCAGTGATCCAAATCAGCCGCAATTGGTGCTGACGGCACTGTTCTTGGGACTGTCCATCGGCCAGCTCTTTTATGGGCCGCTTTCTGACAGCATTGGCCGCAAGCCGGCGGTGTATCTGGGCCTGGGCATCTTTATTCTTGGCTGTGTTCTGTCCATAGTGGCGACAAGCTTTGAAATGATGTTGCTGGGGCGCGTCTTGCAGGGCCTGGGCGCGGCGGGCCCGCGCGTTGTGACGGTTGCCCTGGTCCGAGACCTGTTTGAAGGCCGCGCCATGGCGCGCATCATGTCATTTGTCATGATGGTGTTCATCATGATCCCGGCAGCGGCTCCGGCCATTGGTCAGGCGATCCAGATGTTCTATGGCTGGCGCGCCATTTTTGGCAGCTTCTTTGTTATTGCCTGCATCGGGCTTGTCTGGTTTTGGCGACGGCAGGACGAAACGCTGCCGGTCAGTGCCCGGACACCGTTTGCACTTGGCCCCATCATGGCCGGCATTCTGGAAACACTGCGAAACCGGGCCGCCTTCGGATACACGATCGCCGGCGGCCTCGTGTTTGGGTCCTTTATCGGGTTTTTGGTCTCAGCACAGCAAGTGTTCCAGCAAACCTACTCCACTGGAACCGCGTTTCCGGCTTACTTTGCACTGTTAGCTTTGGCAGTCGGCAGCGCGTCGTTCGTCAACGGACGTGTGGTGATGCGGTTTGGAATGCGTCTTCTGTCCAAATGGGCGCTGCAGGTTATGAGCCTTCTCTCCGTGGCCTTCACCATTTACATCTGGGTATGGGCCCCAACGCCCCACTTCACCATCTTCATGACTTACATGATGATGTCGTTCTTCTGTTTTGGGTTGCTGCTGGCCAACCTGCAATCCTTAGCCATGGAGCCCTTGGGGCACATTGCCGGCGTTGCTGCCGGCGTTGTGAGCTCAGTGACCACATTCATGTCCTTGATCCTCGGAACCGTGATCGGCCAAGCGTATGACGGCACAATCAGACCATTGATCGCGGGCCTCACGCTGTTGGCCCTGTTGTCACTGGTCGCGGTGCATTGGACCGATTTAACATCTTCGCGCAGCAGAAAGGCGTAGGTCTCTCATTCACTCTGTAGAGCGAGATCCGGGAACTGGATGCGCTTTGCTCCCGGGCAACTTAGCTTGAAGACGTCTGAGGCGAACGGCTATTCGGCAGCGCGTGCGTTTTCATTGAGCTCAATACCGACGATGTCGAGCCCAAACTTGGTTTGCCCTTCGTGCAATCTGGATTCCGGGAGACGCGCTGTCAGATGCACCGTGCCCTCTTCCATCTGCTCGCGCTCCAGCACCTCACCAACCCTGTAAACCCAGGACAGCCCAGCACCGTTCTCTGGCGTCACCGCTATTGAATAGGTGTCGCGCTGCGCCGCCAAGCGCCGCTCGACAAGGTCCAGCAATTCGTCAATACCTTCCCCCGTAACGGCGGAAATTTGAACGAACGCGTCATTGCGCTGGACCTGCCCACGCAGGGTTTCCCTTTGATCCGCGTCGAGCAAGTCCGCTTTGTTCCAGGCTTCAATCAGCCTCTCACTGCGCTCAACCTCATCGATGCCAAGCGCGGTCAAAATCTCGATGACATCCTCAGCCTGCGCATCGGTCTCAAAGTGCGCACTGTCTCTCACGTGAATGATGAGGTCGGCTTCAATCACCTCTTCCAGCGTGGCCCGGAATGCCGCCACAAGCTCCGTCGGGAGGTCTGAGATAAAGCCGACCGTGTCCGACAAAATCACCTCCCGGCCGTGCGGCAACGTCATCTTGCGCATGGTCGGATCGAGGGTGGCAAACAAGAGGTCCTTCGCCTCCACATCAGCCTGGGTAATCCTGTTAAACAGGGTGGACTTGCCCGCATTGGTGTAGCCCACCAGGGCGACAATTGGGCTCGGGATGCGTTTGCGCGCCTTGCGCTGAAGTTCACGGGTGTTCTTGACGGTCTTCAGCTGGCGTTCCAGCTTGTTGATACGCTCCTGCAGCATGCGGCGGTCACTTTCGATTTGCCGCTCGCCCGGGCCGCCCATGAACCCCACCCCGCCCCTCTGGCGTTCCAAGTGCGTCCACGAGCGCACAAGCCGGCTCTTCTGGTATGTCAGATGAGCAAGATCGACCTGTAGCCGCCCTTCCCGGGTTTGCGCGCGCCGACCGAAGATCTCCAGGATGAGCCCAGTGCGGTCGAGCACCTTGACGCCCCACTTGCGCTCAAGGTTGCGTTGCTGACCCGGGCTCAGCGGGCCGTTAAACACAACAAGGTCGGCCGCATTGTCCTCCAACGCGTCCGCCACCTGGCTCACCTGCCCCGGTCCGATCAAGGTTGCCGGGTTGACCCTGCCGATATTGACCAGGACTTGGTCGACCACATCAAGATCGATGGCATGGGCGAGGCCCACCGCTTCCTCCAATCTGGAATAGGCGGTCCGGCCGTCGCTTTCCTGCTGACGGAGCTCTGCATGGAGAATATAGGCTCTGGTCGGTGCTTCGCCTTCAATCTGGAACTCAACCGGTCCCTTGTCAGACCGGTTCACCGTTCCAGTGCGGCTGCCTGGTTTGCGGTCGTCGCTAGCTTTCACGCGCGCGTTCATCCTCGTCGAACAGTTGCACCGGTTGGCCTGGCATTATGGTTGAGATCGCATGTTTGTAGACCAACTGGGACATGCCATCTCTACGTAAAAGTACACAAAAATTGTCGTACCAGGTGATGACACCTTGAAGTTTTACGCCGTTCACCAGAAAGATCGTCAACGGTGTTTTAGACTTGCGAACCGTATTCAGGAACGTGTCTTGAAGATTTTGGAGCTTATCCGCCATTATTATAATACCCCGCGAACCTTTTGTTTTGGCTACACTCGTCTTTGTGACGATGCACCGGTTTGTGCTGCATCTCTGCGGGCATAAGTCTGTGCGAAGCCTCTTCGCGGAAATAAGCTTAACACACCGTGCGTGTATCCGAGAAGTGAATTTCTACTTCAGACTGTGCCACCACCAGCCGGCCAAACCGAGCAGTGTGAGGAACTCCACCTTCCCTAAAATCATGCCGACACAAAGGCTGACCAGCGACACCCACGTCATGTTGAGATAGCCCTCTGCCGGACCGCCGCCCGCATCCAGTGTCATGCCGAGCGCGGGCCCCGCATTGGAGAGCGCTGCAACCGCTGCGGTGATGGCCACATCGTAGCTTTCCCCCTCCAATCCCAAGACCAGCGCCACGGCACCTGTGGACACCAAAAAGACGACGAACAAGGCCCAGATCGACTTCATGATCTGAATATCGAAGCTCTTGCCAACGGCCTTGGCGCTGGAGATGCCGTGGGGGTGGATCAACCGTTTAATCTCGCGGTGTGCCTGAACGAACATGGTTGAGACGCGGAACAGTTTGATGCCGCCTGCTGTGGAAAAAGACGCTCCACCAACGGCGATCAGAGCCAATACGAACACCGAAGGCACCACGGGAAAGGTCGCCGGCGCACTGTCAAATCCGGTTGTGGTGAGCAAAGACACCGCGCGAAAGGCACTGTGCCGCAATGCTTCAGCGGTGGGCACATCCTGCAGCCACATAATCAACATGAGCGCCACTGTGCACCCAGGCAGCAGGCCGACAACAATAAGCGTTTCACGCGTGTCGCCATGACCACCGGTGGGCAACCGCAACATCGTGGACCGGTGTGCCAGGAAGCTGGTCGCGCCAAGGATCATGGCCACGCAAACAATAATCTCCGCAGCCTGGGAATCATACGCCGCAAGTCCTTCGTTCGCCGCCGTAAACCCTCCGGTCGACACTGACGTCATGGCATAGATCAGTGCATCGCGGCCCGGCAGCCCCGCAATCCAGAGGAACACGAGCGCAAAGCCAACGATGGTCAGGTAGATCGGCAAAATCTCGCGCACCGACGAAAGAATGCTCTTGGCCAAATCCCCTTCCTCATAACCAGGAATGGTCGAGTTCGACGGAGACGTGGCTGCATCGAACGGCGCAAGAACCAGGACCGCCGTGAGGAGGGTCAAGGCGCCGCCGAAACCTTGAAGAGCCGCACGCCAGATCAGCGTCGATGCTCCAAGCGTGGAAAGATCCTCAACCGTGGTTGCCCCGGTGGTGGTTAAGCCCGAAACAGCTTCGAAATAGGCGTGCACATAGCTTGAGTACTCCCCGGACACAAAGAAGGGGATCGCCGCAAAGAGCGGGAGCACCGTCCAGATCAACAACATCAGAACCGTGGTGTCGGTGCGCTTCATTCTGTTTGAAGAACCGGCAAATCCAAAGATCAGGAGACCTGCCGCAAAAACGGTGAAGAGCGCGCCATAGAGGAATGCTCCGGCAAGCTGCAGCTCCGCCATAAAGTACGCCGTGCAGCACAAAATGGTGAGCAAAAGAGCCAGAACGCCAAGAGCGCCGCCAAGCAGAAAAAGGGTCGTCGCATTCATGTCAACGCACCGGCCGGGGCAGGCAGCGCTCCGGCGTTGAATTGCTTAGAAATATTCAAGGCTCACCCGGAACAGTTTCTCCACCTCACGCACCGCCGACTGATGGACAAACAAGACAATCTTGTCACCCGGCTTGATTTCGGTATTGCCGCTCGGGATCATCACGGCATCATCGCGAACCATGGCGCCGATCCGGATCCCGTGCGGCAGTCCGGCTTCACGAATGGGGCGGCCGATCACCGGTGAGGTTTCCATGGCCTCCGCTTCAACGATCTCCCCCTCCCCGTTCATCACAGGATAGACGCCCCGTATCCGCCCGCGGCGCACGTGGCGGAGGATTGAAGACACCGTGACCGTGCGCGGGTTCACATACGCATCAATGCCCAATGGCCCCAGGATACCATCGTAATCACGGGTTTGAATGAGGCTCAGGGTCTGTTTTGCCCCTTCCGCTTTTGCCATAACGGACGACAACACATTCACGTTGTCACTGTTGGTGAGAGCGACAAAGGCTTCCATTTCATCGGCGCCGGCCTCACGCAGCAAGGCCTGCTCCATGGCGCTGCCATGCAGAACCACGGTGCGGTTCAGCTTGTCGGCAATCTCAATGGCCCGCGTGCGTTCAACTTCGATCAGTTTGACCTGAGTACGTCCCTCCAGTTCCTCCAGTTTGCTTGCCACATAAAGCCCAATGCTGCCGCCTCCGGCGATCAGAACTTTTCGCGCCTGGCGCTCTTCATGGCCGAAGATCCCAAGCGCCCGTTGCGCATGGGTCTTGTCAGCCACCAGGTAAACCCGGTCGCCCTCAAGCATCTGATCATCGCCATGAGGCACGAACAGGCTCTTGTCTCTGGCAATGCCGACAACCGTTGCCTGCAAATCCGGAAAGAGCTCGGTAAGCTGCGACAATGGCGTGTCCACCACCGGACAGTCTTCTTCGCAGGTGATGCCCATGGCAATGACTTTGTCATCCACAAAGTAGACCGCCTCAAAAGCCCCAGGCAAAGCGAGGCGGCGCAACACCATGTCGCCCACCGCGATTTCCGGCGAAATGATCACGTCGATCGGCATGTTCTCGCGCGAGAACATGCTGCTCCACTGCGCGCCCAGATAGCTCTGGGCCCGGACCCGGGCAATCTTGGTGGGGATATCGAAGAGCGAGTGCGCCACCTGACACGCCACCATGTTGACCTCATCGGCAAAGGTCACCGCGATGATCATGTCCGCGTCTTCCGCCCCCGCGCGGGCCAGCGTCTCCGGGTACGAGGCAAAGCCCACAACGCCTCTCACATCGAGCGCATCGGTGATCGATTGGACGAGCACGGGAGATGAATCGATCACCGTCACGTCGTTCTGCTCTTGGGCCAGACGCTCGGCGATCCCACGACCCACCTGACCGGCACCGCCGATAATGATTTTCATGTAAGCTTATGCACCCTGGCTGACTTGCCCACTGGCTGAGTATAGCAGAGAAATCTAACTCTGCCTCACTCCGCTGCGTCGCTGTTTTGAGAAGAGGCGTGCAGGCCCAATATCTTGAGTTTCCGATGCAGGGCAGATCTTTCCATGCCCACGAACGCGGCTGTCTTTGAGATGTTTCCGCCGAATCGCGACACCTGTGCATTGAGGTATTCGCGCTCAAACACCTCGCGCGCCTCGCGCAAGGGCAGCGCCATAAGATGCTCGCCTTCACCCGCGCCGCCAATCCGCGGGGCCGTTGACCCGACTTCACTGGGCAACATGGTGGAGCTGATCTCGCTGTTCGGGTCACCGCCGGCAAGGATCAGGATGCGTTCAATGTTGTTCTTGAGCTGACGCACGTTACCGGGCCAGTCTTGGGTCTGCAGAACCGCGATGGCGTCATCTGATAGAGCGCGATGGGGCTGACCGGACGCCCGAGAGAACTGTTCTGCGAAATGGCTGATAAGATCGGGAATATCTTCACGCCGCTCTGAAAGCGCCGGCACGATGACCGGAACCACGTTCAGGCGGTGGAACAGATCCTCACGGAATCTCCCCTCTGCGATCTCTCGCTCCATTTCCTTGCTTGTTGAGGACACCACGCGCACGTCAACTTTGACGCGGTTGCTCCCGCCCACACGCTGAAACGTTTGGTCCACCAGAACCCGGAGGATTTTGGCTTGGGTCTCCATGGGCATATCGCCCACTTCATCGATAAAGATGGTGCCCAGATGCGCCTCTTCCAATGCGCCGGTGCTGGACACCCCGCCCTGCTCGCTCTCTACGCCGAACAGTTCTTCTTCCATGCGTTCAGGCGACAGACTGGCTGCGTTGATGATCACAAACGGACCTTCGGAGCGATTGGACAATGCGTGGAGCGACTGCGCCACCAGTTCCTTGCCCGTTCCCAAAGCGCCAAACACCATAATCCGGCTGTTCGTGGGGGCGACCTTCTGCAGAGATTGCCTGAGCTGTTTCATCACCAGGCTATCGCCCACAAGTTCGCTGGAGGTGCCGGCCTTTTCGCGAAGGGCCTCGTTTTCCCGCCTCAGCTTGGCGGCTTCTAAAGCGCGGCTGACGACCAGGACAAGACGATCCACCTTGAAAGGCTTTTCGATGTATTCATAGGCACCACGTTTGATGGCGGCGACGGCCGTTTCAATGTTGCCATGACCGGAGATGATGACCACAGGCAGATCGGGATGATGCTCCTTGATGACGATCAGAAGATCCAGACCGTCGAGCTTCGAGCCTTGAAGCCAGATGTCCAGAATAATCATTGACGGTCGGCGCTCCTCAATCGCCGCAAGCGCACTGTCGCTGTCCCGGGCGAGCCGGGTCTCATAGCCTTCATCATCAAGGATGCCGGCAATCAACTCGCGGATATCAGCTTCATCGTCAACAATCAGAATTTCAGAGGCCATTCTTTAAGTCGTCCTGTTTCCCTAAGAGCGTTGTGCCGCCAGAGCAGCGCTCATATCGTTCTTTTTGCGTGCGCCATCCGGAGGGGTTGGCGCTGCGCTTGGATCGGCATTGGCTGAGAAGGTGAGCGTCACTTCCGCGCCGCCTTCCTCAGAAAACTGTTTGGGTGCATCATCAAAGCTGATCTCACCGCCATGGTCCGCCATGATGCGTTTGACGATGGCCAGTCCCAGGCCGGTGCCTTTTTCGCGGGTTGTCATGTAAGGTTCGGTCAAGCGCCCGCGGTTTTCCTGTGGCAGCCCGATCCCGTTATCGGCAACCGCGATCATGACTTTGTCTTCCTCTTGCTCCAAGCGCACTCTGATCTTGCCCTGATGAGCCGGATCATCTTGTGCACGAGGCTCGATGGCCTCACGCGCATTCTTGACCAGATTGGTCACCGCCTGGGTGACCAGACGCCGGTCAAACGCCAAGACCACGGGAGCGTCCGGAAGTTCCATCTCAAACGAAAGCTCTTCACTGCTGGCCTTTTGGAGAACCATGGCCTCTTTCACGGTTTCGGCAATGTCGCCGGTTTCAAGCACCGCCTTTGGCATCCGCGCAAAGGACGAAAACTCATCAACCATGCGCCCGATGTCACCCACCTGCCGGATGATCGTGTTGGTGCACTGTTCGAACACGGATGGATCTGTTTGGATCTCTTTTTGGTACTTGCGCCTCAAGCGCTCTGCGGAAAGCTGGATCGGGGTCAGCGGGTTCTTGATCTCGTGCGCAATGCGCCGGGCAATATCGGCCCAAGCCGAGTTACGCTGCGCCGTCACCAGCTCCGTCATGTCATCGAACGTGACAACGAAGCCATGATCATCTTCACCCGCCTGTTCGGTGGTCACCTGAACCGTGAAGGTGCGCTCCGTGTCGCCCACGCGAACGACCACCTGTCCCTCTGCCGACCCGGAGGGTTTCCCCTTTGCGGCTTCGAAAACCGGCTCCATGCCGGAGAGCGCTTTGACCAGCAGTTTGCCCTTCAGTTCGCCGCTTTTTCGGCCCAGCAGAGTGAGTGCGGACCGGTTGACGAGCGTAATGCGCCCCCCCTTGTCCAAGCCAAGCACCCCGGCTGAAACACCCGAAAGCACGGCTTCGGTAAAGCGCCGGCGGTCATCCAACTGTTCGTTGGCGCCAATCAAATCGTCCCGCTGGCTTTTGAGCTGCTGGGTCATTTGGTTGAAGGTGCGCCCCAAAAGCGCCAGGTCGCCTTGATCGGTCTCGGTGTCCACCTTGGATTCCAGATCACCTCTGGACACCGCCCGCGCCGCATTCACAAGCCGGACAATCGGTTCCACCAACAGGTCAGCCACCCAAAGTCCGAGCCAGACAGCCGCCAGAAGGAAGATGAAGGCCACGCCCACATACATTAGGCCGAAGGTCAACTGAACGCCGGCCCTTTGCTGCTGCAAGTCATCATATTCTGCCTTGCCTTCTTGGGTTCGTTTCAAGTGCTGCAAGACCTTGGGATCGACGTATTTGTAGATGTACAAAAACGTGTTTGGCACGTCCGGAACCGCAACAAGACCACGCATCAGATCGCCATCATCCGGGCTGATGACAACACCCCTGCCCTGCTTCGCCGACTCAAAGAACTGCTGCGCCGGCGGGGTGAATTGGATGCCCCCGGTGGAGGTCACGCTGGCTTCCACCTTGCGTTGCTGGGCATCGATGACATAGGCCGCGGCAAGTCGCCTGAATGCCACTTCATTGGCCAAGCGCCGGGTGAAAGCCTGCTTGTCGTTCTGCAGGAGCTGCTTTTGCCGGCCGATATTATAGGCGATGGACGTGAGCGCTTGGCGCAGGACCTGATCGTGTTCCGCCAGATAGGCCTGCGCCACAAGCTGGGCTTCTTCAACGATCGTTTGGGTGCGTTCGGAAAACCAGGCATCCAAGCCACGGTTCAACGTAACGGTGGCAAACAGAGCCACGACCAGCGCCGGAACTGCCGCAACGATGGAAAACAAGGTGACGATGCGAATGTGCAGGCGCGCGCCTGCCATACGCCGCCGCCTCGCACGCCAAAGTGCGGCCAACTGCCAGCCGATGATCCCGATCATGACCAGAACCAACACGCCGTTCACGCTCATCAACATGGTAATGACGTTCGGGGTCGGCGTGATCGGGGTCAGTCCGGTGAGGAGGACAAATGTGGCCAAGCCGCAGCAGATCGATGTGACCACCACGGCCAGACCAATGAGCGGACTAAAACGCCGGCCCAGAACCGATTGATCGGGCGGCTCCAAGCGGGAGTCTTCCTCTGCCGGTACCGTTTCCATACCCGAAGCTTGGACGTCACTGAGTGTCACCCGGACTTCTCCGCAATGTGGGCGTTGGCCCATGCCCTACGATCAGAATGCCGCCAGTATAGATGAGTGCGACATTTTCACAACATGAGTTGCAGAAAAGAAACAATATTTGGCGAGTTTATGACCCAGTTGAGGCGAAACCTGGGATACGGACAGCTCTGATCTGATGTTCCTTCATCTTCTTGCGAAGCGTGTTCCGGTTTATCCCAAGGAGCTCGGATGCACGGAGCTGATTGCCATTTACTGCTGAGAGAGCCGCATTTATGAGCGGCTCTTCAACCTCTTTGATAACACGATCATAGAGGCCGGCGGGTGGTATTTCGCCTCCATATTGTGAGAAATAGTCGGCCAAGTAAGATTCTGCAAATTCCCCCAATGTGGAATTAGCTGAGTTGCTGCCGGCCTCATCGAAGCTAAGCTTGCCGGGAGAAAGTGCTTGCACCACGGATTCTTCGGTAATCCGTTCGTCAGCTTGGATTGCACTTAGCCGGCGAACCAGGTTTTCAAGCTCGCGCACATTGCCCGGCCAACGGTACGACTTCAGGCGGTCCATGGCAGCATTGTCCAGGAACCGGGCTGGAAGGCCCTCAGATTCGCAAACTGTGAGGAAATGCCTCACCAGATCGGGAATATCTTCTGAACGTTCCCGGAGCGGCGGGAGACGCAGCGGCACCACATTGAGCCGGAAATAAAGATCTTCGCGAAACAGTCCCTGTTGGATCAGGCGATCCAAGTCTCTGTGGGTTGCCGCGATGATGCGCACATCCGCTTTAATGGATCGCGACCCCCCCACCGTGGTGAACGTGCCTTCCTGCAGGACACGGAGCAGCCGCGTCTGCGCCTCCATGGGCATGTCACCGATCTCATCGAGGAAGAGAGTTCCTCCGCTGGCTTGCTCAAACCGTCCCGCATAGCGCGCGCCCGCACCGGTGAACGCGCCCTTCTCATGGCCGAACAGCTCAGACTCGATCAGGTCCCTTGGGATGGCCGCCATGTTGAGCGCAACAAACGGACGGTTCTTGCGCTTGCCGTAATCATGCAGGGCCTTGGCCACCAACTCTTTGCCCGTGCCGGATTCCCCCATGATCATGACGGTAAGATCGGTTTGGGTCAGCCGCGCTATGATCCGGTAAATGTCCTGCATGGCAGCCGAGCGGCCGATGATCGGCAGTACCTGTTCGTTGGCATCGGTGGTGGCCGGGGCGGCCTGCCGCGCAGCGACCTGTTCCAACCCGCGTCCCACGACATCCACCAATTCGTTCAGGTCGAACGGCTTGGGCAAGTACTCGTAAGCTCCCCGTTCGGCTGCGGTGATTGCTGTCATGATGGTGTTCTGCGCGCTCATCACCACAATGGGCAATTCGGGGCGGAACTTTTTGATGCGCGGGAGAATGTCAAAGATGTTGCTATCGGGCAGCATAACATCGGTAACGATCAAATCGCCCTCGCCCTCCGCTGCCCAGCGCCAGAGGGTGGCAGCATTACCGGTGGAGCGCACTTCATAGCCTGCCCGGGCCAAGGCCTGATTGAGAACCGTCCTGATCGCGGTGTCATCGTCGGCAACGAGGATCTTCTTTGGAACACTCATGATGCGTCCTGTTTTTCCGATCTGGTGGAGGTTGGGGCATACATGGGAAGCAACATGCGGAACACTGTGCGGCGCGGTTGGGATGCGCATTCGATAACCCCGCCATGGTCCCGAACAATCTTTGCCACCAGGGCAAGGCCCAGGCCTTTTCCCGAAGCCCGGGTCGTGACGAACGGTTCGAACAGATGGGGCATCAGATCGTCCGGCACACCGGGTCCATTATCTTCAACACGGATCTCAAGAGGCAAGCTGACCTTGCCCGGAGCACCCGCTACGGACATTCGGATCCCAGGACGAAAGGAGGTGGCCAGACTGATCTCACCCGGCTCACCCGATCCTGCAATGGCCTCAGCCGCGTTTTTCACCAGATTGAGGCAAACCTGAACCAGTTGATCCCGATTGCCGGAAATCAAGGGGAGGGACGGATCGTAAACCTCCACAATGGGGACATTGGAGGCAAAGCCGGCCTTCGCCAGCTCCTTTACATGGCCCAGAACCGCGTGAATGTTGACCGGCTCGGTCTCCAGAGGCCGCTCGTCTGAGAACACCTCCATCTGATCGACCAGTGTGCAAATGCGGTCCGTCTCATCGCAAATCAATCGGGTCAGCGCAGCACTTTCTTCATCAACCGCCATTTCCAGGAGTTGGGCCGCCCCGCGGATCCCCGACAGAGGATTCTTGATCTCATGGGCCAACATAGAGGCCATGCCGGTGACCGAGCGGGCGGCGCTGCGATGGGTCAACTGCCGATCTATCTTTTGCGCCATGCTGCGTTCCTGCAGCAGGACAAGGCACTGGTCAGGTAGCTGATCGCCAATGGGCGAAACCTGCAGATCCACCAGCCGCTCGCCCCCGGTTTGAGGCGTGCCAATGTCCACATTGTACTCGTTGATGGACTTGTTGTAGCGGCGAACCTGATCAATCAGGTTCAGGAGCGGACTTGAGAAGGGAACGAATGCCTCAATTCTGTTGCGCAGCAAAACCGTGCAGCTTGTGGCGAAGAAATTCTCCGCCGCCGCGTTGGCATAGCAGATGCCGTTGTCCGGCCCAATCGTGAGAACCGGGTGGCGCAGAGCGCCTAGAACCGCTTCAGGCAATAATTGCGCGTTTATGTTGGAGGATTCCATTTGCATGGACTACGCAGCCTCCTGAAGGTCAGGATCACAAAACAGTCGGCGTAAGGACTGCAGCACCGTTTTTGGATCATCCTCCCGGCAGAGCTCGGCGCGCCACGGGGCCACATTGGTGGGAGCAATCAATCCGTCTTCAGCAGCGGTTTCCAGGTACCACCCCAGGTGCTTTCGGGCGCAGCGCACGCCCATATCGCGCCCATAGTGGGACAGCATATCCTCATAGTGCTGGCAGATCAGTTCACCACGCTCTTTCATTCCTGGAACAGCGCCCCCATCCTCCCCAAGCTCGCGGGCAAGCGCGCCCGGTTGCCACGGCCGGCCGTAGGCGCCACGCCCGATCATCACGGCGTTGGCCTTGCTTGCTTCGCGGATTTTGATCACATCGCCCGCGGTCCTGACATCCCCATTGGCCACAAGTGGCACCGTGATTTCATCGGCGACGGCACTGATGGCAGACCAGTTCGCGGTACCCTTGTAGAATTGGCAGCGCGTGCGACCGTGGACGGTGATCATCTGCACCCCGGCCTGCTCTGCGCGCCGCGCAAGTTCCGGTGCATTGATTGAGTTCTCATCCCAGCCAAGACGCATCTTCAACGTCACCGGCACCGTGACCGCCGCGATGGTCGCCTCAATCAGCGTCAGGGCATGATCAAGATCGCGCATGAGCGCGGAGCCGGACAGCCCGCGGGTGACCTGCTTGGCCGGGCAACCCATGTTGATGTCCACGATGTCGGCCCCAAGACCTTCAGCCACCCGGGCCCCTTCAGCCATCCAATGCGCTTCGCGCCCGGCCAACTGAACCACCAACGGCGTTATGGTCCCCTGCCCCGCAGCCCGCAGCATGGTGTCTTCACGCGCATTGGTCAGTTCTTCACTTGCCACCATCTCGGAGACCACCAGGCCGGCCCCAAGTTCATCGGCCAGACGGCGAAATGGCAGATCCGTAACCCCGGACATTGGTGCCAGAAACACCGAATTGCGGGGAACGATTGTTCCAATTTTGATGCTCATAATTTATGCGACAATTCGACGTGCCTAATTTTTGGGCATCCTACTCAGATATGCAGGGTAAAGCAAGGTGGAGCCCAGCCACGAGAAGAGAAAATTTCAACACACCGCTCCTCTATCGGGATGCTATTATCGGCCGAACACACTCAGGGAGGTTTTGAGAATGAGCCAGACAGAAAGCAATGTGACCGCGCTGAACACCGCAGATGATTGGCAGTTGCGCGTGGACCTGGCCGCCGCGTTCCGCCTCACCGCAGAAAACGATTGGCACGAAGCTGTGGCCAATCACTTTTCTCTCGCTGTATCGCCGGATGGCAAGGAGTTCCTGATGAACCCCCGCAACCGGCACTTTTCACTGGTGAAGGCCAGCGAGTTGCTTCTACTGAACGCTGACGACCGCTCGTGCATGGACACGCCGAATGCGCCGGATGCCTCCGCGTGGAGTATCCATGGCGCCATCCATCGTTTGCATCCCAACGCGCGCTGCGTGCTGCATGTGCATCCGCCTTATGCGACCGCATTGGCGGGACTGAAGGACCCCACGATCCGGCCGATCGATCAAGTGACGGCCCGGTTCTACAACAACGTCGCCTACGATCTGGAGTTCGGCGGCATCGCGGAAGGCGAAGCTGAGGGCGAGCGCATCGCCGGTGTGCTTGGAAACCGCCGCATTATGATGATGGGCAATCATGGCGTGACGGTTGTTGGGGATACGGTGGCGCAGGCTTTTGATGACCTCTACCATTTGGAACGGGCTTGCAAGACCATGGTCCTCGCCTATTCAACCGGCCAACCTTTGAATGAGATGCCCCATGAGCTTGCCGAGCAGGTTCGCGAAGAATGGGTTGGATTTATCGACGGATCATACCAGGATCACTTTGACCAGGCCAAAGAGCTACTGGACCGGAAAGATCCCAGTTACGCATCGTAGTAAAAAAATGTAACAAGCCCTCTTTCGCCAGAGCAGAATCTGCGCTATGCGCGGGGGCCCTCAACGCGGAGGGGTGGCCGAGTGGTTGAAGGCACCGGTCTTGAAAACCGGCAGGCGGTAACTCGTCTCGTGGGTTCGAATCCCACCCCCTCCGCCACTATCCTTTGATATCTCTAAGATCGCTGACCGGGACCCCATATGGGGACACTCAGCATGGACGCGCAAACGGGGAAGAAATGCTGCTTCTGTTATCCAAACCGGTCATAAAGGGCCAGTAACTTCACCTCTTCGCCAGCCCAGGTATAGTTTTCCGCAATCGCCTTTTGGCCGTTGGCCCCCATTTGCGCCGCTTCGTCCGGATGTTCCATAAGCCAATCCATGGCAGAAGCGATTTCTCTGGGGCTATTAGGATCGACGAGCAAGCCGCTGCCCGCTTTCTCCACAATATCGCGCCAGATTGGAAAGTCGGATGCGACAACCGGGATCCCCATTGCCATGTATTCAAACAGCTTGATTGGGTAGGACTCAAAATAGTTGGGGGTTGGTTTCAACGTGACCAACCCGACCTTTGCCTCCAACAACGCCTGTTGCACTTGCTCGCGCGATTGCCAGCCACGGAAATCAACCCTGTTCCAAGCCGGAAGCGCACGGCACTCTGCTTCGAGTTCGGGATTGCTGAATTTGCCACACAGGATCATGGAAGAGTGCGGGTTCTTTCTGAGATGCAGCGATTGGATGAGTTCGCGTACACCGCGATGTTCGTTGATGCTTCCAACATAGATGGCGCAATCAGGGCGCTCTTTCAGCGGCCGCACGGAAGCATTGGCCGTAGGGGCCTTGATCTGAGGAAAATTCTGAACGGTCGTGGTGATACTAGGCGGAAAACGCTGCGCAATGGGGGGAGTCGCAGCGACAACACCTGAGAAGAATATTCGTGTGGCGACCCACTCGATGATACCGGTCAGCGCAGCGATGGGACGCCTTAGCCAGGATGCGAGCCACTCTTTGTTGAGGATCTGACGCGGCATATCCTCGTGAACATCGTAGATCACTTTGCGTCCCATAAGACTGAGAACGATACCAACCGGGATGAGCTCGGGATCATGAAAGTGGCAGATCCTGGCACCGCTTTTGCGCACCCGCGCAAAGACCCGCCACGACGACAAGAACACTCTTCTGAGCCGCGAAGCTTGAGGGGGAAACTTAAGATGGTTGAGCTCGGGCACCTCCAACCGCCCCTCCATAGCCACCAAGCTCACCTTCCAGCCAGCCTTGAGCAAGCTCGCACATTGCAATGAGATCCGGGTATCAAAGGGGGGGTGAACGGAGGTGAAATGAACAACGCCGGCGCGAGAGGCACGCCGCGAAGGCAAAGAGTTCTCTCTCTGCCTTTCGTTCGGGTCAGGTGCTGTCATAGCCGCTTGCTCATATTGGTGTATCGTCTCGTTTGCCGGCATCAAACGTGAGCCCCTATGTCCTCCCAGACCCGGATTTTAGCACGGAGGACATCAGCTCTCCGGCATATCAAAAAACCCGTGCTCGTTCCTTGGGAATTTTCGGATTAAGTCTGCTGGTGAGGTAAAAGTATTACCCCGTTTGAGCGGTGACTCGTCCTCACAGTCAAACTCATGCACAAGCAGAGCTCCGCCGACACACCGCAGCAAGAACTTGTTGCTCGGAAACACCTCACAAATATCACCCGGATTGGCTGCCTTGTAAGGATGAGCCTCAAGATCAGTGTAGAAAATGGAGGCCCTGTAGATCGTAACCTTGGTTCCATCCACAAACGAAAAAGCACCGGAGAACGGCCGGGTCACGGCCCGAATAAACCGGTCTATGGCGAACACATCGCTGTCCCAATCAATGATACCATCTGCCGGTTCACGCTTTGGATAATAGGTAGGCTTGCCCTCAGACTGCGCAACGAGGCGTGCGGAACCGTCTGCAAGGGCATGTAAGTTCCGCTCGATCATGGAAACCATCGAGAGCAAGTTCTTACAATGGAGCGTTTCGGCCGTGTCCTGCTCATTCACCGAGAAACAGGCCGTTTCGGCAATGGGTCCGTCATCCACTCCGGCTTTGTACTGAAACAGATTGGTATGAAACCAGGAACGTCCCTCAATCAGCGACCAGTTCATCGGTGACCTGCCTCGACCGTACGGCAAGTCTTGCGAGCTACCATGCATGCCAAACACACCAACCCGGAAGGTTCTCAGAACCGCTTCTGGTATGAGCCTCTGCCAACCGATGACGAAACCGATATCAAACCTGTTCCGGTCGAAAAACGCTTGGTCGTGGTCCGACTTCAAGTTGTATTGCTTTGCTGTATGAACAGTCGGCAGGACTTCGTGAAAGTCTGAAAGATCATCGTATCCGGCCACCTCTTGCAACTTACCCTTTTCAGGATCGAGTGTGACCAAGCCATCAATGCGCGTCGTCGATGTCAGCCGTTGCAAGAGAAACCTGGTCGTGTCCTTGCAGCCGAAAACGCAAGTCCTTGTCACTGGGCTCTCGTCCCATCGAAGGATTTGCAATTTGCAATCGCGTTCTGGTTCAGAAAATCAAAATGCCGGCGTTGCCAGGCCCGGATTTTTTCCGATGGATTGTCGTTCTTGTATACCCACCAGATTGGATGAATGAGCAAATGAATATTGTCCCCGTTTCTAAACTCTGGAGTTTCGTAAGGGTGTCCGTAACGGAAGGCTCCCCCAGAGTCGCTCACGTACTTTATGTCGTTAAAGAACTCGTCTTCATATGTATGCCGGCAGTTATCCAGCTGACGGTTATTGTCATCCAGAAATCCCTGCGGTCGATGGAGGCTGACGATCGAAATTTTGACACCAGTCGCCCGCTCGAATATCGCCCGCTCCCGGTCAAACCCCTCATCGACGTCATCATACAACGCGGGGTCGAAATGGAGGCTGATTGTGTGTCCCATGGCTGAGATTTTGGCCAATGTATTGAGACACCTGTCGGACAACAGATTGTAATTGTCAGTGCTCAGCATGAAAAAATAGGTGGCCGTAACGCCATTTGCGTTTTCGATTTCGGCAACCTCATAGGCCGCGTCAACACAGAAATCGATATCGTGCCGCATCACCAGAGAGCGACTTTCTTCAAGTGAGAAGAAATCCACAGGCTTGTATCCTGCGTTACGGAACCCCAGCAACAAATCTTCATATGACCACAAGACTGATCCCTCCTGACACGCCCTGCTCATAATCGGTGTTGGGCGTGTTACTCGTCTGCGAGGGTTTATCTCCCTTTCTGAGGCGACCCCCACAGACAGCGGTCGGCAGAGCTTTCCGCAAACAAGATCATCCCTGTCTCGTGATTCGCTACGGAGCTTTTTGCCCCATTCCGGCAGTTGGCAATCTTAGACCGTTCTTGATTTCGCGGCCGATAGGGCGGCTCTGTAGAACCCACGCCGCAGCATCTTGGTGATCAACCTGGCAGGGTCCCTCAGCAGCATCGCGCCGTTGGTCACAAGAGCGACCTCCATTGCGGCCCGCTCGGCAACGTTTTGTCTGGCCAATATCTGCCTCAACAACGTGTTTGACGGGGACGCCAGCTCACCAAGCTGCTCGGGCGGCTCCCCATGGAGCAGCAAGCAGGCGCCGAAATATCTGGCCGCACTCTTGTGTTGAACGCAGCCCAGATCCGATATGCGGGCCCCTTCCGACTTGGCCCGTTGCCACAAACGATAGATGTCGCACACATCCCGCAAACGCATCGTCCGGCGGACCGCGAGGACGTGTCCTATGGCGCTGTGCATGACGGCATGATCAACAAGATCGACCGCATTGGGAACCTCTATGCGATCACCGGAAACAACGATCTGAGTGGCACCGCTGAGGACGCGATGTGCCGGAAGCACTTTGTCCGTCTCGCCCCGGCCTACCCGAAAGTGCACTTCAATAGACCCCGGATACTCGCCGCCGCTCGGCGCAACCAAACGCGGATAGTTGTGGTGGTAGCGCCGGTTGACCTCATATTCCGCAATCGGTGTGTAGCCGGACGATATGAGAGCTTCCTGGGCGTGGGCAGCCTCATGGTCCGCCACAAGAACATCGATATCAATGGTCATCCGGCCGCCCGGATCGTCCGCGTACAGCCCCATCAGTTCATAGGCCAGTCCCTTCAACGGAACGGCACGCACGCCCGCGTTCTGCAACTGACTGATCACCCCGAGGCACTGACGGCGCAGCGCCAGGTTTCGCTGCGTGTTCAAATCATGAACCGTTGCCAAAAACTCAGCCAGTTGTGGGGGAATCTGATCGGATAGACCGAGCGCCCTGAGGCCAGCCGGAAGAGCGGCCGTTGCCCTGTGCAGTTCAGCCAGAGGCACGAGCTGCTGCCACAGATGTTCAGAGCCCCAATCGACATCCTCTTGTGGCCTGCCCTTCGCGACCAGAGCGGCCAGCAGTTCAAACTGGTTTCGTCTGCTCAGAGTTCTTTTCATAGCCGGTCACCCAGTAGGGGCAGGATGTCCTCAACTTCGCTGTAGGTCAGGCGATACCGCGGTCGGCGATTCAGCAAACTGATCAACTGTTCAAGATCATCCGGATCCAACGGGAAGCGACCAAACCGATCGCACAGATCAACCATGGCCTCCTTCAAGCCCAAGGGCTCGAGCGCCGGCGATGCGCCTGGCTGGCGACGAGGCAGGAGCAGGCCGGCGATAGGATGCCCCATGCGATCACCGTCGGTCGCAGGATGAAGGGGTTTAGCGAACCTCGTGCTTTTCCCAGATGCTGAAATCACCGGCTGAAGCCGCGCGATGTCGGGCCTGAGGCGAGAGATGGTCTCCCCACCCGCATTCTTCAGCGATAGACCGACCGGCATGGGAAAGGCCAATTCTTGCGCCAGATCAAGTGGAACCAGATCGTCGCTCAGTACACGTAAGCCCCAAACGTCAAGCGCTGTCACCAGCGTGGACTTCCCGCGTCCGCTGGCGCCCCCCACAAGCCAAGCGCCTTTATCGCCGACCACCGATCCGGCATGCACCACCACGTTGAAGAGGCCCGGCTCGGGAATATCGTGACAGAGGATGGCGCGTTGGAGCGCGGTCATGAGAGCGCCGGGCGACTTTTCGATTTTCACCTCGGCAACACCGCATCGCACACAATAGTGCTGATGTGTCTCCTCGAGCTCGCCAATCAGATCGTCGTCCGCCGAACTGCTCGTCTGGAACGGCGCCAACAGCGGGTGACAGATCGCTGCCATTTCCTGGTTCGGGTAGGTGATGGTGATCAGTCGGCCGAAACAGGCATAAGTGGCGTTGCGCACAGGCGCCCTCAGCGCAGGTGCACTGTCTGTTGCCGCCGTGTTCAGGGTCAGCGCCTTGTGAACACCTTGCTCCAAGCCGTGGGCCAGAGCCGTTATGTCCTCCAGCACCTCGTCTGCGCACAGATCATGCGCATCAGCGATGGACTTGGAGATGTCGATGAAACTTGCCCCATCATAAGCCGCCTCCAGCACATGACGCGCTGTTGCGTTCAGGTGAAACAAGACCCCGGCATCTGCCGATACCGCAAAAGCCTCGTCTTCAAGCGCTACCAGATCCAGGATCTGGCCACAGAACGTGGTTTCGTTTGCAAGACGAGGCTGCACGCTCAAACGTCTGGGTTGGACATGGCCGCCGCCTGTTTCGTGCCCAACAGCAGCACAGTGGCAACGGGCGCAGCGTATTTCCCCGTCTGAACAAATTTCTCCAGGACCTTCCGCCGATCGGGTTCGGCCTGAGGTTCACGTTCTGTGCTGTTCGACCGTTCAGGTTTATCTGCCATGCACCTTCTGCCCATAATTGTCGAAATCAAGGTTCACTCAAGCCCGCGCGCAACGGGGCCGCGTGAGACGAATCAGTAAACAAAGCAGACACTAGTCACCTTAAGAGTGTCAAACATTATCCGCGACTTAGGGCTCAACACTTGGTCAAGCCGTTCACAGTTTCAAAAGACTCTTATGTAACTCTCCGGTCAATTCACGGTTTAGACTTCAAATCTGCCGAATCGCCACATTCGCAAGCCAGTCTCGTCAGGCTGGGTGGATCAAAATCGAGAGGGGAACTCCGAATGGCACCCAGAGCCGTATCCGCTGCAAAAAAATCTGATGGAAAGTCAAAACAGTCTGCAGAGACATTGAAACGCCAGAAGGAAGTTTGCCGCGACCATGGCGTGCACCTGTTGCGGTTGTTGGCGGATTCTGACGGTGAGTTTGGATCAGACGAGCTGAATGCCATCATGGACTATTGCACGGCCTGTCTGTCCAGCATGAAACTGGCCCCAACTCTGGAACAGCGCCCTCACCTGGCCCGGTACATCAAGCAGTTGCGCGCAACGGAAAACATGGTCAGCAAGTCTGTGGCGCAACTCACCAACTCGCCGGAAGACGTTCAGAGCCGTTTCCTCAAAGGCTGCGTTGCCGTCGCCAGCGTTCACAGTGACGAGGTTCGTCCGGACGTGCAGTTGGCGGTCAACAGATTGAGTAAAGAGATCATGGGGCGCGAGTTCCTCTAGCTCTGAGCCTCAAACTCTTCATCAATCGGCAACTGCAGCCCGGTCACCAGCCCGTTGGTTTGGAAGGCCATTCCGACAACGGCGAGGAACTCTTCGTATTGCTCATCGCTCATTCCCTTCGCCCGCGCGGCAGCCGTGTGGGAATGAATGCAATAGGTGCAGTTGTTGGCGATTGAGACGGCCATGTAGATCAGCTCTTTCGTGAGCGGATCCAGGCTGCCATCTGCCGACATCACCACCTTCAAACGGCTCCAGGTGGCCTCCAAAAGCTCAGGCTGGTTGGCCAACCCGCGCCAGAAATTGTTTATGAAATCCGTTTTCCGGACAGCACGGATATCATCAAAAACCGCTTTAACACGCGGGTCCGCCTCTGCGTCGGACACCGACAAAACCTTGACCGTGGACATATCAGTTTACTCCTTGAAGTGTCGTCACGCCTGAGCTCTTCAGCAGTGCTTCTTGGCTTCGTCTGCGAAGGCTGCATGCCATCTGGAGAGCGGTGGCCTGTTCTCCGTGATGTCTGAAGCGCCCCAAAGAATGCGCCGGTGATCCTGCGCGGTGCTCACTTCATCATCGGGGCAAAGGATATAGAAATCTCCATGCTGCAGCCCCTCTGCCATGAACTCAACCACCTGATCGGGCAACCAAGCACCTGGTTGATGGGCCTTAGCACCGGTGGTTGTCCAGCCAGGTATGAGAAGATGCGCCCTCACCTTCCGACCAGGAGATGATCTGAGCTCATGCTCTAATGCTTCGGTGTAAGCCTTTAGGGCCGACTTGGTGATGTTATAGATCGGATGACCCGGCGGGTTCGTGATGCCTTGCTTTGACCCCACGTTCACGATGATGCCCGGCTCCCCACCTGCCTGCATGCCCGGCAAAAAGGCCCTCACCGCACTGACGACAGCCCAAAAATTGACCTCCATAGCATGGCGCCACTCATCCAGGGGCACCTCATGCCCACGGCCGATCCGCGTAACCGCGTTGTTCATGAGCAGATTGACCTTACCGAACCGGTCGATCACTTTCGAATGGAGCGAAGCCATGTCCTCTTCGGTTGAAAGATCGCAGGGAAAGGTTTCAACATGTGCTGCGCTCTCCGGATGGCTCTCAGCAACCTCCGCCGCAGCGCTTGCAAGCTCGCTCCCCTCAAGATCGACCATGGCGACGGTCATGCCCGCGCCAGCGAAGTACCGGCACGCCGCCCGGCCGATCCCGCTTGCGGCCCCGGTCACAAGGGCAACACGGCCGGGTTTGATGAGTTCACTGAAAGCCATGGGCCGATCCTCCCACATGGTCCAAATGGCTTCAACGCAAAAACTAAGGCCCCGGGGGTTCCACCGGGGCCTTAGGCATTCTCAGTTGCTGGAGAAGGATCAGTGAGCGGTGACGTTCGAGCTGTCGTCAGCCGCGATCGCCGCTTGTCTGGCCGCTTCAGCCGCGCGCTCTTTCTTCTCGTCCCACCGAATGGGCTTGAGCTTTTTTGTCAGCGCGTGCTTCAGAACCTCATCCACTGTGGACACTGGAACAATCTCCAGCCCGGATTTCACATTGTCCGGGATCTCGGCCAGGTCTTTGGCATTGTCCTCAGGGATCAACACCTTCTTGATGCCACCGCGCAGAGCAGCCAGAAGTTTTTCTTTGAGCCCGCCAATGGGCAGCACCCGGCCACGTAGCGTGATTTCGCCGGTCATCGCAATGTCCTTATTAACCGGAATTCCGGTCATAAGAGACACGATGGCAGTGGCCATGCCAATACCTGCGGACGGTCCGTCCTTCGGAGTAGCTCCCTCCGGCACGTGCACGTGAATGTCCTTCAGATCGAACTTCGGCGGTTCAATTCCGAACTCCACGGCCCGCGATTTGGCATAAGAGGCCGCGGCTGAGATGGATTCCTTCATCACATCGCGCAAGTTGCCCGTGACCGTCATCTTGCCTTTACCGGGCATCATCAGGCCCTCGATGGTGAGGAGCTCGCCGCCCACCTCGGTCCAGGCCAGGCCGGTGACAACACCCACCTGGTCTTCGCGTTCAGCTTCACCGAAGCGGTACTTCGGAACGCCCAGGAAGTCCGGCAGGTTTTTCTCCGTAATCTTGATCTTGCGCTTCTTGCTGGTCACCAGCTCCTTGACCGCTTTACGGGCCAAGGTTGCCAACTCGCGCTCAAGGTTACGAACACCCGCCTCGCGCGTGTAGCGCCGGATCATCATTTGAAGTGCGGCGTCTTCCAGTTCCCATTCCTTTGGCTTCAGGCCATGATTTTCCACTTGCTTGGGGATCAAGTGCCGGCGCGCGATTTCCACCTTCTCATCTTCGGTGTAACCGGCAATCCGGATGATCTCCATGCGGTCCATCAAAGGCGCTGGAATGTTGAGCGTGTTGGCCGTGGTCACGAACATCACGTTGGACAGGTCATAGTCCACTTCAAGATAGTGGTCGTTGAAGCTGGAGTTCTGTTCCGGATCGAGCACCTCCAGCAGAGCTGAAGACGGATCGCCCCGGAAATCCATGCCCATCTTGTCGATTTCGTCGAGCAGGAAGAGCGGGTTGGATTTCTTGGCCTTCTTCATCGACTGAATGACCTTGCCCGGCATGGAGCCGATATAGGTGCGCCGGTGACCGCGGATTTCCGCTTCGTCCCGAACGCCGCCAAGCGACATGCGCACAAACTCACGGCCGGTGGCCTTCGCAATGGACTTGCCGAGCGAGGTCTTACCCACACCAGGAGGGCCAACCAGGCACAAGATCGGACCGCGCAGCTTATTGGTGCGCTGCTGTACCGCAAGATACTCGATGATGCGCTCTTTGACCTTCTCCAGACCATAATGGTCGGTGTCCAGGACGCCTTCGGCAAATCCGAGATCCTTTTTCACCCGGCTGTTCTTCTTCCAGGGAATGCCCAGCAGCCAGTCCAGATAGTTGCGCACCACCGTGGCTTCGGCCGACATAGGTGACATCTGCTTGAGCTTCTTGAACTCAGCATCAGCCTTTTCACGGGCTTCCTTGGTCAGCTTGGTTTTGGTGATGAGCTCTTCCAGTTCGCCAAGCTCATCCTTGCCGTCTTCACCGTCGCCCAGTTCCTTTTGAATGGCCTTCATCTGCTCATTCAAGTAGTACTCGCGCTGGGTCTTCTCCATCTGGCGCTTGACGCGCGAGCGGATCTTCTTCTCCACCTGGAGGACGGAAATCTCGCTCTCCATCATGGAGTACACCCGCTCAAGCCGGGCCGAGATGGAGCTGAGTTCTAAGAGCTCCTGTTTCTCGGAGATCTTGATGGCCAAGTGAGAGGCAACCGTGTCGGCCAGTTTGGCGTGGTCGTCGATCTGGTTGATCGAGCCAAGCACTTCCGGCGGGACCTTCTTGTTCAGCTTCACATAGGTTTCGAACTGAGCCACCACTGAGCGTGCCAACGCTTCCAGCTCTTCTGGATCGCTGCTGTCATCGCTGATTTCAGCGGCACGGGCTTCATGGAAATCGGTCCGGTCCGTGTAGGACAGAATCTGCGCGCGGCTGCCACCTTCGACCAGGACCTTCACGGTGCCATCCGGCAGCTTCAGAAGCTGCAACACGGATGCAATCGTGCCCACTGAATAAATTGCGTCGGCGGCCGGATCGTCTTCGTGGGCTTCTTTTTGAGCGGCGAGCAAAATCTTCTTGTCGTCGCTCATCACCTCATCGAGTGCCTTTATCGACTTCTCGCGCCCCACAAACAGCGGCACGATCATGTGTGGAAACACCACAATGTCACGCAGCGGCAGCACGGGATACGTATCCACAGCGCCGGTCGGGGGGGATGAGCTGATGTTTTCGATCTTGTCACTCATGTTGCTATCTCGGTCTCTTTGGCTGTTGTTCAATGCGGCAGAACCGCAGAACGCGGGTGCATATGGGTCAAAGAACCATCTGGGCGATTCGTATGTAGTCCCTAAGACACATACTAGGGGCAATCACACGACCACGCCATGATTGGTTGCGATTAAAGTTACGTAATCCAACGCTTTTGGATTGCGTCTCGTTCGAATTGTAGGTGGCAATGCGGGGTGAGCAATTCAAGGGCCCCGCGGTCACGATTTTCACGAACCGTAACCGCAGAGCCTGATTGTGCAACAAAAATATATTGTTCCAAAACAGAAGGTTAAGCGGATGTGCTCACTTCTGCTTCATCCGGCGCATCTGCATAAATGTGCAGCGGGCTGGCTTCGCCATCGACCACTTCGCCGGAGATCACAACTTCTTCAACACCTTCCATGCTCGGCAAATCGAACATGGTATCGAGCAAGATGCCTTCCATGATGGATCTGAGACCGCGTGCGCCGGTTTTGCGCTCAATCGCCTTCTTGGAGATCGCCTTCAGAGCCTCATCAGCGAAGGTCAACTTGGTGTCTTCCATCTCAAAGAGCCGCTGATACTGCTTAACAAGGGCATTCTTCGGTTCTTTGAGGATCCGGATCAGAGCATCTTCATCCAGATCTTCAAGCGTGGCCAACACGGGCACACGACCCACAAATTCCGGAATGAGGCCAAACTTCAGGAGATCTTCTGGTTCGATTTCCCGCAGCACTTCACCAGTACGGCGATCGTCGGGCGCGGACACATCAGCGCCAAACCCGATGGAGGTCGACTTGCCGCGTTCACCGATAATCTTCTCCAGGCCGGCAAAGGCCCCGCCACAAATGAAGAGAATGTTGGTGGTGTCCACCTGCAGGAACTCCTGCTGAGGATGCTTGCGGCCACCTTGCGGGGGCACGGAGGCAACCGTGCCTTCCATAATCTTCAGCAAAGCCTGCTGTACCCCCTCACCGGACACATCTCGGGTGATCGAGGGATTGTCGGACTTTCTGGAAATCTTATCGACCTCGTCAATGTAGACGATGCCGCGCTGCGCGCGTTCCACGTTGTAGTCGGCAGACTGCAACAGCTTCAGAATGATGTTCTCCACATCCTCACCCACGTACCCTGCTTCGGTGAGGGTTGTGGCGTCGGCCATGGTGAACGGGACATCCAGAATACGGGCCAGGGTTTGTGCAAGCAAGGTCTTGCCGCAACCGGTTGGGCCTATGAGCAAAATGTTAGATTTCTGGAGTTCTATGTCACTATTTTTCGAGCCATGGTTCAGTCGTTTGTAGTGGTTATGAACCGCAACAGAGAGAACACGCTTGGCGTATGCCTGGCCGATAACATAATCTTCCAGAACCTGATTGATTTCATCTGGTGTCGGAACACCATCTCTAGATTTTACCAGGGAAGATTTGTTTTCTTCCCGGATGATGTCCATGCACAGTTCAACGCATTCATCACAAATGAACACCGTCGGGCCAGCGATCAATTTCCGGACTTCGTGCTGACTTTTTCCGCAGAACGAACAGTACAATGTGTTCTTTGAATCGCTCATCTGGTCTTCCTGACTCTTAAAAAACGCGACGTCATTTGTGCAAACTTAACTCAGACTTCTGTCCTTACCAGAAACACTAACCTTAGCAAGTCAAACAAAAAACGCTCAATTCCGTCCGCGAGCGTGTGCCATTTTGGCATATGTGCACGCAAACATCCTGCCATGTTATGCGATGAGCGTTCAAGATATCCTTAATAACAGCGTTTTTAGCCTCAACCCTCATCTTTTTCCCACGTATGCAGGAACCGTGCAAACCAAATTGCCCCAAACTCGGTCAAGTTGCTGCGATCTGACGCGCGAGAATCAGCCTACTTGCCTGAATCGTCCTCTTGGTCGGGGCGTTGTTGGATCACGGTATCGATGATTCCGAAATCCTTGGCCGCTTCGGCGGTCATGAAATTATCGCGCTCAAGCGCCTTTTGAATCGCGTCAACCTTCTGGCCGGTGTGAGTGGCGTAGATCTTATTCAAGCGCTCGCGCAGCTCGAGAATCTCTTTGGCATGAAGCTCAATATCGGAAGCCTGTCCCTGGAAGCCGCCAGACGGCTGGTGCACCATAATGCGCGCATGGGGCAGCGAGAACCGCATGTCCTTTTCGCCTGCCGAGAGCAGCAATGAGCCCATCGATGCCGCCTGGCCGATACACGTGGTGGACACTTTCGGGCGGATGAACTGCATCGTGTCGTAGATGGCCAGCCCGGAGGTGACCACGCCACCCGGGCTGTTGATGTACATGGAGATCTCTTTCTTGGGGTTATCAGCCTCAAGGAAAAGCAACTGGGCGGTCACCAATGCCGACATGCCGTCTTCAACCGGACCTGTTACAAAAATGATCCGCTCCTTCAGCAGCCGTGAAAAAATGTCGTATGCCCGCTCGCCACGGTTGGTCTGTTCAACCACCATGGGCACAAGGTTCATATAGGTATCGATCGGATCTTTCATGGGGGTCCTTGGTTGTTGAAGGTGCGCGCATGCGGACCAGATAAGCCCGAATCAGCGCCGCTAAGAAATGCACCTCTTTAAATAGGCGATTGTGGACAAATCCAAAAGGGGCAAGGCCCAAAACAATTAACTGAACCCGGCCGCAAGTGGGCCGGGTTCCGCCGTTGCCGGCTATTCGTCAGAACTCTCAGCTTTCTTTTTGGCAGCCGTCTTTTTGGCGGGCGCCTTCTTTGCAGCCGGTTTTTTCTTCGCTGCCGCTTTCTTTTTCGGCTCCGGCTTATCCTCAGCTTCAGGAGCATCAGGGTCCTTGAAAAGCTCCTCACGGCTGACAGGCTTATCGGTAACAGCGGCCTGTGAAACGATGTGGTCGACCACCTTCTGCTCAAAGATCGGACCGCGCAGCTCCAACATCGCTTCGGGCTGCTCGCGATAGAAGTCGTAGACCTGCTTTTCCTGGCCCGGGAACTGGCGAATGCGCTCGATCAGGGCGGCTTGCACCTCTTCTTCAGCAATCTGTACCCCGGCCTGTTCGCCCACGCGTCCCAGCAGAAGCCCCAGACGGATCCGCCGCTCGGCAATGCCGCGATATTCCGTCTTCGCTTCCTCTTCCGTCGTGCCCTCGTCTTCGAAGGTTTTTCCGTGATGCTCGATATCATGCATCACTTGACCCCAGATCCCGTCAAACTCTTGCTCCACCATTTTCTCGGGAAGCTCAAAGCTTGAAATCTTGTCCAGTTCATCAAGCACGGTCCGCTTCAAGCGGGTGTCGGAGGCTTTGTCGAAATCCCCTTGCGCTTGGCCGCGCACGGCCTCTTTGAGGGCGTCCAGGTTCTCCATGCCCAGGCGCTGCGCCAGCTCATCATTGATGCCGGTTTGGCCCGGTTCTGCTGCAGCCTGCACCGTCACGTCAAACACTGCGTCCTTTCCGGCCAGCGATGCTTGGGGATAATCGTCCGGGAAGGTCACGTTGAGGGTTTTCTGGTCACCGGCTTTCGCGCCAATCAGTTGCTCTTCAAAGCCTGGAATGAACTGGTTGGACCCGATTTCCAGCGGAACGCCTTCAGCAGTGCCGCCATCGAACGCTTCGCCGTCGACCTTACCCACAAAGTCAATGGTGGCCTGATCACCGATGGCCAGGGCCGCACCGTCCGCTTTCGCCACAAAATCTTTGTTTTGTTCTGCGATTGCGCCCAGGGCTTCGTCCACATCCGCGTCCGACACCTCAGCCACCAGCCGTTCAAAGTTGAGTTTTGAGAAGTCTATGTCTTCGATGTCCGGGATCACCTCAAACACCATGCTGAGCTCAAGATCCGCATCCCCCGCCAAAACGGTCGGCATCTTATCTTCATCGACCACGGTGACTTCCGGCTGATAGGCCGGCTTCTCGTTGCGGTCTTCAAGAGCTTGCTGAGTGCTTTCGCCAACGGTCTTTTCGATCACCTCCGCCATGGCCTGTTGGCCGTACAGCTTTTTGAGATGCGGCATGGGGACCTTGCCGGGGCGGAAACCGTTGAGCCGAACAGTGCCCTTCAGTTCCACCAGCCTGGCATCCTGCTTGCTCAACAATTCGTCGGCACCAACTGTGATCTTCAGCTCGCGCTTTAAACCTTCATTCAGGGTTTCGGTGACCTGCATGGCTCTGTTACGTCCTTCAATGGCATGCCGGTGCGGGGTCACTAGCATATCCCGCACCGCCGTTATGATTCATAATGTCCAGTGTTGCGGTTCCTGGCCGGCAGGCTTTTCAGGGGCGCTGTGGAGAGTTTGGTGCGGGCGGAGGGACTTGAACCCCCACGGCTTGCGCCACAGGTACCTAAAACCTGCGTGTCTACCAATTCCACCACGCCCGCATAAAAGCGGACCTGGCCGCAAATTCGGCCCGCTCTATAGCAAAGCCGTTCGCCGGATGCCAGCGAAGAAAACACTGATCCTTGACGATCTTCAAAGTCGGCACTCCATCCATTGGGTGTCCCAATAGCGCCCAAACTTGTGCCCCACCTCGCTCAGCGTCATAAGCGGCTGGTATCCGAGCTTTGCGTGGAGCCGAACTGAGGCCTCGTTTGGCAGGGTAATTATGGCGTAGGCCCTATGGGTTTTCGCTGCGCGCAGCCGCTCCAAAAGCGCACTCAGCAATGCACTTCCCTTGCCCGCCCCCTGATGGACCGGAAGCAGATAAAGCGTGGTCTCCACCGAACGCTGATAGGCAGGCTTAGGCCGAAAGGCCGTAGAATGGGCATAGCCTATGATGCGGCCATCGACTTCAGCCACCAGGAGCTGATGGCGCCCCTCCGTCCCAAACTGTTTGAACCAGGTTCGCCGCGCCTCCAGCGAAATTTCTTCAAGATCGAAGGTGATCGGGGTCTCACGCACATAGTGATTGTAGATCGCCAAGAGCTCCGGCAGATCATACTCAACGGCGGACCGGATCATCGAGAAGCGCCCAGGTCGTGAAGAACCTCCGGGATCAGGTCCGGCAAGTCATCAGCGGTGAGCCCCGGGCCGAATTTCGCCGCCGCCGCGCCATGCATCCACACCGCCGCGCAGGCAGCCTCGAAAGCCGGCATCCTCTGAGCAAGAAGGCCTGCGGTCATGCCCGCCAACACATCGCCAGACCCTGCCGTGGCCAATGTGGGGGGCGCATTGGCGTTGATGGCATAGCGACCATCTGGCGAGGCAATCACTGTATCGGGGCCTTTGAGGATGGTGATGGCCGAACTCTTCGAAGCTGCGGATAGCGCGGCTTCAACCTTGCTGCCTGTCTGAGGTGCGTCCGCCCCAAAGAGCCGGGCAAACTCGCCCGTGTGGGGCGTAAGGACCACCGAGCGGTCCGGCCTGCTGGCAATCAACTCAAACAGCTCAGCGGGATCGCTGGCGAAATTGGTCAAACCATCAGCATCCAGCACGGTGGCCGGGCCCGTCTTGAGCGAACTGGCCACCAGAGCCTTGGCCGCTTCACCTAAGCCCAGCGCCGGACCTATCACCACCGCAGACCACCGCTTGTCGGACAACAGCCCCTCAAGCTCCTGTGGGCTTGCAGCCGGTTTCAACATAATCGCTGTGACGTGAGCAGCATGCACAGCCAAGGCCTCTTGCGTCCCTGCAAGGCTGACCAAGCCTGAGCCGACGCGTAACGCGCCGTGCGCTGCCAATCTGGAGGCGCCCGTGCTGAGTAACGGTCCCGATACGCTGAGCGTATGACCCCGGTGATACTTATGGACGTTGTGCGTCAAGGCCGGAAGCTCGGCAGCCCAAAGTGCCGGCCCGTTCTCTGCCCCTGCCGGGCTGATCGCGTTCAGCACATCTGCTTCGATCCCGATTTGGACCGCCACGGTTTCCCCGCAATGCTCACGTCCAGGCATGAGGAGATGCCCAGGCTTCTTGCGGAAAAACGTTACCGTCAAAGTGGCCTCAACGGCCGGGCCAAGCGCCCTGCCCGTTGCGCCATCAACGCCGGACGGCATGTCCACAGCAACGACCGGTACCCCGGATTGGGCCACGCGCGCCACGGCTTCGGCGACTGCGCCCTCAAGAGCCTTGTTCAACCCGGCTCCAAACAGTGCATCGACGCCCACATCCACGCCCGACAGATCCAACTGATCAAGGGACTTTGTCTCTCCCGGCCAGCGCGCGGCCGCTTGCGCGGCGTCGCCCTTGAGGTTCGAGCGCTCACCCAAAAGGTAAACATGGCAGGTCCACCCCCGCGCCTGCAGTTCGCGCGCGATAACGAACCCATCTCCCCCATTGTTACCTGGTCCGCACAAAAGCACAGCCTTGCCCGGTTGCGGCCAGCGTTTGGAGATTTCATCGGTAACCGCAAGGCCAGCATTGTCCATCAGCACAGGACCGCTCGTGCCGGCCTCAATGGTGAGGCGGTCCGCCTCATACATCTGCTCAGGCGTCAGAAGTGCGCACTCATGCATCATCATACTCAGAGAGCTCGATCAGGTTTTCGTCCGGATCACGTAAGTAGATCGACGTGATGGGACCGCTTGCACCGGTTCGCGCCACAGGCCCCTCGAGCACCTTAACGCCTTTTGAACGCACATGATCCAGCGCCGCGGCAACATCCTCGACCACGAAACACAGATCGGCGCTTCCAGGCACAGGCACCTTCGCATGCGGCAGGAACTCTTTGCCGGCTTTGTGCAGATTGATCTTCTTTGAGCCAAACTCTAAGGCAACCCTGCCCGATTGAAAGGTGATCGGCCGCATGCCCAACACATCCTGGTAGAACGCCACCGTGTCTTCGATCGATGCCACGGTGAGAACGAAATGGTCGAGATCAAGCAGTTTCACCATGGTCATCCGGGCTCCGCTATTTCTTCGCCGCCAGCTCTGTTTTCAAAGTGGCAACTTCTCCACGCAATGCTTTGATCTCTTCCAGAATTTGCTCGGTTTCGCTCAACATGGCCTGCCGAGACGCATCGGCTTCCACCTCATGCTCCTTTTGCATGGCATCGACGATAATACCGATAAACAAGTTCAGCACGGCAAAGGACGTGGTGATGATGAACGGCACAAAGAACGCCCAGGCATAAGGATACGTTTCCATTACAGGGCGAACAATGCCCATGGACCAGCTCTCCAGAGTCATGATCTGGAACAGGGAGTAGGCTGATTCGCCGATCGTCCCGAACCACTGCGGGAAAGATGGACCAAACAGCTTGGTGGCCATCACAGAGAACACGTAGAAGATCAGACAGAGCAGCAAGACCACTGAGCCCATGCCTGGAATGGCAGCCAGCAGGCCGGTGACCACCCGCCGGATCGCTTGCACCCCGGAAATGAGACGCAGCACCCTCAAAACCCGGAACGCCCTGAGGACCGAGAGAGAGCCTCCCGATGGAATAAGCGCGATTGCCACCACCACAAAGTCAAACACCCGCCACGGGTCGCGCCAGAACGCCCACCCCCGCACGATGAGGCGCATAACGATTTCCGCCACGAAGATGGCCAAGATAACCGTATCAATGGTCTTGAGCACCGGCCCGAACCGCGCCATCAAGTTCTGGCTGGTTTCCATGCCCAGGGTCACCGCGTTGATGGCGATCAACACCAGCACCGCGCGCTCGAACCACGGTGCCTCAACGATTTTTTGCAAGCTGCTCCGCATGTACGTGCGCTCCTAATTCTTGATCTTCTTCGGGATCAAATCTGCGCGCTTATTGGCTGGGAATGGGCGCTTGCGTCAATTGCCTCACCTAAAAATATTTGCTCGCCTATTTTTTAGGCAATTGCCTATTTTTTGAGCGATTAAATTGCAGGCAATCCTGGGCACCCTGCCTTAACACATTGAATTTAGACGGATTTTTTTCTGCACAAAAACTGGCACACCCTATGCAATTGCGCGCATGGTTAACACGTTCATACGCAGCCACTGTGTGATGAACTTTTGTACAAACACCATAAACGCAAGAAAGGGACGGCCTTGAAGAAAATTGAAGCCATCATCAAGCCCTTTAAGCTCGACGAGGTGAAGGAAGCGCTGCAAGATGTGGGTCTGCAGGGCATCACCGTCACCGAGGCAAAAGGCTTCGGCCGCCAAAAAGGCCATACCGAACTCTACCGGGGTGCAGAATATGTCGTGGACTTTCTGCCAAAGGTGAAGATCGAAGTTGTGCTCGCTGCAGACCTTGTTGAAAAGGCTGTGGAAGCCATCCAGAATGCCGCCAAAACCGGCCGCATTGGCGATGGCAAGATCTTCGTATCCGATGTGCAAGACGCTATCCGCATTCGTACCGGCGAGACCGGCACGGACGCTCTTTAATCCGTATCACCCATAACCCAAACCATAAACTCACTAAAACAGGACGTATACAATGGCCAAAGACGCCGATGATGCTCTCAAATATCTGAAAGACAATGACGTAAAGTTCCTCGACATGCGCTTCACCGACCCAAGGGGTAAGATGCAGCATGTGACCCAGGACATCTCCACCGTGAACGAAGACATGTTTGCCGACGGCATCATGTTCGACGGCTCGTCTATTGCCGGTTGGAAAGCCATCAACGAATCCGACATGACCTTGATGCCGGACGTTACCACCATCCACCTGGACAAATTCTACGCGCAAAACACCGCCGCCGTGTTCTGCGACGTGCTGGACCCGATCACCGGCGAAGGCTACGAGCGCGATCCGCGCATGACTGCAAAGAACGCAGAAGCCTATGTGAAGCAAAGTGGTGTGGGTGACACCATTACCATGGGCCCTGAAGCTGAATTCTTCATCTTTGACGATGTGCGCTTTGCGGCAGAACCTTACAACACCGGCTTCGCTCTGGATTCCACCGAACTGCCGATCAACTCTGACCGAGACTATGAAGCCGGCAACATGGGCCACCGCCCGCGCACCAAAGGCGGCTACTTCCCGGTGAACCCGATCGATAGCTGCCAGGACATCCGCTCAGAAATGATCTCTGCGATGGCTGAAATGGGCGTTACGGTTGAGAAGCATCACCACGAAGTGGGTGCGGCCCAGCATGAGGCCGGCATCATGTTCCAAACCTTGACCACGATCGCCGACCATCTGCAGATCTATAAGTACTGCGTACACAACGTGGCGCACGCTTATGGCAAAACGGCCACCTTCATGCCGAAGCCGGTCTATGGCGATAACGGAACGGGCATGCACGTGCACCAGTCTATCTGGAAGGACGGCAAGCCAACCTTCGCGGGCAATGAATATGCAGACCTTTCTGAGACCTGCCTCTATTACATTGGCGGCATCATCAAGCATGCCAAGGCGCTCAACGCCTTCACCAACCCGTCCACCAACTCCTACAAGCGTCTGGTGCCGGGCTATGAAGCGCCGGTGTTGCTCGCCTACTCGGCCCGTAACCGGTCCGCCTCCTGCCGTATCCCGTTCTCGCCTTCGCCGAACGGCAAGCGGGTCGAGGTGCGCTTCCCGGATCCGACCGCCAACCCCTACCTCGCCTTCTCTGCAATGCTGATGGCGGGCATGGACGGGATCATGAACAAGATCCATCCTGGCGATCCGATGGACAAAGACCTCTACGAACTGCCGCCGGAAGAGTTGACCGACATTCCGACCGTTTGCGGCTCGTTGCGTGAAGCGCTGGATTGCCTGGCTGCCGATCACGAGTTCCTGCTGAAAGGCAACGTCTTCTCCAAGGACCAAATCGAGGCCTATATGGAGCTGAAGATGGAGGACGTGATCCGGTTTGAGCACACGCCTCACCCGGTTGAGTTCGACATGTACTACTCGGTCTGACCCTTAACATTCCGAGCTGACAGAGGCCGGGGCAGAAATGCTCCGGCCTTTTCTTTTCTCCAGCCCCACGGCGCGCAGAAGGGTTGCGCGCGCATTTCACTCAATGTTGGGGATAGAAACAATGTTGGAGAAAGACGCGTTCCGGCGTTGGTCGCTGGTGGCAGGCCCTAGGGGAATCGAACCCCTCTTTCCAGGTTGAAAACCTGGCGTCCTAACCGATAGACGAAGGGCCCGCAGACGCGTCAAGCGCCCCTCTCTAACGACTGTTTTCGTGAATTGCAAGGGCTCTTGCAAAGCATTTTTCACCGGACTTTGGGGATGGCCACATCATCAATCAAAAGCTGGGGCTTACGCGATCCCCCCCAGTCATTTGCCACCAAACGTCCAGCCACGTGGAGCGGCAGCTGACGTTCAGAGAGCAGCAACTCCCCCAAGGCCGTGTCTACAGAGCGAAAGGCTATGGCCTGCAGGCGCGCACCGTCACCGGCCACCAATTGGCAGCGCACATGGTCTTTGCCGGCAAGGTCTGCATAAGCGATCCGGTGGGCCGGGAAGGCAAAAATGGGCTGTGGATTGCCGGCCCCGTAGGGACCGGCTTTGTGCAAGAGATCAATGAGCTCCAGGGTGGCACCTCCTGCCGAAAGCGCTCCGTCCACCTCAAGCGCTGCCTCCGCCATGGCCACCTCAGCCACATCGCGCAGGTCATCCTCCAAAAACGCGCGCAACGCCCCTAAGTCGCTGTTCTTCAGGCTCATCCCGGCCGCCATTGCGTGGCCACCGCCCTTCAGCAAAACACCGCCTTCCACCGCACGGGCGACAGAGGCACCCAGATCCACCCCAGGAATAGAGCGACCTGACCCCGTAGCTTCGCCGGTTTCCGCAAGCCCTAGCGCAATCGAAGGTCTATGGAAGCGCTCCTTGAGGCGGCTGGCCACCAAACCGAGAACGCCGGGGTGCCAATTCTTCCCAGCCACCACAAGCACCGGCAATGAAGCGGTGTCTCCAAGCGCGCGCTCTGCCTGCGAAACCGCTTCTTCAACCAGTTCAAGTTCAATCTGTTGGCGTTCCTTGTTGAGCTTCTCAAGCTCCTGCGCGGCCTGGCTTGCCGGCCCTCTGTCTGTGGCCGACAGAAGCGCTATACCAAGTTCAGAGCGCCCCAGGCGCCCCGCGGCGTTCAGCCGGGGCCCGAGAACGAATGACAGGGCATGCACATCCGGCGTTCGGCTCAGACGCGCCGTATCGGAGAGCGCCGAGATCCCCACGTTTCGCCGGCGGCTCATCATCTTCAAGCCTTGGGTGACATATGCCCGGTTGAGCCCCGTGAGCGGCACCACATCGCAGACCGTGCCCAATGCCACCAGATCGAGCCAGTTCAGCAAGTCAGGTGCCTCGATCCCCTCTGCCTCATACCAGCCGGCATTGCGCAGCTCCCGGTTGACGGCCACGACCAGAAGAAAGGTTACGCCGACAGCGGCCAGATGGCCCTGGCCGGAAACATCATCCAACCTGTTCGGATTCACCACCGCAACGGCCACCGGCAACTCCTCATCGGCCTGGTGATGATCGATGATGATGGCCTCCAAACCGAGTTCCTGCGCATGGCTCAGCGGGTCATGAGACCGGATCCCGCAGTCCACCGTCACAAGCAGATCGGCGCCGCGGTCTCTCAGTTTGGAGATTGCCTCCCGGTTCGGTCCATAGCCTTCCTTCAAGCGGTCAGGGATGTGGATATCAGCGCTTCGGCCGACGGCGTTCAGATATTGCAACAAGAGCGTTGAAGAGGTTGTGCCATCCACATCATAATCGCCGATAACGGCAATTCGCTCTTTCTCCTTGATGGCTTTTGCGATGCGGGCGGCGGCCTTGTCCATGTCCTGCAGAGAGCTGGGATCGGGCATGAGCGAGCGCAGGCTTGGCGCCAGGAACTCCGCTGCCGTCTCCGCCATAACTCCGCGAGCGGCCAGTACACGGCCGAGCAGCTCGGGCAATCCTGTTTTCTGCGTTATCGCTTCAGCGTTGCGGGGCGAAAGCTCTCTTGGCGTCCAACTGCGGCCGGAGACCGACTGTTCAACCTCAAGAAATAAGCGTCTCTCCGGCTTGCTCATCACCTGCCCGGATCAAGCAAACTTGTCAGCCCTGTGCTGCGCCTTAATCCACCGCTGGGTCCCGCTGGCCGCACGCATCACCAGGGTTTCCGTAGTGATCGTGCCATTGTTGAACTTAACGCCCTGAAGCATGGAACCGGATGTCACGCCGCTTGCGGAGAACAAGACATCGCCGGCCACCATTTCATTCATGGTGAACTTGCGCTCAAAATCCTCCACGCCCATCTTGGCTGCGCGGGCTTTCTGCTCAGCGCTTGAGGTGACCAGGCGGCCTTGCATCTGCCCGCCGGTGCAGCGCAGCGCCGCGGCCGCCAACACCCCTTCGGGCGCCCCGCCGATCCCCATGTAAATGTCAACGCCGGTATCTTCCGGCTTGGTTGTGGCAATAACGCCGGCCACATCGCCATCAGTGATCAGCAGAACGGACGCATCGACGCTTCGAACCGCGTCGATGATTTTGGCGTGCCTGGGCCGATCAAGAATGCAGGCCGTGATCTCGTTGGTGCCCACGCCCTTGGCGTCGGCCAAGCGGCGGATGTTTTCTTCCGGAGCCACATCAAGATCCACCAGATCGGGTTCATATCCGCCGCCAATTGCGATCTTCTCCATATAGGTGTCCGGGGCGTGCAGCATGGTTCCGCCTTCTGCCATGGCAATCACCGTGAGCGCATTGGCCATCGCCTTTGCGGTCAACGTTGTGCCTTCCAACGGATCCAGCGCGATGTCCACTTTAGGGCCCTTGCCCGTCCCCACCTTCTCGCCAATGTAGAGCATCGGCGCTTCATCGCGCTCGCCCTCACCGATCACCACGGTGCCGTCAATGTCCAAAGCGTTGAGCTCGTTGCGCATGGCATCGACCGCGACCTGGTCTGCAGCCTTTTCATCTCCCCGGCCCCTGAGGCGTGCCGATGCCACGGCAGCCACCTCGGTGACCCGCGCCAATTCAATAGCCAGTTCCCGCCCAAGCTTTGATTTTGTTTCAGCCATTTTCACTCCCTGCCCTCGGTCTGCCCCAGCTTACCCTCAAAAACGTTCTATCCTGATGACACGCGGTTTGCTTGCCAGATGACCGCCATTCTCGATTTCGTCAAGCGCTGTTCTGACGTCGCTTTCCATCGTGTCGTGGGTGATGAGAATGAACGGTGCGGTTTCGCGCTTGGCGCCCTTCTCCACGGTGTCGGATGTGTGCTGCATGATGGAGGCCAAAGAGATGTTTTGATTGGCCATGTGCTGGGCAACCGCCGCCACCTCACCTGGCCTGTCAAACAACTCCAGCGCAATGTAGTAGCCCCCTTCATGCGCACGCATCCGGGCGCGCTTGTAAGGCTTCAGCATGCTCACCGGCAGCCCTAACGGGTGCACCACGTTACCGCGTGCAATATCGATAATGTCTGCCATCACGGCCGATGCCGTGGGCCCGGCACCGGCGCCGGCGCCCTCCAAGATCAGCTCGCCGACGGAGTCCCCCTCCAAGCCGACCGCATTGAACACCCCTTCCACCTCCGCAATGTTGGAGCCCTTCGGCACCAGGGTCGGGTGAACCCGCTGTTCGATGCCATCCTCGGTTTCCACAGCCACGCCGAGCAGTTTGATCTTAAAGCCCAGATTGTCAGCCGCTTTGATGTCGTCCAAGGCAATGTGCTCGATCCCTTCCACATAGATGGCGGAAAAGTCGATCTCCCGGCCAAACGCCAGGGATGTCAGGATTGCGAGTTTATGCGCCGCATCAAAACCGCCAATGTCGAACGTCGGGTCCGCTTCCGCATAGCCCAGCGCCTGGGCCTCTGCCAGCACATCTGCGAAGTCGCGGGCCTCATTCCTCATCTTGGTCATGATGAAGTTGCAGGTGCCGTTCATGATGCCGTAGACCCGGCTGATTTGGTTGGCCGTTGCGCTTTCACGGATGGTTTTCACGATGGGGATGCCCCCGGCCACCGCGGCTTCGAAATTCAGGGCAACCTCGTTTTCCTCCGCCAGTCTGGCCAGTTCGTTGCCGTGCATGGCCAGCAGCGCCTTGTTGGCGGTCACCACATGCTTGCCGGCGCGCAAGGCGGCTTCCACCGACGACTTGGCCGGCTCGCCGTCGCCGCCCATGAGTTCAACGAACACATCCACATTTTCAGATGTGGCCATGGCCTCCGGGGAGGCAGCCCAGGTCAAGCCGCTCAAATCCACTCCGCGGTCCTTGTCGCGGTCACGCGCGGTGACTTCAGTTACCTCAATGGGGGTTCCGGCGCGCACGGCCAGCGAGGCGCTGTGCTTGGTAACAATATCGAGAAGACCGGTTCCAACCGTCCCGAGGCCGGCGATGCCCAGCCTGAGTGTATTGGTCATAGAAAAAGGCCGCTTCAAATCAGGTGAACGTAGTTTCGTTCCCTTATGGATTGGCTGCACAGCGGATGCAAGGCAGGATGCAGAATTCGCGTCCTAGCAAGCGTTATCCACAGCACAGGCGGCGTCTATTGCAGAACCACTTCAACCCGGCGCGAGCTCAGACCCTTCTTTGGCCGCTGATCTGCTGTGGTGATCGTCATGTCGTCGTCTTGCAGGCCGTAGACCCGCAAAAACATGCTGGTGGCCTTGGCGCGCCGGCTGGCCTCCTCTCGGGCCTGCTGGCGTTTTGATTTAGAACCCTTTTTTGCCGTGGCAATGCCGATCACCTTAACCCGCTTGTTCTGCTTCTTGGCATCGCGCACAAACCCGGCCAACTGCTCGCTCTGTGCCCCGGACAGCGCGTAGCCTTTTTTGGGGAACGCCAGAGTGATCTTATTGCGTGCCGTGCGTGTCGCCACAGCGGTGCGTGATGTGCCTATGGATGCTGTCTTAACGCCGCTGACCGTGCCTGGATTGCTCTTGGGTACGGCTGGCTGATTCGCTTGGGCGATAGGCTGAACCGAGCCTGTAATGATGCCTGAATCGGCACCAGACGCTGCAGGCGGCGGTGCCAAAGGCTTGGTTTTGGTCTTCGCACAGCCGCCGGCGACCATGAGCAGCCCCACTAAAATTGCAGAAACACCAATTTTTCCAGCGCTGAGGCTAATTTGTATAGACATATTCCGTCCCTTACGGCAGTGACGCGAAACACCGCACACTGATTCTGATCCCAGATGCTTTAATTTTGGCCGCAAGGGTTTAAAGTGTCGTTAACCAGGTGCGCCAAATCGGGCCGAACCGCCCACCATGAGGCGCCCACCAGGTCGTGTGAGGGAACAAGAAAACCGATTGGAGCTCCGCTCTGATGACAGAAGGAGGATCCCCAATGTCCGGCACGCCAATCTTAGGCAGCACCGTGAGCAATCCGGAAGAATTTGTGTCCAACATGGCCAAGGTCATGGAACACACCTCCACAATTGCCAATCTGCTGGCGCGCAAAGCTGAGGCTGCGGGCAGTGGCGGCGGCGATGCTGACAGCACCATGAAAACCGCCGAAGACACCACGGCTGAGTTCGGGCGCATCGCGGAAACTCTCGGGCAGGTGGCAAAGTCTTACATGGACCATCCAGAGCAGATGGTGGCCGCCCAGCAGAAACTCTGGCAGGGCCATGCCGCCATTTGGCAGAACGCATGGCAGAGATTTCTCGGCGCTGAGGACACAAAACCGGTCATCACTCCGGAGCGCGGAGACCGCCGCTTCAAGTCTGATGAGTGGCAAAGCAACCAAGCCTTTGATTTCCTGAAACAATCTTATCTCTTCACCACCCAGTGGGCGGAAGAGGCGGTGGCGGAGGCCGAAGGCCTGGACGAGCATACGCGGCACAAAGCCAAGTTCTATGTGGAGCAAATCGCGAATGCGGTTTCACCATCCAACTTCGCCTTCACGAACCCGGAAGTGCTGAAGCTCGCTCTGGAAACCAACGGGGCCAGCTTGGAGCGAGGTTTCCGCCAGTTCGCAGAAGATCTCTCCCATTCAAATGGCGAGCTACAAATCACGCAAACGGATATGAGCGCCTTTGCGGTTGGCGAGAACATGGCCCTGTCGCCGGGCAAGGTCATGTTCCAGAATGACCTCATCCAGCTCATCCAATATGCGCCAAGCACCGAAAAGGTCTATGCGAAACCCCTGCTGATCGTTCCCCCTTGGATCAACAAGTTCTACATTCTCGATCTCAATCCGGAGAAATCGTTCATTCGCTGGGCCGTCGCGCAAGGGTTCACCGTTTTCGTCATTTCGTGGGTCAACCCGGACGAAACGCTGGCCCAAAAGACCTTCGCCGATTACATGCATGATGGCATTCTGGCGGCCTGTTCAGCAATCGAAAAGGCAACGGGCGAGCCCCAGGTGAATGCCATTGGCTATTGCATCGGCGGCACACTTCTGTCGGCCACCCTCGCCTATCTGGCGGCAAAGAGAAAGAAGCCGATCGGCTCAGCCACCTTTTTCACCACGCAAGTGGATTTCACGCTGGCAGGAGATCTGAAGGTCTTTGTGGATGAAGAACAGATCGCTGCCGTGGAGCAGCGCATGGCGGAGAAAGGCTACATGGAAGGCGGCAAAATGGCCAAAGCCTTCAACATGTTACGCTCAAATGATCTGATTTGGTCTTATGTGGTCAACAATTACCTGAAGGGCAAGGAACCGTTTCCGTTCGACCTGTTGTATTGGAACGCAGATCCAACGCGCATGCCGGCGGCCACGCACAGCTACTATCTGCGCGAGTGCTATCTCTACAACAATATGAGCCAGGGGCGCATGGTCCTGGATGGCGAGACGATTGACCTTAGCATGGTGAAGATCCCCGTTTACAACCTCGCCACCCGTGAGGACCACATTGCCCCCCTGCCCTCAGCGTTCAAGCTCGGCCAGTTCTTCGGCGGCAAGACGCAACTGGTGGTGGCCGGGTCGGGGCATATTGCCGGCGTGGTCAATCCGCCGAGCGCCAACAAGTATCAGTATTGGCTGAACGACGAAGGCGTCGACAATTTAGAAGAATGGCTCGACCGGGCAGAAGAGCATGCCGGATCCTGGTGGCCCCATTGGGCCAAGTGGACCGCCAAGCAGTCCGGCAAGAAGGTGAAGGCGCGGCAGCCCGGCGATGGCCAGCTCAAGCCCCTTGAAGACGCTCCAGGCAGCTATGTCAGGGTGCGCAGCTAGGACGACGACAGCACCTTTCCTGCAAGCAGCCGCCAGGTTTGTGCCGCTTGCCGGCTATGGCCCCGGCTCCAGGCTGCCATCATGTGCGTGACCAACTTTGCGCCACCAAGCCAACCGGTGATATCGGCACTGCGCAGCGTGCGTGCGCGCGTGCTGGCATCCGTTAGGGCCTGATAGGTGTTCGCCCGCCACGTGTATTGCCGTTTGCACCGCTTCCAATACCCGGCTCCACCAAAAAGCAGGTTCCACCCCGGCGTGCGGGCATGACTTTGATCGCGGGCTCCCAGCTCGTTCTCAGTATGCTGCACATAGTCGACGAGAGGTTCATCGAGAAACAAGACGGTGCTTTCGGCGGCTGCGACCAAGGCCAGCCAGTGATCGTGCAAAATCTCCCGGGTCTGCATCATGGGAAAGCTGCAGGCTGCATGCATAATCGGCTTGTTGATCACGCAGGTCATGCCCGTCACCGCATTCATGACCAGGAGGTTCAAGAGGGTAAAATCTTTTGAGCGTTGCTCAAATGCGAACAGGGAGGGCGCCAAGGTCTCTCCAGCCATGCTGACCACCCGCGCATCACAGTGGCACAGCCCGCAAGCCGGATGCAGAGCGAGGTGCGCCACCTGACGGGCAAGTTTTTCCGGATACCAAACATCATCCTGATCTGAGAACGCGAACAGATCATCGCCTTGCCGGCTGCGTCTCAACGCCTCCTCCACCCCGCGGGCATAGTTGGCATGAACGCCTAAGGTGTTTGAATGCTCAAGCCTCACCAAGCGTTCATCGTTCAGTGAAGCAACCAAGGCCCCGACTTCAGGCTCCTGCGGCCCGTCCTCGGTCAGCAGAACTTGGAAATGCGTGTGAGACTGGCGGAGAATTGACCGCAACTGCTGCTCAAACAGGGAAAGGACAGGACGATAGACCCCCAAGACGATGTAGATCATCGGCGACGACTGCGCAGCCATTATGCATCCGGGGCTTGAGCAGGGCGGATCGGAGGGCGCCATTGAGTCTGGAAAATCCGCATAAACTCTTGTACTCAAGCACTGGTATCAAATCAATCTGATGGGATCCCCGATTGTATGCAGACCATCGACCCCGCTGCCAGCCCCACGTCGCCCAACCTGGGACACAACTTGCCACAAACGGATATCGTTACCGCCTACTGCGAAAAGACGGCGGGTTCTGAAGCTCTCGCAAGAACCGCGGCGGACTGTTTCCCGAGCGGCATCACCCACGATTCACGCTACCTTCTGCCCCACGGCCTTTACGTGGAACACGCGCAGGGCCCGCACAAGTGGGATGTGGATGGCAACCGGTACATCGACTATTACGGCGGTCACGGCGCGCTTCTCCTCGGCCATAACCGGCCGGAGGTGAAGGCCGCCATCGACGGAGCCATGGAAAAAGGCACACATTTTGGCGCCGGCCATCCGGCCGAAATCGCCTGGGCCGGCCTTGTCAAAGAGCTGGTGCCGTGCGCTGAACGCGTCCGCTTCACATCGTCCGGCACAGAAGCCAACAGCATGGCGGTCCGGCTCGCCCGAGGCTTCACCGGCCGATCCAAGGTTGTGCGCTTCCGGGGCCAGTTTCATGGCTGGCAGGATGAAGCCTCAATTGGATATGCCAATCATTTTGATGGCAGTTCCACGTTGGGCGTGCCCCCTTCGGCGGCCGGGAACATTGTGCTGAGCGAGGTGAACGACCTGCCGGCCTTGCGTTCCATATTGGAGGAAGACGACGATATCGCGGTGATCATGGTGGAAGCGATGGGCGCCATGACCGGGAAAGTCCCCTTGGCGCCGGGCTTCCATCAGGGGCTTCGGGACTTATGCGACGAATTTGGCTGCGTCTTGTTGTTTGACGAGGTTGTCACCGGGTTCCGCGTCTCGCCAGGCGGTATGCAGGAGCATCTTGGTGTGACCCCGGACTTAACCTCCCTGGCAAAGATCCTGGCCGGAGGCCTTCCGGGAGGCGCTGTGGTTGGGCGCAAGGACATTCTGGACCAGCTCGACTTCAAGGTCGCCGCCGACACCAACCGCGAGAAGATCCATCACCCGGGCACGTTCAACGCCAATCCGGTGAGCGCAGCAGCAGGCGCAGAGACATTGCGGATCATCGGGTCATCGCCCGTGTGCAAACAGGCGGACGCCACAGCCGAGGATCTGCGCAACGTTCTCAATCAAGTGTTGAAGAAAGAGAGCGTGGACTGGACGGCTTACGGATCATCATCGGTGATCCATCTTTGCATGGGCGTTCCTCAAGATCAGTTCGACCCGCTCGCCATGAGCCGGACGGAGCTTCAGAACAAGAACACAGAGTTGGTGCGCCAACTCCGCCTTGCCATGCTGGTCCACGGCGTGGACCTCGCGCCCACGCCCGGCGCCGTGGTCAGTGCCTCACACACAACGAACGATGTGGAAGACACTTGCCGGGCGTTTTCAGACAGCCTTCACGCGCTTAAGCAGGCCCACTTACTCTGACGGCGTAATGGAAACCGTTTGCGCCGGTGCTTGCAGTAAAGGCGCATCACCCACCCGGCTCCGGTTGTCTTCAGCAACTGCGAAAGCCCATGCTGCCATGGAGCAGCAGCACAACAGAGCGAGTGCGGACAGTGTTATTTTTCTCATTTCCAGCCCTATTCTTTTTGTAGTCCCCCGATTCTCAGCCGCCCCTTACTAACCCATTGAGTGGCGATTTGCTGTGACAAACCGCACACAGTCTCAGAATATTTCGGCCGATTGCGCATCAGGTTTTTGCCCCCTCAGCGCCTGATGTCATAAGGTCTGCCGAAAAGGAGTGGGCAGGAATGCGAACGCAGGTGGGAATCATTGGTGCGGGACCATCGGGGCTTTTGTTGTCCCGTTTGCTGCAGTTGAACGGCGTGGACAGCGTGGTGCTGGAGCGCCAGAGCGCGGACTATGTGCTCGGCCGCATTCGCGCAGGAATACTGGAAAGTGGAACGTGTGGCATGTTGCGCCAAGCGCGCGCCGGCGAGCGGATGGACGCGGAAGGCCTCGTGCACTCAGGGATTGAACTGTGCAGTGGAAGCCGGCGCCAGCGCATAGACCTTGCAGCGCTGACCGGCGGCAAAACCGTGATGGTTTATGGTCAAACAGAACTGACCAAGGACCTGATGGACGCCCACGAGGCGGCTGGTAGCCATATCGTTTACGAAGCCAAAGATGTGGCGATCAGCGAGCTGGACAGCGATACTCCGAAGCTGACCTACATCAAAGATGGGGCCGAGCACACTATTGTGTGTGACTTCGTGGCCGGATGCGACGGCTTCCATGGTGTCAGCCGCAGGACAATTCCGGAAGATCAGTTGAACACCTATGAGCGCGTCTATCCGTTTGGCTGGCTGGGCCTTTTGGCAGACACAAAGCCCGTTGGCGATGAGCTCATCTATGTGAACAGCGAACGTGGCTTTGCGCTGTGCAGCATGCGCTCGCGCACCAGGAGCCGCTACTACATCCAGTGTGCCCTGCATGAGAATGTGGAGGACTGGCCCGAAGAGCGCTTTTGGGAAACTCTGAGCACTCTGCTCCCATCAGAGACCGCTGCGAAGTTGGAGACCGGGAACGCCCTTGAAATGAGCATTGCTCCGCTCAGAGGTTTCGTCGCCGAGCCCATGCGTCATGGTCGCTTGTTTCTCGCCGGTGATGCGGCGCACATCGTCCCGCCCACGGGGGCAAAAGGTTTAAACCTCGCCGCATCAGATATCCATCTTCTCTCTACTGCCCTCATAGCCTTCTACCAAAACGGCCAAAGCGAGCTCATTGAGCGCTACTCGGACAATTGCCTGGCCCGGGTTTGGAAGGCCCAGAGGTTCTCATGGTGGATGACCACCCTGCTCCACAGATTTCCCGACGCCTCCGCCTACGACCGGCAGCTACAGATGGCTGAGTTGAACTATTTGGCGCAATCAACAGCGGCGCAAACAGCATTGGCCGAGAATTATGTCGGCATGCCCTATGAAGACGGCAAGTAACAGCCGACAGGCCGACCGGCTCCTGTCACATTGTGATTTTGTCGGAGCGCCGACACAGTGCTATTCTAGGGAGTGATCGTTGCGGAAGCTTTTTGAGGAAAGTGGCTCTGATTGCCAACACGCGCATGAACACTGGCGCAGATACCCTTAGACCGGGCACTTCCGGGCGGGTGTGGCCGCACCTCCTTGCGGGCTTGGTGCTGGGCGCTGTCTTCCTGCTTGCCCCCACTGTGGCGTTCGCCGGCGACAGAGGCGGCTTTGGCGACAGCACGGCACGCTGGAAGCGCGCAGCCAACTTCGCCAGTGATCGCACCTTCGGTATTGAACTCAAACGCCGGCAAAGCATTGGGGCAAAGCGTGCGCGCAGGCGCCGCCCCTCAGAACCGGGACCAGTGCCGGCCTCTCACCCAGATCAGCTTCTTGTGGCGTTCTCTCTGAGAGCGTCGGAAGATGATATTGATCAGATCGCGGCGGCCCACGATCTCACGCGCGTGGAGGACATCACGATCGCCCTCCTCGATCAGCGCATTGTCAAGTTCAAAGTCCCACCAGACCAGCGCAAGCGCCTGATTGCGGCGCTTTCTGAAGATGACCGTATAGAGAGGGTTCAACCCAACCACCTCTATGTGCTTGGCGGCTCGCAGGCTTCTCAGTATGCGCTGGAGAAACTGAACGTGGATGAAGTCCACAAGCATGCCGACGGCACGGATATCCGCATCGCGCTGCTGGACAGCGGTGTGAACCAGAGACACCCCGTGTTTGGCGGGTTGCAGATCGAACAGTTCGACGCAACAGATGGAAATACCGAGAAGCAGGATGATCACGGCACCGCGGTCGCCAGTCTCATTGCCGCGCAGACCGGGATGAAAGGCCTTGTGCCAAATGCCGATCTCCTCTCGGCCAGAACCTTCACCTATTCCGGCCGCTGGCGCCGGATGGTCGGCGAGACCTATTTTCTGCTCCAGGGACTGGATTGGGCGGTACTGAAAGGCGCGCGCGTGTTCAACATGAGCTTTGCCGGGCCCAAGGACGGCCTAATGCATGCCGCCCTGGAAGCCACGTTGAAGACCGATGCCGTGATTGTGGCTGCGGCCGGCAACAATGGCCGGAAGGCCGCACCGGCTTATCCGGCCGCGTATAAGGGCGTGATCGCGGTCACCGCCACCGATCGGCGCAACCGTCTTTACCGGCATGCGAACAGGGGAAAGTACATTCTGGTTGCCGCCCCCGGCGTGAACATCCTTTCAGCCGCCGGCCAGGAGGGATATAGCCGCAAGTCCGGGACATCCATGGCGGCCGCTCATGTCACCGGCATTGTGGCGTTGATGATGCAGTCAGCGCCGGATGTTAAGCCGAAAACCATCGCAGAGCAGCTTGCGGCGACCGCGAGCGATCTTGGGAAAGAAGGTCACGACAGCTCGTTTGGTTATGGGATGATCAATCCGGTCGCGCTGGTCGCGCCGCCCTCTCTTACGAACTAGAGCT
>JANQOW010000038.1 GCA_028285595.1 Hyphomicrobiales bacterium
TCACGACCCCCTCTGCGGTGGCGCGGATGGGGTGGCCGTAAGAGGCGGCAAAATCAATGCCCGCATGCATCGCCCGCACCTTGCGGAACGGATCACGCCGGAAACCAAAGCCGCTGGTGATCCGGAAGGCGCCATGCAGAGGATACGCCAGGGGCATGCGCTTCATGGAGTGGGCGAGCTTGTCGTATGTGGCTATCTTGCGTCCGATGTCCAAAAGCTTGTTGCCCACCACGTCGTCGTTAAACTCAGGATCTTCGGGGTTGATGAACGGTCCCCCGATATTCTCCGACCGGTGCTGGGAATTGCGGGCAACCGTTTTAGGGTTGAGCCCAATCAGCCGGATGGCCTTGCTGGCGGTTTGGATGCGCCGGTCGCTCATGCGGTCGATCTCATCAAGCAGTTCGATCTGGCGTTGGTTCAGCTCCGCGAACATCCGGTCAAGTTCCGACAACGGCTCGCGCGCATCATCATGGGTCTTGAAGGGTTTGGTGTATTTGCTGCGGAAATGGGTTGAGCTGATGGACGATTGGCGCTCCTGGTCCACCGAGCCGGTGGTGAGGCCAGGCTGTTTCTCAATCTCCAGATCGCCTTTGCCGCCGGGCGCAGCATCGCCGTTATAGGGTTCAATCAGGCTGTCCAGCGGCCCTTCGTTGGTTTCCACCAAGGGGGTGCGGTCGGGCAGGATGCTGCTGTCCTGACTGGGCTCGTTCATAACCCGGGCCGGCATCCAGCCCTGCTTGAAGAAGGTTTCGATCCGCTGCTGGCGCTCAATCACGGCATCGAGGCCCGATTTCAACTCATCCACCTTGCTGAGATATTGATCCTGGTCGAGCAACAGGCGGGCGTTCATGCCATCGAGCGCGGTGCGCATGGCAGCCAGCCGGTCCTCATAGGTGATTCGCACATATTGCGACTTGCGTTCCTTCAGGGCGATCAGCTGATCTTTGAACGCAACGTTGACCGTGGCATAGGCGAGCCAAAACAGACCGATGGCAAAGACGAGCGTGAAGGAGATCTGCAGCCAGGGGCGCAAGGTGATGAACTGCACCTGACCATCACTGCGCAGATAGACCTGGCGTTCGCGAAAAACGTGGGCAAGCCAACGCCAAAAGGCGTTCCGCTTAGGCGGTTCATCCTCAAGGAGGCCGTAGTCGCCGGTCTCTTCAAAGTCTTCGTCTAGCCGCATGGACGCCGATATTCTTTATTGCAGCCTGCACATTGCGAGCCCACGGCACGAGCCAAACTCTGACCGGAAAACATGTCTGAGAATCTCCACCGTCGGCCCAATAATCCCCACCCTGACGTTATAGCCGCGCTGGGTGCGCATGTCACGTCTGATTGTCACACAAAAAGTCGGAAAATGGCCCCGTTTGCATACCTCTACAACAACTGTGACACCTGGCTGCGGATCAACTCGCCCACCTGATCTTTCGGCAGGGCCGTGTCCCATGGCAGTTTCAGCGGATCCCATTTTCCGGACTGCTTGTTGCCGATGTTTTTCTCAACTTCGCCATGGCCCAGAACGGTCTGTGGCGTCACCGCAATGTTGTAGGTGCGGCACAAATCGGCCACGGCGGCCATCATGGTGTCCCACTGCACCTGGGTCATCGGGGAGGGGCCGGGGTCAAACGGAGATTCCTTGGCTCCGCGCATGCTGCACACCGAGATGCCGATGGAGCCTGAATTCGTGCCTCGGGTATGGGCCGCATAGCCCCCTCGCACCGGGTTTTCGTTGGCTTTAATGGAGAACTTGCCCAGCACCAGGTTGCCGTCGCCTTCCACCACAATATGATAGTGGTGGCGATCGAGGCCTGAGGCCTTATGGCCGCCGGCCGTCCAGTGCAGGATGATCCGCTTCATGTTGGCAGGCGGCTTCCATGTATCCGGCAAGGTCTTCCCGAGCTCCGGTTCGCTCACCACATCGCCCGGCAGCTTCTGCGCGCCCGGCAGGCGGGTGCCGTCCCCACGGAAGGGATGAAGACGGCCTTCAAACGAGATGGCATATGGTTTGGGCGGCTTGTATTGAGCGGATGCAAAGCCGTGAAAGTGCACATTCCGGGTGCTTTCGCGCCCATAGACGGCCACCATATGCGCCAGCAGATACGCCCCCCAGGAGGGGTTGGACTTTTTCGGGTTGAAGAAGTGCGTCGCGCCGCGGATCTTGCTTTCAAGCCCCTTGGCGCGGGCGGCCACATAGTCACGGGTGATGGCCAGGATTTCCTGCGTGGGGGCGGGCAGCTTGGTCCAGTCGCCGATGCCGTTCAGGGCGGAAAACTGAAACGGGCGCTCAATCTCTTTCTGTATTGACTTGGCAAACTCCGTGGACGGATAAACCACCCGGTTGAAGATGGTGTCGATCACCGCGTGAACCCCGCCTTTCAGCTCTTCTTCGCCGAAGGTCTTGAACACGGCCACCTCGCTCTGGGACACCGCGGCCAGAGCTTTCACATCCTCTTCGGTGACGGTGATCACCGGTCCGTCAAACTTGCCTGTAAACACCGGCGCATCCGGCTTCTGGGGCAGTTGTTCGGTGATTTCATGGTCACTGAACTGGCGGGTTTCCTTAAACCCGGCATCCAGACGCGCGCTGCAGAGTTCGACAAACTTGCCCACCGTGGGGGCGGCAAAGAGCGTGGCGCGGGCCTGCTTCAAAGCGTCCAGGGCCGCTTGATCAGCTTCAAAAAGCGGACCCAACACGTCGGCCAAAGGGCTGGCGGCATTGGCTTTTTCGGCCTTCAGCACGGCCTGTGCCGCGGTCACGCCGAACTTTACGTCCGAGCCGAAGATATGCGCCAGATAAAGCGCAATGCCAGCGACCTCTTCGCCCTCACGTGCTTTCTGGAGGCCTGCTTGGGCCTTTCCGGCAAAGGCGGCGGCCACCATGGACTGAGCCACCGGGAACCTGTGATCGGCGGCGCCCAATGTGCCTTTGGTCAGCTTTTTGGCAAGTCCGTCCCAGATGGCCTGGGGATAGCCGAATACTCCGCCCGCACCGTCCGCAGGCGCCTGCACTTGGGTCGCGGTCCAGTGCTCGCCGCTTTCCGCAAAGGCAAGGGCGTAAAGGTAGGCTGCGTTGCTCTCGTTCAAAAGCGCCTGGGTGAAGCAGGCATCGGCAAAGCGCTCGCGGCTCACCTCCAGATCGAAGGCTTGGAATCCGGGGATAACATCAATGTCGTCGGAGACCGGCGCCAGGAAGGTCTCGTCTATGAAGCCCGTCAAGGACTGATGGGTCACCTCCACCCAGTTTCGCGTCACTCCGCCATGGTCTTCGCTGACCGTTTCACCACAGTCAACGACAATGCCGCCGGCGATTTCTATTGGAACATCATTTTGGGTCAGAAAATCGGCGAGAAATTCGGCTGTCTTACGAAGAGGTTGGGTTTCTTTCAGCTTCTTCTTCGTGCCCGACATGAAATGACCCCTCTAAACGCTTGGTCAATTATGTCCCTTGGGGTTTTAGTCTGCAACTTCGAATTTCCACTGTTGAGGCAAAGCCCAGTTCCATTTCGCTTTCACCGACGAACCGGTCGCCGCGCGCCAGCCTGGACTTCACCAGCTTGATGGCCTGGCGCGTGGCGGTGTCGAACACGCCATTGGGCGCAACGTTCGCGGTCACAGGCGGCGATGTCTGCGCGCCGGCCTGGGCGGCACAGCGCTGCAGCTGCGCTTGAAACTCCGCGACGGAGAGCTGGTTCGAAAAGCGATATTTCTCAAAGGCGTTGGCATAAGACCGGTCCACGCCCGTGCGGTCGAACCGGCAGCCGCGGGCATCCAGAAAAATCTGCACATCGTTTTGGCTGAGGGAGCCGTCCTCATCAGCGAACACCGCCGGTTGGGAGGCGGCGCGGGCGCTCTGGTTGGCGGCGCGCTTTGCGGTGCGGATTGCTTGCCGTGTAGAGTCACCAAAGTCCCCGTCGATGGGGACACAGAGATTGGCCTGAATGGCTTCACCGAAGGGCTTGCCGATCTTTTTCTCAACCTCGTTCAGATCGGCGCCCGTTATGTTGGGCGTTCGGTCCACCAGTCTTGTAACGACCACCGGTCGTCGCGCACTCCCCGGGTTTTGGTTGGTGAAGCTCGACCGGGTCTGGCGCCGGACATTTCTCATGATGGCCCGGTCTTCTTCCTCCGTGGCCTGATCCAGCTTCAAGCTGACATCGGCATCAACGCCCAACAGCGCTCCACTGATCGTGCCCGCGCGGTAGTAGCGCTCCACATCGGTCAGGGCGAATTCCAGCGGGTAGGCCGAGGTGCTGCCCGACAGACGCTCAACGATCTGGGTCTTCACCTCCTTACGGTTCACCCGCATCTGCTTTTGCAGAATGGAGACGGTGCGCTCAATCAGGATGTCCTTTTCATATGAGGTTTTGGCGCCCACCAAGCCGGCAGAAATCGCATGCAAAGTGGCCTTTGTGGCGGCGCCTCCAGCCAGAGTGCCCGCGCTGTTCAACGCCAGATTGACGACGGTGGAGTAAAAGCCAACCTCTTGGCGCTCGCGGGTCAAGCGGGCCTCATAGTCGGAATACAGCATGTCGATCGCATACATGCGCGACAGCACGATCTGATTGCGCAGCTCGAATTTGCGTTGCCCGAACGAGCGGGCATATTCCTCATAGCGCTCCGGGCTGGAAACGATCTTGGCCGACCGGGTTTCTTCTTCAAGCGTGAACAAACGGTCCGGTGCGCCGGACAAAGACGCCAAACATCCCCCCAATGAAGCTGCCGCCAGCAAAACAAAGCAGGCGCGGACGAAAGATAAAACCGCTTTCCGTCCTCGAGTTAGGAGTGAGTTTAGTGCCATTTTTCCCCTCAGAAGGTCCGCCAGACCGCAGCGTGGCACTATTACTAATGGCTGCTTTTGGGCGCGCTCAACGGATATTTCCCCGCGCACCGGGTCTCCACCGCTGCTACACAGGTTATGAACAGTTTGTCCGCATAATCTCCCCCGGGGCGAAGCCAGATTGTGATGTAAATTCACACCATTGCCGGGCCTGTGCGCTGCCGGCAGGGTGTTGGTGATAAGTTTGCCAACATAAGCCCTCATTTGAGCCATTTTGATGCTGCCTGGCGGGGCTAAAGAAACGTCTCGTTAACCCTAACCGGTGAGTGTGGTCCAAACGTTTGCGACCCGTTTTCAATCCAGGTGTAGAGCCATGTATGTTGCCCATTTGCGTAGACTTTTCCTGAGCCTGTTGCTGATTGCCGCCTTCGCGGTGCCTGCGCACGCAAACCAGGACCAGCCATTGTCTGGTCTGACCCGGTTCTTTCAGCAGTTCGGTCATGATCTGAAAAAGGGCGCTGAGGCCTTAGGCGATGACGTGGATCACCTCATCACCGGGAGCACCACCAAGACCGTGACGGTGCCCGGAGACTATCAGCCGGGCTCCATCATCATCCGCACCTCCGAACGCAAGCTCTACTTTGTTGAAACCGAGGGCCGCGCCATCCGCTATGGCATCGGCGTTGGCCGCGAAGGTTTCCAGTGGGGCGGGGTGTCTTATGTGTCGCGCAAGGCGCAATGGCCCGACTGGCGTCCGCCCAAAGAAATGATCCAGCGTGAGTTGGAACAGAACGGCCGAAAAATCCCTGAATTCGTGCCGGGCGGACCGGACAATCCACTTGGCGCCCGCGCCCTTTACCTCGGCTCCACGCTCTACCGCATCCATGGCACCAACGAAGCTTACACCATCGGCGGTGCCGTCTCCTCAGGCTGCATCCGCATGCGCAACTCTGATGTGATTGATCTTTACAAGCGTGTGGCTGTAGGGGCGAAGGTGTATGTCTATCACTGATTGCGCCCCGCGCTGAAGGCCCCGGCCTGTCCCACCAGAGCCGGGAGCCTTCGTCAGCGCCCGGATATTCCCCCACGGCGCAATGCGAGACATTCGCCGGGGACCCTGCAAGCGCCGTGCCGACAAAAAAACCGGCGGCAATCCTTGAAGGATCGCCGCCGGCGCGGTTGGAGGAGTGTAGTGTTTTGGATCAAGCGGCCGAGGGCAGCTTGTCCAGCTCTGCAACAAGGGCTTTCCACTCATCAAACGTCATCATGGAAATGCCGAGCTTGTCGTAGTTGACGCGGTAGAAGCCGTCTTCACCGGTGATCACGGCCTCAGGCAGCACGTTCAGCACCTCTTGGGCCATGACACCAACCATGTCGGTGTCGCTCCAAAGATACTTGAACTTGTAAAGCGTCAGACCGTTGGCAAGGGTACCGATGGCCTGGATGTCGCGCTTCAGGCGGATGTCGGACCGGCCGCCGGCACCGCCGCCGCCGCCACCACCGCCACCGTCACCGCCGCCGCCGTCGCCGCGGCCGCCGCCAACGGAGCTACCGGGCAGATCTTCAATGCTGCTGCTGAAGTTCATGCGCCGGCCGCTGCGTGCAGGACGCGGACGGTCGATCGTGTAGGCTTTCGCAGGAGGCTGCAGTTTCTGATCAAACGTGCAGAAGTGGGCCTTAAGGGAGGAAGCGTTGGTGCAACCGATGATAGATTGTGCTTGGGCGCTGCTGTGGGCGCTCGTCATGAGAATGCCGGCAGAAACGGCCATTGCTGCATAAAGGGCAATGTCTGATACTCGCTTGGTCATTGTGAGTGTCCTTTTCATTAATTGTTGTTAAGTCATCAACAAGCTTGCCGCCTTATGACTCCCACGCGTTGAACCGTTCACGAACATGTTATTCATTTGTTATTCATTTTTGCCGGCCAAGGCAGGTCCGGGCCCTGCGATCTCGGCAAAAATTTATGCTTAACAAAAGGTTAGCTCCCGTCTCTGCGGAAAGTGGCACGCCCATTGCATTTCCCCGATCAATCGATCGCTTCTTGAGAAGATCTGTATCAACGGCAGACAAGAGAGGCATCGAGCGATCAGACCCAACTCCGTGGAGACCAAAGATGAACACGATTATCGGTATTGCTTTTTCCCTGATGGCCACTTTCGGCAACCCTTTCTGCGTATCCAGCGATCTTGCAGAAATGAAAATGGAACTGCCGGTCCAAGTCGACTGGGCCAAGCGCTAACGCATAGCGCGTAAAGACAAATGTCCCCGTCCTGGACGGGGCTTAAAATGCCGGTTCTGCCTGAGCCGGCATTTTTTGTGCGCGCTTGGCGGCTCGCGGCCCTTCAAACTTGGCGCATCATGTTCTAGGGGAGGGGCTATACCTTAATCCCAGGACAGATCGCATGAGCCTTCCAAGCTTTCACATGATACCCGGCGCGCCGCAGCCCGTTGCCCCCTTTTCCCATGCCGCAGAGATTGATGGCTGGGTGTTTCTCACAGGGCAAATGCCCACAGACCCGGATGATCCCACGCGGCCTTTACCCGAAGGCATTGAGGCCCAGACCCGCCGCGTGATGGACAATCTCATCATCGTGCTTGAAGGCATGGGCCTCAGCTTGGCCAACGTGGTTCAAGTGAGAGCCTATATCACCGACTTTGAACGCGACTATGCCGCCATGAACGAGACTTATACGTCCTATTTTGAGCCGGGATCTTTGCCTGCGCGCACCTGTATCGGCGTCACAGGACTGGCGGTGGGCGCGCTCGTTGAGATCGACATGATGGCGCGCAGACCGTAAACAAAAGCCCCAAACGAAAAAACACAGCGGATCAAACAGCCATGCCAAACGCCCCAGTCCTCCGGCTGCACAAGGATGATAATGTGGTCATTGCCCTTTCAAGGCTTAAGCCCGACACGGAAGTCGAGACGGGCGTGCGCGCAAATGAGCCCATTATGGCCGGCCACAAGGTGGCGACGCGCCCTGTGGCCGAGGGGGAAGCCTTGCGCAAGTTCGGCCAGATCATCGGCTATGCCACCGGCGCCATTGCGCCCGGCACCCATGTGCACGTGCACAACTGCCAAATGGGAGATCACGACCGGGATTATCGGTTCGGCACGGAAAAGTCGTCCGTTGCTCCGGCACCTGAACCGCTCACGTTCAAGGGGTTCAAGCGCAAAGACGGTCGCACCGGAACGCGCAACTACATTGCCATTTGCTCCACGGTGAACTGCTCGGCGACCGTGTCCCGCTATGTGGCCGACGAGATCAATCGCTCGGGAGTTCTCAACGACTACCCAAACGTGGACGGCGTGGCCGCGTTCGCCCATGGGACCGGCTGCGGCATGGCGGGCGAGGGCGATGGTTTTGACAATCTTGAGCGCGTGATTTGGGGGCATGCCACCCATGCAAACGTTGGGGCGGCCCTGTTCATTGGTCTTGGATGTGAGACGTTTCAGATGGGCCGGATGGCGGAAAAGTACGACATTTCCGATCCGGAACGCTTTCATCGCATGACAATCCAGGGCACAGGCGGCACGCGGAAAACGATTGAAGCGGCCGTTGCGCGCATTAAGGAGCTGCTGCCTGGGGTCAACGCCCTGGCGCGCACGGACTGCCCGGCAGGCGAGCTCAAGGTCGCCCTGCAGTGTGGCGGATCGGATGGCTTGTCCGGTGTTACGGCCAATCCCGCCTTGGGGCACGCGGTGGACTTGTTGGTGGCGCAGAACGGTACGGGCATTCTGGCAGAAACACCGGAGATCTATGGCGCCGAGCACTTGCTGGCGCGGCGTGCGGCCTCTCAGCAGGTGGGGGAGAAGTTGATTGAACGCATCCACTGGTGGGAAGACTACACCGCACGTACGGGCGGGGAGATGAACAACAACCCTTCCCCGGGAAACAAAGCGGGCGGCTTGACCACCATCCTGGAGAAGTCTCTGGGAGCCTCCGCCAAAGGCGGGACCACACCGCTGACCGGGGTCTATCGATATGGCGAGCGGGTCGATGTGCCCGGCTTCGTGTTTATGGACAGCCCAGGCTATGACCCAGCGTCGGTCACAGGCCAGATCGCGTCCGGGGCAAACCTCGTGTGCTTCACCACCGGCCGTGGCTCTGCCTTTGGCAGCAAGCCGGCCCCGACCATCAAACTGGCCACCAACACCCGAACCTATGAGAACATGACCGAAGACATGGACATCAACTGCGGAGACATTGCCACAGGCGCGGCCACGGTTGAGCAGAAGGGGGCGGAGATCTTCGCCAAGTTTCTCAATGTGGCTTCCGGTGAGAAGACCAAAAGCGAAGCGCTGGGCCTGGGCGATAACGAGTTTGTCCCCTGGCAAGTCGGCGCGGTGATGTAGGGAGACGCAGTCATGGCTGAGTTTCTGGAGGAAGAAGACCTGGGCGAGGGGGTTCGCGTTCTCAGGCTCAACCGTCCGCCGGCGTCTGCTCTCAACACGCCGTTCCTGTTGTCGATCGCGCAACGCTTGAACGAGCTTTCTCATATGGAGAGCTTGCGGGCCCTGGTGTTGACGGGAACCGGCAAGGTCCTCTCCGCCGGCCTTGATTTGAAAGAAGCCGTGAACTTCTCGGTGGCCGAGCAGACCGACGTCTGCGATGGCTTGAACCGGGCTTACGGTGCGCTCTACGGCTTTCCCAAGCCGGTCATAGCGGCCATTAACGGCCACGCCATTGCCGGTGGTCTCTTCTTCGTGCTGGCGGCTGATTACCGGATTGCCGCTGAAGGCAGCCGCTTCGGCCTGACGGAAGTGCGCGTTGGGGTGCGCTTCCCGGTCTCTGCGCTCCAGATTGCCAAAGCGGAACTCAGCGCCACGCTCTCGCGGCGCCTTCTTCTGTCTGGCCGCAATATTGAGGCAGGCGAGGCGCTGGATCACAAGCTTTTGGACGAAGTGGTGGCGCGGGATGAAGTGATGGATCGAGCCGTGAGCGTGGCCCGCGATTATGCCGCCATCCCGCCAATGGCCTATGGGGATGTGAAGCGGCAACTGCGCGGGGCTGCGATGGACAAGATCCACGACGCTATCGAAAACGGCAATGACCCGACACTCAACGGCTGGTTTACAGAGGAGAGCCAGGCGGCGGCTTCGGCGCTGTTAGCGGCTGCGACCAGCGGCAGAGGTCGGTCGTCTTAAGCCCCGTCGGAGCCTTTTTTCTGCGCGCGCTCGGCAAGGGCCATGACGGCCATGTCGAGAAGGTAAGCTTCGAATGTCAGGCCAAGCTGATCGGCATCGGCCTTGGCTAAGCGTGTTCGCAGAAGCAAATCTTCGATCTGTTCGCCTTTGCCGTTTTTTGTCCCCCTTGCCCCCGTGTCTACGCTCCCTTGCGACACGCTCGATCTTCCTCTCGCACTTAGCCCGGCTTGTTGCCAATCCGGTTTTCCCATCTGCCCCTCAGATTATTTACCAGTAAGTCGAGTGTCAACAAGACTTGATTGAGAAGGGCTGACGTGCACGTCAATTATCGATAAATTTCAATGCGTTCTTCTCATGTTTCGATATCTAAAGTGCTGAATATTATGCCTTTATCGACTAGTAGGTCACGGTTCGGAATTTTTGGCTTTACTGGATTATTGTGAAATGATTGCCACTTTAAAGTCGGCTTTAAGGGCCGTTTGTCCGATAGCGGACGTGGCTGCAGAATCAAACCAAGCACAAACCCCGTATCTGGCCAAAGCACTCGCTTGGGTGCAGGGGGCTATAACGTCTTCAGTTACACTGAGATGGCTGCCGGGATTGCTGTGCGCTCCGGCCGCGCTCGGCCTCAAAAATCGAGCTTGATCAGCTCCACAGGATCGCCGGCCTTGGCGGCTGGTGCGAAGGGCGGGCGGATCACCAGGCAGTCCGACTGGCTAAGGCGCCTCAGCATGGAGGAATCCTGCCGGTCGAAGGGATCGGCAATGAGGCTGCCGTCTGCGCCCACCTCCAAGGTGGCCCGTAAGTAGTCCTGGCGCTGATCGTTTTCGCGCAGCGGGCCGGCCAATGTGCCGTGCAGTGGCGGGTCACTGGGGTCCAGGCCCAGAAAGGCATCCAGAAGGGGCTTCAGAAACAGCCGCGCACAGACAATGGCCGACACCGGATTGCCGGGAAGACCAAGCACCCGCAGCCGGCCCAGCTTTCCGAACATGAGCGGTTTTCCGGGCCGCATTGCGATCTTGTAGAAGTTGAGCTTCAGCCCTGCAGCCTTGAGCGCATCTTGAACCAGATCATGATCGCCGACGGACGCACCCCCAAGGGTCACCAGCACATCACAATCAGCGGCCTTTTTGATGGCCCGCGCCAAGGCCCGCTTGTTGTCGGCAACAATGCCCAGATCCACCGGCTCTCCGCCATAGCGACGCACCAGGGCCGCCAGGGCATAGTTATTGGATGAGACGATCTGATCGGCGCGCGGCTTTGCTCCCGGGGGCACAAGCTCGTCTCCGGTGGGCATCAGCGCGACCTTTGGGCGCCGTCTCAGAGGCACGTTGGCATGGTTCATGGCCGCGGCCAGCCCAAGCTCGCGTGCGCCCATCCACAAGCCTGCACGGAGCACGGCCTCTCCCTTCTCGAAGTCCAGCCCTTTGGCGCGCACAAATTGTCCGGTTTTTGCAGCTTCCAGGACTGCAACGTGGCCTGCCTCCGCACGGCAGTCTTCCTGGATCACCACCGTGTCCGATCCCTTGGGCAAGGGCGCACCGGTGAAGATGCGCACCGCCTGACCAGGCTTGACGCGTCCCGCAAAGGCCCGGCCGGCCGGTGCTTCCCCGATGACTTTGAGCCGAGCCGGAACGCGCGCCACATCGGCGCCGACAACCGCGTAGCCGTCCATGGCTGATGCCGCAAAGGGGGGCTGATCGCGCCCTGCTTTCAGATCGCGCGCCAGGACCCGTCCGCTCGCATGGGAAAGGGGGACCTGTTCGGTGCGCGTGGCCCGAACACCACCGAGTATGGCCGCCTTTGCGTCATTGACCGGAGTGAGTGCCATTCAGTCTGCCCGGAAGGTGCCGGACTTGCCGCCCGTCTTCTCATGCAGGCGGACGTCGCCGATTTTGATGCCACGGTCCACCGCTTTGACCATGTCGTACAGCGTAAGACATGTGACGGACACCGCGGTCAGGGCTTCCATCTCAACCCCGGTTTGCCCGGTGACCTTGACCGTCGCCGTCACATCTATGCGCGGCTCGTCGCCGGCCGCCTCAATGTCCACCGTGACTTTGGAGAGCGCCAGGGGGTGACAGAGGGGGATCAATTCATGGGTGCGTTTGGCGGCCATAATGCCGGCAATACGGGCCGTGCCGATCACGTCGCCTTTCTTGGCGAGTCCCTCCCGGATCATGCTCAAAGTCTCAGCGTGCATCCACACCGAACCCTTCGCCACGGCGGTGCGGCTGGTGACGTCCTTTTCGGACACATCCACCATGTGGGCATTGCCCTTCTCGTCGATGTGACTGAGCTTTGCCATCAAGCCACGTCCCGGCCGCTCGCCGGCTTGGCGAGGATTGTCCTGGTGGCCGCTTCCACATCATCCTGGCGCATCAGTTTCTCGCCGATCAGGAAGGCATTCACCCCAGCCGCGGAGAGGCGCGCCAGATCGTCCGGCGTATTCAGGCCGCTTTCGCCAACCAGGAGATACCCCTCAGGCACCATGGGTGCCAGACGTTCGGTTGTGGCAAGGCTCACATTGAAGGTTTTCAGGTCTCTGTTGTTCACCCCCAAAAGGCGGCTTTTCAGGTTCAGCGCCCGCTCCATTTCGGCTTCGTCATGCACTTCCACCAGCACGTCCATGCCATACGCCATAGCCGCTGCTTCGAGTTCGGCGGCAAGGCTGTCCTCAATCATCGCCAGGATCAGCAAGATGCAATCAGCGCCCCAGCACCTGGCCTCCGCCACTTGGTAGACATCCAGCATGAAGTCTTTCCGAATGGCCGGAAGGATCGTGGCATCGCGGGCGGCGGTCAGATACTCCGGAGCGCCTTGGAATGAGGGGGTGTCGGTGAGGACCGAAAGACAGGCCGCTCCGCCGGCTTCATAGGCCTGAGCCAGGGCAGGGGGATCAAAATCCTCCCGGATGAGACCTTTGGAGGGGCTTGCCCGCTTGATCTCAGCAATAAGACCATAGCGGCCTGCTTCGATCTCCAGCTTAAGCGCATTGGCAAAGCCTCTGACGCCGTTGGCCGTGCGCGCCTGCCCGTCAAGTTCGGAGAAGCTGCGCTGAGCCTTTGCCGCGGCAACTTCTTCGCGCTTATAGGCTGCGATTTTATCGAGGATTGTCGCCATTAGCTGTTTGACACCTCAACCAGCTTGTCGAGGACCTGAGCCGCCCGTCCGCTGTCTATTGCCTCTTCGGCCTTTTGTGCCCCGTCTTTCAGGTCAGGTGCCTCTCCAGCCACAATGAGCGCCGAGGCTACGGTCAAAACCACGGTGTCCCTGTAAGTGCTCTTGGCACCGGCGAGCAGGTCGCGGATGGCGGCGGCGTTATAGTCCGCATCGCCTCCGGCCAAATCCGCGAGTTCGCCGCGGCCCAGTCCGGCGTCTTCGGGGGTGATTTCAAAGGTTGAAACCGCGCCGTTCTTCAGCTCGGCCACCCAGGTGACGCCGGTTGACGTGATCTCGTCGAGCCCGCCTTCGCCATGGGTCACCCACACCGCGTCCGCCCCCAAATTCTTCATAACTTGGGCGAGAGGTTCGATCCATTCTTTTGAAAAGACTCCGATAACCTGCCGCGTGGTGCTGGCCGGATTGGAGAGAGGGCCCAGCATATTGAAGATTGTCCGCGTGCCCAGTTCCACCCGGGTCGGGCCCACAAAGCGCATGGCCGCGTGGTGGGCAGGCGCAAACATGAAGCCCACGCCAGCTTGCGAAACGCACTCGGCGATCTTCTCCGGGGAGATCTCGATGTTCACCCCAAGCGCCATCAGGGCATCGGCCGCGCCGGACTTTGACGACAGCGCGCGGTTGCCGTGTTTGGCGATTTTGAGGCCCGCTCCGGCGGCCACAAGCGCCGAGCATGTGGAGATGTTGTAGGTCTTTGAGCCATCCCCGCCCGTGCCCACAATATCGATCGCGCCCTCCGGAGCGTGCACAGGGGTCATCTTGGCGCGCATGCTGGCCACGGCGCCGGTGATCTCGTCCACCGTCTCACCGCGCACTCTGAGTCCCATGAGGAACCCGCCGATTTGAGATGGGGTGGCTTCGCCCGACATCATCACGTCAAAGGCTTCACGCGCCTCGTTCACACTCAGAGCTTCGCCCGCGGCCACCTTGGCGATTAATGGTTTTAGCTCAGCCATTTTCGTCACCCCTCATACGCATTACTGACCGTCTGCCACGTCCAGGAAGTTTCTCAATAGCTGATGGCCGTGCTCTGAGGCAATGCTTTCGGGGTGAAATTGGACACCATGAATGGGCAGCTCTTCGTGCTGAAGGCCCATGATCGTGCCGTCTTCGGTATGCGCTGTGGCTTTCAGGCATGAGGGCAGGCTGTCCGGTTCAACCGTCAGGGAGTGATAGCGTGTGGCCTGGAAGTCCTGGGCGACGCCGCTGAAAAGGCCTTCGCCGGTATGGTGGATGGAGGAGAGCTTGCCATGCATGATCTGAGGTGCGCGCACCACGGTTCCGCCGAACGCTTGGCCGATCGACTGATGTCCAAGACACACGCCCATCAGGGGCATCTTGGCTTGTGCCGCCTTTTCCACCAGCTCCAGGCAGATGCCCGCTTCGTTCGGTGTGCAGGGCCCGGGCGACAGCACAATGGCCTTGCAGCCTGACGACAGCACCTGACCGGCGCTGATCTTGTCGTTGCGATGGACCACGGTTTCCGCGCCCAGATCCCCTAAGAACTGAACCAGGTTGAAGGTGAAACTGTCATAATTGTCGATGAGCGTGATCATGGCTATTGCCCCCGTGCGGCTTGGCCGGCGAAGCGCTCGGCCTCCTCAGCCGCTTTAAACAGGGCTTTGGCCTTGTTGATGCACTCCAACTGTTCGCTGTCCGGGTCAGAATCGGCAACGATGCCGGCGCCGGCCTGCACATACATCTTGCCGTCTTTGACCAAAGCCGTGCGCAACACAATGCAGGTGTCCATCTGCCCATTGGCCGAGAAGTAACCGACGCAGCCGGCATAGGGCCCGCGCTTTTCCTTCTCCAATTCATCAATGATTTCCATGGCGCGGACCTTGGGCGCGCCGGATACCGTGCCCGCCGGAAATCCGGCAATCAGGGCAGAGATCGCATCATGATCGGCGCTCAACGTACCTTCAACGTTGGAGACGATGTGCATCACCTGGCTGTAATATTCCAGGTTGAACTGTTCGGTCACATCGATGGAACCGATCTCCGCCACGCGCCCCACATCGTTGCGTCCAAGATCGAGCAGCATCAGATGTTCGGCCCGCTCTTTCGGGTCGGCCAGAAGGTCTGCGGCGTGCGCGTCGTCTTCGGCCTTGGTTTCCCCGCGCGGCCGAGTGCCGGCGATCGGGCGAATGGTGACCTTGCCGTCGCGCACCCTGACCAGGATCTCAGGGCTGGAGCCGATGATCGAAAAGCCCCCGAAATTGAGGCAATAGAGGAACGGTGCCGGGTTCACCCGCCGCAGCGCCCGGTAGAGCGAAAAGGGCGGCAGGGCAAATGGCGTCTCAAAGCGCTGGGACAGCACCACCTGAAAGATGTCGCCGGCCACGATATACTCCTTGGCGCGGTCCACCATGGCCTTGAACTCTTCCGGCGTGGTGTTGGACGCGGCCGCTTCCACAACGTCGTCCCCATCATATTGATGCGCGCCGTGGTCCAATGGGCGGTCGAGCGCATCCATCACCGAGGTGATCCGATCCACCGCGCGGGCATGGGCCGCATCGGCGCTCAGACCCCCATCCGGGTAGACGGCGGTGGTGACCGTCACTTCATCTTTCACGCTGTCGAAGATGGCGATCACGGTTGGGCGGATCATGACACCGTCTGGAACGCCCAGAACGTCGGGGTTTGGCTCCGGCAGATCCTCCATCAGGCGCACCATGTCGTAGCCCATATAGCCGAACACTCCGGCCGCCATGGGCGGCAGATCTTCGCCCAAATCGATACGCGAGCTCTCCAACAGGCTGCGCAGGGAGGTCAAGGTGGGCTCGCCGCAAGGCTCAAACGGCCCGTCCGGGTCGGCAAGGGCGCGCCGGTTGATTTCCGCGGAATTGCCCTGGCAGCGCCAGATCACATCGGGTTTCAGGCCAATGATCGAATAGCGGCCGCGCACGGCGCCCCCCTCGACGGATTCCAGCAGAAAGGAATATTCCGAGTTCGCCGCCAGCTTGAGCATGGCGGAGACAGGCGTTTCAAGATCGGCCACCAGATGGGTGGAGACCACTTGGGCCTCTCCGTTCTGATAGCGCTGCTTAAACGCAGCAAGTGCGGGTTCAATGTGCATGGCCTTAGACCTGGCACCTTCCAGACATAATGAAAACAGGCGTTAAAAGAACAGGGCGGAACCTAGAAAGCCCCGCTGCCCCGCCGTGAGGCGGGAACGGAGTTGGGATCTTGTATCTCTGCCCAAAGGCGTTCGTTGATGTCCACACCAAGCTTGGCCTGAAGGTCCACGAGATATTGCTGCAAGAGATCCTGGCTCATCCCCCCGCGCAGAGCGGTTGCCATTTGCTTGGCCCCGGCGCTGTCTGCTGAGAATGTCGGGGTGGTGATCTCGGTCGTCTCAAACAACAGCATGCCGCTATCGTTCACCGGTTGCGACATACCGACTTTGCCTTTTGGCGTGGCGAACACGGCCTGAAGACCGAACCGGCCCAGTTCAGGTGAGGGGGCCTGCCGGCTCAGCTCTGGCGTGGTCTTGATCTCTTGGCCCGTTTCTTTGGCAATGGCATCGAAACTCCCGCCCTGATTGGCCTGATCCACAAGCTTCCGTGCGGTGGCTCTCAGTGCGTCTGCCTTCTTGCTCTCTGTCCATAACCGCTTGGCTTCGTCTTTGACGTCAGCGAACGGCTTCAGGGCCTCCGGTGTCACCTCAACAACGTCGAGCCAAGCCCAGCCTTCCTCTTGAGTCTCTACCGGATCGTTCTCCACGCCCACGTCGCTTTCAAACGCGAGCTTCAGGCTTGCGGCCCGGGCGGGCACGGTGTCGACGTTCTTACCGGAAGGGTCTCGCCCGGCACGGTCGATGCCATCAACCATGATCAGGGGCAGGTTCATGGCTTTTGCGATCTCCGCCAGCGAACTGCCGCCGGCGCGTTCATCTTCAATGCGATCATGCAGGTTGAGGATCTCTTCCTTACCCCGTTCCAGCTTGAGATCGCGCTCAAGGCTCGCGCGGACCTCTTCGTAAGGTTGGGTGCTGCCAAACACAATGTCGGTCACCCGAACCAGGACCGTGGCCAGCGACCCGTTGATGGGCTCGCTCACCTTGTCCTTATCCAGCGCAAAGGCGGCCACGCCGATCACCGCATCCGGCACCTCTTTCTGGGTGAGGCTGCCAAGGCTGTAATCGCGTTCGCTCAGACCCTTTTCTTTGGCGATGTCCAGGAAATCGGCACCCTCTGAGATACGCTTGTAAGCTTCCTCGGCTTCAGCCGTGTTCAAGAAGGCAATTTGCTGGATGGTGCGCTTTTCCGGAATGGAATAATTGTCTATGCGCTTATCGTAAGCGGCCTTGAGGTCTTCTTCGCTCACGGTCACCGAATCTGCCACATCCTCAGGCTGCAGGCGCAGGATCGACAAGGTGCGAAACTCCGGCGCGGTGAAGGTGCGTTTGTTGTTATCGTAATAGGTTTTCAGCTCGCTTTCGCTGGGCTCCGGCGGGGCCTCCGCCGCACTTTCCGGCAAGATGAAGTAACGCGCTTTGCGGCCCTCGTTCTGGTAGGCCCACGCCGCTTTGGTCAGGGCTGTGGGTACCGACAGTTCCTGATCGACCGCGTTGGCCAACTCGGTGCGCAAGATCCTCTGGCGCTCCTGATTTACGAAATCTGCCTCAGAGTAGCCGTTCTGCGCCAAAATCTGGCGGAATGTTCTGGCATCAAACGTGCCCCCGGCATTTTGAAAATTCGGGTTGCTGGCAATCTGTTTGGCCATCTCCGAATCGGACACGGCAAGCCGCAAGTTCACCGCTTGGCCATCCAGGGATGCCTGGCGGATCAAATCACCCAACACCTGCCGGTCTATGCCAAGGGTTCTGACCTCTTCGGGCTGCACCGAGCGCCTCAGTTGCGCAGCCATGGTGCGCAGCCGCAATTGCAGGGCGTTTTGATAGGCTTCCCGCGAGATTTCCGTTTCACCCACTGTCACCAGGGCTTCGGTGCGATACCCGGTGAAGATATCGTTGATGCCCCAAACCGCGAAGCTGAGCGCCAACAGGCCAATGAACGCCTTGGCAATGATACCGCCGGTTTTACTGCGCAGTGTCGCAAGCATTGAAACGATCCTTCATCAAGCATCTTTCGGGGGCATTTGGTGTATCGCATTTTTTCGTCAAGCGCGAGCATGACAATGCATAAAAATCTCGCGAGCCGGAAACTGGCCTGGCGTTTGCATGAGGTACCTCAATCAAGGAGGCTAAGCCATGTTTACACCCAAAGAACGCCGCAAAAACCCTCGTTTGCGGACATTAAAGGGCGGACGGGTCATATTCGGCAAAAGGTTGTGCACCTTTGATTGCGTGGTGCGCGACCGCTCAGAGCGCGGCGCGCGGCTTAAAGTGGTGTCACCTGAATTTGTTCCAAACAGCTTCTTTCTCAACATCCCCAAGGAAGAGTTTGAGGTGGAAGCGGTGGTCAAACACCGCGCCGACGGCGAAATTGGCGTTGAATTGTCGCCGTAACATTGACTTCTGCTGATCAGACGCCTAAATCGCGCCCATGTGGGTGCATATAAGCGCCGTTGCGTTTAACGGTGTTTCGCGCTAAAGCCCGGCGCGCCCTTGATATCGGGCGGGCGCGGGCAAACTCGGAACAGCAGAGAATTTTATGGCTTCCGTACTTCTAGTTATCCATTTGATCGTGGCTTTGTGCCTTATCGCAACAGTGCTTCTTCAGCGTTCGGAAGGCGGCGCGCTGGGCATGGGCGGCGGCGGTGGCGGCGGCGGCGGACTTCTCAGCGGCCGGGGCGCGGCCAACGCGCTGACCCGCACAACTGCGATTTTGACGGTGGTGTTCTTTGCAACCTCGATCAGCCTGACGCTAATCGCGCGTCAGGGCAGTCAGCCAAGCTCTGTACTTGATCAGGCCGGCCAGCAGTCGCAAGGCACGACGGGCGAGGCGCCGCCAAGCTCCGTTCTCCCCCAGTTGCCGGCGAGCCCTTCGGCCAATCCGGAACCACCGGCACCAAGCAACAATTAGCGTTCCGCGCTCACCAGCGGACCGCACGCCAAAGAGTGACAGAAAGGGTCCGCAGCTAAATGAGCACGATCACCACGGTTGAACAACTGGAAGCCCTCTACGGCTTGCCCAAGGAAGCCTCCACCGCAAAAGAGATCAACTGGATCTCAGCGGAGTATCGCGCTCTCATTGAAGCCTCCCCGTTCGCTGTGCTGGCCACCAACGGTCCTGAAGGACTGGATTGCTCGCCCCGGGGGGACGTGGCAGGATTCGTGCGCGTTGACGGAGACCGCACCTTGCTGATGCCGGATCGACGGGGCAACAACCGGGTCGACAGCTTGCGCAATATCGTGCGCGATGGCAGGGCGGCGCTGTTGTTTCTCATCCCCGGTTCAGGCACCACCTTGCGTGTGAACGGCAAGGCGGAACTTTCCACCGATCCTGACCTTTTGGCCTCGTTTGTCGTTAAGGGGCAGGCGCCCCGGTCCGTCATTGTCTTCACAGTTGAGGCGATCTATTTCCAATGCGCCAGGGCTATTGTGCGCTCTGGCTTGTGGAAACCGGAAACCCAAGTGGATCCCAAATCTCTGCCAACGCCCGGGCAGATCCTGGCGGGGCTGACCAATGGCCGCGTTGGAGGACAAGCTTACGATGAAGAATGGCCTGAGCGGGCGGCGAAGACCTTATGGTGACAAGGAATTGGTCAAATTGACCTGCGGAAAAACGTACCTTCAGCTCAACTAATTCTTCCCAACCCCCGCGACTCCCTCTATATCCAGACTCCCATGGCGCGGTACATTTTCATCACTGGCGGCGTGGTTTCCTCTCTTGGAAAAGGGCTCGCATCGGCGGCGCTTGGCGCATTGCTCCAAGCACGCGGTTACAAGGTGCGTTTGCGGAAACTCGACCCCTACCTAAACGTTGATCCGGGGACGATGAGCCCCTATCAGCATGGCGAGGTTTTTGTCACCGATGACGGGGCGGAAACCGATCTGGATCTCGGCCACTACGAGCGCTTCACAGGGCGCCCGTGCAGTCAGGCCGACAACATCACCACAGGCCGGCTCTATCAGGGCATCATCGAGAAGGAACGCCGGGGTGACTATTTGGGCGCTACGGTTCAGGTGATCCCCCATGTGACCAATGCAATCAAAGACTTCGTGCTCGATGGCAACGACGGCTATGATTTTGTGCTCTGCGAGATCGGCGGCACAGTCGGTGATATCGAAGCGCTGCCGTTTTTCGAAGCCATCCGGCAACTGGGCAACGATTTGCCGCGGGGTCAGTGCATCTATACCCACCTGACGCTCATTCCCTGGATACCCAGCGCGGGCGAGCTGAAGACCAAGCCCACCCAGCACTCGGTCAAGGAACTGCGCTCCATCGGTATCCAGCCGGACATCCTCATGTGCCGGTGCGACCGTGAGATTCCGGCTAATGAACGCCGCAAGATCGCGCTCTTCTGCAATGTGCGCGAGAGCGCGGTGATTCAGGCTCTGGATGTGAGCTCAATCTACGATGTACCGATTTCCTACCATGACGAAGGGCTGGACGAAGAGGTTCTGGCGGCCTTCGGCATCACCGGTGCCCCGGAGCCCGATCTCAGCCGCTGGCAGACGATTTCTCAGCACATTCACGAGCCGGACGGGGAGGTGACCATCGCGGTGGTCGGGAAGTACACCGGACTGCTGGATGCCTATAAGAGCCTGAACGAGGCGCTCACCCATGGCGGCATTGCCAATAAGGTGAAGGTGAAGCTGAAATGGATCGAGTCTGAGATCTTCGAGCAGGAAGATCCTGCGCCTCATTTGGAGGGCGTCAACGGGATCTTGGTGCCCGGCGGCTTTGGAGAGCGGGGCGTGGAAGGCAAAATTTCCGCAGCAAACTTCGCGCGCACCCGAAAAGTGCCATATTTCGGCATATGTCTCGGCATGCAAATGGCTGTGTTGGAGGCTGCACGCAATATGGCTGGGATTGAAGACGCCACGTCCTCTGAGTTTCAGGAGAGCGAAAACCCGGTGGTTGGTCTGATGACCGAGTGGCTGAAGGGCAACGAACTGGAAACCCGTCAGGCCAATGGAGATCTGGGGGGCACGATGCGGCTCGGCGCCTACAAGGCGCGGCTCAATGAAGATAGCCGCATTTCCAGCATCTATGGATCGACGGAAATTTCCGAACGGCACCGTCACCGTTACGAAGTGAACACGGGCTACACAGAACAACTGGAGCAAGCTGGTCTGACGTTTTCGGGCACCTCACCGGACGGCTTGCTGCCGGAGACCATCGAATTGTCGGACCACCCGTGGTTTATCGGTGTACAATATCATCCTGAACTCAAGTCGCGGCCCTTTGAGCCCCATCCCTTGTTTGCCTCATTCATTGAGGCTGCAGTTGAGCAGAGCAGGTTGGTGTAGGTGGCCGTGAACTCCCCTCCGCGTTGCGGGGACGTGCCGTTGTAAATCTAGTGTTTGAGCGCTGAAGAGATTGATCTGAATGAAAGCTCTCATCTGGTCCAGGCTGTTGCCGCTTCTGACGGCACTTTTCCTTGCGCTCAGCGCTGTATCGGCGCTGGCCGACAGCGGCAAAGCAGAGCATGCGCTGGACGACTACAACAAGATTGTAGAGCGGGCTGAAAATACGCTGAAACTGCCGGATTTGCGGCCCGACAGTCTGCAAAAGCTGCGCGCTGATCTGGACCAGATGCGTGCCGACGCCCTCACAAATTCAGCTGCGCTCGCTCCTGAAATCAGCGCTGCGGAGAGCCAGCTTAATCAGCTTGGCCCAAAGCCGGAAAGCGGCGAGGAAAATGTGGCAATTGCCAAGCAGCGCGAGACCATCAGCGCGAATTTGGCAAAGCTGCAAGGTATCGCCAAGCAACTCGAGGTCGCCGCGCTGCGCGCAAGTCAGTTGTCTGCACAAGCCGCGGAGATTGAGCGCGACCAGTTCTTCCAGAAGGTGTTTGCGCGCAGTAAGTCTGTGCTCAACCCCAGTCTTTGGTATTTGGGCACGAGCACCATTGGCCGCGTATCCACCAACCTCTACCGGATCGTTCATAGCTGGCTGACCGGCATCTCCGATGGCCCCAGCGCAGGCAAGTTCTGGGCCGTGGTGGTTTGTCTGACCCTGGCTTTTGCCGGCGGCTTTGGCGTGCGGCGCTTGCTGGCGAGATTTGTTGGTCCGGATCTCAACCAGGCCGCTCCGTCCAACTTGAGCCGCCTGTGGCGCGTCTTTCGTGGCCTGGCCATCAATATCTTCTCCGTGCTGGTCGCCTTCATCTTCGCCGGCTTGAGCTTGGAACTGCTGGGGCATCTGCCGCTGCAGATCCAAAAGATAGGCTGGACGCTCATGGCCGGCTCGGCGTTCGTTGCTGCCGTGCACGCGCTAACCCATGGCGTGCTTGCCCCGTCCTCGCCGCAGTGGCGCCTGGCGCAGATTTCTGATGCCAGAGCCGCAAAGTTGCGTGGCTTACTCGATCTTGCATCCATCGTGGTCGCGCTGGGCTTTGTGTTGCGCGAACTTGGGGCTGTGGTGTTCCTGCCGCCGGCCTACGCGGCGCCCGTGAGTGCCTTTGTGGCCACAACGGTCGCCGCCATTTTGGCCATGTGCCTGCTTTTGGCGCGCCCGGTTCCTGAGGCAGAGGACGCCGAGCTGCCCTTTACCGCAGAGCGCCCGGGCGGCTTTGCCTGGCTCGCCAGTATCCGCATCCTCTTGTGGATCACCGTCGCCGTCGTCGGAGTGGCGTTACTGCTCGGATATCTGTCTTTGGCCCGCTTCATCATGGCGCAGTTTGTGGTCACCGGCAGCCTGATCGCCATCTTGTATCTCGCCCACTACCTGATTGATGAACTCGTTGGCACCGGATTTGGACCGGGATGGGCGGCCGGCGACTTCCTGCGCAAGACCATCGGCATGAGCGAGGTGGCCATCGCCCGCCTGGGTCTCCTCATGGGCACCGTGGGCGACTTCCTTCTGGTGTTCATCGGTCTGCCCCTCGTGGCCACTCAATGGGCCTACAATCTGGCCGATTTCCGCGGCTGGGTGACCACGATCTTCTTCGGCTTCAAGATTGGCGGCGTCACCATCTCGTTCGCCACTATTGTCTCGGCCATCGCGGCCTTTGCGTTCGGCCTGATCGTCACCCGTCTCATCACCGCCTGGCTCGACGGACGGGTTCTGGCTCGGACCCAGGTGGACCGCGGCATCCGCGATTCCATCCGTACCGGAGCAGGGTATCTTGGGATTGCGTTGGCCGCGCTCTTTGCGCTTTCCTACGCCGGAGTGGACTTCTCCAACATTGCGATTGTGGCCGGTGCGCTTGGTGTGGGTATCGGTTTTGGCCTGCAATCCATCGTCAATAACTTCGTCTCCGGCCTGATCCTTCTGGCCGAGCGCCCGATTAAGGTGGGAGACTGGATCGCGGTGACGGGCGGTGAGGGCTATGTGACGCAAATCAACGTGCGCTCCACCGAGATCAAGACCTTCGACAATTGCTCGGTCATTGTTCCGAACTCCAGTTTGATCTCCGAGCCCGTGCAGAACTGGACCCACGAGGACACCCGTGGCCGGGTGAAGGTTCCCTTCGGCGTCTCCTACTCCAGTGATCCCGATCAGGTGCGCGATATCGTGCTGGAATGTGTGGAGAAGGTGAAGGAAGAGCATCGTATTCTGCTCCATCCGGCGCCCCAGGTGATGTTCATGAATTTCGGGGCAAGCTCGCTGGACTTTGAATTGCGCATCCATATTCCCGAAGTGGACTGGGCCCTGTCCGTGGCCAGCGCGCTCAGGTTCGAGATCCTTGCCGCCTTCCGCCAAAACGGCATCGAAATTCCATTCCCGCAGCAAGATCTTCATATTCGTGACATCGACAGGCTGGAAACAGCCCTTGCCGGCAAACCAACACCTGTTCGTAAACCAAGGGCTAAATCCTGATGCGTGGAATTGATCATCTGGTGCTGTGTGTGGACGATCTGGAGGCGGCCCGCACATTCTACGGTGCGCTCGGCTTCAACCTGACCCCGGCTGCGCAGCATCCGTTCGGGACGGCCAACTCACTGGTTCAACTGGCGGACTTTTCCTTCCTGGAACTCTTGGCCGTGGAGGATGCCTCCAAAATCACCGCCGCCGGGCCCGGTGGGTTCAGCTTTGGCGATTTCAACCGCGGGTTCATTCAAGAGGGCCCGGGCGAGGGCATATCCATGCTGGTGCTGGACAGCCTCGATGCCGCCGCTGATCTGGCGGCGTTCAAGGCCGCTGAGATCACCACCTATGATCCGTTCGGCTTCTCGCGCACCGCCAAACTGCCGGACGGGGAGGAGGTGACGGTCTCGTTTTCCCTCACATTCACCACCCATCCGGATATGCCGCAAGGGGCGTTCTTCACCTGCCAGCAGCATGCGCCGGAGCATTTTTGGAAGGCGGAGTATCAGCGTCACGCGAACACCGCCACCGGAACGGCAGAGGTAATCGTGCTGGCCGATCAACCGCTCAAGTTTTCCCGCTTCTTTCAGGCCTTCGTGGGCACAGACGAGATTACCGCGTGGGATGAGGGCTTCACTGTGCAAACCGGCCGCGGCGCAATCTCGGTGATCTCGCCGACCGATTGGAAGGTGCATTTTCCCGAGACGTTTGCCCCGGATCTTGACCAAGGGCCACGGCTCGCCGCGTATCGGATTGCGGTGAGCGATTTGGGCGCTGTTCAGGACTGTCTTCGGGCCAACGATATCACTCGGCTCAACTACGGCCGCGGCGTTGCCGTGCCGCCCGGTGAAGCGTTCGGAGTGGCCATTGAGTTTGTAGCCAACTGACGGGGCGGGCCGATGAGTACAGAAGATCCTCTTGCCCATGTGACGGGTCTTGAGTTCCTGCAAAGCATGATCGATCAGGGCATCAAGGCGCCCATGGCGATCACGCTCGGGTTCAGCCTGGTTGAAGTTGGCGACGGCTATGCCCGGTTTGAAGGCCGGGTGACGCAGGACCATTTCAATCCGGCCGGCGTGGGCCATGGGGGATATGCGGCCACCATTCTGGACAGCGCGTTGGGCTGTGCGGTGCAGACCAAGCTGCCCAAGGCCACCCACTATGGGACGGTGGAGCTGAAGATCAACTGCATCCGTCCGCTGTTGCCTGAGTGTGGCCTGCTGACGGCAACGGCAAACGTGATTCATGTGGGACGGCGCATGGGCACGTCCGACGGGCGCCTGGTGGATGAGAACGGAAAACTACTGGCGCATGGGTCCACCACATGCATGATCTACTAGAGCAGTTCTTTGACGCGCTCTACACAAGCTCAAGGTAAGGCTTATTCAGCGGCCTGCGGCGCCCGCGCCCGGCGCTTCAAAATGGGCTGCAGGAACTGGCCCGTATAAGAGCGCTCACACTCAGCCACAGTTTCGGGCGTGCCGGCAGCGACGATCTCGCCCCCTCCATCGCCGCCTTCCGGGCCTAAGTCAATCAGCCAGTCGGCGGTCTTGATCACTTCCAGATTGTGTTCGATCACCACAACCGTGTTGCCCTGGTCCACCAGCTCATGCAGCACGTCCAAAAGCTTGGCGACGTCATGGAAATGCAGGCCTGTGGTCGGTTCATCCAAAATATAAAGCGTGCGTCCGGTGGCGCGGCGCGACAGCTCTTTCGCCAGTTTGACGCGTTGGGCCTCGCCGCCCGACAGGGTGGTTGCTTGCTGACCCACCTTGATGTAGCCGAGCCCGACGCGCTCCAACGTGTCCATCTTTTCGCGCACCGCCGGCACCGCCTTAAAGAACTCGGCCGCTTCGGTCACCGTCATATCCAGCACATCGGCGATGGATTTGCCTTTGAACTGCACTTCCAGGGTCTCGCGGTTGTAGCGCTTGCCTTCGCATTCATCGCAGGTCACGTAGACGTCGGGCAAGAAGTGCATTTCGATCTTGATGACGCCATCGCCCTGACACGCTTCGCAGCGCCCGCCCTTCACATTGAACGAGAAACGCCCCGGCTTGTACCCCCGTGCTCGGGCTTCCGGCAGGCCCACATACCATTCGCGGATCGGGGTGAAGGCGCCCGTATAGGTGGCCGGGTTCGAGCGGGGCGTGCGCCCGATGGGGGACTGATCGATATCGATGATCTTGTCCAGATGCTCCATCCCGTCCAGCCGCTCATGGGCTCCGGGATGTTCACGCGCGTTGTTGAGCTTGCGCGCGGCCGCCTTATAGATCGTGTCGATCAGTAGGGTGGACTTGCCGCCGCCCGACACGCCGGTGACGCACGTCAAGGTGCCTAACGGGATCTCGGCGGTGACGTTCTTGAGGTTGTTGGCACTGGCGCCGATCACTTTCAGCGAGCGGCTCATATCCGCCGGGCGCCTGTTTGTCGGTATCGGCACCTGCATCATACCGGTCAGATACTGGCCCGTGAGCGATGCCGGATTGCGCATCACCTCTTCAGGCTTTCCGCTGGCAACGATCTCGCCCCCATGGACCCCTGCGCCGGGACCGATATCCACCACATAGTCGGCGGTCAGGATCGCGTCCTCGTCGTGCTCCACCACTAACACCGTGTTGCCCAAATCGCGCAAATGCTGAAGGGTCTGCAGGAGCCGTTCATTGTCGCGCTGGTGCAGGCCGATGGAGGGCTCGTCCAACACATAGAGCACACCGGTGAGCCCAGAGCCGATTTGCGACGCCAACCGGATGCGCTGGCTTTCCCCGCCCGACAGAGTGCCGGAGGTCCGTGAAAGGGTGAGATATTCCAGGCCCACATCGTTCAGGAACTTCAACCGCTCGCGGATCTCCTTGAGAATGCGTACGGCAATCTCGCGCTGCTTTTTGGTCAGGTTCTCGTCAAGCGCCCGGAACCAGGCATCGGCGTCTTTGATGGACATGAGCGAGACTTCGCCGATGTGCTTGCCGGCCAGCTTCACCGCCAGGGCCTGAGGTTTCAACCGGTAGCCGCCGCAGGCTTCGCAAGGGTGATCGGACTGGAACCTGGCCAGCTCTTCGCGCACCCAACTGCTGTCGGTCTCGCGCCAGCGCCGCTCAATGTTGCCGATGACCCCTTCAAACGGCTTTGTGGTCTTGTAGGTGCGCAGGCCATCGTCATAAACGAAGGTGATCTCCTCCTCGCCAGAGCCATAAAGCACCACTTTGCGCACCTCTTCATCCAGCGTATGCCAAGGGGCGTCCATATCAGCGCCGAAGTGCTTGGCGATCGCTTGAAGGGTCTGCATGTAGTAGGGCGATGTGTTGCCGGTCTTGGCCCAGGGGACCACCGCACCGCGCATCAAGGAGAGGTTTGCGTCCGGCACAACGAGATCAGCTTCAAACCGCATCTCCGTGCCGAGGCCGTCACATTTCGGGCAGGCGCCAAACGGGTTGTTGAAGGAGAACAGGCGCGGCTCGATTTCGTCAATCGTGAAGCCGGAGACCGGACAGGCAAAGCGAGCGGAAAAGATAATCCGCTCATGGGTCTCGTTCTTCGATTTGTTGGCCGAAGCCTCTGCAGTTGCATCGGCGTCCAGGGGCTTGTCGGCAAATTCGGCAATCGCAATCCCGTCGGCCAGCTCCAGGGCGGCTTCCAGGGAATCGGCCAGGCGGTTGCCCAAGTCCGGGCGCACCACGATCCGGTCCACCACAACGTCAATATCGTGCTTGAACTTCTTATCGAGCGCCGGCACGTCTTCAACTTCATAGAAGGTGCCGTCCACCTTCACGCGCTGGAAGCCTTTTTTCATGAGCTCGGCCAGCTCTTTTTTGTATTCGCCCTTACGGCCGCGCACGATGGGCGCCAACAGGTAAAGGCGCGCGCCTTCCTCAAGGTCCATGAGCCGGTCCACCATCTGGCTTACCGTCTGGCTCTCAATGGGCAGGCCTGTTGCGGGAGAGTAGGGAACCCCGACCCGGGCAAACAGCAGGCGCATATAGTCGTAAATCTCTGTAACCGTGCCCACGGTGGAGCGCGGGTTGCGCGAGGTGGTTTTCTGTTCGATGGAGATGGCCGGCGACAGACCGTCAATCTGGTCCACATCGGGCTTTTGCATCATCTCCAGGAACTGGCGTGCATAGGCTGACAGCGATTCCACATACCGCCTTTGGCCTTCCGCGTAGATGGTGTCGAACGCCAGGGAGGATTTGCCCGAACCTGACAGGCCGGTAAACACAATCAATTCATCACGCGGAATCTCCAGGGACACATCCTTCAGATTGTGTTCCCGGGCTCCTTGGACGGAGATCAGTTTTTTCGCGCTGTCAGTCATGGCTCTCTTCGATAGCTGAAACGACGAAAGGCGGCAATCGGATCGCTGCACTGATCCACGGTGATTCTGGGCGCTGCTGACAGAACCTGTCAGTTGCCTGTGAATTCACCGGTCCAGCGGAAGTCACGTTTCTTGCGGATGCGCCGATCGCAATAGTTCCAATGGGCGATGAACCGGTCCCCGTCAAAGACAAAGCTGGCCCGGCCCCAGTAAGGCGAGCCTTGCACGGTCTCAAGGCACTCGATCTCGGAAATCTCCTGAACCCAAGTGACCCTGTAGGTTCCATCACCATTGTGCCTGCCGGCCAAAAACGCCGGCCGGTTCTTGTAGGCATAGGTTCCGGTGAATCCGTCGGGCTTGGCCTCCATTTCAATGGGGCCATAATTGGTTTCCCAGCGTCCTGTCTGCGGTTCGGCTCGTGCTGCGCCCAATGACAAAACGACCAGAAGGCCGAAGCTGATGAGAACTCTGGCAATCATGGGCATCAGCTTTAACTCTTGGCCGCCGTGACCGCAACTTCAACCCGCCAATCAGGATTAGCGAGCGGCGCGACCACCATGGTGGAGGGGGCTTTGACGCCGGCCAGCATCTTGTCTCTCACCTCGCGGAATCTGGGCACCTCTTCGTGGCTGTTGATGAAACAGCGCACGTCCACGATGTCTTCTGGGCCCATGTCCGCAGCCGCCAGTATGGCGAACAGATTGCGCCAGACGTTTTCGTGCTGCGCGGTGGGATCGTCCGGCAGCGTTCCATCCAGTTCCACGCCCACCTGGCCGGAAACGTAGAGGGTGCGCGCGCCCGCCGGAACTTCCACCGCTTGGGCATAGTCGGAGAAGGGAGGAGGTGCGGTGTCCGTTGAGATGATGCGGTTCATTGTGGCGATATCCTTGTGAGGCTTGATTCTGTCTCTTGTATCATATAGAACAAAAAAAGAACATTGTGGATAAGAGGTGCCCTCGCTGGCGGCCCTGCGGGCCATCGTCTAGGGTGCCGCACACTTTATCGGCCTTGGCGGCAAAACGGAACCGCAGGGCGAACGAACAGGGAAGGGTGAGGGATGTCTGGATCCGTAAACAAGGTGATCCTTGTGGGCAATTTGGGAGCCGATCCTGAAATTCGCCAAACCAAAGACGGCCGGCCCGTGGCACAGCTCAGCATCGCCACGTCGGAGAACTGGAAAGACCGCAACACAGGTGAGCGGCGTGAGAAAACCGAATGGCACCGGGTTGTGATCTTTTCGGAGGGCCTGTGCCGGGTGGCGGAAAACTATCTGCGCAAGGGCTCCAAAGTTTATATCGAGGGCCAACTGCAAACCCGCAAATGGCAGGACCAGAGCGGGGCAGATCGCTACACCACGGAGGTTGTTCTGCAAGGCTTCAACTCGACCCTGACCATGCTCGACAGCCGGGGCGGCGGCGACAGCATGGGCGCGTCCGGAAACTTCGGCCAATCCAGCCCTATGCAGAGCGAAGCACCGGGACCAGCCCGTGATTTCTCCCGCGATCTGGATGACGAAGTGCCGTTCTAGGCTGGCGCACCCGTTCACAATTTGATGGACTTTGGACGCGGAAAACCTCAAAACCGGACAGTTTTGAGCTAATGCGGCCGTTTGAATGATCTATCTGAGATCCAAGCTTTACGACTTTGTGTTTGGCGTTCTGTGGACCCTGGTGTTCGGGGCACTCTGCTTGCCGGTCTTCATGCTGGTGGGCACGCCTGACCGGGTGCGCCGGTTTTCCAGGTTCTGGTCCCGCGGCCTGTTGTTTGGGCTCAAAAATGTGGTGGGGCTGACCCACAGAGAGACCGGGCTGGAGAACAAGCAGCACGACGGCCCGGTGATTTTCGCCTGCAATCACCAATCTTCCTGGGAGACCCTGGTGTTCAACTCCGTGATTCCGGACGTCGCGGTTGTTTTGAAGGACTCGCTCTATAAGTTTCCCATCTTCGGCTGGTACCTGCGCAATTCGCCCATGATTGCCGTTGATCGCGCGGCGGGCGCCACGGCCATGCGACAACTGCTGAACGGGGCCAAGGCCGCTGTTGCCGATGGCCGTGATATCCTCATATTCCCGGAGGGAACGCGTCAGGACGTGGGGGAAACCCATCCTTACAACCGCGGCGTGGCGCTGCTCTATAAGCAGCTCAAGGTGCCAGTGGTGCCGGTGGCGATCAATTCAGGCCTGTTTTGGGCGAAGAAGAGCTATTTCAAGAAGCCCGGCGAGATCACTGTCTCTTATCTGCCGCCCATCCCACCCGGCCTGAGCGCGGATGATTTTATGGATCAGCTAAAGACCGTGATCGATCAAGAAAAACAGAGGCTTGCCGAGCAAACGTGATTCAGTTTCACGGGATCCAGCGCTCTTCTTTCAGGCGGCGCAGCAAGCGGCGCATCATGTCTTCTGTGTCCATGCAGTAGTCAAACCCATAGAGGCGCGCCTTAATGGTGTTGGCCGCCACGTCCCAGTCGATGTTGAAGATGTAGTCTGAGAACGACCAGTCCGCGAGTTGGCTGAGATCGGGCTGGTTCAAGCCGTGCCGCTCCGCCATCGACCGCCAGAGGTCTTGATGCTCGGCGCCGAATTCCACCAGCGAAATCTGCTCGGCGGGACCGGTTTCCATGCCCAGTTCCTCCGCAATGATGGGCCACATATTCTCCCAGCGGATGAGATCACCATTGGTGATGTTAAAGGCTTCCCCGCCGCACCGCGGCTCCGTCAGCGCCCAGTCAATGGCGCGGGCAATCAGTTCTGCATCATTGGCCTGCTGCAGCGTTTTCAACGAAGTGGGCTTGCCGGGGAAATTGAGCGGCATCCCCAGTTCCTTGCACAAGCTGCCATAAACGCCGATTTGCATCACCAGGTTCATAGGCGAGCGCGGGGCCAGACCGCACACAATGTGGGGGCGCAGGCATACCCAGTCATAAGCGGCCGACGCGCTGCGTTCAGCCAGTAAATCCTGTTGGTCAAAATAGAAGTTTGGCGGCTCGTGGCGCGCATCATCCTCTTTGGTGGGGGTTTTGTATGGACCCAGGTGACTGCCGTAATACTTCTGACCTTGAATCAGCACGACACGCTGCAGGTTCGGCATGTGCGCATCCACGAGATCCATGAGCCCCTCAAACATCTCCGCGTTCAAGGCGCTGAGCTCAGCCCAGTTCATCCCCGGCGGCTGCACAAAGCCCGCATAGAGCAGATGCGTGGCCTCGCCAAAGGTCTCAAGAGCAGCCTCGTCCAGGTTCGGCGACAGGAGGTCCAGCTTCACAAAGTCGAACTCGGTCAGGTCATCGGGTTGCGAGCGTGCAAGGCCCGTCACGTGCCAGTCTCCCAGCGCGGCTTGGTGAGCGAGAGCGTAGCGGCCGATAATGCCGCTGGCGCCGGCGATCAAAAGGTTCTTTGGCATGTGTGCTTCCGTGTTTGTCGGGCCCGGTGGGGTGGTGTAGACGAAGTGAGAGGGCCCATAAAATAAAGTTGGGGTGAATATGCAACAAGAACTTGGTGTGGGATTTATCGGCCTTGGCGTGATGGGCGAGCCCATGTGCCGGCACATTGTCCAGAAGAAGGCCGGCGGCCTGGTTCGGGAGGTTTGGGGCTTCGATCTCAACGCTGAGCCTGTTGCGCGCCTGACGGAACGCGGGCTCAAAGCCGCCAGCAGCGCTGGGGAGGCCGCTGAGCGCGCTGACCTGGTGCTTGTGTCCCTTCCGGGCGATGACCAACTGGAGGCTCTGTGTGAAGGTCCTGACGGCCTTTTGAACCATATCAGGCCCGGACAAACGGTTGTGGATCTTGGAACCAGTTCGTTGGGCCTAACCCGCGCCCTGGAAATAAAGTTTGCCGCGCGCGGAGCCGCCTACGCAGATGCACCGGTGGCGAGAACCAGAGCGGCGGCAGAAGCAGGCACCTTGGCGGTGCTGGTGGGGGGCGAAGAGGCCGTGTTCAAGACAATCAGGCCCGTGCTCGCCTGCTTTGCAGAGGAGGTGATCCATTGCGGCGCCATAGGCGCTGGCCAGGTGGTCAAGCAGATGAACAATATGGTTCTGTTCCAGACGGTCACCGCCTTGGCCGAAGCGCTCTCCATTGCCCGGAAATCCGGCGTTGTGGCCGAAACTCTGTTCGATGCCATGGGTAAGGGCTCGGCAAACAGCTTTGCCTTGCAAAACCACGGGGCCAACGCGCTACTGCCGGACCGGTTCCCAAAGCAGGCTTTTTCAACCGCTTATGCGTTGAAAGATCTCACCTACGCAATTGAACTGGCTCAGGAGGCGGGCGTCGCGACCCCGGGGGCAAAAGCAACCCGCGGGCTGTTTGAGCAAGCCATTGAGGCCGGCTATGGCGACGATTACTTTCCAACCGTGATCAAGATGCTTGAGGAGAAGAGGTAAGATGATGGGCGCCCAAAAAAGCGATGATCTTCTGATTGCGCTGCACTACCAGAACGAAAACTGTCACCCGGACGGGAAGATCAAGGTGGGCATCTCCGAGGGTGCGGCCTGGCGCGAACAGACTTTGGAGACGGCGCGCCAGTTGCTGGAGGGCACACGCAAGGCGGGCGTACCCATTGTCCATGTGCGCCTGGCCGTGCGGCCGGACCATGACAATGTCATCACCAACAACTTTATCTTCCGCCAGTGGGTGGAACTGGGAGCCTGGGCCGAGGGGACCTGGGGGGTGCAGTTCCTGGAGGGATTTGAGCCCCAGGATCACGAACATGTTGTAACCCACACCAGAAACAACGGTTTTTACGGCTGCAATTTGGAAGAGGTGGTGAACCTGTTTCGTCCGAAGCGGCTGATCTGCGCAGGGGTTTCTACAGCCTATGTGGTCGAGTGCACGGTGCGGCACGCCTCCGATGTGGGCTATGACACCTGGGTGGTTGGCGATGCCTGCTCCACGGCCACTCTTGAACAGCACACCGCCGCGTTGCGGGCGATGGAACTGATCGCCACGGTGGCCACGAAAGATGAGGTCCTGGCCTCGTTTGAAAAATAGGGTTCGGCACAGCGCGCAAACCAAATCTTAACCATGATCGGTCAAAGCTAGCTTTCAAGTGTTCGTCGCGCATCCAAGAGCAGGGAAGCATATTGCTATGAAACCGTTTAGCCTCGTTGTGGCTGCCTGTGCCGCATTGATTGTCAGCACCGAAGCCACTCAAGCTGCCGACGAAAGCCAATCTCCGGCTTTGGCTGCAGAAGAACTCCAAGAGCTGTTCCCTGGCAATTATGAAGCCGAAGTCGCCGGTTATGACATGCTCATCACCGGCTCCAGCAACGGCACCCTGAAGGGCCAGGCGTTCAGCCGCAAAGATGATGGCCGCTGGTGGGTTGCCGAAGATACCCTGTGCGTGGCCTGGTCCAACTGGACGGACGGAGAGCCGATGTGCGGCGTGATCACCCGCAAGGGCGATTGGTATCACAGCCAAAATGACAAGGGCGAGGGCATGCGTTTCCGCCGCATTCAGGAACTGGCCTCATCCTCATTCAAGCTCGGGCGCGGTAAGTCTTCCGAAGACACCCGCTAAGCTCAAGTCCTGAGCTCATCACAATTTCTCCAGATCGTGGCTAAGGTGTTGGCTGGAAACGCCGGTTCACCCTATATTGCCACTGCCAGTCGCAAGAATGGTCTTGTTGCCTTGCCGCAAGACAACATTTGGAGAGCATTATGACGATAAATCTCAAGCCGCTCTATGGCCACGCGATGGCAATCGCGGTTGCCGTGGCGTTCACAACCGGCACTTCGGTCACGCCAATCGGCTCCTCGCCTGCGTTCGCCCTTCCAGAAGACGAGCCGAAAAAGGCCGCTCCGGCCAAACCGGCCAGCGAGAAGAAGAAGACGAAGAAAAGAACCAAGGCCAAGCCAAAGAAGAAGAAACAGAACTTCAACAGCAATTCTGACCGCAGCTCGCTGGAGCCCTACACGGCACCGAACGGACCGGATCTGACGCTGGCCAATGCTCAGATCAAAGCGGGTGAGTACCGCGCTGCAATTGTCACACTCAACGGTCTGCGCCGCCTGGACGATGCCAACGTGCTCAATCTCTTGGGCTTTTCGCACCGTAAACTGGGTCTGGTGGATGTGGGCATGCGCTACTACTACGCGGCTCTGGAGCGCGCGCCGCAGCATACGGGCGTGCATGAATATCTGGGCGAGGCCTATCTGCAAAAGGACAATCTGGCCAAAGCCGAGACCATCTTGAAAAAGATCGATCGGCTGTGCGGAACCGGTTGCAAGGCCTACCGGCAACTGGCCAAGCACATTGACGCTTACAAGCTTAAGCGCGCGCTTTAAGCTGAACATCAGTCTGTTTAGAGGACGGCGGGGTCTGAAGGGTCCCGCCGTTTCTGCTGATTTTGCGCTAGTACGCGCCCGTCTCCTGTGGCAAGAGGTCGTGGTATCAACGGGGCGCAACTGGAATGTCGTCAGAAAAGATCGCATTTATCGCAAGCGAGGCGGACGAGGCTCAAGCCGCGCTGGCTGACTTTTCCGACCGGTTCGACCACGTTGAGGCCGATGACGCCGACATCATCGTCGCCTTCGGGGGCGATGGTTTCATGCTGCAGGCCATGCATCGGTTTGTGTCTTCCGGCAAGGCCATCTATGGCATGAACCGCGGTTCGGTGGGATTTCTCATGAACGAGTTTGACCAATCGAGCTTGCACGAGCGGTTGGCGCGCGCAGAGGTCACAGAGGTGCACCCGTTGCGCATGAAGGCAACTGATGCATCCGGAAACCACCATGAAGCACTGGCTTTCAACGAGGTGTCGTTGTTGCGCCAAACCTATCAGGCCGCCAAGCTGCGTCTGGGAATTGATGAAAGAACGCGCCTGGACGAGCTGATTTGTGATGGCATCCTGCTGGCGACGCCGGCAGGCTCGACAGCTTACAACCTGTCAGCGCATGGGCCCATCCTGCCGGTGAACTCTCCACTTTTGGCGCTGACGCCCATCAGTGCGTTCCGACCCAGACGCTGGCGCGGGGCCATATTGCCGTGTGCTGCGCGGGTGACCATTGAGGTCTTGGAAGCGGGCAAGCGCCCGGTCAGCGCGGTGGCTGATCATGACGAGTTCCGCGATGTGCACAAGGTTCATATTGCCGAGGAGCCCTCTCAGACCGTGAGGCTGATGTTTGATGAAGGCCACAGCCTCGAGGAACGCGTGATCTCAGAGCAATTCCGCTACTGACCCGCCAGGCCTTCCGTACCAAGCACTTGTGCCAAATCAGGACGTTTTCGCCTGTGTTTTTTCCCATGCGATTTAGGGAATTTTAAGCCGCTGGCTCTACATTACATGACAGTTAGTTGCGTATCAGAGCCTGTTGGCTCTAGTTGAGTACCGTATGCCGGGGTTCGCCCCGGCATACGTGTTTCTAGAGCAGTTCTTTGTCATATGGAATCGCTTGACCGGGTTTTCGCGTCTGCTGACGAGGCGCGGGTCGCGCCTTGGTCTGGCCGACCACAAGCGGCCC
>JANQOW010000049.1 GCA_028285595.1 Hyphomicrobiales bacterium
GTTCCTTGCCATCGCGATGACCGCCGGTGGCGGCGCCTGGGACAACGCCAAGAAGTACATCGAGGATGGCAACCACGGCGGTAAGGGCTCCGACGCTCACAAAGCTGCCGTCACGGGCGACACGGTCGGTGATCCTTACAAGGACACGGCTGGCCCTGCGGTCAATCCGATGATCAAGATCACCAACATCGTGGCGCTCTTGATGCTGGCGGTGCTGGCCCACTAACCGCCGCACGCTAACCCGGCGCCCCTGCGAAAGCAGGGGTCCATAGCTCGGGCTGTTTACTTGGCTCAGAAGGTCCCTGCTTTCGCAGGGACGCGGGTTGAAAACACAAAACCCCGCAAGGCTCGCACCTTGCGGGGTTTTTCTTTGGGGCTGCACGACCCCCAACCGTCACCCCGGAATTTTGCGCAAGCAAAATATCCGGGGCCCAGGGCGGTATGCTCGGATCCAAGCCGCTCTGGGTCCCCGCGTTCGCGGGGATGACGGGGAGAGAGCGGTGCTGGCCCACTAACCGCCGCACGCTAACCCGGCGCCCCTGCGAAAGCAGGGGTCCATAGCTCAGGCTGTTTACTTGGCTCAGAAGGTCCCTGCTTTCGCAGGGACGCGGGCTGAAAGCACAAAACCCCGCAAGGCTCTCACACCTTGCGGGGTTTTTCTTTTGGGGCTGCGCTACCCCCAACCGTCACCCCGGAATTTTGCGCACGCAAAATATCCGGGGCCCAGGGCGGTATGCTCGGATCCAAGCCGCCCTGGGTCCCCGCGTTCGCGGGGATGACGGGGAGAGAGCGGTGCTGGCGCACTAACTGCATTGCGCCCCTCTCCGCGCCCTTGCGAACGCGGGCCGAAAAAACAAAACCCCGCAAGGTTTCCACCTTGCGGGGTTTTTCTTTTGGGGCTGCGCTACCCCCAACCGTCACCCCGGAATTTTGCGCACGCAAAATATCCGGGGCCCAGGGGCGGAATGCTCGGATCCAAGCCGCCCTGGGTCCCCGCGTTCGCGGGGATGACGGGGAGAGAGCGGTGCGGGCGCACTAACCGCATTGCGTCCCTCTCCGCGCCCTTGCGAACGCGGGCAAGAAATCAAAACCCCGCAAGGCTCTCACACCTTGCGGGGTTTTCTTTTGGGCTGCGGGAAGGAGAGGGAAGCGCAGCCCTTTGGGAGGACTTTGAGTTACTCGATGATGACGAAGGTGCGCACCTCGATGCTTTCGCGCGGCGGGGTGTGCGCCGTGGTGCCGGGGGCTTCGAACGCGCCATGGGGGGTGAAGCGGGCGCGGCCGTCGTCCAGGCTGTCCCAGCCCTTAATCAGCAGAACCTCATCAGGGGTCATGTGCGGGGCGTAGTACCAGCGCTGGGCGGGGCTGTGGGCAATGTTGTAGATCTCGCCCACCCGGTCCGGGAACACCTGATCGGTGGCCACCAGATCGCGTTCGCCTGTGCTGGAAGCATCGGCCAGCGCCAGAGGGGACCGCTGGACGGGACCCTTGATGGGCCGCCACACATTCACCTGGATGACGCGGGCGCCGTTCTCAAGCAGCCGGTCGGCCTCATCATCGCCCACCACGTCGGCCAAACGTTGAGGACCGCTGGTGGTGGTGTAGTCCACGTGAAGCTGGCTGGCCGGGCCGCGCTTGCCGTCGGGGTTCTTCGCACCCTGACCGCCGTCGGAGCGCCGGGTGGCATCGAAGATCACCACGTCATCGGCAGCGAACCGGTCTTTGAGGAGCTCTCTAATCTCCGCATAGTACGCAGAATGAATGGCCTCATCGTCGTAAAGGTCGCTCACGGCGCTCGTGTGCGCATGAAGCTCAAAGCCTTCATGATCCAGCGACGGGGCGCTTGGCAGCGTGCGCATATCGGCGATCTGAACGGTTCTGGGCTCAAGTTCATAGAAGTATTCCGGCGCTCCACCCGTCAGGGCGGAACTGTGGAAGGTTGGTTTTGCATCTTGAGGTTTGATGAAGTTCAGGGCCGCGTGGACAGGGGCAGCGGCATGCTGGGCGTGGGGCAGGGCGCTCATGGGCTATCTCCTTTGGTTCGGCGTTGTGTTGACCAGGAGATAGGCGGGCGGCGACCTTATTGTTACTGATTTAGGTTCAGGCTGGCTTGAATAGAATTCAAGCTGAGCTGGAGACCTCCATGAGCCAGTGCCGCACCCGGCGGCCGGCAGCGGTGGGTGCAAGGTCTGCCGGGCGGCACAGATAGTAGCTGGCGCCGGTGGGGCTGTCGCTCCCGAAGGGGGTGATCAGGCGGCCGTCGTTCAGCCAATCGTCCACCAGAGGCCGGCGGCCCATGGCGATGCCGTGGCCCTTCTCGGCCACCTGCAGCGTCTGTTCCATGGCATCCAGGGTGACCCGGTTGGCCGGTGCGGGCAGGTCGAGCCCGTTTGCCCGTGCCCATTCATCCCACTCGCCGGGGATGGCGCCATTGGTGATCAATCTGGCCGCGGCCAGACGGTTTTGGTCCGGGGCCTCACCCAAGCTCTCCAGATAGCCTGGCGCACAGACCGGCATGGCGGTCTCGGCCAAGAGGAACTCCGCCTCCACATCGTCCCAGGCGCCGCGTCCGTGGCGGATGGCGAGGTCCACCTGGTCCCGTTTGAGGTCAACCACACGGGTAGTGGCGGTGAGCTGCAGATCGATCTCAGGGTTCGCCTGCTCAAAGGCGCCCAGTTGCGGGATGAGCCAGACCGCGGCAAGGGACGGGGGCAGGGTGAGGCGCACCACGGCGCGTCCGCTTGCCGGCTTTATGGCCTCCGTTGCGGCGTGGATCGACTGGAGCGCCGGCTCGATCTCGGCCAGGTAGCGCGTGCCCTCTGCCGTCAGCTTGGGGCGATGGCCGGAGCGGTCAAACAGGGAAACATGTAGAAACTCCTCCAGCTTCTTGATCTGGTGGCTGACGGCCGATTCCGTGATGCCCAAGCTCTCGGCCGCATCCTGATAGCGCGCATGGGTGGCGGCCGCCTGGAAGGCGCGCAGGGCCGCAAACGGCGGCAAGTTGAGTCTCGGGCCGGGCATGCGCTCCATACCTAGGCCCAATTGAGAAGAATTCAAGCCATGACGCGCGCCGTGCCCGATACGCGAATGGAGCTGCCGGCCTCATCAGTGAACTCTGCACGCAGGAGAGAGCGCATGCCCATATCTTCGCCCTGGACGATGTTGATGGCGTTGACTTCCGCGCGGCCCGTGTCGCGCAGGTAGCCTGCCAAGGCCGCCGCCGCCGCGCCTGTGGCCGGGTCTTCGTAGACCCCGCCGGAGGCGAAGGGGTTACGCACATGAAAGAGGTCCGGGCGCTCCATATAGGCCAGCGTGATGGTGACCACGCCGTTGGCATTCATGAAAGTGCGCCCTTCGCTGAGGTCATAGGACATGGCGGCCAGGGCTTCGCGGGAGTTCAGGGCCAGAACCAGATGGGTGGCGCCGGCCTCGGCGATCACCGGAGGGATGCGGTCGTCCAGATCGCTCTCAGAGAGGGCGAACAGCTGCAGCGCGCCGCTCAGCTGGTCGGCTGTGACAGCCGTGTGCCGGGTGGGTGGAGATTGCAGGGCGGCGGACATGACACCGTCTTCCATGCGGCCTTCCACGGTGATGTTGGCCTCGTTGAGCTCAAGCTCATAGACCCCGGCGCCATGCTGCATGGCGAGCGCGGCGCCCAGCGCAATGGTGGCATGGCCGCAGAACGGCACCTCGCTTTCCGGCGAGAAGTAGCGCACGCGCCATTTGCCGTCGGTGGCGTAGCCAAAGGCGGTTTCAGAGAAACCGACATCGTTGGCGATCTGTTGCATTTCGGCGGCTGGCGGATGGGCGTCGCTGATCAGAACGCCGGCGGGGTTTCCGCCAATATCGCCATCGGAAAAGGCTGCAATATGAAGGGTTTCCATTTGGGTCTTCCTAAAGTGAGTCACGATGAGAGTTATGGCATCCAAAGAGGCACGATCGAGGCCGCCAACAGCGCGCCCAGCGCCCGGTTCACCAGCCGCCACTGCGCGTCGGTGTTGAGCGTTTGCGCCAGGAGCGTACCGCCCAGACACCAGAGCGACAAGGAGGCAACGGCCGCCGCGGCGAACGTTGCGGCCATGATGGCGGCGAGGGTGAGGGGTTTGGCGGACAGCGCGGCGAAGGAGCCCGCAGCCGCCATGGTCATAGCCCAGCCCTTTGGGTTGAGCAGCAGGAGAGCCACGCCGGCGAGGAAGCCGTGGGGGATCTGGCTGGTCTCGCCTGGGCCTTGAGGGCGCCCGGCGTTCCAGATCTGTAAGGCCAACCAGAGGAGGTAGACGGTTCCGACCATTTTGATGGCCACCTGCAGCGCCGGCACTGCGCTAAGGAGCGCGCCGAGCCCGGTGGCCCCGGCGGTGGCGAGGATGGCCAGACCTGCGGCGATGCCCAGCATCAGCGGCATGCTGCGCCGATATCCGAACCGCACGCCCGATGCGGTGGCCAAAGTGGTGGCGCCACCGGGTGACAGGGTGGCGATGATCGTAAACAGGGCAAACGAGAGGAATGTGTCTGGCATAGCAGGCCTCCTTTCTGGCGGACGGATATAGGGGCGTGCTATGGATTAGGGAAACGAATTGTCTTTATGTTTCGAATTACGAATGCTAATGTGAGGAATGGCTCGTAATCTGGATGTGGCGCTGGTGCGCGCGTTTGTGGCGGTGGCTGAGACCGGCGGCATGACCAAGGCCGGCGACCAGTTGGGCCTGACCCAAGGCGCGGTGAGCCAGCAGATCAAGCGCCTGGAGGAAACCCTTCAGGTGAAGCTCTTCGACCGCCGCCACCGCACTTTGCAATTAACCCGCGATGGGGAGCGCCTGCTGGGGCTTTCGGTCAACTACTTGGCGGCCAACGATACGATTTGGGACGAGATGACGGCGCCGGGTCTGCGCGGCGAGGTGAAATTGGGCATTCCCCACGATCTGGTCTCCAGCTATCTACCCTTGGCTCTTGGCGGATTTGCATCTGCCTATCCGCATATTCAGATCTCGCTGGTGACGGCAACCTCGCCTGAGCTGCTGGATGGGGTGAAGGGTGGCCATATCGACCTGGCCCTTGTTGAGGAACCCATGGGGGCGGGTGAAGGGGATTGCCTGGGCATTGAACCCCTGGTGTGGATCGGCGGCCCCGCCGCCACGGCCCATCGCAAACGGCCTTTGCCCTTATCGATGATCGGCGAGGAGTGCGCCTTCCGTGCGCCGGTGTCCAAAGCCCTGGCCGGGGTGAACATTCCTTATGTGTCCGTGTTCGAGCAGGGCACTATTGAGGCCACCATGACGGTGGTGAAAACCGGCCTGGCGGTGAGCGTCTCTCTCGCCTCGGCGGTGCCCGATTACCTGGAGGTGCTGGGGCGGGCGTCGGGGCTCCCGGCGTTGCCGAGCTTTGCGGTCAACCTGTATGTGGCCGATGATAAGAAGAACCTGGCGGCCCAAGAGCTCGCCAGGCACGTGCGCGCGAGCGTGCGCGAAGAACGGGTTTAGGGCACCGCTACTGTGTGAGGCAGCGGAAACAGGCGGTCATAACACCAGCTGTAGATGAAGGTGTAGACCATTACGATGGTGGACACGGTCAGGTCCATCAGAAGGGCTTGTGGAATGGTGAGGCCCAGCCACCAAATCACGATAGGCATTGAGGTGAGAACCAGCCAGACCTCCAGACCGACGGCATGCACGATTCGCCCGATGAGTGAGCGCTGGCTGGAGACGCGCCCCGCCCGGGCATCGATCTGATCGAACGCCCAATTGTAAAGCAAGCTCACCAGCATGGCCTTTAGCGACAATGTTACCGCCAGGAGACCGATATTGTGGATCGGCTGTTGGAACACCAACGCGCCCAAAGGCACCAAACCTGCCACCAACAAGAGCTCGAACAAGATCACATAGCGCAGGCGATCCATACCGTTTCTGACGACGACTTTCTGTTCCATTGCAACCAACTCCGACTGTGTTTTTGTTGGCGGTTTATCTATCAGTAATTCTGGGATATTAAAGTTAGATATCATCAGTTTTTCTGATAGATTGGAGAGGCGAAGCCATGCCCACCTTGGACCAGTATCAGGCCTTTGTCGCTGCAGCGGATGCGGGCTCGTTTTCCGCTGCCGCGCGCGAGCTGCGCAAGGCCCAATCGGCGGTCAGCATGGCCGTCAACAACCTTGAGATCGATGTGGGTGTTGAACTGTTCGACCGGGCCAGCCGCACGCCGGTGCTCACCGACGCTGGAGCGCACCTGCTGGAACATGCGCGCCACCTCTTGCGGGGCAACAATGATTTCGTGACCCGCGCGGCCTTTCTGGGGGAAGGCGAGGAGAGTCGACTGTGCATCGCCATAGAGCAGGGTGTGGTGTTTGCGCCAGTGCTGCGGCTCCTGAGCGAATTTGCCGAAGAGTTCCCGTTCGTGGAAATCGAACTTCTGGAGCCGGGGCGGGCGGACGTGGGCGAGCTGCTGAAAAGCGGGCGGGCTGATCTTGGGGTGATGATGGAGCAGGAAGACTATCTGCAAGGCTTCTCGTTCCGCGGCATTGGCCATTCGGTTCTCGTGCCGGTGTGCGGACGCGAGCATCCGCTGGCGGCGCTTGGGGAAGTCTCTCACGCAGACCTGCGCCGTCATCGGCAGATCATTCCCCGAAGTCGCTCTGTTCAGGACACAAGCCATGTGCGGGAACAAAAGAGCCCGTCCGTGTGGTACTCAGAGAGCCCTTACATGATTGTTGAGCTTGTGGCCCTGGGGCTGGGATGGGCGCTTCTGCCCAAAGCTGTGGTGCGCGAGAAGTTGCACGCAGGCGCCATCGTGCCGCTGCGCTACAGCTTTCAGCAAAGCGACATTCTTAAGGGCGTGGATTTGGTGTGGACCGAGAAGCGGGGGCTGGGCAGCGTGGGGCATCGGCTAATGACAAAGCTGCTTGCTCTGAAGCCGGAAACCTGGGCGGGCTAACCCGTCCTGCGCAGTTCGTCTCAGGCAGAGAAAAAGCCCCGCTGCCGGGCAGCGGTGCCATGAGTATCAGACTTAACAAGGACAGGCTTATTGGTATTTGCCGGAGGTGCGGAACCCGTCACCACGGAAGCCGAAGCCGCTGAAGCGGCCGCTGGCCTTGCGCGTCACGTGGTGGCGTTTCTTCTTGGCATAGTGTTGCGTGTTCAACGCAAAGCCGGCCGTGTGGGCGTAGGATGCGGTGGCGTAGTCATCGCGTGCGTTATCGGTCGCGTAGGACGCTGACGTGCTGAAGGCGACAACGCCCAGGGCAAGAAACGCGGCGGGCAGGCTGAGGGCAAGCATACGGATAGACATGATAGGTTCTCCTAGTCATTTGGGTGTGGCGCGAGCGTTGTCGCCGCGCTCTTCATGACCGCGAATGTGGCAGGCGTGCCGGCGGAAAGCCAATCAAGCCCCTTCAGATAAACGCCACGCAAAGTGATGGCGCCATTCAGCCGGCATTCAGCTTCCGCGTGGTGCGATTTGTCGAACTTCACTCGGAGTGTTGCCGCTTCCAAATTTGGTCAAAAGGAACACTGGGGTCCCGTTTGATGTCGACGTTGGGGCCGCCTTCAGGCTCGGATTCAAAATGCCCGTTGAGGGGAAGGAGTGTCATTATTTCGAAAGTGCGTTGCGCTCCCAACACTGTTGGAGGAGCCGCATTCCACTTCAGACTAAGGTCTGCTTTTCAAACTGCAGTCCCGTCATTGGGCAAACCTCTTTAATTGCCCGGTAAAGTTCTTCCGACATGCAGGTCATCGCTTTGTGTTTGCGCGTATGCCAAAGATGGAACTCACCGAGCTTTTCCCGCTCAAATGTCATGGGAACACCGGTTTTTTTTGACCAGGAGTCAATCGTGCGATCTGGACCAATTTTAATCTTTCTCCATTGCACGTCAGAGAGTGCTAGGTTCGCCAAATCGGCAAACTGACCAATGATCAACGTGAAGTATTCTCTAACTTCTTGGGCATTCCCGCTTCCGACTATCAGATCGAAGGGAATGAACTGATGTGCGCCGGGCTCAAACTGCTCTATGACCTCCTTCACTGACTTTGGGATCCCCAAGAAACCAAAGATGACAATGTCTGTCAGGCCCTTTTGCGAGACACGGACTTATGAAGGGAACTCGGCCATCATCCAACCTTCGAGCCTGTCAATCCTTCCCCCTCTGTGCCACTTTTTGAACCAGTCTTGCATCGGCATGTCCGGCATTCTGTTCGGTTCGCCTTCGGTGGTGACGCTGATTTCACTCCTAACCGCGTAGATCATCGGGTTTTCAATGCTCGGTTGCTATGCTGTGACATTGATTCTCTAGCATTCGGCTTAGTATCGTAGACCATAACTGAAACGTGGGGACCATTTGATGCCATACTTTGTTAGCGACTCAACAAAGGTGGGCGAAACTTGTCGTAGGTTTTTTGACGCCGAGTTGCAGATCCCGGAACAGAAGGATGCTTTACCGCGCCTTATGCGTGTCGGCAAATTACCCCGAAAGGGTCCGCCAGACATTTTGGGATGGGGCGGCGGTGGACGATGGGTGATTTGCCAATTCATTGATCAAATCTACGTAGTCTCCCAAACGCGACGACATTTCTGAGGAGCAGCGAAATGACTCAAGGAGACACCAATTCAGCGTTCCCGCAGATCTTATCCAGTGACGACTACATTCGCGATTTGGTTTTCGATCCCCCCGACTCAGGCATTGCCACTGATATCGAAACAGGGTGGCAGCTTGTACGCGGACACCGGAATTGGGAGTTAGAAGAGCACGGCGTCAAAGCACGGCAGCTTTCCTTCAAACATCCCCTTTTTTATCGATTCTTGAAAATCGGCCACGAACTATCTGTTGATGAGACTTGCGTGACTCTGACTTTGAACTTGGTCGAGCTCCGTAAGCTTTTCGAAGAATTTTCGAAATACTGCCAGACACACAACATTCAAAAGGTACCTGACGACTTCGAGACCTTCGCCAGGCTGGCAGCTGAACTCGTGCATCTGCATTTTGCCCACGACTATGCAATGATTTGGGATGATCCAATCCCTTCTATCTCTCTGGGTTTCAATTGACCAACGCCGAACGACCTCTGAATTCTTGGGTGTTGCGGGGGGCCTGTAATGTCTGAGGAATTCAACGCTTATAGTCAGATTTTTGAAAAAGAGTATCAAGCAGCGTTTTAGGTGGGCGCAGTCAGCCTCTCATTTGAAGATCCCCGAGTTCAGAATCTAACTGTGCACTTTTCCGCTAGAAACGCTGGCGGAGCGAAGAGCGGGTCAGCTTGATCTAGCGAAGCGGATTCTTGAACCCAATAACTAGAAACATCTGAAAGAACCGCTTTAGGCCTTCTACACCAAATGTCTGCTCTGAGCCCTTCTCGGACTTCCGGGTTTTCTCCAACCGATGGCAGCTTTACCCTCGAAAGCTGCCTTTGCTTCGAAGGGCATTTGTCAGCCTTTTGAGAGCTTGGACATAACATCACGATTGGGATGAACTCGGGTTCGTCTCACTAAAGAAGCAGTTGGTTCTCACTACGTAGTAGTGCATTCCTATCGATCTAATCTTTGGACCGCACGTGTGCCGACCTTTTCCCGCATATAGAAATCTTGAGAACTCAGGGGGTGCCTTGGATCGCCATCGTAACAGTGTTGCGTCGGGCTCGGTGAGATCGATCGAGCTTGTGTCGTACACCAGAAAGTAGGAAGACATCGCATCAAGGAGACCAGAGCCACCCCAGAATCGAACAGAAAAATCGTCGATATTGGACCCCTTTGATGCAGTGGCACCTACGCTGTTCGGGTAAGGTATCACGATGCGTGCGTGGTCTATGAGCGAGTACAGGCTTCCAGGGTGCACGAATGTCCACATGCACAAGCCAAGAATTGATGTGAGCTCTATGAGTTGCCTACGTTTAGACTTTATCAGTGCCTTGAACACGCTGAAGCAGAGGTAGACGACAAAAACGAGCGCATAGCCCCAATACAGAAACACGAATGCTAGGCTCGTTTGTCCGAGCTCGGCCAGGTATGCCGCACTGAACAGAGCAAGATGGACAAATCCAAAAAACCAAACGACTTTGAGCAGCATTGACGATCACAAGCCCGGAAAATGTCTGAATCGCACAGCCTAACAATTTGCATAGCTACGAAGCGTACGGATAGCAGATAGCTGTCGTGCGGAACACGACGGTCGCGACCGCTTCTCCCACATCCCGCAAGTCAGCTAGTTCAAAAAGTGTCCACTTCGCCTTCAACATCGGACATTCAGACGTGATAGAGCGTCGGTCATTTGTCCGCAGAGCTGCCATTTATCATGAAAACTGATCAACACTGTACCAAAGGTCTGCCTTGGGCCCAAAACCGCAGATTCTGTGTCTCACCCGAAGCCAGCCATAAAGGGCGAGAAATGGCATTCCTTGGCACACAGCTCACGCTTCTCCTGTTTGGATGACTTGAGTTGGCGTTCTTGCGATCTCGAAGACAACGCCCTTTACGCACCAGGCCTGAAAACCGAAGGTGCGAAAACACTCTACCGGTCGAACCGTGCTTGGATCGGCCAGCGAAAACGCGCTCTCATGAAGTCTCGCCGATCTCCCGGATTTCCACCTTGTCGGCATAGAAAGCGACAAGACCATTCAGCACATTTGCGAAGTCCAATGACTTGTCATAAGCCCATGCGATGATTTCCTGGCCATCCTCAAAATAGGTCGCGTCACCTTTTAACGGGCAGTGCGTGGTTTTGCCGGCCACCTGGAGCATCTCCGCCTCTACATCATTTCTTGGAATGTAGAATACGGGATCGAGAACATCTCCGGCTATTTCGGTCACGCGGTAGGCATTGCGCGTGTCAGCAAGGAGCCGCCCGTCTCGAAACACTTTGACGTTGCGATTGACAAGCTTGACGCGCATGAAGTGCCTCGGGTCCGCTGGATTGTGGATCGTTTCGGTCGCCTTCGTTATCTCGGGATACGGCATCTTTGTTTCCTTCGTAATGCTGATGTGCCCGTGCTTGACCCAGTCAAGCCGCAGGCCACTGTCTCAGTTGTTGTGGCTTGAACTCGATACGTCCCGGATCACCGGACCCAGGGCCTCCCCAATTTGTTGGTGGTCTTCAGCGCTGAAATGAATGCGATCACCTCCATCAAGAACTCCACTTGCGAGCACCAGACCGATGGTCGCCGCGCCAATGCCCAGGACCTGCATCATCGTTGGCCATTCGCCTAGAAAAGGTATGCCTAGCACAGTTGCGAATACCGGCACGAGAGAAGGGAACAAGCCAGCACGAGCCGCGCCAAGCATGCTCACCGCCTTGTTGAAGGCGATGACGGCTATGATCGCCGCGACCATTCCTTGCATGAAGGCTTGGGTTATGATGTCAGCAGGTGCGGCGGCGAGCTTTGCAAAGTCGGCCATGGCGACGAAGAATGGCGCGATAGCAAACATTGAAAGGAGTGCGACAACGGCTGTCGCAGAGACGGGCGCAATCTTCCAACGGCGCAGAAGAATTGTGTATCCGGCCCACAAAAACCCTGCGGCAACGAACATCAAGTCGTAGATCGAGAGGGATGCGGAAAGGCCAAGAAACACATCGCCTCCAACGACCAAACAAAGGCCTGCCAGCACCGCCGTGGTTCCAAGCAGTCTTGTGAAGCTGACCTGCTCACCCAGAAAGATCGTTGCCATCGCCAACGCCCCCAAAGCGACAACCGAAGGCGTGATGACCGGTCCGTGCGTGTAGGGCGTTACACCGAGCCCATATATGTAGAGCAAGATAAAGGGCGGCCCGGAAAGAAAAGTGAGGATCAAACCGCGTCTCCACCCCAGTCCTGCGAGCCACCAGAAGCCTTCCCGAAAAACAAATGGCGATAAAATCAGACCAGCTACAATGAACCGAACGCCGGTAAGGTCGAGCGCTGTAAGCCCTGAAGTAAGGCCGGCCCGTGAGGCGACGGTATAGCTGGCCCAAGCCATGGCGGCGATCAGACCAAAGATGATCCCGAGTATCAGTTTCCGGTCTATCGTATCATCTTTAACATCTTCGGCGAACATGGCGTCCAACATGGCTTTCTTCCTTTATTTGCGTGGTCTACCCCACGCTCTCTCGATTTCAGGTCAGGAGTGTGCCGCCATCGACATCGATGGTCACCTCAGCCCCGGCCAGCGCGATCTCAGAGTGGATCATCGCTGCGCCATTGACGGCAGCGATTACCGGGACCGGGATCGATACAAGGTTGCGCATTATCGCGTTGCCTTCGCGATAAATTCGGTCGAATCCTTCGGCGGTGTTGAGATCCTGAAAGGTCGTCATATCAAGGTCGCGGACGAATACGTCATCCGTTCCCGTGATGATCACCACCTTGTTTTCGTTATCGGCGGCAACGTCCGCGAATGCTGGACCAAGTTCTGAATGACCCGTTGCGTCGACGACGAATGGTCCGCCGTCCTTGCCTTGCAAGCTGACGGTTAGAATGCCGTCATCGTCTCGTTCAAACGAAACGGTGCGATACTTGTTTTGGTAATCGGCAAGAACGGTCATAGCACTGCTCCTTTGCTGTGTGTTGGGTTCAATCTAGAGCAGCGTTTAGTGTCTTGAAATTATTGATAATATTGCTTTTGCGTAAATCTTATGTTTACAATAGAGCATGGACAGTCTCCCCAGTCTTATATCCTTCGTCCGAGCCGCCCACGAAGGCAGCTTTGCTGCCGCTGCGCGCAGTCTTGGGTTGTCTCGAGCTGCGGTTGGACAGAGCGTCAGCCGCCTAGAAGAACAATTAGGTGTCAGGCTAATCGCGCGATCCACCCGCAGCTTCGTACTGACAGAGCAGGGTGAGCGGCTCCTTGCTTATTGTGAGGATGCCGTCGCAACGCTCGAGCGAGCCAGTGACATCATCGAGCGAGAAAGCGGCGAGGTGTCAGGTACCTTAAAGGTCAGTGTTTCGGGCGTACTTGGGCGGAATGTGCTCATGCCCATCATTGGTGAGCTTCTGGCCACCCATGAAGATCTTGAAGTCGACCTGCGGTTTGACGAAGGCTATGTCGACCTAGTCGGTGGCGGTTTCGATGTCGCTCTGCGCATCGGGACGCTGGATGACGCCGCATTCATTGCACGTAAGCTCTTTGACATCAAAATGGTGGTATTTGGGTCTCCGGACTATCTTCAAAGACGAGGTCGTCCTGAGACGCCTGAAGATCTTGCGAACCACGATTGTATCGGGTTTCGCTTACAATCGAGCGGGGATCATGTGCATTGGGATTTTGGAGGTGATGCATCGCCAGGGCAAATAAGGGCGAGACTATCAGTAGACGAACCCGGTGCCGTGATTAGCGCGGCAGTCAACGGCCTTGGGATAGCGCAAATGGCCCATTATGCGGTCGAGAAGGAACTTGAAGCCGGACTGCTTGAAGAGGTTTTGGCCAGCAGCACGGCGTCACAAAGGTCTGTTTATGCGATTTATCCGGTGCGAGCCGGTTTGCCCCCCAAAACGCGCGTTTTTATCGATCGTCTCTTAGAACACACGAGAAGGTGGGCGCTCTGAGCTCCACAAGCTCCGAGCGCCCACCTTTTTATTCGGTCGAGGCTACGTGAGTACTAGGCGGCTTTAACGATTGGACGGAAGTCATCCAGATCAGCCTCGGTTTTGCGAACAGATGGCCGCGCCGCGACACGAGCAAGATAAGCCGTCAGATGCTTCAAGCTGGAGATATTGACGGTTTCTTCATCGACCCAGTGGGTTGACCAGACAAACGCATCAACAACGCTGAAGGTATCGCCAAGAAGATAGTCACGGCCATCCGCCAGGATCTTGTCCAGTTGTTGATAGGCTGTGAACACCTTGTTCGTATGAAACGCCCAACCTTCCGGAGTAAGAAGCTTGCGAAGGAGCGGGATTTGCTTCTGAGCGATCTCTGTACCGTTGTAAAACATCAATTGTTCTGCCCGTCGACGCTCTGCAGTACCTTCCTCTGGTATTAAGCCCGATTCTGGAAAATGATCTGCAAGGTAGGTCAGGATCATAGGCGTTTCGGTTAGAGGCGCGTCCAAATCCGATGCCGTGATGACCGGTACATACATCAGTGGGTTTACGTCGCGAATGTCGCCACCGTCGGACAAAGTCTTGTTGTCTGTGTCGTAGTGAATGATGTTCGCTTCCAGGCCGAGCTCGTTAGCGATAACCTGGACGGCACGACTGCCAGTGTTGATTGCTGTGTAGATTTTAAGGTCTTGCATTGGTTTATTCCTTTCTCAGTGTGTTTGCGATGAAAACAACCTACTGAGGAAAGCAGTGCATTCCAATTCCATACATAATTTCTTCAATGTATGGATTTTATTTACAATCTAACGCTCCGCTGCAGCGGCAACCATCCCCACGTGCGCCACCACCTCCGCAGACCCAAAGACGCCCTCGCACGGGCGGAACATGCCTTGCCCGTCCACAAGGGCTGAGATCCTGGGGGCTTGCCTGATGCCTGGAGTGTGCTGTGCAGATAGCCTCAATCCAAGCGCTGCGCACGACGATCAGCCCTCCATGATGCCGGCAATCGTGTAGCCGCCATCGGCGCACCACACATGGCCGGTGGTGAAGCTGCAATCTTCTGAGGCCAGGAAATAGGCGACGTTGGCAATCTCCTCGGGCCGCCCAAACCGGGCGAGCGGCATGCGCGCCTTTACCGTGGGCCAGGGCTCATCTGGAATGTGATCGCCGGTCTTGGTGGGGCCGGGGGCAACGGCGTTCACCAGAATGTCGTGTTCGGCCAGCTCAATGGCCATGGTCTGCGTCAGGTTGATGATGCCTGCCTTGCTGGCGCCGTAGGCCGCGCGCCCGCGTCCCCCGAAAACGCCGGAGTTGGAGGCCACGTTCACGATGCGGCCACCGCCCCCTTGCGCCACCATCTGGCGGGCCGCGGCTTGGGCCGCCAGGAACGTGCTGGTGAGGTTGGTGTCGAGCACGTGGTGCCAAAACGCTTCGGTCATGTCCAGGAACGGGGCGCGGTCCATGATGCCGGCATTGTTCACCAACCCATCAAGACGCCCGAAAGCCTCCACCGTCGCTGAGATGGCCTCAGCAATGCTGCCGGCTTGCTTCACATCAAGCGCTTGGGGCCGCACGTTGCCGGCCATGGCCGCGGCGGCCTCGGTGACAGCGGCTTCGTCAATGTCCGCGGCGACCACGTTCCAGCCGCCGTCTGCAAAGCGGTTCGCAATGGCCTGGCCAATCCCTCTGGCCGCACCGGTGACCAGGACTGTTTTTGTGGGTCCGCTCATTCAGACATCTCCGTTACAGGGTTAAGCAAGCTTACCAGCGGGCTCAGAACGCAGATTGAATGCGCTTGCGCCCTGGGGTACTCTAACAGGCAGATCGGCGTTTGAAGCAATTGATTTGTCGTCAGTTTGCGTTTCAGAGGAATTGCTCAAATGACCTCGGGTAGGGGAATCAGCGCGCTTCGGCTGGGCGAGTATTACATCGCCAGCATCGAAACCCTGTGGAGCGTTGTGAAGGCGCACCCGCATACCGACACCAACTCTCCGTTGGTGGCCGATATTGAGAAGCTTCTGGCCAAGCGGGACAAAACGTGGAGCGATGTCTACGCGCTGGAGCGCCTGATCGTTCCTTTGATGTCGGAACTGGACATCACCGCCTTCTTCCAACGGCGCCTGGCGCGGGCAAAAACCCTGGACCTGCCGGCGCTCGGCGCCCACGAGGCCAACTGGGAGGCCGCCAAGGCTGAGAAGGAGACCGATGAAAGGCTCCATGCCAAACAGTCCGCCTACTTCGTTCTGCTGGACGATCTGAACTGGTTTCACACCGCCCAACGGCTCGACCGCAGCCAACGTGACGCAGCGGCACAGCGGCTGTGGCGCGTGGGACTGTTCGTTCTTGCCCTTGTGGCCTTGCCGTGGCTGATGGTCGGCGGCCTGGGCATGATGGCCTCCTCCAGCCCTGAGGCGAAGGCCGCGCTGGATGCCGCGCTCTCCCATCCCCCCTGGTTCGGGTTCTATACGGCGCTGTCGTTCGGGCTGCTGGGGGCGCTGTTCAGCCGGCTCGCCTCATTCCAATCCAATGTGGCCACGCTCACCTATGCCGATATCGGGCAGACGTTTAAGCTGCGCTATCTGATGGTGCGCTTCGGGTTTGGAATGGTGGGGGCCGGGATCTTGTATTTCCTTATGGCCGGCGGTTTTCTGACCGGGAGCCTGTTCCCCGATCTGAAAACGGCAAAATTCGTGGACAGCACCGTTCCCCTTTGGGGCACGGACTGGACCACCGCGGTGCCCAATGCTGAATTTGCCAAGCTCGTGGTCTGGTCGTTTCTGGGCGGCTTTTCGGAGCGTTTTGTGTCCAGCACCCTGGAAACAAGCCTTGGCACGGCGCGCGCTGCGGAGAACAAGCAGGACGACTAGAGGTCTATCGACCGGGGCCGCCACCACCGCCAGCCGGTCCGCCCGGCGTGAACTTGCCGAGGTTGCCGAAGAACTCTCTCAAGAGCGAGGCTTCGCGCCCCTCCGTCGGGGTCTCGCGGGAGATGAAGTTGACGATGCGGCCGTCTTCCAGGCCGTAATGGGCGAAATTCTGGACCCGGTCTTCAATATCGAAGCGCACGGCAATCACCTGCCGGTCCTGCACTTCGGCGCCGAACACGGGCTTTTGCTCCACCACGCTGGACACGTAGTAATAGCTGTCGCCGGAACTGCTGACCGTTGCGGTGGTGGACGGCGAGCCGAGCAGGGCTTCCACTTCGGTTTTGCTCATACCCACTTGAAGTTTCTGAACATCCTGGCCGCGCGGCAGGTAGCCGCGGTGATCAATCACCGGGGAACACGCAACCAGGGTGAGCGCCAGCGCTCCGGCCAGAAGCGCACTTCTACGCGATGGCCGGCGCTGCTCATTTGCGCCCGATTGTGATTGCCTCATCATCGAATGTCCCTTAAACCCTAACTTTCAGGTCTCCCATGACCTATATAAAGACCAGTGCGGCTTAGCCCGGTTTGCAACAGGTTGCAACTGATGGCGCACACTCCGGCCGATCGAGACCATAGGCTCCCACATGTTCTTCAACAAACTGTTTCAAAAACGCGCTGCGCGTACGGTGTCTACACAACTCGCATATGAGAGGATTGTGGCGCAGGCGCGGCGCCCGGAATTCTATATGGCCGGCAGCGTGGAAGACAGCGTGGACGGGCGCTTCGATATGCTGGTCCTGCACGTTTATCTGCTGGTCCACCGCATGAATGAAGATGGAGACGATCGCGGCTCGGAGTTCTCACAAGGCGTGTTTGATCTGTTGTTTGACGATATGGACCGCTCCTTGCGCGAAATGGGCGTGGGCGATCTCTCCGTGGGCAAGAAGGTCAAGAAGATGGCGCAGGTGTTTTATGGCCGGGCCAAGGCCTATGACGACGCCTTGAAGCAGAGCGAGGAGGCGCCCGGCGCGCTGGAAGAGGTGATCCGGCGCAACCTTTATGCGGGCCGTACAGAAACCGGCGAAGCGGCGATGATGGCCGCCTATTTGCGGGCCAGCGCAGAACACCTGAGCCAGATAGAGAGCACGGTGTTGCTGAGCGGCGAGCTGACGTTTCCCGAAGCGGGGAGGTATGTGAAATGATTTCGACGGCAGACCTTAACGCGAAGGCCGAGTTTTCCCGGCCCTTTCAGGTGGAAGACCTCCAAGACGGCGATGTTACCCTGGATCTTACCGCAGATGAGGCTGAACTGGCCGGACTGCAGGCCCGTTATGGGGTGGATGCGCTGACCGACGTTTCTGCGAAGCTGAGCCTTTCCGCTCAACCGGAAGGCAGCGTGAAGGTCAGCGGCAGCGTGAGCGCTGGCTTGCGTCAGACCTGCATTGTTTCGCTTGAGCCGGTTGAGGAAACCATCGCGGAAGACATCTCGGTGCTTTATCTGCCCGCCGGTGTTGAAGAACCCCAGGACGATGGTGATTTTGAGCTGGATTATGAGACATTTGACGGGCTCACGATCGAGCTTGGTGAAATGGTCGCCCAGCAGATTGCCGGCGCGATCAATCCTTATCCACGGCGCGCGGGCGTAGAATTTGGCAATCAGGGCCAATTGGGCGATAATGCCGGCGAGGAGAGGGACAACCCGTTCGCGGTGCTCCAGGCGCTCAAGACTAACGAGGGCACGGCGCAGGAACACTGACGGGCGCTAACGTGATGCGGAAGTGAAGGATCGGGTAAGCCGTCACGGCTTGGCTGATCCGTGCTACCCTAAGAGACCAATTTGAGGCAGAAGCATTTGCACCATGAGTGGGCAAACGACAGTTGCTGTTGACGCAATGGGTGGGGATCACGGCCCGGACGTGACCCTGGCCGGCGTTTCGCTTGTTCTGGCTCACCGCTCGGACGTGAAGTTCCTGCTGGTGGGCGACGAAGCGCTTTTGCGCCCTCTGGTGGCCAAAGACAGCAAGCTGCAGGCCGCATGCGAGATTGTCCACGCCGACGTGCAGGTGAGCATGGACGACAAGCCCAGCCAGGCGCTGCGGGCGGGCCGGCGTCATTCGGGCATGTGGAAGGCCATTGAGGCCCTTAAAGACGGTGCGGCCGATGTGGCCGTGTCCGCCGGCAATACCGGCGCGCTTATGGCCATGTCCAAAGTGATCTTGAAAATGATGCCCGGCATCGAACGGCCGGCCATTGCCGCCATTTGGCCAACTTTGCGGTCAAGAAGCATCATGCTCGATGTGGGCGCCACAATTGGGGCCGATGCCGACCAATTGGTGGACTTTGCGGTGATGGGCGAAGCCATGTCCCGTTCCTTGTTCGGGATTGAGCGTCCCACGGTGGGACTGCTCAATGTGGGCGTGGAAGAGATCAAAGGTAACGGTCAGGTGAAGGAAGCCGGCGCGGTCTTGCGCGATTCAGTGTTGCCGATAGAGTATGCCGGCTTTATTGAAGGCGATGACATTGGCCAAGGCAAGGTGGACGTTGTTGTGACGGAAGGCTTTTCGGGCAATATTGCGTTGAAGACGGCTGAAGGCACCGCCAAACAGATTGGCTCTTACTTAAGGGCGTCCATGAACCGGAACATTTTTTGCAAGCTCGGCTACTTGCTCGCCAAGAGCGGGTTTGATGCGTTGCGCAAGAAAATGGATCCGCGAACGATGAACGGTGGTGTGTTTCTGGGGCTGAACGGGATTGTGGTGAAAAGCCACGGAGGCACCGACGCGGTGGGATTTGCTCATGCGCTCGATCTCGGGATCGATATGGCGCAGGCCGGCATGCTCTCACGTATTGCGCGGGACATAGACCGGGCCCATCAGCAACGCGAGCGTAGTGAAATTCCCCTGGCGGCAGCTGGCGGTGGGTAAGGGTACAGGTTCTATTCCATGCTGAGATCGGTCGTTTTGGGCTGCGGTGCATATCTGCCCGAAAAAGTTTTGACAAATGAAGACATCGCCCAGTTTGTGGACACCAGCCACGACTGGGTGGTGGAGCGCACAGGCATCCATCAGCGCCATGTGGCGGCCGATGGCGAACTGACCTCGGATCTGGCCCTTGCGGCCGCGCGCAGCGCTCTGGAACGGGCCGGACGCGATGCCCAGGACATTGACCTGATCATTCTGGCAACGGCCACGCCCGACAACACATTCCCCGCAACAGCGACAGCCGTTCAGGCCCAGCTCGGTATTCACCATGGCTGCGCCTTCGACATCCAGGCGGTGTGCTCGGGCTTTGTCTATGCGCTTTCCACGGCGGACAATTTCCTCAAATGCGGCCAGCACAAGCGGGCGCTGGTGATCGGCTCTGAGACCTTCTCGCGGATTTTGGATTGGGAAGACCGCACAACCTGCGTGCTCTTCGGCGATGGGGCAGGGGCCGTTGTGCTGGAGGCGCAGGAGGCCAGCGGAACTCTGGAAGACCGCGGTGTTCTCTCCGCTCATCTGCGCTCGGACGGGGCACATTACGAGAAGCTCTATGTGGACGGCGGCGCCTCGCGGGGCCAGGAGGTGGGCCATTTGCGCATGTCCGGCCGTGATGTGTTCAAGCATGCGGTGAAAAACATTGCCGAGATCATGGACACGGCCCTTGAGGCCACCGGCGTCTCGCCGCACGAGATCGACTGGTTCGTGCCCCACCAGGCCAACAAGCGGATTCTCGACGGCACCGCGCGGCGCTTCGGCATGACCGAAGACAAAGTGGTGATCACCCTGGACAAGCATGGCAACACATCTGCGGCCTCCATTCCTCTTGCGCTCGATGTGGCCTACTCCGATGGCCGCCTGAAAGAGAACGACCTGATCTTGCTGGAAGCCATGGGCGGCGGGTTCACCTGGGGGTCGGTGCTGGTGCGCTGGTAAATCGGTCTTTTACTCGCATTCCTTGATTTTTTTTCTCTGTGGAATGTGTAGTGCACTGTAGCTCTTGGCTTTTTTGCTCAGGCGTTCCATACTGTCTTCATCGAAACCAAACGGCCCGCCAGCTCTTGACCCGACGGGCAAGGGCACCTTACGGTAGTTTGTCGGCCTGCAATCTCAGCGGGAATTGGGCAAACAGGCCGGACCGGAAGGGTATTTTAGGGGACCTATGGAATGAGCGGCAAAACACTTACCCGCGCTGATTTGAGTGAATCTGTGCACGGACAAGTTGGGCTTTCACGCACGGAATCGGCGGAGTTGGTGAAAAACGTCCTGGATTCAATATCAGAGGCGCTGGTGGACGGCCAAACGGTCAAACTTTCGTCATTTGGCACTTTTATGGTGCGCCAGAAGAACGGCCGCGTGGGGCGCAACCCCAAAACCGGCCAGGAAGTGCCCATCACGCCCCGGCGCGTGCTTGTGTTCCGTCCCAGCCATGTGTTGAAAAAGCAGGTGAACGACGGCGAAGACGCATGATCGGCGCGCCATAGAGTAACGAGGGTTGTGAAGTGGAAAAAGCGCCTGAAGCCTTTCGCACCATCAGTGAGGTTGCCGAAGACCTGGACGTGCCCCAGCATGTGCTGAGGTTCTGGGAAGGCAAGTTCAGCCAGGTCAAGCCCATGAAGCGGGCCGGCGGGCGGCGCTACTACCGGCCAAACGATCTTGAGCTTCTGCGCGGCATTCGCCATCTGCTGTATGGCGAGGGCTATACCATCAAGGGCGTTCAGCGGATCCTGCGCGAGCAGGGCACGGGCTATGTGATCGAAGCCGGCAAGCAGAAGGCTTTGCCGAGCCAGGGGGCAGAGGGTGAGGAAACGTCCGCCCAAGCTGCACCGGCCGACACCCCGCCACAAGCCGCCCCCCGCGTTCCCCCACCCGCACCCCAGGCCAGGCCCCTTGAAGGCTCAGACCTTCAGGTTCTCTCCGGTGTTCTGAAGGAGCTGGACGCGGTGCGGAACATGTTGACGGGCAAGAATAGCTGAAGAGCCTGCCTTTTTTCACGGCCAAACCTGCTTCTTTCCGTCATCTCCGCCCCACACCGTCATCCCCGCGAACGCGGGGACCCAGGGCGGGTAACCTCAGAACAAGCGGTTCTGGGTCCCGGATATTTTGCTGGCGCAAAATTCCGGGATGACGAATGGCGCCATGCCCTTGCATTAGCCGCCAAACCTGCTTCTCTCCATAATGCTCGCCCCACACCGTCATCCCCGCGAATGCGGGGACCCAGGGCGGGTAACCTCAGAACAAGCGGTTCTGGGATGACGAATGGCGCCATGCCCGTGCATCAGCCGTCAACCCTGCTTCCACGCGGAACAGCGGGGTGACGCCGTTGGTTTAGTCTATGAGCGTCATCGCGGGCCGCATCTTCTCAGCAGGAAAGCCCGTTTCATCGGAGATGATTTTTGTCATGATTTTCCAGACATCGGCTTTTCGCCACTTTCCACCCTGCGAGATGAGCCGGCCGATGTTTTCCTCCGAAGCGTGTTGGGTGAGATCGGCGAGCGTGCCGTCAAATGTCCATCGGCGCTGATCGAAGCGTGCCGCGATGCGCCAGATGGCGACGCCCAAAATGGGCAGCATGATGCTCAGGGTGATGGCGTGAGAGCCTGAGACCATCAGCGGGACAACAATCCATGCGCCCAGCATCAACCAGCAGAGCAAACTCAACCACATGCTCGAGCTTGTTAGGAAGGCAAGTCGTAAACCGCTCCGGTTCTCCAACTGCTTCTGGAAGTCACGCGCGCTTACCATAGGGGGCAGTTCAATGCGCTGAGACGGCTTTGCTTTGCCGGTCTCTCGCAATGCGCGGTTCAATCTGTAGTAAGCCATAGATGTAAGGCACTTTGTCTGCTCGTTCGCATCATTCGGCAGCTTAGAGCAAATGATGGCATGGACGTCTTCCAGAGTCCGAATGCTCTCGGCTTCCTCGTCCATGATCGTCAGGTTGAATGTCTCTTCGATGGCTTCGAGGATGTCGATATCATCGCCATCGCCGACGACACCGACCGATTGCCGCTGTGAACTATGCTTCGTCATCTTTGACCATCTCCGGCATTGGAAACGACACGCTCCAATAAAGCAAACGCAGCTTTGTCCGGCGCATGTTGGTGAAGACCGGTCTTCCCGACAGGGCAGGGACGGGCATCATAACCACCCAATATTGATGGAGAGGGGCGGTGTGTCCAGTCTGCCGCATTTCCGTTCCCGTCATCCCGGAATTTTGCGCCGGCAAAATATCCGGGACCCAGAGCCGCTTGTTTTGAGGCCAGCCGCCCTGGGTCCGCTAGATTCACGAATCAAGTGCAACACCCGACATTGGGTGCTGCTATGGGAGACCACTATTCACAGCTTTCGCTCAGCGAGCGG
>JANQOW010000063.1 GCA_028285595.1 Hyphomicrobiales bacterium
GTGGTGCGTACACAGCCCACGGTGATCGCCCGGCTTGGGGTCACCCCGCGCCGGCCTGAGCGCTCCAGGAACGTCTCCACATAATCCTTGTAGCGCGGATCGTCCTCCGGGTTGACGATCTGGAAATCCACGCCGGGTTTGAGGCTGAGGCCATAGCGCTTCAGCCGGGTTTCGATCACGCTTGGCCGGCCCACCAAAATGGGCCGGGCAATGCCTTCCTGGATAACCACCTGGGCGGCCCGCAAGATGCGCTCGTCTTCGCCTTCCGCATAGATCACGCGCTTGGGTTCGGCGCGGGCTTTCTCAAACACCGGCTTCATCAGGAAGCCAGAGCGGAAGACGAAGCGGTTGAGTTGCTCATCATAGGCCGCAAAGTCGGTGATGGGCCGGTCGGCCACCCCGGTCTCCATGGCGGCTTTTGCCACGGCTGGTGCGATCCACTGGATCAGGCGCGGATCGAACGGATTGGGGATGAGCTGGTCCGGCCCGAACACGCCGGGCTTGCCGCCATAGGCCTTCTCGGCAACCTCGGATGAATGCTCATGGGCCAGGGCGGCGATGGCTTTGACGGCGGCCTGCTTCATCTCCTCATTGATGGTCCGTGCCCCGGCATCCAGCGCCCCGCGGAAGATGTAGGGAAAGCACAGCACATTGTTCACCTGGTTGGGATAGTCCGACCTGCCGGTGCAGATTATGGCGTCGGGCTTGGCTTCGCGGGCGTCCTCCGGGGTGATCTCCGGATTAGGATTGGCCAGCGCCAGGATCATGGGCTGATCCGCCATGCGCTTCACCATATCGGCCTTCAAGACGCCGCCTGCGGAGAGCCCTAAGAAAATGTCGGCCCGATCGATCACGTCGTTCAAGGTGCGAAGGTCCGTCTCTTGAGCATAAACGGCCTTCCACTCATCCATGGAAGCCTCGCGCCCCGCATAGACCACGCCGTCAATATCGGTCACCCAGATGTTCTCGCGCTTCAGGCCCATGCTCACCAGCAGATTGAGGCAGGCCAGCGAGGCCGCCCCGGCTCCGGAGGCGACCAGCTTGACGTCTTCGATGTTCTTGTTGGCCAACTCCAACCCGTTGACGATGGCTGCGGCCACAATAATGGCAGTGCCGTGCTGATCGTCGTGGAACACGGGGATCGACATGCGCTCCTTCAACTGAGCCTCGATCTGGAAGCATTCAGGTGCCTTGATGTCCTCCAGATTGATGCCGCCGAAGGTGGGCTCCATCGCGGCGACCGCATCACAGAACTTTTGCGGGTCGAGCTCATCGATCTCAATGTCGAAGACATCGATGCCGGCGAACTTTTTGAACAACACGGCCTTGCCTTCCATCACCGGTTTGGACGCAAGCGCCCCGATGGAGCCCAGCCCCAGGACGGCGGTGCCGTTGGAGATCACCCCCACCAGATTGGCCCGTGCGGTCAGGCTGAAGGCTTCTGAGGGGGTTTCGGCAATCACATCACACGCCGCGGCCACACCGGGCGAATAGGCAAGGGACAGGTCATATTGGTTGGCCAGAGGCTTGGTGGGCGAGATCTCCAGTTTTCCCGGTTTGCCGCCTCGGTGATAGGCAAGGGCGTCTTCGCTTAGATGATCCGCCATGGCTTAGTGGCCTCCCTTTAGCTCTTCTTCGTCTTTGGCCGTCAGTTCCTGCCTCAACCCGAGCCGGTCGACCAGGGGCTTCATCGTCAGCCCTTGGACAATAATGGAGAACACGACAACGGCATAGGTTGCGGCCAGAATAGGGGCCTTGTACTCGTTTTCAGGCAACGATAGCGCGAGCGCCACCGAGATGCCACCGCGCAGACCACCCCATGTCAACATGGTGATGGCGCCTTTGGTGAAGGTGGTGCGCAGGGAAAGCACGGTGATGGGGATGGATACGGCCGCCCAGCGCGAGGCCAGCACCACCACGATGGCGATGATGCCGAGCCAGGCATATTCAAACGCCGAGCCGATGACTAGAACCTCCAGGCCAATCAGCAGGAACAGAACGGAGTTCATGATCTCGTCGGCCAGTTCCCAAAACTGAAACACATGCTCACGGGTGTTCTCGCTCATGGCAAAGCGGGCACCGTGGTTGCCGATGAAGAGGCCGGAGACCACCACGGCAATGGGACCGGAGAGATGGAACTGCAGGGCCAGCGCATAGGTGCCGAACACCAGCGCCAGAGTGATGAGCACTTCCAGATTGTGCTCATCAATGCGGCGCATGGCGTAATAGGCCAGATAGCCCGCAGCGATGCCGAGGATCGCCCCGCCCACGGCCTCTTGGAAAAACAAGGTGGCCACATGGGCGGCATCCACCGTTTCCGACCCGTGACCGGACGCCCCGCTTGCGATGGCCAGAATGATCACAAAGATCACCACACCTACCCCGTCGTTGAAGAGGGATTCGCCGGCGATCTTGGCCTCCAGCAGCCTGGGGATACGCACGGTCTTCAAGATGCCGAGCACCGCGACAGGGTCTGTTGGGCTGATCAAGGCTCCGAACACCAAGGCCCAGATGTAAGGCACGTTGAGGCCGAAGAATTGGAAGACGCCCCACATGGCCGTGCCGATCAGGAAGGTTGAGATCAGCACGCCGATGCTCGCCATGAGCCCGATGGCCCATTTGCGCTGAGCAAGTTCGGAGAAATCCACATGAACGGCGCCGGCAAAAAGCAAAGCCGACAGCATGCCCTCCATCAGGGTTTCATAAAAATCTATGGTCTTAAGCCCGGATGTTACCGCGTCGGCCACACCGAAGCCCGGAATGATGAGATCGAACAACACCAAAGCGCCGGATGCGGCCAGGGCAATGACCACCAGGCCAATGGTGTGCGGCAGACGGAGATAGCGGTGATTGATGTATCCGAAGATGGCCGAAAGCGTCAGCAACACGGCCATGATGTCAAAGATGGAGAGGCTGCTCATCCCCCCGCTTAGCAAACGCTCCGAATCGCGTCATCCGTTTTGACTTGGCTCAGCCGATATAGGCCAGCGCTGGGAACGTCTCCAAAAGCCAGTAGGCGAAGGTGGTGAAAGAGCCGGTGATGAAGAGAACACCCGTGAGCACCAGAAGCCCGCCCATGGCCTTCTCCACCGTGCCAATGTGCCGGCGGAAGCGCTGCATCCAATTGAGGAACGGCTTGACCGCAAAGGCCGCTGCAATGAAGGGCAGGCCAAGGCCCAGCGAATAGGCGGCAAGTAGCAGAGCACCTTCGCCGACAGTATCCTGGACGGCGGCCACAGCCAGAATGGCCGACAAGACCGGTCCGATGCAGGGGGTCCAGCCGAACGCGAAGGCCACGCCCATGAAGTAAGCGCCGAAAATGCCCGCGGGCCGGGCCGGCTGGTAGCGCGCTTCCTTGTAGAGCGCTGAAATCTTGAACACGCCCAGGAAATGCAGCCCCATGATGATAATCATGACACCGGCCACGATGGCCAGGGTGTTCAGATGGGCGCGCAGCACCTGGCCGATCACCGAGGCGGCCGCGCCGAGGGTGACGAACACCGTGGCGAACCCGAGCACAAAGACGATAGAGGCAATCAGAACGCGCTTGGCCAGCGCATTGTCCAGCTTGTCGCTTTCTGTAAGCTCATCTAAGGACGCGCCCGCCAAATAGCACAGATAAGGCGGCGCCAGCGGCAGGACGCAGGGGGACAGGAAACTGATCAACCCCGCCCCGACAGCCACGGGGTATGTCACATCGGCCATCTTTACTCCTCAACCCGAGATATTTTCCTGTCCTCTCCGTGGAGCTTTATGGGGGAAATTGGCTCACCATGCACTCAAATTTGCGTCATGTGCCAAAACTAAGACCGGCCGTCAGAGAACTGACGGCCGGCTAGGTTACAGACAACTCTGGTCCGCATAGGGCGGATGGAAGGACCAGAGCCGCTGTGAACAGAAACTCAAGCTGCGGGCGAAAGGCTCAGCGGCTTGCCTTGGGTCGCCCGATTGACGGCGGGCTGCTTGGCCCTTTTCTCGAGTGCTCGCTGCGTAATCGACTAACGCGGCACATCACCGTCAAGTGATGGTGCATGTATATTGGAAGCGCTCTGAACCGTTTCTGAGGGGCGTATTAATCTTCGGTTCATCTGCCCCGAACACGGGTGTACATATGTGCGATTGAATGCGGGCCGATTGCGGTGTCTAATGCCGTTCAGAGCAAGCGCTGAAGTCTATCAGGAGAGACAATGAAACTCGCAGGCGAACAGAAGATTAAGGCACCACGGGACATTGTCTTTGCGGCCTTGAACGACCCGGAAATTTTAAAAGAGAGCATTCCGGGCTGCCAAACCCTCACCAAGCATTCAAACACAGAGTTTGAAGCTGAAGTGGGGCTGAAGATCGGACCGGTGAAAGCGACGTTCAACGGGGCGGTCAAGCTGTCCAAGCTGAAGCCGCCGGAAAGCTACACAATCACCGGCGAAGGCAAAGGCGGCACCGCCGGCCACGCAAAAGGCGGCGCTGCCGTCAAGCTCACCGAAGACGGCGAGCACACCATTCTGGCCTACGATGTGGATGCGCAGGTTGGGGGCAAACTGGCGCAGCTTGGCTCCAGGCTGATCGATTCCACGGCCAAGAAGCTGTCGGGCCAGTTCTTCAAGAAGTTCGGCAAGATTGTTGAAGCCGCCCAGGCGCCGGAAGACGGCAAGGAAGACAAGAAAGGCCTGTGGACCAGGTTAAAGTCTTCCGTGGGATCCAAGTAGCCGGCCACGCCTTGCCTGCCAAAAAACAGCGGCCCGGCGATGTGGCCCTTCCGGCAGACCCGGCGGGACGGGCGAAGGACGCCGGGCTGATGTTCATCGGGCGCGTCAGGACCCCTTGGACCAGCGACGAGGCTTGCCCGAAGAACCTCATCCAAGCGCGTGAGCGCGGCGGCGGGGCAACCCTTGAGGTTGATGAGCCCTGGCGCCAGGGCCTGACGGGCCTGGAGCGCCATTCCCATCTCTTGGTGCTGTACTGGATGCACCAGGCCCGGCGCGATCTGGTGATGCAGCATCCCCCGCACAAAGACGCGCCTGTCGGCACGTTCGCTTTGCGCTCACCGGCGCGGCCCAACCCGGTTGCCGTGGCCACGGTGCGCCTTCTGGCGTTGGATCAGGCGGCCGGGCTTCTCACGATCGATGCCATCGACTGCCTGGATGGAACGCCTCTCATCGACCTCAAACCCTGGATGGAGACGATCGATCAGGCCGGGTGAGCGCAAACGTCTCAGCCATGTGCCGATCACTTATGCTAGCGTCCGCCGCAATCGGCTTAACAAGGAAAATACATATGACACTGCCCGCCGCGTTAGAGGGGAAACTGCGACTGCCGCTGATCGGCGCCCCTTTGTTCATCGTCTCCGTGCCCAAGCTGGTGATTGCCCAGTGCAAAGCCGGCATCATTGGGGCGTTTCCCGCGCTCAACGCCCGCCCGCAAGAGGTGCTGGAAGACTGGCTGAAAGAGATCAAGGACACGCTCGGCGCCTACGCGGAGGAAAATCCGGGCGTGCCGGTGGCCCCTTTTGCGGTGAACCAGATTTGCCATTCCAGCAACGAGCGTCTGTTCAAAGACGTGGAGACCTGCGTGCGCTACGAGGTGCCCATCATCATCACCTCGCTCCGGCCGCCTGCGGAGGTTGTGGAGGCCGTGCATGGCTATGGCGGGCTTGTGTTTCATGATGTGATCAACATCCGCCACGCCCGCAAGGCGATGGAGCAGGGGGTTGATGGCATCATTGCCGTGTGCGCCGGCGCAGGCGGACATGCCGGCACCACAAGCCCCTTTGCGCTGGTGAAGGAGATCAAGCGCGAGTTTGACGGCGCGGTGATTTTGTCCGGCTGCATGACCACAGGCGCCGACATCCTGGCTGCCCAGGCGATCGGGGCCGACATGGCCTATATCGGCACCCGCTTCATCGCCACCGAGGAGGCCAATGCCGTGGACCGCTACAAGGACATGATTGTCGACTGCGCCGCGGCCGACATCGCCTACACCTCACGCTTTTCCGGAGTTCACGGCAGCTACCTGAAGCCCAGCATCGCCAATGCCGGCTTGGATCCTGACAACCTGGCGGAGAACGACAAATCGGCCATGGACTTTGCCAAGCGCGAGAAGGACGGCTCCGCCAAGGCCTGGAAAGACATTTGGAGCGCCGGGCAGGGCGTCGGCAACATCGATGACATTCCCTCCACCCATGATCTCGTCATGCGCATGGCCGATGAGTATGAGACGGCGCGCCAAGCCCTCACGGCAGGATAAGCAGAGCGGAGGACACATGAGCGATCTGGTGCGGATTGATCAGGGCGAGGAGGTTTGGGAGATCACCCTGGACCGGCCCAAAGCCAACGCCATCAATGCAGAGACCAGCCGCGCGCTGTCCTCAGCCTTTGTGGCCTTCCGGGACGACCCGGGCGCCCGTGTTGCCATCCTGACCGGTGGGGGCGAGAAGTTTTTCTCCGCCGGCTGGGACCTCAAGGCGGCAGCGGCAGGCGAGGAGTTGGAGGTGGATCATGGCGAGGGCGGGTTCGCCGGCCTGACGGAACTGTGGTCGCTGGACAAGCCCGTCATTGCGGCGGTGAACGGGTATGCGGCGGGCGGTGGGTTTGAGCTGGCCCTTGCAGCGGACATGATCGTGGCCGCAGATCATGCCCAGTTCATGTTGCCGGAAGCCACGCTGGGCATCATTGCGGATGCGGGCGGTTTTATCCGCCTGCCGCACCGGGTGCCCCGGGCGATTGCCAATGAGATGCTGATGACCGGCAGACGCATGCCGGCCGCTGAAGCCGGGCACTGGGGCCTGGTGAACCGGGTTGTGCCGGCAGGCGAACTGATGGACGCGGCCCGGGAGTTGGCCGCGGCCGTGTGCCGATGTGCACCTTTGGCCCTGCGCGGCGTGAAGGCGGCGATGGCCGCCACCCAGGCGATGGCGGCGCAGGAGGCCTATGCCCACATCCGCAGCGGCGCCGTGCCGGCCTATGACGCGATCTGGACGTCGGAGGATGCCAAGGAAGGCCCGCTTGCCTTCTCAGAGGGGCGGCCGCCAAAATGGAGCGGGCGATTTAGCTAAAATTTTTCCGAGATATTCACTCCACCTCAATCAGAGATTGCTAAGACGGCCGAACCATTCTGATCGAAGGGGAGAGACATGGGCTTCATCCAATTTGCCAGAACACTGGGTCTGACGGCATTTGTCGCCACCGTGCTGTGGAGCGGTTCTGCAACCGCAAGCGATGTGCTGCGCGCCTCGCCGGGCGTGCTCAAACATCTCTTGCCCATAACGGTCACCGGCACGGCCTCAAAGCGGGTTTCACCTGATCAGGTCACCATGCAGGTCACGGTGTCGGCCTCCGGCCCGGACGTGGGCTCTGTCGTGGAAGACCTGAACGCGCAAAAACAAGAGCTCATGCGCGCCGCGGAAGCTGAAGACGCTGAGCTGATCAGCGCAGATGTCAGCTCTTTGAATGTTCGCGACACGGGCTCGCGTCGCAGAAACAAACAGGACGGCGACAGAAACTATCAAGGACGCATGCAGGTTGGTCTGATCCTTAGATTTAGCGGCGATCCTCTGGAGTTGATTGCGAAGGTCACCGACGGCCGTGTGGACGGAATTTCGGGCACGCGGTTTCAGTTTTCCGGCCAAGGCGTCGACTCTGAGGCCCTCAGACAGGCAGCTTTAGAGGATGCGCGGGAGCGCGCGCAGAAGAAGGCCGAGCTGCTGGAGACCAAGCTGGGCCGGCTGTTGAATGTGAACTACCGGGAAACGCCTTTGCGGAACTTGCACGGCAGCAGCGGCAGGGAGCTGACGGTGCGGGCCAACGCGACCTTTGCGCGCGATGAGACTAAACAGGAATAGCCTGCTCAAAACGCCACAAAATGCGCTAAACTCCATGTGATTCGCCCCGGGGTATTTGAGGGGATGGGGACGTGGTGCGCAGGCCCAGCTTTCCAGAGATTTGTCTACAGGCCCTGATACTGGCCGTTATGCTGCTGTGGCTGTTTGAGCTTTATCAGGCGAGCCAGGCCGTGGCGTGCAGCGAAACCATTCAAGGGGCGAAATGCTACGAGTGGGGGCCCAGTGGGAAGGGGCTGGAGTTCTGGCATTACCGCTCCAAAGAGCTCTATCTGGTGCACCTCGTCATCTTGATTGAGATGCTGGCGGTGGGGCTGCTTTTGCCGTTCTTCGCAGGCTCCGCATCGGCCGCGTTTGGCGGACTTGCCGCGTTGGTGTGGATCTACCTCAGCGGCAATTACGCCATGTCCACGCTGATTTATTGAATGCGCCCTCGCCCTTGCGAACGCCTATAGCTCGATCGATTCTTTGGCTGAGAAGGTTCCTGCTTTCGCAGGAATGCGGAAGACACAAGACCGCTCCCCTGCGAAGGCAGGGGTCCATAGCTCATGCCGTCCCTCTAGCTGAAAAGGCGCTTACTTGCGCTCGCCCTGAACGATCCGGTCCAGGATCATGGCGCAGAAGAGGATGGCGAAGCCGGCCAGAATACCCTGTCCCACATTGGCGTACTGCAGCGCTTCCAGAACGTCCTCGCCCAGCCCCTTGGCGCCGATCAGCGAGGCCACCACCACCATGGCAAGTGACAGCATGATGGTCTGATTTATCCCTGCGCGAATGGAGGGGCTGGCGAGCGGCAGGTCCACCCGCGAAAGCAGATACCATTTGCTGGCTCCGAACGAGATCGCCGCCTCGCGCACACTCTCCGGCACGCCGCGCAAGCCAAGCACAGTGAGGCGCACCACCGGCGTCCCACCGAAGATCATGGTGACGATCACGGCCGCCGGCTTGCCGACGCCAAAAAACGCGATCACCGGCACCATGAAGACGAACGCCGGCATGGTCTGCATGAAATCCATGATGGGTTGAATAAAGGAGTAGAGTCGCGGGCGGCGGGCACAGAACATGCCCAGCGGAATGCCGATGGCGATGGACAGACACGCTGCCGTTCCCAGCAGCGCAAGGGTCGTCATGGCTTTTTCCCAGAAGCCCAACAGACCCATATAGCCAAGGAACGCGGCAGAGTAGATCGCCGTGCGGTTGCCCGCCGAAAGCCATGTGAGCAGCACGATGAAGCTCGCGATCACCATCCAAGGGGTCTTCACGAACAACAGCTCAAGCGCATCCAGGATCGCCCGGATGCCGATTGTAATGCCGTCGAAGAACAGTTCGGTATTGCGCACCAGCCAGGCAATGAACTCCTCCACCCAGCGCACACCTGTCAGGCGGATGTCGCGGTGTGTCGGGAACTCCGTAAGCAGCGGGAAGGCGCCGGGGAAGCTGTAATGCACCATGGCGGCCGTGACGATGAGGACGGCAAAGACTGCGCTGAGCATAATATGAGGCACCGGCAGGCCGGAGGCCAGGCTGCGGTCGGAAAGCCAGTCGGAAAAGCGCGCTTCCAAAACCGTGTTGGCCATCACCGATTGAGCCGCTTTGGCGAGCACCAGAACCACAAGGCCGGTCAGGAAGATCCAGATCCCTTGCTCTTCCATCTGCTGGGCTTCCAGGCGGTAGCCGCCGATTGCCTTCTCAAGGCCCTCCACGGCGCGTTTGTACACATCCACCTTGTCAGAACCGCTCTCAATGGCCGACTGCAATTGCTGTTTGCGCAGCGCCAGGGTGCCTTCAATGGAGGAAATGCGGGCAAGCGCGTCCGCGGCCAGATCTCCGAACAGACCGCGGGCCATCTGCACGAAGGCAAAAGTTTCGATGATGAGGAAAACCAGCGCCCACTTCCATAAGCTCCGGGCACCGAACCAGATGGGTCCGAACAGGCCGGCAAACTTGTTGAAGGTTGCAGTGAACTTTGGCGAGCCGCCGATCTTCTTAAACTCGTCGGCATAGTAGTCCGGGTTCGTGCGGACAAACTCTGCGACCTCCTCACGGCGTTCGGCTTCCAGGGCGGCAATCTTGTCCGGATCGGTTTGCAGGAGCGGATTTGGAGCTGTTTCGTTCATCACATCTCTGTCCCCTCAATCACCGTGCGCAGAATATCGGCCCGGGTGATCACCCCCACATCGGTTCCGCCATCTTCCACGACGATCGGCGCCTCGTTGTCGATCGCCAAATGGATGAGTGTGCTGAGCGCTTCGCTCTCATTCACCCGCGGGGCTGTTTTTGGAATCTTCTTGCCGCCCGCCGTGGCTTTCTCAAGCGGCTGCATGACCGCATGGGCCCGCACCACTTTGAGCCGCGAGATGCCGGCGACGAATTCGGCCACGTAATCATCGGCCGGGTGCATGACGATATCTTCCGCCGTGCCGATCTGCACCACACGCCCGTCGCGCATGATGGCGATGCGATGGCCCACGCGCACCGCTTCGTCCAGATCGTGGGTAATGAATATGGTTGTCTTCTTCAGGATCTTGGAGAGATTGATGAACTCGTCCTGCAACTGCCGCCGGATGAGCGGATCAAGCGCGCTGAAAGGCTCGTCCATGAGCAGAACATTGGGGTCAGCCGCAAGCGCCCGCGCCAGGCCGACGCGCTGCTGCATGCCACCGGACAGCTCGTGAGCGAACTTGTTGCCCCAGGCGCTCAGCTCAACGATTTCCAGGATTTTGCCCGCCTGGCTCAGGCGGTCGTTCTTGTTGATCTGGCGGATCTCCAGAGGCATGGCCACATTGTCCAGCACCGAGCGGTGCGGCAGCAGGGCAAAGTTCTGGAACACCATGCCGATCTTGCGGTTGCGGAAGTTCATCAGATCGGCAGGGCCGAGGGCCATGACATCGGTGCCTTCGATCAGGATCTTGCCCGCGGTGGGTTCAAGCAACCGGTTGAAGTGGCGCACCAGGGTGGACTTGCCGCTGCCCGACAGGCCCATGACGCAGAAAATCTCGCCGCGCTGAACTTCCAGGCTGACATCGGCCACACCCACCACCGCGTTGTACTTGGAGAGCACATCGGCTTTGGAGAGGCCGTCATTGCGGATGGCCTCCAGGGCCGTTTTGGCGTTGTCACCGAAGATCTTCCAGACATTGGAGATCTCCACGACGGTATCGGCGGTTGTTTCCTGCGGCGCGGCGGACACGGGGGGAGGCTCCAATGTTGGGGTTGGGGGGGCAGAGAGCGGCATCAGCGTCGTAACGCCGATGCCGCTCAAGCTTGCGTCAGGTCAGATTACAGGCCAAGCCAGGCATCGACCCGCTTGGGGTTGTTCTTGACCCATTCCTTGGCCACTTCGCCGGCATCGCGGCCCTTGCCGGAAATCTCATAAGCGAAGCTGCTCACATCGTCGGAGGTGAGCTGAAAGCGCTCAAAGAATTCCGTGATCGCAGGCGAGCGTTCTTTGAGCGAGTTTGACCACGCGATCTGAACGTTTTTGAGGGCGTCTTTGGTTGCGACCTTGGATTTGGTGAACCAATCCGGGGAGTCTGACGGCTGCACCATCACGTATTTCGCCGGATCGTATTTGGGTTCGGTGAGCATTTTCACATCGAACATGTACCAAATGGCGTGCGGCTTATAGCAGTAGAACGCATAGCCTTCCTTCTTGGCGATGGAGTCTTTCACGCGGGCGGTCTTCACGCTTTCCTCAGCGCGGACAGGTTCGATGAAGTCCATCAGACCATAGTCGCGCACCTTCACCTGGTTCACGTTGGCGGAAGCCCAGCCCGGGGCGCCGATCCACATTTCCCCTTTACCGTTGCCATCGCTGTCCATTTTCTCGGCCACATCCGGGCGGCCCAGGTCGGCGATGTCGGTGATGTTGTTGGCCTCACCAAACTGTTTGGAGACGCAGAAGCCCTGGTTTCCTTCATAAGGGTTCTTGGACAGGGTCACCGTTTTGGCGCCGTCCACGTACTTCTTGGTAAAGCTCTCCTGGTTAGGCAGCCAAACGTCAGGGTGCACGTCAATATCGCCCTTGCCTTGGTCCATGGCCTGGAAGATCGTTGCGTTGTTGCCTGGAACCAGGCCCGCTTCACCGCCGATGCGCGATTCAACCACTTCCTTAAGGAGGTGGGCAATGGCTTGTGCGCCGGTCCATGAAGGCACGCCGATATTCACCTTTTCTGCAGCCAGTGCCGGAACGGACACGAGCCCGAGTGCGGTGGCCAGTGCCACTGTCCTGAATGTGTGTTTCATCTTAGTCTCCCTTTCGTCGAAACTTATGCCGGGGATGCCGGCGGTTAAAATCTCATGCGTTGCCAGCCAGGATGGTATCCTCATAAGCAAACAGAGCCGCTGAGCCTCCCGTATGGAGGAACAGGACATTGTCTGTGGCTTTAAAGAAGCCCTCGCGGATCAGGCCGATCAGGCCTGCCATGCCCTTGGCGGAATAGACCGGGTCCAGAAGGATCCCCTCGAACTTCGCCGCCATGGAGATGGCCTCAAGCGTTGATGGTGCGGGAATGCCGTAACCTTCGCCCACATACCCATCATCCACCAGTATTTTGCTGGCCGGAATGGCGGGCGCGTTCAGCTTTTCCAAAGTCTTTTTCGTAAGGCCGTGCACCGCATCCACCTGACGCTCGCGCGGTTGCCGCACGCTGACGCCCATCACGGGCAGATCCAGACCAATGGCGTGAAAGCCGGCCACGAGACCGGCTTGCGTGCCGGTGCTGCCCGTCGCCATCACCAGCCAATCGAAGGTCTGTCCTGTTGCTTGTGCTTGCATTGCAATTTCCTGGGCACAGGAAGCATAGCCCAACGCACCCGTGGCGTTAGAGCCACCGCCGGGAATGAAATAGGGCCTGTGCCCTTCGGCACGGAGCTTTTCGGTGACCGCCATGGCCTCGGCATTCATGTCGAGGCCGCCGGGGCGGAACTCCAAGGTGGCGCCGAACACTTTGTCGAGGAACACATTGCCGGTTTCCTCATAAGCGGCGTCACGGTCCGGCACCCGGCGTTCCAGCAGGGCATGGCACTTGAGGCCCGCCCGGCACGCGGCCGCAGCCGTCTGGCGCACGTGGTTGGACTGCACCGCGCCTTGGGTCACCAACATGTCGGCATGCTTGGCAAGCGCTTCGCCCAGAAGGAACTCCAGCTTCCGGGTCTTGTTGCCGCCGGTGGCCAGCCCCGTGCAATCATCACGCTTGATGAAAAGACTGGGTCCCCCAAGGTGCTCGCTCAGCCGGACCATGGCTTCAATGGGCGTGGGCTGATGACACAGAGCCATCCTGGCATATTGGTCAAAGTCGATGTGCTGCAGATCGTGTGATCCCGTTTCGGCCAAACTCATTGGACCTCCCACCCGAGTTTTTGTTTTGGAGCTTTAGCCTGTCGTAAATCTCCAATTGCCTCAAATGCTATGTTGACCTAACATCATGCAAAATTTGCATAAGTTGAGGATGTCCATGGATTTCGCGTGGTTTAGAGATCTTGGCAATCTTGCCCAGACCGGCAATTTCTCCCAGGCCGCGGAGCTCGGCAACATCAGCCAGCCGGCCTTCAGCCGCCGTATCAAGGCGATTGAAGCCTGGGTCGGGGTCACGCTGGTGGACCGCTCCAAGCACCCCGTGGCCCTCAACAGTGCGGGCGCTCAGATGCTGGAGGCAGGCCAGCAGGCCTTGGCGCGTCTTGAAACCGAGCGCACGCAGATCCGCGAAGCCCATTCTTTGCCCGACAATTACATGGTCACATTCGGCGCCCAGCACTCCATCGGCTGGCGTTTCTATCCGGCCTGGCTTCAGGCCTTTGAGGACGCCTATGGGCCCATCATCTCGCGGTTGCGTGCCGATGATCTGCCCAATTGTCTGGAAGATTTGCGGAACGGGGAAGTTGATTTCGTCATCGCCTATGACAGCGACTATGCCCAGAGCATTGGTGATGAGACAGGGATTGATTCGGTGCGCATTGGGGATGACGCGCTGATTCCGGTGTGCAAGCGCGGAGCGGACGGCGCGCCATTGTTCGACTTCGGGCGCAAGCTGTCCGTGGAGATCCCCTATTTGCGGTTTGGCGCAAATGCCCCGATTGGTCGGCACATCGAACCGTTGCTGAGGCGCGGAGATCTCTATGGCAAGCTCCGCGTGGTCTATGAGAACTCGATGGCGGGGGCCTTGCGCATCCGCGCGCGCGAAGGCGCCGGCGTGGCCTGGTTGCCGAGGAGCCTGGTGGGCCCCGACCTTGAGGCCGGATTGATGGTGCAGATCGGCGATGGGTCCATGGAAATCGGCTTGCAGATCCGCCTGCACAGGCTGCGCCGCAACGCCAATCAGCTCACGCGCCAGATCTGGGCGTTTCTCTCAAGCCGCGAAACGGTGCCTTTGATGGCGCGGATGTCATAGAAAAGGTGTGATTCTGCGAAACGAACCCAATTTCGCGTAAGGCTATGATCTAGCGGCGAGATTCGGGCTATTTGGCCTTGATGGTTGAGTTTGCTTCTCTCTGCTCTCTCCCATCGTCATCCCCGCTCTTTCCCTTCGTCATCCCCGCGAACGCAGGGACCCAGGGCGGCGACTTCTGAGCTCTGCTGCCCCTGGGTCCCGGATATTTTGTTGGCGCAAAATTCCGGGATGACGGTGGATGCAAAAAACCCCCGGAGAGGTGTCTCCGAGGGTTTTCAAACTCTAGGCCTTATGTGCCACTCTTAGTAGTGGTAGCGCATGCACCGGCGGTAGCGGCGCAGGAAGTAGTGGCGGCCCGTGCGGCGCCATTTACGCTTCCAGTGGCGGCAAGGGT
>JANQOW010000065.1 GCA_028285595.1 Hyphomicrobiales bacterium
TGAGGGGCACATCTACAATCCGGAGAACGGGTTTTCTGCATTTCTTTCAATTGATAAAGCCACGGAGAAAACCATCATCACATTCCGCGGCACCGATAGCGGGGCCGACGTTTTTGACACAGTGATGGCAAGTGTCTGGAATGATCCTGGTGACCCTGTTTTCGCAGACCTAGGCGATAGCGCAACGAATACAGGGCTAGGATTTGGCACAACAGGACCCTCCCAGTGGGATGACGTGCGCGCCCTGGTGGAGGCGGTGATTGCATATCACCAGGGCGATCTCAGCAAAGTGGTCCTGGTCGGGCAATCCTTGGGCGGTGGCTTGGCCGGTCTTGCCGCCGCTGTCTACGACGTCGAAGCCCATGTCTACGCTCCAGCTCCATTCGCAAATCAATTGGCAATTGAAGCGCGCTTGGCGGCGACCGCGATCATCGTGGAGGAGCCGGACGCGGGCGAAGAGCGCAGTTACAGTTTTACAGAGGAGTTCTTAAGCTTCGATCTTGTTCGTCAACATGAAATCATCAGCTCGGGATTTGCACCGGCTGGGACATTTGTGCCCGAATTTGAGCGATACATCACAACCACATCCAGCATAAGCGAAACCTTGCAGGAAATTTTGTCCCTGTATGAAACTCTCGTCAGCTTAAAGACGTCACAGTTCAAACAAAACCTCAGTGACAACCTTCATGGGTTTACGATTGAAGGTGAAACACTCTCATCTAAGTGGGACGTTTGGGGCGCTTTGATAAATGCCGGCGGCGATCACTTCAGCGAATATGCATCGCTGAGCGGGTCACAATACAGTTTTCTGGATATCGGCAGCGGTGACGGCGTCTCAAAGCATAACTACTCGATCCATAACCTGATCATCACAACCGAAGGCGAAAAGACGGCCTCTGGTGATGATGCAAGTTTCAGTGCCTTGCTCAGGAATGACAATGCGTTGCGCCACGCACTGCTGGATCAAGGCGGTATCTCGGCCCCCATCAGCCACAAACGAGAGGGGAAGGCAGATGATCAGAGCCTCATCGAAGCCTCTATTTTGGATGCCGGTATCGTCAACCGGGCCCTGTGGAAGAGTTTCAAGTCGACCGACAGCGAAGACCAAAAGCTCTACAGCTATTACCACAAGCTGTTCTCGCACACGCTGAAGAAAGGGGTCGCCGCGCAGGGTCAAGAGGCTGATGGAACTGAATTCACCCTCCACTCGGGCATTACCAAACTTGCTCTTGGCGTATTGCGCGATGCGGTCCAGGACACCCAGACGCTTGATGATATTTCCGGCAAGATCAAAGACCGTTCGGGAGGAACGGCCAAGACGTTCGATTTTGCTGGTGGAGACAATAGCGGGGCGCCACTGGAAGACCGGGTGGTGATCGACACTGAGGCCATCGTAAGCACCCATGATTGGCATTTTGATGTGGTTAGGAACAACAAGAACAAGTTCGGTGTCCGTGACATCAATGACCAGATGTTGGCCCGCATCTCAGATTACTCCGACGGCGCGGGGGGCTATGGGCTTGCAGTCAATTTCTTGGGGATCAATAGTGTTGATTTGGCCAGGGGCGAAGATCTATCCAAACCCTGGAAAATTCTTGTCGCGCAGGCCGGCGTGGACGGAGGAGGTCTCCAAGACTACACGCCCAACGCGGATCTCAAGCACGATGAAAAATCCCATGTTATCTTCGGCGGGGAGGGCGCCAATACCATCACCGGATCGAAGGAACACGATTACATCTTCGGGGGCGCTGCGAAAGACATCTTCAAGGGATCTGAGGGCGATGATCTCTATGTGGGCGGCGCTGAAGACGACACCATGTTCGGCGCCGCCGGTAATGATGTGTTTCTTGGCGGTGAGGGCGATGACATTGCCGACTACTCAATGGCGTCAAGCGGCATCACCATCGAGCGCGGTACAGGTGAACACGGCAACTTCATTCACATCAGTGACGATGGTCATAGGGGCAACGACCAACTGGTCTCCATTGAAGAGATCATCGGCACCGGCTACGGCGATACCGTCAAAGTCGATCTGGCAACGCTCAAACTTCTCAACGGACTGACCATCGACGGCGGGCCCAACAACACACAGCAGCGCGACACCATCAGCGCCACTCTGAGCGAGCGCGCCGTTGAGATCACTCTTGAGGAGAATGGCGAGGGAACCATTAAGGCGAAGGGCGGCACCGACACAATCACTCTCAAAAACTTCTACAACGCAAAGATCACGGGCAGCGTCGAAAAAGACATCATCAAAGTAGATGGTGATGTTGCCGAAGCGTACGGTGGTGGCGAAGATGACGAGATCACGGGCGGCTATGGCGATGATTTTCTGGATGGGGGCGCCGATGATGACATTCTGATGGGACTGGCCGGCGACGACACTCTGATCGGGGGCACCGGCACCGATACCGCTAACTATTCCGATGCTGATACTGAGGCCACGGCCGGAATTATCATCGATCTCTCGTCCCAACCCAACCCTCATGCCGATGGTCCTGCAATCATCGTGAGCGATGACGGGTTCGGCGGCCGCGATGAGCTCTATACCATCGAAACGATCATCGGCACCCGGTACGGCGATACCGTCAACGTCAACTCGGCAACCTTCCATCTGTTTGACGGACTGACCATTGACGGTGGTCCCACGGAAACGGAACGCGACACGATCGCTGCGAACCTCAGCGCCGGTGCTGTGACCGTCAAGCTGGATGCGAACGGCGAGGGGTCCATTAAAGCGACGAATGGCTCAGGAGAGGTGTTCCTGAAAAACTTCCAAGGCGCCAAGATCAAGGGCACCAGCCAACAAGACACCATCACAGCGCATGCGGATTTTCTCGTCATTGATGCAGGTGGCGGAGATGATCTGATCTTCACCAAAGGCCAAGGCATTACCATCTTTACCGGCGGCGGGGTCAACCATGTGGCGGCGCTTGGCTATGGCTCCATTGTGAATGTGAGTGGCGGGCAAACCAACGTCAATGTAGGGAACAATCTGCAGATCAACGGCCTTGGCCATGATGACCGGATTGTTATTGGCGACCATGTTCTGACCGGCGGCTATGGCGCGCTTTCCTCAGAGAAGGCGACCGTGCGCGGCAAGTATGGTGAGCAATACGGCTTCAACCAGGAGGGCGATCTGGTCGTCATCTTCGGCGGGCGCGAAACCTTTGTCACCGGGGCGAAGAGCGGCCCGGATGTGGTCGACCCCACCGCCAACATCACCGTTTTCAGATATGGCTTTGATGCCTTTCTGGCGTTCCGCGGGGAGCGGAAAGGCGAGTTTACGCTCGATTGGTTTCCCAAGACCCTCGATCTGATCGCCCAGGCCCTGTTCGGTAAGCAGTGGGAGGAGAACTGGCGAGACCCCCTGGTTCTGGATCTGGATGGGGACGGGCTGGAGCTCACCTCTCTGCATGGTGGAACCGTGTTCGATCAGGACGCAGACATGTTCGGCGAGCCCACAGGCTGGGTGCGCCCCGATGACGGGTTCCTGGCCAGGGATCTGGACGGCGATGGGCAGATCTCCTCCATTGACGAGCTCTTCGGCGGAGTGACCGGCGATGGCTTCCTGGATCTTGCTGTCTTCGATACCCAGGCTGAAGGCGGCAATGAGGATGGCATTATCGATGCGGACGATGCCGTGTTCGACACGCTGAGCATATGGCGCGATCTGGATCAGGACGGGGTGACCGATGAGGGCGAGCTCTTCAGCCTCGCCGAGGTGGGCATTGCCTCCATCTCGCTCACCACGCGAGACCCGGAGTTCGCCGAGAACGCCCAGAACGTGATCACGGCCGAAGGCAGCTTCACCCGCACGGACGGGACGACGGGCACGATCTCAGATGTGTTCTTCAACGTGGATGATTACAACTCGGTCTGGCTGGGCGATGATGCGGTCTCCGATGCTGCCGCGGCTCTGCCCAACATCAAGGGCACCGGCGAGCTGCCGGATCTGCATATCTCCATGACGCTCGATGATGAGCTGAGGGCTCTGGTGGAAGCCACCATGCCCGAGGTCACGGCGCAGACCCTGGAGGGCCTCCGGGCTGAGGTTGCGCCGATGCTGCTGGCCTGGGCCGCCTCCGCCCAGGCACAGGCGGGCGAGAGCCCCCATGGGGATGTGCCCATTAAGATCCAGATCAACGCCGAAGGTCTTCTGGAGGTGGTTGATTTTGCCTGGCTCGACGACGGGGTCTGGACCCAGGCCACGACCGGTGCGCCGCTCGTCTGCGGGAGAGAAGAGTGCGCCTATGACGAAGATATCGATCCAGATGACCTCGACCCCAGTGGACTGAACCTGGTGCGGGGTCTTGAGGGCGTGCAGCAATTCGCAGCCTGGCGCTGGCTGGATGGGGAGACCCTCTCGTTCCTTGAAAAGCATTTGGGCCGGGATCTGCCCATTGAGCAGCCCGCCGACACTGGCGCTTCGGCTGTGGCGGCGGTGAACAGCCTGGTGGAGTATGCCCTGAACCGGATGGATCTGGTGGCCGTGCGGCTCGCCATGCAGGGGCCGTTGGAGGAGTACTTCGCGGGCCTTGTCTACAACGTCCCCACCAACGATTTCTCCGCCACCACGGACCGCCAGCTCGTGCCCATGTTCGAGGCCATATTCGAGCGCGCGCCGGAGGATGCAGGCGATGCGGTCGCCTATCTGGAAGGCTGGAAGACCATCCTCGATGTGGTCCTCAGCGAGTTCGATCGGGGCGGCTCGCTGGAGGTCACCTATGACTATGTGGTGGCCAACGCCTTTGCCGCATATGCCACCACCGCTCTGCCCATGGATTTCCTCAGCGCCGCGGCCGCTTTGGGTGTGCCGGAGGGTCTGATCATTTCCGGTGAGGGCGAGGTTTCAGGGACCGATGGCAAGGACATCATCACGCTGGGTGCGGGCGATGATCACGTGCGCGGCGGTGAGGACCGGGACGTATATGTGCTCGCCCGCGCGTTTGGCAACGATATCATCACCGACGAGGAGCCCTATGGCTCAGAGCGCGGCTACGATCTCATCAGGTTCGCCGATATTCGCGTTGATGAGGTGGTCGCCGTGCGGGACGGGCTCGATCTGGTGCTCACCGTTGAAGCAACCGAGAGCGAGCTTCGGATCGTCAATCAGTTCGTCGGCATAAAGCCCGGGCTGTTTGGCGGCAATATCACCACGGAATGGGGCATTGAAGAAATCACCTTTGTGGACGGCACCGTATGGGACCGGATCGACATGGCCTGGGCGGTGTCCCACCCTCAAGACACCGACGATATCCTGATCGGCACCGACCGCACCGATGTGCTGGATGGCGGCCTGGGCAACGATATCCTCAAAGGCGGCAACGAAAACGACATCTATCTGTTCGATCGCGGCTATGGCCACGACATTATCGATGAGAACATTTCCGATGACCATAATGTGCTTCTCACGGACCCCGATTTTGTCTTCTTCGGGGAGGGCATCGGCTCAGCGGAAGACCTGATCTTCACCCGGGAGGGCAACTCCAATGATCTGATCATCAGCTTGGCCGATAGCGATGACAGCCTGACGGTCGTGGGTCAGTTCCACACCTTCCACACTCTGACCTTAGGGCTCCACCGGCTCTTTCAGATCGAGAACTTCTTCTTTGACGATGGCGCGTCACTCACAGCCGACAACGTTATGGATGCGGTGCTGCGCGATCTCAGCACCGCCGGAGACGATGTGATCTATGGCTTCTACCGCGAAGACGTGCTGATCGGCGGCAAGGGGGATGATTTTCTGTCCGGCGGCGATGGCAGCGATGTCTATAAGATCAACCTGGGCGATGGCAATGACACCATCAAGGAAAACCAGAAGATCCTGCTCACCGCCTCCAATGACACGATTGCCTTCGGACAAGGGCTCTCCATGGACGATATGTCTTTTAGCCGGACGGGCGATTCCGACGATCTGTTGATCTCCTTTGCGGGGGCGGCGACGTCGGTCACACTCATTGGCCAGTTCAACGCCTCTTACACTGGTCCTTTCGGCACCAAGTGGTGGGACCGCATCGAGACCCTCGCCTTTGAAGACGGCGAGACCGTTTCGTGGGATGAAATCATGCTCCAGATGGTGGCGGATGCCAAAACAGATGGCGACGACGTCATTTACGGGTTTGATTATGAGGACCGGCTGGACGGCGGCGCGGGCGATGATGTGCTGATCGGAGGCAATGAAAACGATGTTTATGTCTTTGGGCGCGGCTACGGCAATGACGTTGTCGATGAAGAGCGCGGCAACACGCTGAGCGGCGGGCACGATGTGATTGAGTTCACGGCTGACATCACGCAAGAAGACATCATTTTAGAGCGGGGTGAAGACAAGGACGATCTGCTGATCCGTATTGTCGATACGTCCGACACGCTTCTGGTGAAGGACACGTTCCTGCAAAGAACGCTCGCGCAGAGCGCGGACTATATTGAGGAGTACCGCTTTGCCGATGGCCGAAGCTTGACCCTGGCAGAGGTGCGCGACCTGGTGCTCGCCTCCGAAATCACGCCCGGCGATGACTTCGTGCGCGGTTTTGCGACTGATGACGTGCTGGACGGCGGCGCCGGCAACGATCGCTTGGAAGGTTGGAAAGGCAACGACATCTACGTGTTCGGCCGCGGCTATGGCTCCGACACTGTGTATGATGCGCCCGTGGGGATTGGCTCAAAGCACGATGCGATCCGGTTCAACCCCGGTCTGACGCCTGATGATCTCAGTTATGCGCGCGACGGCGTTGATCTTCTGATCACCATTGATGACACCGATGATCAGCTCCGGATCGAGAATCAATTCTCCTACACCTCGTTTGGACGAGCCTTTCACATTGAGGAGTTCCGGTTTGACGGCGACATCATGCTGACCCACAGGCAGGTTGAAGCCACCATGACGTTGGGCGGTGAGGGCGATGACGTCATTGCCGGGTTCGAAACCGGCGATTTTCTTGACGGCGGCAAGGGCAACGACATCCTCAGCGGCGGGGATGGATCGGACACCTACTATTTTGAACTGGGCGACGGCCAGGATGTGATCAACGAACGGGTGGGCAATATCAGGTTCGGCAGTGAGGATAGGATCCAGCTTGGGGAAGGCATTGCGCCCGCCGATATTGAGCTCCGCCGGGTCGGCGATGATCTGATCATCGCGTTTACCGACACGGAAGACAGGATCACCGTTGAAGATCATTTCTACGGGCGCGGCCATCACAGGATCGAGTTCATTGAGTTCCACGACGACACCGTCTGGGACACGGTGGACATCCAAGCTGCTCTTCTGCCGGACACAGATGGCGTGACCCACGAAGGTACACCAGACGATGATATGATCACCGGGTCGTCGGGCGATGATGTGATCGCCGGGCTCGGTGGCAATGATGTGCTTGCGGGCGGCAGAGGGAGCGACGCGTACCTATATTGGTCCGGGCAAGGTAGCGATCTGATCAATGAACGCAGCGGCACCGGGGTTGATACCTTGCAGCTCGCCGATCTGAACGCGGGCGATCTGATCTTCACACGCCTCTTTGCAGGCGACGCTGTTGGCGATCTGCAGATCACCGTTGCGTCTACCGGAGAGATGATCACGGTAGACAATCAGTTTGACGGCGGAACTTGGGGTCTTGAACAGATTACGTTTGCCGATGAAACCAGCTGGGGGCGCCAGGATATCGTTCAGGCCGCCTGGTTCCGCGGCACAGCGGACGCGGACGAGATTATCGGCAGCGCATCGGACAACACGCTGGTGGGTAACGGCGGGGACGATCGTTTGAACGGTGCTGGAGGCAGCGACACCTACCGCTACGCGGCCGGCGATGGCTCCGACACGATCGACGAGGGCAACAGCACAGGCACCGATCGTCTGGTCTTCACCGATCTCAACGCAAGCGATGTCACCTTCGCGCATCACTTCGGTGTTGGCGACGAGTGGGATGTGGCCATCACGATCAACGCCAGCGGGGAGATGATCAAGCTTGATGATCAGATCTACAACAGCCGGTATGGAATTGAGGAGATTGTCTTCGCGGATGGTGAGTTTTGGGGCCGGGAGGAAATAAACGCGGCCTCCTGGCATCGCGGAACGTCGGATGCGGATCAGATCACCGGCAGCGCATCGGATAACACGCTGGTGGGCAACGGCGGGGACGATCGTTTGAACGGTGCTGGGGGCAGCGACACCTACCGCTACGCCGCCGGTGATGGCTCCGACACGATCGACGAGGGCAACAGCACAGGCACCGATCGTCTGGTCTTCACCGACCTCAACGCAGACGACGTCACCTTCGCGCATCACTTCGGTGTTGGCGACCAGTGGGATGTGGCCATCACGATCAAGGCCAGCGGGGAGATGATCAAGCTTGATGATCAAATCTTCAACAGCCGGTATGGGATCGAGGAGATTGTCTTCGCGGATGGTGAGATTTGGGGCCGGGCGGAGATAAACGCGGCCTCGTGGCATCGCGGAACCTCGGATGCGGACCAGATCACCGGCACCGATGAGGACGACACGATTGCGGGCAACGGCGGAGACGACCGGTTGAACGGCGCTCGCGGCAGCGACACCTACCGCTACGCCGCCGGCGATGGCGCCGACACGATCGACGAGGGCAACACAACTGGTACGGACAGGCTGATCCTCACCCGTCTCAACGTGGAGGATGTGATCTTCTTGCGCCACTTCACAGTTGGCGACAAATGGGACATGGGGATTACCGTCAAGTCCACAGGAGAGATGATCACGGTCGATGATCAGTTCGATAATAGCCGATATGGTTTGGAAGAGCTTATCTTTGCCGATGGCACGATCTGGGGCAGGGAAGAGATGGTTGCGGCCTCATGGTATCGCGGCACGCAGGAGAGTGACCAGATCAGCGCCAGCGGATCGCAGGATACCATCGTTGGTGGCGGTGGGGCAGATACGCTGAAAGGCGGAGGCAAGGGCGACACCTATCTGTATGCCGCAGGTGACGGCGCCGATGTGATCGACGAGAACAATCACGACGGCACCGACAGGCTCGTTTTCACCGATCTCAATCAGGACGACGTGACCTTTTCGCGCTACATCGGCGTGGGTGGCAAGTGGGACATGGGCATCACCGTGAACGCCACCGGAGAGATGATCAAGGTGGAAGAACAATTCTGGAGCACCGAGCACGGAATTGAAGAGATCATGTTTGCCGACGGCACCATATGGCAGACGAGAACCTTTTTGGATGCCTCCTGGATCAGAGGAACGGACGGGGACGACACGATCACGGCGCCCGCCAAGACGGAAACCTACGTGGGCGGTTTGGGGGATGATACCTTTATCTCCAATATCGCTCACAGCGCCGATGTCTATGTCTACAGCATGGGAGACGGCAACGACCTCATCAATGATCAGGAAGGCACGCGCTCGTCCTACGCCGCAGTGGACATTCTGAGGTTCACCGATATCGTCGCCCATGAGGTTACGCTCTTGCGCGACCAGCTTCAGCTTTACATTACGATTGAAGAGACCGGACACATAATCCATGTGGAAGATCATTTCTGGCGGGAAGGTTATCGCGGCATCGATGAAATCCACTTCGCCGACGAGGTGGTTTGGGACAATGCAGACATTTTGGAACTGACGGTCAGCGGGTCGGTAACCGTCACAACCAATGAGCTTGAGGGCACTTCCGCCGATGATGTCCTGGAAGGCGGCGATGACAATGATCTGATCCGGGGAGGTGACGGCGATGACCGGCTCAGCGGAGGGTACGGAGCCGATATCTTCAATGGCGGCGCCGGTGCTGATACCCTGGATTATGACTACTCGATGCGTGACTGGATCATCGACCTTGAGGCCGGCCAATCGGTTCTTGCTGGAACAGATACGGTTGAACTCATCACCGGCATCGAGAATGTCCTCGGCGGCTCTGGCCATGATCAGTTGATTGGGACTGGCGGCGACAATGTGCTCACCGGTGGACGCGGCGATGATATCCTGTCCGGCCGGTACGGCAACGATGAATTGGTGGGCGGACAGGGCGCAGACACGTTCGTCTTCTTGGATGACTACGGCATTGACATTGTTCACGATTTTGACCCGCACAATCCAGATGAGAAGATTGATCTGGGGGCAGTATCGGAAATCACCGACTTTGACGATCTATTGACTGACCATCTGGAAGAGCAGGATGGCACTGCCGTGATTGTTATTGATGGCAATCAGATCGTCCTGAGCGGTGTGCTCCTTTCCGACTTGGACAGTTCGAGTTTCGTTTTCTAAGGCGTAAGGCAGGTCTGGTTCACAGCAAGCTTTCTTGCCCATTCACCCACATGTGTGTGCTGAACATCTGATTTGGATCTAATCGGTGAGTCTGGCCTTCAGGATTCGATCGAGCTCCTTGGCGATCCGCAAATCGTTCGCGTCAGTGAAGTGACCATCGGACAGGTAATTCCGCGGATCGTTGGGATCGACCACCTTGTGACTGCTGATGTACGTGATGCGATGTTTCTCAAAGGTGCTGGCCAATGCGCGGTACATTTGGTCGCCATAGCCGCGGCTGTTTACAACATGAACCACCGGTAAAATCTTGCGCGCCCGAGATTCTTGGGCAAACTGCACGATCATCGCATTGGCAGTTTTGATCTCCCTGTTGTTGGGGGCAAAGCCACTTCGGTTCAACGATCTTGCGCGCGCCCTTGCATCGCGGCGTTGAGACCAGCCGCGTCTCAAGAGGCGCACGATCGTGGAGTTATCAAGCACAGTCGCTTCAAAAATAAACGCGTCATAAAATGGGTCGTGGCGTTGGAATACCTTTTTTGCCTGATTCCACAGCTCTTGATCGCCGAGCACTTTTACGTAGTCTTCAAAGCTCTCGTAGGGTGGCTTGCGCCTCACCAACTCACCTCCCTCCAAGGTAAATATATCAGCCGTGTAGGGCATGGCGAAGCTGGTGTTCCATGTCATTGCCGACATGGTCCCGATCATCGGAAGGTTCGACGGCATTATGGTCAAGACCGCGGCCTCCCCTTGCTCTTCCCGGGGATCGCGCAGGAATGCGCCGTAAGCCCAGTTCGCCGTTGAACCCGGTCCGGCGATGATACGAACGCTGTAGCTGTCGGGAATTGACTGCATTGCATCAGCCAGTCGCACTGACTGTGAGTTGCCGTAGAAGCTGACGACTTTGTCCAGGCTTTTTTCGGGGCGGGTCACGACGACCAGGGGGTCATACCAACCAGTGAGTGTGATGGGTGCGGTCGCTTCTTTATCCGGTCTTGTCGCCCTGCGAATCCGCCCTTCCATGGAACGACCGTAGTCAAAGTACAGCTGAAGTCTGTTGACCTTGAGGTTCTTAGGGTCAGATGGATAGGAGAACAGTACGTTTATGCCGATATCAAAAAGAGCGAGAAAAAGGACGATGAGAAGGCCAAACTTTAGTGTCCTGCGCCAATTGACCGGCTCGCCATTAGAATTGGAAGTAGATGAACTGCGCTGGTTCATTGCTAAGTCCCATAAAGGTTAGAAAAATCATACAAGCTACAGCAAACGCGACCACTGGGAGGGGCAGGTCACGGTAAAATTTAGCACTACCCCCTCGGCGATACTGTACGACTTCCCAGACAACGAGGACAATGATCCCCCCAATGGCGGACAAACGGGGCATGGTCCCGCCATAGTCAAACCCGCCTGCACCGGTCGCCAATATCGCGGTGAACAGCCAAATCTGGTCAAGCGACTCAGCTCGAAAGAGCATCCGCCCGTAAAGCGTTAGAATGCCGTTGCCTATGAACATCAGAGGCAGTGTCAGCCACGTTTCCTTGATGGTTTGCTTGCCTCGCGCGATGTACAACACCCGCTGGAGCGAAATCAGAACACCATTGTAGAAACCCCAGAGAACAAAGTTCCACGCCGCTCCGTGCCACAATCCACCGATCACCATGGTCAGCATCAAATTCCGCACGGTGAACGACACCGTGCCGCCATTGCCGCCCAGGGGACGATAGAGATAATTTCCCAACCAGGTCGACAGACTGATATGCCAGCGCTGCCAAAATTCGCGAGGGGTTTTGGCGAAGTAAGGTTGACGGAAATTGACCATCAGCTCGATGCCGAACAGTTTGGCAACTCCACGGGCAATGTCTGAATATGCGGAGAAGTCTGTGTAGATCTGGATCGCAAACAGCACAGTCCCGACAGCTGCGTCGGCCCACGTGATCACCCCTCTGCTGCCAAAGATAGAATCAACGGCACCGGCCACCCCATCAGCAATGGCAATTTTCTTGAACATGCCCAGCATGATCAAGAACAAGCCGCGCTGGATTTGTTCGGTACTGATCGTCCGAGGGTTCGTCATTTGCGGCAGCAGATTGCTCGCCCGCTCAATTGGCCCTGCGACAAGTTGCGGAAAGAAGCTCACGAAAAGGGCGAAATCAAAAAACCGCGTGGTCGGCTTCATCTCGCGCCGATAAATGTCGATGGCGTAACTCATCGACTGGAAGGTGTAGAAAGAGATGCCGACAGGTAGGATGATATCGAAATATCGTGCGTGGACCTCAATCCCTACAGAGGCCAAAGAGGTCACCAAACTGTCTGCGAAGAAATTGAAATACTTGAAGAAACCAAGTACGCCGAGCTGCACGACAATGCTGCCGATAACAGTGGCCTTGCGCCGCTGCGCCTCTGGCAAAACGATTAGCGTGCGATACACCAGAAAAAACACAGACCCCACCAACGGGATCGCCACCAGAACCCGCGGCATGAAATCCGTAATCAAGGGTGTTGAAATGCTGCTGCCTTGCAGCACGCGCCATACTGCTGAAACATCGGTACCAAGCAAGAAAAGGGCTGCACACAACAGGAAGCAGGCTGGGGTCACAAACTGGCGCCGCGTGAGCCGACCTTCATCGATGATCAACCCGCTCCAATAATCTATTGAAGTGGTGAAAATCATCAAGAACAGGAAACGCCAGTCCCACCAGCCATAGAATATGTAACTGGCCGCCAGGAGCATCCAGTTCTGCGCGCGGAAAGGCAAAGCCCGATAAAGCGCATAGACGACTGTCAGAAAAACCAGAAATTCTAAGGTGTTAAATAGCACTGGAGGCAGGGTTCATGTGTTTTGAAACGCGTAGTATTTTTTGCTCAGCGCGCTGATAGTATTGGCGATGCAGTGTAGGCGATTACAGAAACTCCACAAGCTAAAGATTCCTACAAGCATTATGGTTCTCGACACCAAAACGATACAGATCGCGCAATAAGAGCTACATCCCCCGGTTTGTTGGCGTAGATTTAGCAAAACTTTGCAACGAACTGTTCGCAATTTTAGCTTTTTGATTAACTTCAAAGATGAACGTTCTATGCAGGGCCGTGCGATCCTGCTGTAATTTTTATGAAGTGATAGTCGCGCTCAGGGGCCATGCCACCACTCAGATGAGGGCCCGATACGCCCACCGGGCGACAGCCGACCTCCATGTTGCCATCAGAACGGTGGCACCAAACATGGCTTCAGGAGCGGAAGATATTGCGGCTACAGGGGCTTCCAAGGCCGCTCCGACGACCGAAGGCCCGTCTTAAGCCCTTGAAAACACTGTGAGAGAGATTGGCGCACCGGGGAAGATTCGAACTCCCGACCCCCAGATTCGTAGTTTGTGCATCCCGCTTCTCATGTTGAAACACTGAAACATTTATCTTATTGATTTTACGTCAAATTTATATAATTCTGTGAACATAGCATATCACTAGATATCACCCCTACGCCCCAGATTAAAGAGCCTATAAAGAGCCTAGGATGCCAAGAGTGCAACTTACCGATATCGCCGTGAAAGCTTTGGCAGCGCCTGAACGAGAGCAAGTGACTTATTGGGACGCAACCACGCCAGGGTTCGGTGTCAGGGTGTCTCGAGGAGGCACCAAAAGCTTTGTTCTCGTGCATGGAGCGAACCGCAGAAGAACGACGTTAGGTCGTTATCCAGCCATTTCACTCAAAAACGCACGCGATGAAGCGAAGCAACTTCTGGCCGAACTCACACTAGGTAAGACCCAACGCCGCAACATGAGCTTTGCAGCCGCCAAAAAACGGTTTCTCGCAGAGACCGCGGAACGGGTGCGATCATCAACGCTCGAAGAATACACCCGTCTCCTCAACAGACATTTCCGGTTTGGCCCCCTTATGATGCATGATCTTACCCGGCATGAGGTCATGCGGAATATTGAGAAGCTCAAATCTGCACCATCTGAACAGAACCACGCCTTTACGGTGATACGCATCTTCCTCAATTGGGCGGTGCGTCACGAGATCATTGACCGGAATCCACTTGACGGATTGAACAAACCGAAACCGTCCAAGTCACGAGAGCGATATCTCTCAGAACAAGAACTGAAGTTGGTTTATGAGAAAGCTCGCATCGAACCATATCCCTACGGAACTATCGTGCAGCTCCTCATCCTCATGGGGCAGCGTCGGGGTGAGACCTCGCACTTAAGGTGGGACTGGATAAACAGCGAAGAACGGCTGATTACCTTCCCGGCGTCCGTCACCAAGAACAAACGAGAGCACGTCATCCCGTACGGCGATCTTGTAGCTACAGTTTTCGACAGCACACCCGTCGTAGGCGATTTCCTGTTTGCTTCGCGCAGTGAGAAAGGAACCGTCTTCAGGGGATGGTCGAAGTGTAAGCGGCGGTTTGATGTTGGGCTCGAAGTTGCGCCGTTCACGCTGCATGATCTACGCCGCACATATAGTTCAACCCACGCAATGCTCGGAACTCCGATCCATGTGACCGAGAAGCTTCTGAACCACGTCTCAGGCACAGTGTCAGGTGTTGCGGCCATATACAATCGCCATAGTTACATTCAAGAGATGCGCTCCGCAGTCGACCGATACGAAGAGTACTTATCCGGTGCACTTTGAGCCGATCTGGTCCTCTGGCGGCCATCGGCAGATGTCCACATTGTCTTGAAAACCCAATGTTAGGCCAGCACGGACCTGGCTTTGGAAACGTTCTCGTCAAACGTGCTTATGAACGTCAAATGGGCGGCAAGCTGACGTTCGTTGCAGGCGCGAACTTGCCGGGATATCCAATTGAAAGCTGACGTTCGGAAACCAGTGAGATCCACTATCGAATTCTTGCCGGCACGGAGCGTTTTCGCCTCTAATTCAAGGAAGGAATGTGTAGACAACTGATACGTGATAGAAGAGCGCATGTTCAAAGATGACGAATGGAAGACTGCCATCGATGATGCACGGCAGAATCATGCAGCCGTAATCGATCTAATCTTCTTCACAGAGAGAAAGGCACTTGGATTGGTCCGGTTATATATCACACTCGCGCTGGCGTCAGCGGGTGGTGCGGTAGAAGGGCTCTCAACATCGACGCTTCTGTCCACTTCATCAGGGTTAGGCTTAATGTTTGCTTCATTCGTGTTTGGATACGGCTCATGGAAGTGTTTCAGGACGATGCGAATCTCAAAAATCAGTTTGCCGGGCAAACCTGCTGAGTTCTGGTTATGGGCGCAGGACTCGGCAATTGAGAAGGCAGACTTTGTCGGTACCTATCTTCAACAGCTTCATGATTCTAACCAGGTCAACGACGAGCTGAACAGGCGCATGTCCTCAGACCTCAGCGCAGCCATGAACGCCGGTTTAGCCGCTCCAGTCGTAGCGGTCTCAATCGGTGCTCTTGCAGCAATTGCTGGTTTGTAGCTGTTACCTAGTTTCTTTCTTGTTGCCTACGTAACCGCTTTTGATGTGCAATTTGTTTGGAGGAGCAGGGGGCTTCTCCTTTGGCTTCTGAGCCGGCTTACCTCTTTTGCTATCATTTGACATGACGAGTTCGCTTTCAGTTTTTGACCATCTTTGAATTACAAATGAACCGCATAATTGCTGAAAACGCAGTACAATCTACGTGGCCACCAATGGCATCACTGCACAATAATTCACTACATTTTAGACTAACTCTAGGATTTTGCGGTATTTGGATCGTCAGAGAGTTTGATCGACATGCCTTTGTAGGCTCTCCATAGCCCGAGGCGCTTAATTCTATATTCAACTAGATCCGGCGAAGTACCAAACTCATTGCCTATTTGCTGAGCCGTCTTCCTGTCCCTAACAGCAGTTGAAATTGCCTGTGCTGGAAGAAGCGTTGCCGACGCAAGATAGTAAGCATCGTGTTCTTCAGTGCCGTCAAAAGTTCGGCCATATGATTCAGCGACTTTCGCGATCTTAGTGAGCTTATGACCTAACAAAATATGCCAACACTCTTCCAAATAAGTAACGCGCTGTCGCTCCAACTGATGCTTGTCGTTTCTAAAAATCGCCCACTGATCGCCGTCCGCATCTAACGGAACGCTCATCGCGGACCATTCGCTGTTCGCTGATAAAGTCAAATGCTTGACACAAGGTTCGGTCAATCCGTCAACCTGAGCCGGCGTGAATACATCGACTCCTTCAATTTCAATTGCGAGAGAATCCACAGGACCTATTGGACTAACGCCCAAATCCCTACGAAGTTCCTGAGCCATATCTTCCATTTCATTTTTTGACAGTGCAACCGTCGGCATATCAGTGGAGACAGAATTCGCGGTCTGTTCGGCGTGTGTCTCCATGGAAGTGCTGCTTCGGTGGTTCCGCTTCAAAATCCCAGCTACTTGGATGAGACAGTGTATTGTCTTGGAGCTAACATTCTTACTTGCCCTGAAGTGAACAAGCGCAACGTCTTCAAAAGAGAGCCCGGCTTCAGCCGCGTGGTCGCCAAGCCATTCAAGAATCCTGATAAGTGAATTGTTATCTGGCTCACCTTCGCCCCTTTCGATCCTTGCGAGCGTTGAAAAACTCACGCCCACGATCGAAGATAGCGCTCTTATGCTGAGGCCCTCGGCAGCTCTTTTCCGTTTCAGAGCCTTTACAAGCTTTCGAGTTCTTGCGTTCATGTAACTGTGCGAATAACACGCCTTGACACGATCTGCCAAGCTCCCATAATGTGAAAATAGCACAGAGTCGCACAGCAGCCTAGTGCTGCATGCTTCAGCGGCCAAAGAAATAGACGCCGATTTCGCACAGATGATGTTTGCATCGGTGGAGCGGTCGGAATCCGTAGTTTTCTGGAAAACCTGTTGACAATATTAGAAAAATTGGTATAATCGCGGGGCAACACGCTCTTGGTTTACACTCAAAGATATCTATGATAGAAAAGGGCCGGTCGTGAATGAATCACGCCGGCCCGTTGTGTTTCTGAGGTATTCGAAGCGGCGGCAGCGAAACCACCGGTACACTTCGCACCAACAGATATAGCAAAATCTTTATACGGTGCTTTGGGTTTGGTAGTCAATCTAGCCGCCCGGAGTACTGTAAATGGGGAAACGTAACCCTCCATTGAAACCAGGCCAAACGGTGCAGCGGTCTGGTCAGTACGAGATTGTTGGCCCCCGCGGTGGCCGAGTGGGAACTGAGCGAACTATGGTTCGCGGCGAACCTGCTCCACCTACACCCGCATCGGGTCAAAAATTCGTACTTGTCGATCCGACCAACAACGGAGCTGGCCGCAAAAAATAAGGCGAGCCGGTTTAGACGAGAACCGCGGGGGCGGGGGAACTTGCCCCCGCAACGGATTTCGTTGATCGAGTTTTGAACATCATAAATTTAGGAGATTTGCCGATGAGCAAGTCAGACAGCGCTAGTCGCCTTTTGTTGGGCACTGCTAGCACCTGGGAAACGAAGTTTGAGCAATGGTCTAAGCCTCCCAGCCAGAGCGAACAAGCTCGCTGCGATAACGCGATAAAGGCCATTCGGAATGCGGTATCAAACAGCAGCAGGTTGCGTTCTCGAAGCATTACTGTCTTCCCGCAAGGGTCTTACCGCAACCGAGTTAATGTCAGACGAGACAGTGATGTTGATGTCGGGGTGATGTGCCACGATGTTTTTCTGACGCACTACCCGCCTGGCAAATCCAATGCTGATTTTGGGTACAGCGATGCAGGCTACTCATTCGGTCAGTTCAAGAATGAACTTGAAGACGCTCTCGTCTCCCATTTCGGGCGCGCGGCGGTGCATCGAGGCAACAAGGCGTTCGACATCAAAGAAAATAGCTATCATGTCGAGGCCGACGTTGCTCCCCTGTTTGAATTTCGGCATCATCTCGAAGGCGGCGCTTATATCGGTGGCGTTGCCCTGGTCCCGGACAAAGGGTTCCGAATCGAAAATTTCCCAGAACGCCTTCTTGACCACTGGCCGCAGTTGCCACTCCACTACGAAAATGGTGTGTCAAAGAACTCAAACACAAGCCGGTCGTACAAAGGTGTTGTCCGGATCCTCAAAAAACTTCGCAATGAAATGGAAGAGGCGGGTATAGCTGCAGCTGAACCCATTCCGGGATTTTTGATTGAATGCCTTGTTTGGAATGCACCGGACAACTGCTTTTCGCACCAAACTTGGGATGCAGATATCCAGTCTGTGCTTACACATCTTTGGAGCGCAACCAAAGAGGACACCACGTGCAATGAATGGTGCGAGGTGAATGGCATCAAGTTTCTTTTTCAACAATCCCAGAAATGGACTCGCGCCCAGGCACACGCATTCGTCGATGCGGCCTGGACTTTTGTTGGAGTCCGCTAATGGCGTTCTCCAGGCTTCACATCACCGTAATCCTCGGCTTTGCCGCAGCGGTGTGGGGCCTGACTCTATACGCCCGCGGCACCCAATTGGACTGGGATCATCTTGCTCCCTTTTCAACGGTTGTCGGCGCATTGGTAACGCTCGCCATCTGCTTTGAGCGTGTGTTTTGGCCTTGGCGAGTTCTCCATGGCTGGTTCTTCAAACGACCTGACCTCCGCGGCACTTGGCAGGTTGAGTTGCAGTCGAGTTGGATCGACCCAAAGACAAAGAAGCAAATTCCGCCCATCACTTGCTACATGGGCATTGAGCAGACACTTTCGAGTTTGCAAATGCACCTTATGACGCCGGAATCACAATCTTGGCTGATTGCAGACCAGATCCGCGCTTCTCCAAGCGGTAACGGTTATCAAGTACTTGGCATCTACACGAACAAGCCCCAAATGCATCTGCGCGGCGACCGCAGCGAGATGCATCAAGGAGCCTTAATGTTGGACGCTCACGGGCCCAAACATCGGCCAACTACTCTTACAGGTGAATACTGGACTGATAGAAGCACAACCGGACGCCTAGACTTTGTCAAACGTGTGCCAATGGTCTTTACCAAATACGAGGACGCTGCGAGCGCTATGAATAGTCATTAGGTTTCGTCTGCTCTGAGTCCCAATTCTCTCAGAATCATGATTTTTGAAGGTGCACGAGACGATCTACAAATGCGGGATTCACTTTTGTGCCAGTATGGTTTTTCCCAAAAGCTGAATTATGCATTGATCCAGCTAAGGTCTGCCATCAAGACGACGCGGGCATCAACGTCACCAACCGCAGAGCCAAATTTCTAATGACCGCTTCTAGACTATCGCTCCGCACGCCGGCTGCGCAGTTGAATGGCAGCTAATGGCCGATTGCGGATACGCAGGTTTCTGCCCCGGCAGATTTGCCGATCCCAAAAAATTAGGGCGGCTTTTCCTCCATTTTCCACCGTTGGCGTGAAGGCGATTCATGACCCAAATGCTCGTTTGATACTTTGTGGTAATAAAGTTGCGCATGCAACTGAATTGCGAGCTAAACGTTGAAACGGGATCTGCACAAAATAAGGCCTGCCGCAGTGAAGGCTGGCTTTTGCTTACCTTCTGGTGGTTCAGCCCGGCTATCTAAACCGAACCGGAAAAGTCAAAAGCTATCGACAAGTTGAGACCCGAGGACTCAGCATACACGAGCGCAAGCTAAGCGGCGGCGGCGCGCGATGTTCATTATCTCGTAAGCGAATCGCGCAACCGGATCAGTAGCAAAGACACAATGCCTGAAAACCCTTGTCCTTCCCCCCTAAAACTGGGCCATAGTTAAGTTAGTTCAGGAGGAGTTGGTTATGGCCCGGAAGCGTCATTCAGATGAGGATGTCTTGCGTCTTTTGCGTGAGATTGAGTTGAACCTGTCTTCAGGTTCTGATGTTGCCTCGGCGTGTCGTTCTGTGGGTGTCAGCGATGCGACGTATTACAAGTGGCGCAAGAGATTTGGTGGCATGGGCAAATCTCAGCTTGCTGAACTGAAGGCTCTGCAGAAAGAGAACGAGCGGCTGAAGAAGATTGTGGCCACGCTTGAGCTGGATAAACTGATCCTGAAGGAAAGCTTGGATTTTTTAAAGCCCAAGGCCTGACGACAGACACTCTCAGGAAGGCTGTCATCCACACCCGTCAGAAGCTGAGAACCTCTGAGCGTCGGACCTGCCGGACGCTTGGTCTTGCTCGCAGCACTCTGCAGTACAAAGCTGCTGTGCAAAATGATGACGCACTGAGACTGGCATTGATCAGGCTGGCCAAACAATATGGTAGATATGGATACCGCAAGATTACCGAACTTCTGCGGATCGAAGGGTTTAAGGTGAACCACAAGAGGGTCGAGCGTTTGTGGCGCCAAGAAGGTCTACAACTGCCTCAGCGCCATAAACGCCGCAAACGGCTCTATCACAAGGATAGTTCCGTTATTCGGCTACGGCCTCAGTTTGCCAACCACATTTGGAGTGTCGACTTCGTTCACGACAAGCTCAGCAACGGCAGACGCTACAAGATGCTCACCGTGCTGGATGAGTTCACCCGTCAAGCTCTGTGCGTCACCGTGAGCTTCAAAATGGGATCTGCAGAGGTTTTGGAGACGCTTTATCCTCTGTTCTTGAAGCACGGTAAGCCAGAGTATCTGCGCTCCGACAACGGACCAGAATTTATCGCAGCTGCGCTCCAGAAGTGGTTGGCAAGGGTCGGGATTAAACCCATACAGATCGCGCCAGGCTCACCGTGGGAAAATGGATACAACGAGCGCTTCAATGGAACCTTGCGCAAAGAAGTTCTAAATGCCGAATGGTTCAGTACGACCCGTCAGGCACAGATTGTGATCAATCACTGGCTCAGACAATACAACCACATCCGACCCCATCAGGCCCTAAACCAACGACCACCAGCACCGGAAACCTTAGTAGAGAAGTCCCAAATTAGTGGCCCAAACATTGGGGGCTAGACA
>JANQOW010000135.1 GCA_028285595.1 Hyphomicrobiales bacterium
CAGGCCGACACAGTCCATGGCGGCTCTGCCGTTTCCGGTGAGCCAGGTCATGGATTGTGTCGGCCTGAACGTGGCGCGCCTGGCGGCGGCGGAGCAATGAGCCCCGCCCTCATCGCCTTAGCCGGCTGAGGCTTCCAGCACGTCCTCAAAGGTCCGAAGCCCCGTTGTGGGCGCGGACACCAGCACCGCCATATTGCCGGGCTTGTGCTCATTGTTCATCATGCGCATATGCGCTTTGGGGATGTGATCCCAGCTGAACACCTCAGACATCACCGGATCAAGGCGCCGGCTCATCATCAGCCGGTTGGCCTGGGCCGCCTGCATCAGGTTGGCAAAGTGTGAGCCCTGAACGCGCTTCTGGTGCATCCACACATAGCGTGCATCCATGGTCAGGTTGTAGCCTGTGGTGCCTGCACAGAACACCACCATGCCGCCCCGTTTCACCACGAAACAGGAGACCGGGAAGGTGGCTTCACCAGGGTGCTCAAACACCGTGTCCACATTCACGCCCTTGCCGGTAATGTCCCAGATGGCCTTACCGAACTCGCGGGCGCTCTTGAACCATTTGTTGTACTCGTCGGTTCCCACGGTGGGCATTTGGCCCCAACAGTCGAAATCCTTGCGGTTGATCACGCCCTTGGCGCCAAGAGAGAGCACAAAGTCACGCTTGTCTTCCTCAGAGATCACACCGATCGCATTGGCGCCCGAGACGGCGCACAACTGAACCGCATAAGACCCAAGACCGCCCGAAGCACCCCACACCAGCACGTTGTGGCCGGGCTTGAGGGTGTGCGGCCGGTGGCCGAACAGCATGCGGTAGGCCGTGGCGAGTGTGAGCGTGTAACAGGCCGCTTCTTCCCAGGTCAGATGCTGCGGACGCGGCATCAACTGGCGCGACTGCACCCGGCAGAACTGAGCAAACGAGCCGTCTCCGGTCTCATAGCCCCAGATGCGTTGGGTGGGCGAGTTCATGGGATCGCCGCCATTGCATTCTTCGTCGTCGCCATCGTCCTGGTTACAGTGGATGACCACTTCATCGCCCACTTTCCAGTTGTTCACCTTGCGGCCCACGGCCCAAACGATGCCCGACGCATCAGAACCGGCCACGTGATAGTCCTGCTTGTGCACATCAAGCGGGGACAGCGGCTTGCCCAGCGAAGCCCACACGCCGTTGTAGTTGACGCCGGCGGCCATCACCAACACGAGCACCTCGTTGCTGTCGATCTCCCAGGTGGGCAGCACTTCCACCTGCATGGCGGTATCTGGCTCCCCATGCCGTTCCTTGCGAATGGCCCAGGCATACATCTGCTTGGGCACATGGCCCAATGGGGGAATTTCGCCCAGTTCGTAGAGATCTTTCACCGGCGCGCCCTCATTTGCCGGCGGCTGCGCCACAACATCTGCCCGTGCACTCATCGTCATCACCCTTAGTGCTTTATAGAACTGCGGAGTGTATAGCAGAACTTTTGCAGTGCAACAAACTGGACTTTCGTAAGAGTGTTGGACTCATCGTTTTAGCGGATTTGGGCAGGAATTTACCTCAAACCATTGGATACTTGCACGTCTGGACCCATTCAGGCATCTTTGTTGCAGTTGCGAACAATCGCGTCAGACCAAGGCCAACCTGTCATGAGTGAAACATCGAAACCGGACCGCCCCTGGATTTTCCGCACCTATGCGGGCCATTCCACCGCGGCCGCCTCCAACGCACTCTACCGGAGCAACCTGGCCAAAGGGCAAACCGGCCTTTCAGTGGCATTCGATCTGCCAACCCAGACCGGTTACGATTCAGACCATGTGCTGGCGCGCGGCGAGGTGGGCAAGGTTGGCGTTCCCATCTCTCATATCGGCGACATGCGGGCGCTGTTCGACCAGATCCCTCTGGAGGAAATGAACACCTCCATGACCATCAACGCCACGGCTCCATGGCTGCTGGCGCTCTATGTGGCCGTGGCCGACGAGCAGGGCGCGGCGCGGCCCAAACTTACCGGCACGGTCCAAAACGACCTCATCAAGGAATATCTCTCACGCGGCACCTACATTTTCCCGCCCGACCATTCCTTGCGCCTGATCACCGATATCATCTCCTGGACCTATAAGGAGATGCCCAAGTGGAACCCAACCAACATCTGCTCCTATCACCTGCAGGAGGCCGGTGCGACGCCGGTTCAGGAACTCAGCTTTGCGCTGGCCATCGCCTGTGAGGTGCTCGACCGGGTCAAAGCCTCAGGCAGCATTTCCGACGAGGATTTTCCCAAGGCGGTCGGACGCATCTCGTTCTTTGTGAATGCGGGCATCCGTTTCATCACGGAGCTTTGCAAGATGCGGGCGTTTGTGGACCTTTGGGATGAAATCTGCCGCGAACGCTATGGGGTTGAGGACGAGCGCTTCCGGCGCTTCCGCTATGGCGTGCAGGTCAACAGCCTCGGGCTCACCGAGCAGCAGCCTGAGAACAATGTTTACCGCATTCTGCTGGAAACCCTTGCGGTGACCCTGTCGAAAAAGGCCCGCGCCCGGGCGGTGCAACTGCCGGCCTGGAACGAGGCCTTGGGTCTGCCACGTCCCTGGGATCAGCAGTGGTCCCTGCGCATGCAACAGGTTCTGGCATTCGAAACCGACCTCTTGCAGTATGGCGACATTTTCGATGGCTCAGAGGTGATCGAAGCCAAAGTGGCTGCGCTCAAGGACGAAGCCCGCGCCGAGCTCCAGAAGATCGACGCCATGGGCGGGGCGGTGGCCGCTGTGGAATCAGGCTATATGAAAGAGCGTCTGGTTGCCTCAAACACAGAGCGGGTGAAAGCCATCGAGGCCGGCGAACAAACGGTCATCGGTGTCAATGCCTACACCGAAACCGAAGCCTCCCCCTTAAGCACCGGGGGCGACGAGACCATCGTCACGGTCTCCGACACCGTTGAGTTTGAACAGATCGAGGCGCTTAAGAGCTGGCGCAAAGAGCGCGACGACGCGGAAGTCCAAGCGGCCCTCGCCGCCCTGAGACAGGCCGCCGAAGACGGCGCCAACATTATGGAGCCCTCCATTGCCGCCGCCAAAGCCGGGGTCACCACCGGCGAATGGGGCGAGACATTGCGCGAGGTCTTCGGCGAATACCGCGCGCCCACCGGCGTCAACACCATCGAGATTTCCACCGAAGGCGAAGACATTGAGCAAGTCCGCCTGGCGGTGGCACGTTTGGCGAAGAAACTGGGCGCAACGCCCCGCTTCCTGGTGGGTAAACCAGGTCTCGATGGCCATTCCAACGGCGCAGAACAGATTGCGGTGCGGGCCGGGGACTGCGAAATGGAAGTGGTCTATGACGGCATCCGCTCCACACCTGCGGAGATTATTGATGCGGCCATCACCGAGGGCGTGCACGTGATCGGCCTCTCCATCCTCTCCGGCAGCCACGTTCCGCTGGTGCGCGATGTGATGAACGGTCTTCGTGAGAAAGGTCACGACCATGTGCCGGTGGTGGTGGGCGGCATCATTCCCACCGACGACGAAGCCATTCTGAAGCAGCTCGGCGTTGCGGCCATTTACCGGCCGAAGGACTATGAGCTCACCGGCATCATTGGCGATGTGGTCGCTTTGGTGGACAAGCGCACCGATGAGCGCGCCGCTTAGGGCGCAGCATCTGCACAAAAAATCATCAAGCTCTCCAAGGAATTTGGCGCGGCGTGCGTCATAGGGTCATCATCTGAACCCTTGAAGGAGAGCGTTATGCGTATCATCCGTTTTGCTAAATCCGCCCTGATCGTGACCGCGGTTGCTGCCGTTCTGGCAACCTCAGCGGGCGCCGGCTCGGCCACCGCCCGGCTGGTCTCGCCCTATCACGCCAATACCGTCAATGTGAGCGTCAGCTTCAATTCCCAGACCCCGCTGAGCGAAACCAACGACAAGGCCGTTGCCGCCATCCAGAAGATGGGGCGCAAGCTGATCTACAAAATGGCACGGGAAGAATGCGAGACCTTGCAGCAAACCATTGCAGAGGCCTGCCAGCTCACCAACCTCAATGTCACCACCCAGCTCCGCCACCAGCGCAACCGGCCAAACAGCCTCTACATCAACGGCAGCGCGCAATTTTCGATCACGTTGAAGCCACAGGAGGCGGAGTAACGGCACCCACCCGCGCCCCTGCGAAAGCAGGGGCCCATAGCTCAGGCCTTTCCCTTGGCTGAGAAGGTCTCTGCTTTCGCAGGGACGCCCGCTACATAAACGCCTGAATACCCGTCTGCGCCCGTCCAAGGATCAGCGCGTGCACATCATGGGTGCCCTCGTAGGTGTTCACCGTCTCCAGGTTCACCAGATGGCGGATCACGTGGTACTCGTCCGAAATCCCGTTGCCGCCGTGCATGTCCCTGGCGAGCCGGGCAATATCCAGCGCCTTGCCGCAATTGTTCCGCTTCATAAGCGAGATGGATTCCGGCGCCCCGGTGCCTGCCTCCAGCGCACGGCCCAGCGCCAGCGCGCCTTGCAGGCCAATCGCGATCTCCGTCTGCATATCGGCCAGCTTCTTTTGCACAAGCTGATTGGCCGCCAGCGGCTTGCCGAACTGCTTGCGGTCCATCACATAGTCCCGTGCCCGGTGCCAGCAATCTTCCGCCGCGCCCATGGCGCCCCAGCAAATGCCGAAGCGGGCCTTGTTCAAACAGCCGAACGGACCGCTCAGGCCGCGTGCGTTGGGCAGCAGGTTCTCTTCGGGCACCTCAACATCTTCCAGCACGATCTCGCCGGTCACTGAGGCGCGGAGCGAGAACTTGCCTTCGATCTTCGGCGTGGAGAACCCCTTCATGCCGCGCTCCACGATAAAGCCGTGAATGCCTTCATCTTCCAGCTTGGCCCACACGACTGCCACATCGGCAATCGGTGAGTTGGAGATCCACATCTTGGCGCCGTTCAGCACGAAGCCGCCGTCCACGCGTTTGGCCCGGGTTTTCATGCTGCCCGGATCAGAGCCTGCATCGGGCTCCGTCAAGCCAAAGCAGCCCACCCATTCGCCGGTGGCCAGTTTGGGGAGATATTTCCGCTTTTGCGCTTCAGAGCCATAGGCGTTGATCGGATGCATCACCAGGGAGTTCTGCACGGAGATGGCCGAACGGTAGCCGGAATCCACGCGTTCAATCTCCCGGGCAATCAATCCGTAGGCCACATAGCCAAGACCCGAGCCGCCGTATTCGGGATCGACCATCACGCCCAAGAGCCCGAGCTCGCCGCACTCGTTCATGATCTCCCGGTCAAATGTTTCGTCCCGGAACGCCTTTTGAACGCGCGGTGCCAGCTTGTCCTGGGCATACGCGCGCACGCTGTCGCGGATCATGCGCTCGTCTTCAGAGAGCTGTTCGTCCAGATGCAGGGGATCTTCCCAGTTGAAAAATGCCTTGTCCTGAAGTTTCACAGGGTGCGAGGAGGAGACGGCCGCTTCACTCATGGCGAGGGTCCTTCAAACTGAAATGTGGATGTTGCTGCCCCGTGATAGCGCGCCTTAGCACTGATGGCTATAGGTAAACACCAGCCGATCACGCTTAAAGCGCCCGGTTCCGCGGCAGCGTGTGTGGACTTCGCGCTGACCGGACACTGTGATGGTGGTCTGGTTCGAGGCCACCGAGCCGGACACCGTGTAGGTGAGCGGTTTGCCGGGGCAATAGCGCGAATAACGCCGCGCCTTGCCGGTAAACCGGTTGCCGGTTTTAACGCCATCAAACAACAATGTCCCCCGCTTGACGCCCGATCGCTTAAGAACTTCGCGAGGCGCTTCGTAGCGGATGAAGCGTTTGTCGCCGGACGCAGACAGGCGCATGAGCGAGCCATTATGCTTCCAGCAGGAATCCGCATGGGCCTGTGGGACGGCGACACCAAAGGAGCTCGCGAAGAGAAGCGTTGCGGCGGAAACGGCGAAAAGGCGATGCATCTGACTGTCCTTCTGCCGGATGAACCTATCGCACCGATCGCCCATCACACAAGCTTTGCTGCTGCGCTTAAGCGCTCCAGTTTGGCAACGGCGAGCGACTTGCCCAAAAGGCCGAGCCCGCAATCGGGCGCTGCCACCAGGCGTTCGCGGTCGATGTGATCCAGCGCGGCTCTCAACCGGTCGACAATCTCATCCACCTCCTCCACCCGGCTTTGCGCAATCGCCACCGCTCCAAAGATCACGGTGGAGCGCTCGAAATGCTCCAGCAGGCCGAGATCGTTGTGGCGGTGGGCGTCCTCGATCGAGATTTGCTGAACGCCCGTCCGGTCCACGGCATCGGCCAGGCGGAAATAGCTGTTCTGATCGGCCTTGTGATACTCTTCGTCGTCCAGATGGTTGGGGTAGCCGCAGCACATGTGCATCACGCGCACCACGTGCGCCGGCACCTTGTGGAAGCACCGGTCGAGCGCCTCCACCCCAAACTGAAGCGCCCGGTCCACCTCGCGGGCAAACAGCGGCTCATCCACCTGTATGTAAGGGCAGCCGGCATCCGCCAGAGCACGGATCGCCACATTCAGATTATCGGCCAGATCAAAGGCCAGCTCCTGCGGCTCGGCATAATGCTCGTTCACCGTGGTATCCATGATGGTCAGCGGACCGGGAACGGTGATCTTGACCGGGTGGCTGGTGAAGCTCTGAGCGATCTCATAATCGCGCTGCAGGAACGCAACGCCCTTGGCCTTGATATCACCCCGGATCACCGGCAGCTCCGCCTCATAGGCCCCATCACGCAGAACCCGGGCCTCCAGGTTGTCGAAATCGAAGCCCTCCAGATGGCGGCAGTGATAGTGGATGTAGTTTTCCCGCCGCTGCTCACCGTCGGACACAATGTCAATCCCGGCATCCACCTGCGCCTCGACAGCCTCTTTCGTGGCGCGCACGAACAGGGCCTCCGTCTGATCATCCGCCCGGCGCATCGCTTCGGTGTAATCACGGGTCACCTTGCCGCCCTGGTCGGTCATGCCGTGGTCAACGGAGAACCAATCTTTGATGGGCAGGTAGTCAGGCTTTGGGAAGGCTCCCAGACAGGTGGTTTGCAGGCTCATAGCGATCACATTGGTCTCGAACTCGTCGGAGAATTTCTGTATCAGGAATGGGACCCTCCGGCAGCAACAATCGCAACAAGGCACGGTAATGAAATTTATCCACGTAACGGATCCCCATCTGGTGCCTCCGGGCGAGAGCTTGTGGGGCAACACCCCGTTTGAGCGCCTTGAGGCCTGTCTTCACGACATCAAGACCCACCATTCAGGTGCAGCCTTCTGCTTTATCTCCGGGGACTTAACAGACCGGGGCGAGGTGGAGACCTATAAGGCCCTGAAGGAGCGGCTTTCCGCATTTCCGCTGGAGACCGTTCTCATGTTGGGCAATCATGACGATCGCGAGAACTACTTTAAGGCCTTCCCGGAGGCGCCCCGCGATGAACATGGGTATGCCCAGCAGGTGCTGGACAAGGGCACGCGGCGGTTTGTCTTTCTGGACACGTTCAGCGAACCCTACAATTCAGCGGGCTGGTATTGCGACGATCGCCTAGCCTGGCTTCAGGCCCAGTTGGAAAGCGCGCCGGGAGAGGTCTACATCGCCATGCACCACCCGCCCTTCGACATTGGCATCGATTACATGGACCGCATCAAGCTGGAGCAGCATGAGGCGTTCGCTGCGCTCCTGGCCGCATACTCAAATGTTCGCCACATTTTCTTCGGCCACGTGCACCGCACCGTCTTCGGCTCCTGGCGGGGGATCGCCTACTCGGCACTGCCGGGCCTGAACCACCAGGTTCCTTTGGTGCGCGCAAGCGTGGGCAGCCCATATTCCGATGAGCCGCCCATGTATGGCGTTGTGACCTTGAAGGAGGATCAGGTGCTGATGCATTATGATGCTTTCTGGGACCGCAAAGACCTCCCAGATCCCCCGAAACCGAAATAGCTGTCACCCGGCACCTTGTCCCCAGCCCCCTCACGAAAGGGCATATTTGTTGTTGAATTTGGGCATTAAGTTGCCGAATTGTGGTGAAAGGCTATGCATAGCCCTGTATGCGGCACAAAAACAAAAGCGAAAAACCATGCGAACACGTGCTAAACTTAGGCAGTGATCGTGTATTATTGGGGCCACTATGAGCGATCGGACCAGTGAACACCAAAAGACCGAGGTCGCCGCGGCCTGGGCCGTGCACGCGTTTACCGCGTCCGGCGCCGTGCTCGGGTTCCTGGCGCTTGTGGCCATCCTTGAGGGGGACAAGATTGCCGCCTTCATGTGGCTGGGCCTGGCTCTGTTCGTAGACGGGATTGACGGGACACTGGCCCGCAGAGTGCGCGTAAGCGAGCTCACCCCCAAGGTGGATGGCGCCACGCTGGACAATGTGATCGACTATTTCACCTATGTGGTCGTGCCGGCCATGATGATCTACTGGTTCGGCCTGGTGCCGCCGGGCTGGGAGGTTTACTCGGCCGCCTGTGTCATGGCGGTGTCCTGCTACACCTTCGCCAATCTGGATATGAAAACCGCCGATTACTATTTCTCCGGCTTTCCGGCGTTGTGGAACCTGGTGGTACTCTATTTCCATGTGCTGCAGAGCGACCCGTGGATCAATCTCGCCGTCATCGGCATCTGTGCGGTGATGACCTTCATACCCGTCAAGTTCGTGCACCCGCTCAGGGTCCGCAAGCTGCGCAAGATCACCATCCCCATGACTGTTCTGTGGGCGGCCACATCCTTGCGTCTGGTGCTGATCCATCCCTCCACAAAGGCCGTGGAGGCCTCGCCCTTGATCTTCTGGTTATGGGTGGGCTCGTCGGTCTACTTCGCCGTGATCTGCGTTTGGCGCTCCATTCATCCTGAACCTGACGATTGACCGATAACGTCCAGGAATGCGTCGGCAAAGTCCCGCAGCTTTGCCGCGCCCACACCATTGACCTCAGCAAACTCGGACTTGTTGACGGGCTGTTTGACGGCCATGTCGATCAGTGCCCTGTCGGGGAAGATCACAAAAGCCGGCACATCGCGTTCCTTGGCCAGCCTTAAACGCAAGGTTTTCAGCTCCCCAAGCAGCTCTTGTTGCGCGGGCAGCAGATCGACCGCGGGCGCACTGCCGCGGCGCTGAGCTTTCGCTGCCTTGGCCCGGGTAAGGCTGTCCGCCCGGTAGGAAAACGACGCCTCGCCCTTTAACAGCCGCGCGCCTTTTTCGGTGAGCGCAAGGCCGCCATAATCCTTCACGTCGAGTTTAAGAAACCCCGATGCCACCAGCTGGCGCAAAATAGATTGCCATTCCGCCTTTTTACGGTCGGCGCCGACGCCATATGTGGGCAGCTTGTTGTGGCCGGAGGTGAGCATCTTCTCCGTCTCCGCCCCGCGCAGGATATCGATGATGTGCGCGGCCCCAAATCTCTGCCCTGTGCGATACACTGCCGAAAGAGCCTTTTGCGCTTCTTGCGTGCCGTCCTTCATCTCCGGCGGCTCAAGGCACATATCGCAGTTTCCGCAAGGCTCAGAGGCCTCTCCGAAATAGGCGAGCAGAGCCACCCGCCGGCAGGTGGGGCTCTCACAATAGGCCACCAGGGTATCGAGCCGCTTGTGCTCACGGCGTTTATGTTCGGTGCCGGTCTCCGCCTCTTCAATGAACCGGCGGCGCGAGGCGATATCGCCCAGGCCATAGAGCATGTGGGCTTCAGCCGGCGCCCCATCGCGGCCAGCGCGCCCGAACTCCTGGTAATAGGCTTCAACGCTGCCGGGCAGGTCCGTGTGCACCACATAGCGCACGTCGGCCTTGTCGATCCCCATGCCGAAGGCGATGGTGGCGGTGATCACCAAACCGGGTTCGGTCATGAACCTGTTTTGGTGATGCTCGCGGACGGACTTGTCCATGCCGGCGTGATAGGCCAGCGCGGGGATGCCCGCCGCGTTCAGAGCCTCCGCAGCTTCCTCGGTCTTCTTGCGTGACAGGCAATAAACGATGCCGCTGACGCCCGGATGCTTGGAGACCACGTCCAGCATCTGCGCCTTCCAATTGGACTTCATTTCCACGGTGAGTTTGATGTTGGGCCGGTCGAAGCCAAGAACCACCGTCTTCGCGTTGCCCGAAAACAAGCGCTCCACAATGTCGGAACGGGTTACTTCATCTGCCGTTGCGGTGAGCGCCACCAGGGGGACGCCGGGAAAGGTCTGAGACAAAGTGCCGAGCAGCTCATATTCCGGGCGAAAGGCCGGACCCCATTGCGAGATGCAATGCGCCTCGTCCACCGCAATCAAGCGCACATCCAGCCTCGACAGCGCCGCCAGCATGCGTTCGGTCATCAACCGCTCAGGCGACAGGTAGAGCAGGCGAACTTCGCCGTCCTCCACCTTGCGCCAGGCCGCCACATTGTCAGCCCGCTCGCGCGAAGAGTTGATGGTCTCCGCCGCAACCCCGGCCAGTTGCAGGGCGGCCACCTGGTCCTGCATCAATGCCACCAGGGGCGAGACCACAATGGTCAAGCCCCCCAGCACCAGAGCGGGCACCTGATAGCACAGAGACTTGCCGGCCCCGGTCGGCATAATGGTCAACACATTATCGCCGGCCAGCAGGGTGTCGATCACCCCTTCCTGACCTTCCCGGAACTGATCAAAGCCGAAGACGTCTTTTAGAACTCGATGTTTGGCACCCAACATTCTTGTTTGTCGCCCGGTCTTGTGTCACCACGGTGATGAAGTGTTGCCTGCCCGCCAGGGCTAACAGGCGCAACCATCCAAAATTGGACAGAACCAGCTAGATGGACCTGAACATGATTCCAAGCAACAGGCTCCCGGGCCTTGCCCACCACCCGCGCGTTCACCTCGGACATCATCCAACGCCCATCGATGAGCTGGCCCGCTTGGGCGAAGAGCTGGGCATCACTCTGTGGGCCAAGCGGGACGACTGCAACGGCCTCGCCTTTGGCGGCAATAAAGTGCGCCAGCTTGAGTATTACCTTGGCCCCGCCGCCGAGGCGGGTGCCGACACCATGCTGATCACCGGCGCCTTGCAATCGAACTTCGTGCGCCTGGCCGTGGCATCGGCCAACAAGCTCGGCATGCAGTCAGAAGTGCAGCTGGAAGAGCGGGTGCCGGACACCGATCCGCTCTACCGCAGCTCCGGCAACATCCTCCTCGACCAGTTGCTGGGGGCGACGATCCACTATTTCCCCGAAGGTGAGAACGAGGCGGCGGCGGACGCCTCCCTGGACGCCCATGCGGACCGGCTGCGCCAAGAAGGCCGAAAACCTCACGTGATCCATCTGGGCATCGACCACCCACCTATTGGCGCCATGGGCTATGCGGCCGCAGCGGCCGAGTGCCTGGATCAGCTTGAAGCCATGGGCCAGATGCCGGATGTGGTGGTGATCCCGTCCGGCAGCGCCATCACCCATTGCGGCTTCCTGGCCGGCGCGCGCGTGGCAGGGTGGGATATCCCGATCCTGGGTGTGTGCGTGCGCCGCGGCGCTGATGTTCAGCATGGCCGGGTCGCGCGGCGCGCCCGCGAGGCGGTGCAGATGCTGGGCTCTGACGTGGAGATCCCGGACGACGATGTGATCGTCACTGACGATGTGCTCGCCCCCGGCTACGGGCGCATGAACGATGCGGTGGCCGAAGCGATCCGCCTTGCCGCGCAACGCGAGGCCTTGATGCTCGATCCGGTCTATACCGGCCGCACCATGGCGGGCCTTATCCACATGGTGCGCAGCGGCGAGATCAAACCGGGCGCTAAGGTGCTCTTCATTCACACCGGCGGCGGCCCGGCCCTGTTTGCCTATCAGGACAAAATGGCCGCGAGCCTGGCGGAACTCAGCAGTGTGTCCAAACAATAATTCGAAAATACTAGAAATATAGTTGACTGCATTGACCGGCTGCGCTATAAGCGCCGTCATGAACACGCAAGAAGCAGCAAAAAGCTTGGAAAAACTCGGCCATCCCAACCGGCTGGAGATTGTCCAGTTGTTGGTCCAGGCCGGGCCTGAAGGCTTGCCTGTGGGCGCCCTTCAGGAGCATCTGGGCATCCCGGCCTCAACCCTGTCGCACCATGTCTCCCAACTGGTCAGCGGCGGGCTGATCGAGCAGACCCGCAATGGCCGGGTGCTGAGCTGCACGCCGAACTTCGAGCGCATCCACGCCTTGGTGGAGCTGCTCACCGAGAACTGCTGCTCCGGCGTTGCCATCAAGCCGAAGGGCGAGGCGGCCTGACTCCTCAAAAAAATTTAACCGGATAATTCGACAATTCTAGGATTATAGCCATGAACCAGCTTATCGGCACGCTCACCAATCCCGGCTCCTGGGACAAGATATCAAGCATTGCCACCGATAAGGTGGTCATCGCGCTCATTGTGTCTGCCGTGGCGCTTGGTTTGTACGACACCGATCAACTGCTCGCCAGCGCGTCAAAAACCTTAGACAGCATCGTCTACATTGCGCCCTTCTTTGCCCTGGCCATCGGCTTTGCCGGCTATGCCAAGGCCAGCGGCCTTGATGGGCTGATTGCCAAGGCGTTTTCCGGCAACCTGGCGATCTCGATATTTGCAGCCGCTTTTGTAGGCGCCCTCTCCCCGTTCTGTTCCTGTGGCGTGATCCCCCTGATTGCGGCGCTGCTTGCGGCCGGCGTGCCCCTGCCTGCGGTGATGGCGTTCTGGATCGCCTCGCCGATCATGGACCCGGAAATGTTCATTCTCACCGCCGCCGGCATCGGCCTTGAATTCACGATCGCCAAAACCATTGCCGCGGTTGCTCTTGGACTGTTCGCCGGCTTTGTGACGATGGGCGTGCAAAAGGCCGGATATCTGCAGAACCCGCTCATCGGGCCGGCCGCCTGCAACACCTGCGGCGGTAGCAAGACAACCGAGGTGACATGGGCCATCTGGCGCGACAATAGCCGCATGCGCGTTCTGTTTGAGGAGTTCAAGTCCACCGGCTGGTTCCTGGGCAAATGGCTGACCCTCGCCTTCTTCCTGGAAAGCCTGATGGTGGCCTATGTACCGTCTGATTGGATCGCTGCTGCGGTCGGCCCCGGCAACCTGTTCGCCGTGCCCTTGGCCGCCCTGATCGGCATGCCGTCCTACCTGAACGGCTATGCGGCCATTCCTCTGGTGGCGGGCCTGATGAAGTTAGGGATGACCCCTGCGGCGGGCCTGGCGTTCATGACCGCAGGCGCCGTGTCCTCGGTTCCCGCAGCGATCGCGGTCTATGCTCTTGTTCGCAAACCCGTATTCATGCTCTACATCCTGCTCGGTGTAACCGGATCCATGATCACCGGTTACCTTTATCTCCTGGTAGGAACCACAAGCTGAGCAGTATGGACGCAAGACCTGACGAGACAATACGCAACCACTTTCTGAATTGGCAGTGCCGGCTGCGCCAGATCGCCATGCGGCAGGACGGCGGCCGGCCCGCGCCTGGAATGCGCCCGCAACTGCTCCTGAAGGGCGGCGAGGTGCTGAGCCCTGGGGTCATCACCCTGATGGTGCCTCTGGAGCCTGAGGAAAGCACAGACTTTTTCCGCTTCCAGTGCCAGAAGACGCACGACCCGGCCCAGGTGTATGAAAAGGGACTGCAATTTCTGCAGGGAACACACTTTCAACAGGCCCGGACCTTCAATGATGAGCTGACGGCGCTGTTCGAAAGCACCTCGAATGTGGCGGAAACCCTCATGAAAGAAGGCGAATGCCTGCTCTCTTTTGAGCAGTTTTCCCAACGCTACAAAATGTTCTGCGCGGTTCGCAGGTTCAAGCAGGACGATCCCGAGTGGCAAGCAACCTATTGGCACAACAGGCTTTTTAACCCCGCACTCTCGCTGGATGCACAAATTTTAGGTTTCAAACCGGACTGGAGTTCCGCCCAGGCCGATCCGGACCCGCGTTAGTTGTGGTGATTGCAATCTTAGATAGCTAAACCAAAAGCTGCATCTATGCAGTGGATACCGGCGTTATTGCCGGTTGCCACCAACCCTGTTCAAGCTAAAAAGTGGCAGTTGATCGGTTCGCTGATCATCGCTTCGATTCTCTCAGGCATGCGCTCTCCAGGGGGCTGGCGCTTGCGGTTGCCACGGGGGTACCAGGCTCTGAGAGAGCGAGGTGGAGTTGTGTAGCAACAGTTTAGCTAGTGGTGACAACATGTTTACTCCCAATCAGAGCAAAGCCGCCCGTGCGCTTTTGTCATGGTCTCAGACCGATCTGGCAGATGCTGCGGGTTTGGGACTGAGCACAATAAAAGACTACGAATCTGGCCGCAGAAGGCCACACAATCGAAACCTGTCAAAGATCGACAGTGCATTTACCGAGCGGGGCATTGAGTTCCTCAGCGACCAAGACGGAAGCCAAGGCGTAAGATTGTGCGCCTAAACCAATAAACAGCTCTTGGCGGGCGCTCACCGGGTGCCCGTCAAGGGATGTGACATTGAGGACAAGCAAGTTCTTGGCCGCGCTTGCGCATGCCGTTAGTGTACCGCGCAATGACGCAAGACCAGATCATTCTGTTTGCCCTCCTGGGGACAATCTTCGGCCTCCTGATTTGGGGCAGGTTCCGTTATGACCTGATCGCCTTCAGTGCGCTCGCTGTGGCGCTCGTGGTCGGCGTGGTGCCCAAGGACGCGGCCTTTTCCGGTTTTGGCCATCCGGCAACGGTGATCATTGCGCTGGTGCTGATTGTCTCGCGCGGGTTGTTCGCGTCAGGGGCGATTGAGCTGATCACCCGTCATCTGATCTCGTCCGGGCGCTCTCTGGCGGCTCATATCGGCATCATGTCGACCTTATCGGCAGGGCTTTCCGCTGTGATGAACAATGTGGCCGCCCTGGCCCTGCTCATGCCGGTGGACATGCAGGCCGCAAGCCGGGCCAAGCGTTCACCCGCTCTGACCCTCATGCCCCTGTCGTTTGCCTCCATTCTCGGCGGCATGATCACGCTGATCGGCACGCCCCCCAACATTGTCATTGCGCAGTTTCGCGAAACCGCCCTGGGCGAGCCCTACAGCATGTTCGATTTTGCTCCGGTGGGGGCCGCGATTGCGGTGATCGGCGTCATCTACATCGCCCTGATCGGCTGGCGGTTCATTCCTGCCGAGCGCACCAAGCACAACACCGCCACGGAGCTCACCGATCTGGAAGGCTATGTGGCCGAAGCCACCGTGCCGGAGAACTCCAAGAGCATCGGCAAGGTGGTTCGCGACCTTCATACAGAAGCCGAAGAAAACGACGTCCAGATCCTAGGTCTCGTGCGCCGGGGCAAACGCCTGCCGGGCTTTGCCCGCAGCGAAGAGATCCGCAAAGGCGACGTGCTGGTACTGGAGGCGGGCCCGGACGCGATCGAAGCCTTTGTGGGTGCGGCGGGCTTGCAATATGCCGGCGGACAAAAACATGCCGGCGCCCTTGCCGGCACCTTGTCCATGACAGAGGTGGTGGTGCCCGACAACTCCCGCATCGCCGGCCGCTCGGCCATGGATGTGCGCCTGCTCTACCGGCACGACGTCACCCTTCTCGGGGTCTCCCGCCAAGGCAAACGGTTCCGCGACCGCGTGCGGAAGCTTGTCTTGAAGCCGGGAGACATTCTGCTCCTGCTCGGCCGCGAAAACGATGTGGAGGATGCCGTCTCCTGGCTCGGCTGCCTGCCGCTTGCCCCGCGCGGCCTTCAGGTGGCCCAGCGCGATAAGGCGTGGTTGGCGGTGGGCCTGTTTGCCCTGGCCATCACGCTCGCCAGCATCGGCTGGCTCTACCTGCCCATCGCTCTGGCAGCATGCGTGGCGCTCTATGTGCTGCTGCGGATCGTGCCGTTGAGCCAGATCTATGAGAGCGTGGAGTGGCCGGTGATCGTCCTCTTGGGCTCCCTGATCCCCATTGGGGCCGCCTTGGAATCCTCCGGCGGCACCGCGTTGATCGCCCAGCAGATCGTCTCCTGGACGGCGGGCTACTCCCCGGTCGTGGTGCTGACCATCCTGATGATCGTCACCATGACCCTGTCGGACGTCCTGAACAACGTGGCCACGGCCCTCATCGCCGCCCCCATTGCGGTTGACGTTGCCGGCAAACTGAGCGTCAGCCCCGACCCGTTCCTCATGGCCGTCGCGGTGGCCGCTTCGTGCGCGTTCCTGACGCCCATCGGTCACAAGAACAACACCATCATCATGGGCCCGGGCGGCTACCGGTTCGGCGACTATTGGCGCATGGGTTTGCCCTTGGAGGTGCTGGTGATCGCCGCGGGCGTGCCGTGCATTCTGTTTTTCTGGCCCCTCTAGGTCCGCTGCTGGCCAGGGCGCCATTGAGGCGCTACAAAGACCCTCAGATGGCACCACAAACAGGGCACGGCAATGAATTCAGGTGAACGGCGAACGTTGGACGGACACACGATCCGGGTTCTGTACAACGAAGAGGAAGTGGCGGAGCGGGTCGATGCCATTGCCGAGGAGATTGCCGCCCACAACTTCGAGAACCTTCTGGTGGTGGCCATCCTGAAGGGCAGCTTCATCTTTGCCGCAGATCTGCTGCGCGCCCTCCACATGCAGGGCGTCTCTTTGGAGATGGATGTGATGATGCTCTCCAGCTACGGCAAGAACCTGGAATCCTCAGGCCAGGTGCAGATCCTGCGCGACATCGAAGCCACCGTCCGCGACCGCCCGGTGATCCTCATCGACGATATTCTGGAATCCGGCCGCACCATCGCGTTTGCCAAAGACCTGATCGTGGCGCGCGGTGCAAAAGAGGTGAAAACCTGCGTCTTCCTCGACAAGCCGGGTAAACGGGCAGCCGACATTGACGCAGACTTCCTCGGCTTCAGCACCCCGGATCTGTTCGTGGTGGGCTATGGCATGGACATGGCCCATTCGTTCCGCGAGCTGCCCTATGTGGGCGTGGTGGAGACGTAAGACCAGACCGTTGCGCTTGCCCCTGGCGCGGCGAGAAGCTAAAGCATCCCTCCTCAAAGCCCAACAGAGACCTTAAGCCGTATGAGTACCTCCGCCGATCCGTATCAGCTCGACCCTGTCGAAGACGCCGTGACCGCCATTGCCGATGGCGAAATGGTCGTGGTGGTCGATGATGATGACCGGGAAAACGAAGGCGATCTCATTGTCGCCGCTGCCAAAGTCACCCCGGAGCAAATGGGCTTTATCGTCCGGCACACAACGGGCATTGTCTGTGTGCCCATGCCGCGCGAAGATGCGCGCAGGCTCTCTCTGGTGCCCATGGTGGCCGACAACGATGCGCCCATGAGCACGGCCTTCACCGTGTCGGTGGACTATAAAGAAGGCCTCACCACCGGCATCTCGGCGGCAGAACGCACCAGCACCGCCCGGGCGCTGGCCAACGGCAATGTGCAGGCAGAAGATTTCGTACGCCCCGGCCACATGTTCCCGCTGATCGCCAAGCGCGGCGGCGTTCTGATGCGCTCCGGCCACACCGAAGCGGCGGTGGATCTCGCCAAGCTCGCCAACCTGGCCCCGGTGGGCGTTATCGCCGAGCTGGTCAATGATGACGGCACCGTGAAGAAGGGCGATCAGGTCTTCGCCTTTGCCCGCGAGCATGGCTTGAAGATCATCTCGGTGGCCGACCTCATCGAATACCGGCAGTCGCGCGAGCGGCTTGTGGAGCAGGTC
>JANQOW010000156.1 GCA_028285595.1 Hyphomicrobiales bacterium
CCGCGATGGATCTCCGCACGCGCGCCCGTCATCCGCGCACTCTCCCGTCATCCCCGCGAACGCGGGGACCCAGGGCAGCTTGAGTTTGAGCGTGCCGCCTCTGGGCCCCGGATATTTTGCTGGCGCAAAATTCCGGGGTGACGGTTGGGGGCCCGCGATGGATCTCCGCGCGCGCCCGTCATCCCCGCACGCGCCCCGTCATCCCCGCGAACGCGGGGACCCAGGGCAGCTTGAGTTTGAGCGTGCGGCCGCTGGGCCCCGGATATTTTGCTGGTGCAAAATTTCAGGGGGGGGGGGACGGTGATCACCCAAACCGAAACCCGCTCACATGCTCCGGCACCTCAACCCCGTCCAGGTTCCTCGGGTCCGCCTCCAGCGGCATCACCTGCGGAGCCAGAGGGATCACCCCGGCCCAGACCGGCAACGCGTAATCCTCCTCATCGTCCACCGGACCGCCGGTGCGCACCTTGGCGGAGGCTTCATCGATGGGCATGGACAAAATGGTGGTGGCTTTCAGCTCCTGAGCCGTCATGGCGCGCAGCATCTCCCAGCGGCCGGGGAAGAGGCCATCCACAAACGCCTTCAAGCGCGCTTCCTTGGCGTCTGCGTCCTCAACCTTGCGGGCTGTGCCGAACAGGGTGACCGAGCGATAATTGACCGAATGATGAAACCCGGAGCGCGCCAGCACAAACCCGTCCAAAACCGAAGCGGTCAGGCACACCTCAGCACCCTCCGACGTCCGCAGCATCCGGCTGGCGGACGAGCCGTGCCAATACACATGGTCCCCTTCGCGCCACTGAAACGTGGGCGTCACCACCGGCGCCCCGTCCAGCACATAGCCCACATGGGCCAGCGGCAGCACATCCAAAAGACCATAGACACTCTCTTGATCATACGCGCCGCGCTCGTAAAGACGGCGCAAACGGGTGCGCTCACTGGGCGCCTCAGAAGATCTGCTCATCGGGAAACTCCGTAATTGCGTTTTCCCGGCAAATAGGGTCAAAATGGATATTCAGAAATATCCAATTTAGAAAGATTTAAAGATACCACTTTGGCCAAACCGGACACATTCAGCCCCGCGCTCTTAGGCGTTGCCCTGGAGAGCGACACCGCCAAGCCGGCGTACCAGCAGCTCTATGAGCAACTGCGCGATCTCATTTTGTCGGGGCGGCTGGCCTCGGGCGCGCGGCTGCCGTCCACCCGCAGTTTTTCCAAGGAATTGGGCCTGTCGCGCACCACGCTGATCACCGCCTATGATCAACTGGCGAGCGAAGGCTATCTGGAGGCAAGACGCGGAGCGGGGATCTTCGTTGCCCAGTTTTCGCCGGAACATCTGATGCTGGTGAACAGCGCCGCTGCCCCGGCGCCCCCCAAGCCGGCTCCGCCTCAGGGCCGGCCCGCCCGTTCGATACCATTCTCCATTCGCGCCACATCTCCGGCCGATTTTCCCCACGCGGAGTGGGCCCGCCTTCTGCAGAAGACGTGGCGCGGGCCCATCGCCAGCCATTTCGGCGAGCCTCATGTGGAAGGAGACGCCAACCTGAAAGCCGCCATTGCCGATCACCTGCGCACATGGCGCGGCATATCCTGCACGCCGGACCAGGTCCTGATCACCAGCGGATCGGGCGAATCCATTGACCTGATCACCCGGGTGCTGTGCGCGCCCGGCGATCAGGTCTGGCTGGAAAACCCCGGCTATGTGCCCATGCGCCGCAAGATCGTGGAGAAGGGTCTGGCTCCGGTCTATGTGCCGGTGGACCGGGAGGGGCTCATGGTGGCCCGCGGGGTGGAGCTCGCCAAGTCTGCCCGCATGGCCATCGCCACGCCACCCCGGCAGTTCCCGCTGGGGATGACCATGTCGCTGGCCAGAAGGCTCGATTTTCTGGACTGGGCCCGCCGCGCCGGGGCCTGGATTGTGGAAGATGATTATGACAGCGAGTTCCGCTACGAGGGCCGGCCCCTGGCCGCGCTCATGAGCATGGATGAGACGGACCGGGTGCTTTATCTGGGCAGCTTCTCCAAGGTCATGTTCAAGTCCTTGCGGCTTGGCTATCTGGTGGTTCCGCCCGGGTTGGCGACCAGGTTTCATCAGGTGCACGACGAAGCGGGCCCGCAGGCTTCAAGCGTCGCCCAGCCGGCGCTGGCCGAGTTCATCACGTCCGGCCAGTTCGCCGCCCACATCCGCCGCATGCGCCGGCTTTATGCCCGCCGCCGCGGCTTTCTCTTGGACCAGCTTGTGGAAACCTGCAACGGGCTCCTCACGCCCCAGCCGGCCAACAGCGGCATGCACATTGTCGTGAGCCTGGACGAGGCGCTGAGGGCGCGACATTGCGATGCTGAGATTTGTGCGCGTCTTCGTGAGGGCGGTGTGGAGGCGCAGAGTCTGTCCGGGTTCTACGCGGACGGCACAGAGGCCGGCGAGGGGCTGTTGCTGGGGTTCTCCGGGTTTGAGGAGGCGGAGCTGGAAGCGGCCGTGGGCGCGATGGCGGGGATGTTGGGGGAGCTTGCCCCAGAACCGCGCGCTCTAAGTCAAGCCGCCCCTGGGTCCCCGCGTTCGCGGGGATGACGATTGGGGGGAGCCGCGCCCCCTGCGTCATCCCGGAATTTTGCACCAGCAAAATATCCGGGACCCAGGAGCGGCCATACTGTGTGGCCCCTGGAGGCGGGAACTCACAAACCCTCCAATCGTAACCATCTGTTAACCAGGAATTGCTCATGTGCGCTTAAGGAGCTAAAGGTGCGTGGGCAATCGGCTGGGCTCGGTGAGTAGGGCGCCTGAAACGCCGCAGTTTTGACAAAGTTAATCGGCTTTTAGCAGCGCGCGCCGCCGAAAGACCGGCGCTGATTTGCTCCACGAACAAAAGCAGTCTTAAGGGCATCGCTTACATGGATCTGATCTTACTTGCCCAGGCAGGCAGTCAAGGACTTCCAGACCCGGCCGGCCACACGGGCGGGTTCTCTTTGTGGGGCCTTTTTCTGCAGGCCGATATTGTGGTCAAGGCAGTGATGATCGGCCTTCTGGTCGCATCGATCTGGAGTTGGGCCATCATTATTGAAAAGCTGTTCCTGCTGGTGCGCATCGAGCGCAAGACCAACAGGTTCGAGGACCAGTTCTGGTCCGGGCGCTCGCTGGAAGACCTCTATGCCTCCATGGCTCAGGCCGACAACCGCTCATCGGCGGCCCTGTTCGTTTCGGCCATGCGCGAGTGGAAGCGCTCGCAGGAATCCATGATGCGCGCCGGGTTTCTGGGGGTGCAACAGCGCATCGAGCGGGCCATGGACGTGGAAATGCAAAAGGAGATGGCCAGCCTTGAATCCCGGCTGCTGTTCCTGGCCACCGTGGGCTCAACCGCCCCGTTTGTGGGCCTGTTCGGCACGGTGTGGGGCATCATGAACTCGTTCAGGGCCATTGCCGCCTCCAAGAGCACCAACCTGGCCGTGGTGGCCCCCGGCATTGCCGAGGCCCTGTTCGCCACGGCACTCGGCCTTCTGGCGGCCATTCCTGCTGTGATCTTCTACAACAAGATCACCAATGACATTTCCAAGCTGGCGGTGCGGCTGGAGAGCTTTTCCGGTGAGTTTTCGTCGATCATTTCCCGTCAACTTGATGAATCGGTGTAGCTATGGGTGCAGCCTTACAGAGCAGGATTTCCGGCGCCCGGCGCCGCCGCCGCTCCTCCTACGCGCCCATGACGGAAATCAACGTGACGCCCTTCGTGGACGTCATGCTGGTGTTGCTGATCGTTTTTATGGTGACCGCACCGCTTTTGACCGTGGGCGTTCCCATTGAACTGCCGGAATCCAAGGCCAAGCCCCTGCAGGGCGAAAAAGAGCCTCTGGCGATCACCGTGAACAGCGATGGCCGGATCTTCCTGCAGGATACGGAGATCGAACTCGACACACTGGTGCCGAAATTGCTCGCCATAAGCCAAAACGGCTATAACGAGCGTATCTTTGTACGCGGCGACCACGAGGTGGATTATGGTATCGTGGCCAAGGTCATGGGCACCATCTCAGGGGCCGGATTCAAACGCATCGGGCTGGTGACCGCACCCGAAGAGATAAAGTAAGAACGAAGGATCATGCGCTGGAGCTTGATCGCATCCACTCTCGTCCACACTGCAATATTGCTTGCAGGGGTGATCTCGTTTTCGTCTCCGCATGAATATGAGACGAATTTCGATGAAGCGCCCGTGGTGGATCTGGTGGATCCGAGCGAGCTGTCGCAGGCCGTTGCCCTGGCCAAAGACGGCGAGGAAGACATAGCCGAACCCAAGACCCGCGAGCAGAAGGCCGTGCGCCTGGAAGGCGGTAAGCCGCAAGAGGAGCAGCCGCCCCAGCAACCTCCAGAACCACAGCAAGAGGAACCGACCCCTCCGAAGGAGCCTGAGCCAAAGCCGGTGGAGGTGGAAAAAGAGCCAGAACCGGTGCCCGAGCCTCAAGAGGTGAAGAAAGAGCCTGAGCCTGAGCCTGCGCCTGAGCCGGAGCCGGAGCCGAAACCGGCTGAAGCCAAACCTCAGCCTGAAAAACCGAAGGTGGCCGCGCCAAAGCCCCGAACCAAGCCGAAAAAGAAGCTCGCCAAGAAAAAGCCCAAGAAGAAAAGAAAGTTCGATACCGAAGCGCTGTCGGCGTTGCTGGACAAGAGCATAGATGAGACGACACCGCAAAAGGCCGCTGAAGGCCGGGGCACGCCGCGCAAGGCGGAACGCAATGCGATTGGCGATCAAACCGAGCTGAGCGCAACAGAAACCGATTGGCTGATCGACAAGCTGTCGCGCTGTTGGAGGATCCCGGGCGGCGCGCAGGATCCGGAACAATGGAGAGTGACGGTGGAGTTCCAAACCGATTCGACCGGCCAGATCATTGGCAACCCGGTCAGTGTGAAAGCGCCCAACGGCCCCACCCGTGCAACAGCCATCGATACGGTTGAGCGCGCGGTGCTGGCGTGCTCACCGTATGATCGTTTTGAGGCGTTCAAGGGCCGCAAGTTTCGTATGAATTTTGATCCTTCCATAATGTTGAATGGCTGACCGGGGTTGAGAAGATGGGGACATCCATGAAGAAACAACGTCCAAACTGGACAGCCGTGCGGTATCTGGCGCTGGCGCTCATTGTGGCCGCGGCGGGCTTTCTGGCGCCCGCAGAGCCGGCGCGCGCGCTGATCGAGATCGACATCACCAAGGGTCAGGTTGATCCTATGCCGGTGGCCATTCCTGCTTTTGTGGGCGACCCGAAATTCGGTCCCGACATTTCCGGCGTCATCAGCAACAATCTGCGCCGCTCCGGCTTGTTCAATCCTCTGCCGCCGGCCTCATACATTGAGCAGATCACCGATTTTTCCGCTCCGCCGCGCTTCGGCGACTGGCGCATCATCAAGGCCCAGGCGCTCATCACCGGCCGGGTGACCGTGCAGGCCGATGGCCGGCTGAAGGCTGAGTTCAGGCTGTGGGATGTTCTGGCGCAAAAGCAGCTCACCGGCTTTCAGTTCGTCACCACACCTCGCAACTGGCGGCGCATCGGCCACCTGATCTCCGATGCGGTCTACCAGCGGCTCACCGGCGAAAAAGGCTATTTCGACACGCGCGTTGTTTACGTGGAAGAGACCGGGCCCAAATCCAAGCGCATCAAGAAGCTGACCATCATGGACCAGGACGGCTTCAACAAGCGCACCTTGACCAATGGCGGTGATCTGGTGCTGACCCCACGGTTCAGCCCCACGAGCCAGGAAATCACCTACATGTCCTACTCCAGCGGGCGCCCGCGGGTCTATCTCTTGAACATTGAGACCGGCCAGCGCGAGCTGGTGTCCAACGATCCGTCCATGAGCTTCTCGCCGCGCTTTTCTCCCGATGGCCAGCGGGTGATCATGAGCCTGCAGCGCGGCGGCAACTCCAACATTTTCACCATGGACCTGCGCACCCGCACCACGCGCCAACTGACCAAGACGGCGGCGATTGACACTGCGCCCTCCTATTCGCCGGACGGGCGTCAGGTGGTGTTCGAATCAGACCGCGCCGGCTCCCAGCAGATCTATGTGATGAACTCAGATGGCACCAACCAGCGCCGCATCTCGTTCGGCCAGGGCCGCTATTCCACGCCCGTCTGGTCTCCTCGCGGCGATGTGATCGCCTTTACCAAGCTTTTGAAGGGGCGATTCCTCATCGGCGTGATGCGTCCGGACGGCTCTGGTGAGAGAATATTAACCGAAGGCTACCACAATGAAGGACCCACATGGGCACCCAACGGACGTGTGCTCATGTTTTTCCGGGAAACCCGCGGAGAACAAGGTGGTGCAAAATTGTACTCCGTGGATTTGACCGGATATAATGAACAGGAGATCAAGACCGGAACTTGGGCATCGGATCCAGCCTGGTCGCCGCTCATCCAATAAATGCCATTTTTTTGCTTATGAGCGATCACCAAATTCTGAAATTGGATTCTCAGAGCCTGATGCCGGGTGGACCTGAATTGGACGGCACGGGGCTTGTGACGAGGAGTGGGACGAATGAAACGTCTTGTTGAAGGCTTTAAACTTGTGGCCATCGCCTTGGCCCTCATCGGACTTGCGGCCTGTTCGTCGAAAGACAAACCGGATGTGGCTGCCGTTGATGTTGAGAACGCCACCCCCGGCTCTCAGCGCGACTTCACCATTAATGTGGGCGACCGCGTTCTGTTTCTTGTGGACCAGTCCACCCTGACCCCTCAGGCTCAGGAGATCCTGCGCCGCCAGGCCACGTGGCTGAAGCAATATGGCCAGGTGACGATCCAAGTGGAAGGACATGCGGATGAGCGCGGCACGCGCGAATACAACATCGCCCTGTCGGCGCGCCGTGCGGAGGCCTCCAAGAACTTCCTGATTGCCCAAGGCATCGAGCCTGGCCGCGTCTCCACCATCGCCTTCGGCAAGGAGCGTCCTGTTGCTCTGTGCGCAGAGGAAAGCTGCTTCTCGCAGAACCGGCGTTCGGTGACGGTGATCACGTCCGGCGCGGTTGCCGGCTAGCTCCACCCAGTCTGCCGCGCCCCTGCGAAAGCGGGGACCCAGGGCGGCTGGCTTTGAATCGCGCGGCTTCTGGGTCCCGGATATTTTGCGTGCGCAAAATTCCGGGATGACGAAGCTGGCGGCCCCCGCACTCTTCTCCGTCATCCCCGCGAACGCGGGGACCCAGGGCGCCTTGCTCTGAACGGTGCGGCTTACACCAGCCCCCCTCACGCAAACTCACGAAAATATGCTTTGCTGGCCCCCCGGCCCCGGCGGCACACTGGCGGCGTCCTTCCATTTCCCGTTGAGGAGACGCCCATGAGCCGCCGTCCTTTGCCGTCCCGCCGTTCCGTTGTTGCCGCAGGGGCCGCAGCACTCACCGCGAGCGCCCTTCCGGCGGCGGCCTTCTCCGCCAGCCGCCTTGCCCCCATGTGGGAGATCACCGAGTGGCTGAACGGCGATGGCGGCAATGTGGACACGCTCAAGGGCAAGGTCATCATCGTCGACTTCTTCCAGCTCTGGTGCCCGGGCTGCAACCGCTTCTCCGGCCCGCTGATGCAGCATTGGCAGAAGAAGTTTGCCGAGCATATCAAGGGCGGGCGGCTGCAGATGGTGAAGATCCACACCGTGTTCGAGGGCCACAGCTATCAGAACCCAGACAAGCTGAAGAGCTATGTGGCCGAGAAGGCCATCACCATGCCGGTGGGCATCGACCGCCATGAGGCGGGCCAGCGGGTGCCCGTCACCATGCGCCGCTACCGCACCAGCGGGACGCCTGAAATGGTGATCATCTCTCCGGACGGCATGATCGTCTTCCAGAAGTTCGGAGGCTTTGAATACAAGCCCGTTGAGGCCATGTTCGCAGAGCTGTTGAAAAAGCAAGCGGCCTGACCCCATATCAAGGGGATGAAGCACACCTCAAAACTGATTGTCGGCGCCGGCGCCATGGCACTGGCCACATTCGCTCCTGTGCACGCCGGCTCCTCCGGATTGGGCCTGCCGGACCCGGGCGCCTCCATCCGCCAGTTGAACCAGCAGGCCGTTGACCGCTTCAACGACAGTTCTTCTCAACTGCGCCGCTCGCAGCGCAACCAGATCACACGGCGCAAGGCCCGCGATAAGGCGTTCCAGGAGGAACGCCGTGAACGTCAGCGCAAGATCGATCTGGACTGCGAACACTCAGCCCACAAATGAAAAACCCGCCGCCGGGATCGCCGGCGGCGGGCTTGAAGCGTTATGGACGTGCGGCTTACCGCTCTTCTGTCAGCAGCGCCTTGTAGACGCAGTAGCACATGGCCAAGACCACGAGGGTGAACGGTATGCCCGTTGACACCGCCGCGCCCTGAAGCGCTGAGAGGCCGCCGCCCAACAAGAGGGCAATCGCCACCAGTCCTTCCAGCGTGCACCAGAAGACCCGCTGTACCACCGGCGCGTCCATCTTACCGCCGGCCGTGATCGTATCGATCACCAGCGAACCTGAGTCCGATGAGGTCACGAAGAAGATCACCACCAGCACCAGGGAGATCGGTGCCACGATGGAGTAGAGCGGCAGCTCTTTCAGGAAGCCGAACAGAGAACCTTCCGGCTTGTAGCTGTCGATCACGGTTGCTTTCACGCCTTCCGCGCCGCCTGCATTCAGCATGTCGATGGCAGCGCCACCGAATGTGGACATCCACAGTGCGCAGACCAATGTGGGGGCGATCAGAGCACACAGAACGAATTCACGCACCGTGCGGCCCTTGGAGATGCGGGCGATGAACATGCCCACGAATGGCGACCAGGCAATCCACCACGCCCAGTAGAACGTGGTCCAGCCATGGAAGTAGCTGGTGTCGGTTCGCCCGAACGGGTTCGATAGCGCGGGCAGAAGGATCACGTAATCGACCATTACGCCCACATATCTGGTAATCGCCGTGACCGCCCCGGTGGCGAACATCACGAAGAAGAACAGCACCACGGCCATGATCATGTTGATTTCCGACAAGCGCTTCACGCCCTTGTCCATGCCCATCATGACCGAAACCAGAGCGATCGCGGTGATGCCGATAATCAGCAAGACCGTGAGCGTGTTGGACTGTTCGAAGCCGAACACTTCGTTCATCCCGAACGCCACTTGTTGCGCGCCCAGGCCAAGCGATGTGGTCAGACCGAAGAGGGTTGCGAACACCGCGAGGATGTCGATGCAGTGGCCCCACCAGCCCCAGATCCGCTCGCCCAGAATGGGATAAAAGGCGGACCGCAAGGTCAGCGGCAGGCCTTTATTGTAGCAGAAGATGGCCAGGGTCAGGCCCACCACGGCGTAAACCGCCCAGCCTTCAAGGCCCCAGTGGTGAATGGTGCCGACCACGCCGATATAGGGGTTATCGGCAATGTCGATCCCCAACGGCCGTGCGGCCCCGCCCTCTGAGAAGTTGTAGTAGGTCGGCTCAAGCACGCCAAAGAACAACAGGCCGATGCCGATGCCGGCCGCGAACATCATCGCGATCCAGCCGGGGTAGGAATAATCCGGTTTGGCGTCCTTGCCGCCAATGCGCACCCCGCCCACCGGCAGGAAGATCAGCGCCAGGCAGAACAGGGTCATGATGTTGACCGATCCCACCAGGAACCAGTCAAACTCCTTCGTTAGAAACGGACGCAGCCAGCCAAAGAAGCTTGCCGTGGCTTCCTGGTTCGCCAGCGCCAACAGCACGAAGGCAATGATGATCAAACTGGAAATTACGAAAACAGGGTTGTGAATGTCCAAACCAAAGGGGCGAATGTTGTCTTGCCCCATCTGGTAGTCAGTGGACATATCACTCTGACTAGTTTGGGTTGAAGTCTCTTCACTACTTGACACGATGTTCCCTCCCGCTCGTTGCAAGTGCGTCAGCTTGGCAAAGGTTTTCTGAAAAAGCAATCGCATAAACGCAAGATCTCAACCGGAGATTTATGCTGTCACAGCACGCGAGTTGAGGTCCGCGCCGGGGCGGAATGTCGGTCAAAAGGAGGGTTTGGGAGGGGCGGAAAGCTAACGCGCGCAGCGCACGTGGAAGACGGGGGAGGAGCCGAAGGCCGAAGGTTTTGGTGACCCGGAGGAACCTGCCTTGGTTGCCATGAGAGCGAGGGGGGCGACGCGGAAGGAGGGCGCGTCGGGGGGGCAAGTGCTGGCAGGTTCCTCCGGGGTGTGGGGTTGGGGCCTTAAGCCTTAGCGCCAGTCGCGCGTGGTGTGGAAGTCAGGGGCATCAGCTCTTGAGCCACTGAAGCCCTGGCTGGCAGAGCGATCGTTGGTGGTAAAGCCGTGCGTGCCTGCGTGAGTTGCTCCCGCGCCGTAGCCGTAAGTGTCGCTGGTTCTTTCAGTTGCGTAACCGACACCGAAGGAGGAGCCGAAGCTGAGGCCTGCGTCCCGGTCGCCGGAGGCGAGGGCCGGAGTTTGGAAGGCCACCAGGGCAAGAGCGGCGGAGGCAAGAAGAGTGGTGCGTGCGTTCAGTTTCATTGTTTTCGTTCCTTATCTTTTCTGCGCATCCCTCTAGGTTGGGGCCGCGCTGGGTTTCTCTGATGCCCGCCATTTGGGGGGCGCCCATTCCACCTTCCAATCAAACCGGAATAACGAACGCGTTGAGAAATTGCCGCTTTGCGTGATCAGCCGTGATCGGCGCGTTATCGTGTTGCAAGCGACTTCTTAGGATCGAAGAACGGTTTGGGAACCACCGTTGCCAAGCGCGGGCCGAATTCCGTTTCGACGCTCGCCGCCTGCGCCAGCGCCGCACAATCCGTCTCCACCAGGGCAAGGGCGATATTCTTGTTCAGTCTGGGGGAGTGGATTGCCGAGGTGACGTAACCCACCTCCCGGCCGTCCCGGACAACAGGCCAGCGGGCCGTGTTCGAACCGGACCAGGGGGCACCGCCTATCTCAAGGCCGACCGAGAGCCGCCGCGGACCACGGTCGCGTTCCAGCAGCAAGGCCTCCTTGCCGATGAACTGGAACGCCCCGTCCAGATCCAAAAGGCGCTCCATGCCCAGTTCCAGGGGGTTGACCGAAAGGTCCATGTCCGCGTGATAAGACAGCATCGCCCCTTCGATCCTGCGGATGCTGGACGTGTGGCCCGGATGCAGGCCAAGGGGTTCGCCCACTCCCATCAGGTGCTGCCACAACTCAGAGCCGGCCCGCCCGTCTCTGAGAAAGATCTCATACCCCAGCTCACTCGACCAGCCGGTGCGTGAGATGATCAGCGGCACGCCGTTCCAGTCATACTCCATGAACCGGTAGTATTTCAGGTCCGCAGGTGCGTCTCCAAAGGCTGCGCGCAGAATGTCTCGCGATTTCGGCCCTTGCAGTTGCAGCGGCGAAACGTCGGGCTCACAAATCTCAACGTCCAGTCCTGCATGTGTGGCAACGCCCTTAGCCCACAAGATGACATCGCTGTCGGCAATGGACAGCCAGAAGTGGTTTTCCGCCAAGCGCAACAGGATCGGATCATTGATGACGCCGCCGTTCTGGTCGGTCAGCAGCACATACTTGCACTGCCCGACGGCGCATGTGGACAGATCGCGCGGACAGAGCAGTTGGGTGAAGCGGGCAGCGTCAGGACCTGTGATCTCCACTTGCCGCTCAACGGCCACGTCGCACAAGATGGCCTCGTTCACCAGGTTCCAGAAGTTCTGAACCGGGTCCCCGAAGTCGCGCGGGATGTACATATGATTGTACACGGAAAAGCCTTTCGCTCCCCACTTCAGCGCCGCATCGGTGAACGGCGACTTGCGCACTTGGGTTCCAAAGCTGAAACCGGTGCCCTTGCGTTTTTCGGCATGGGTCACTGCGGGTCCCCTCCTTACATCTAGAGAATTTTTTGATTTGGTACGTCCGGAAGATGCGGCGGGCTGAGGTCTCAGCGACGCCCGGCGCCTGATTTACGTCAGTTTCCTCATTGCGCCAATCCGGCTCCGGCGGCAAGGGCCAAGCAGATCACCACCACCACGGTCAGCCGCAAGCGCAGCCCCGGATACCATTCGGGAAAGTCGAGCGAGCGCGCGCTTAGAACGTCATAGATGCCCAACACCGCAAAGCAGCCGGCCAGCCAAATGAACTGAACGGAGGGGGGCAGGGCAAAGACGCTCCAAGCCGCCAGTGCGGGCACCACACTGATGGCGTAATCAACACTGAGCGATGCGCTCTTGGCGGTCGCTGGCCGGGCCATTGCCCGTCCCCAATGAACGCCGCCCATGAAAGACAGAATGGCAACTCCATACCCGAGCAAAGCAAACTTGGCTGTGGACAGCCACGCGCCTTGCCCGACCAGAAGCGCCAGCGTCAGGCCCACAAACGGTATGAGGCCTGCAAAGCCCAGCCAGGTGGCCGCCACCGGCGGTGACGCCTTAAGGATTGACGAGTTGGACATTGCCGGTCTCCCTCTTACGCAGTTGGCGCCTGCCAACCCGTGCTGGGATAAAAACGAAAAACAGACTGTTCTGGATCTCACACGCGGGCCGGCATGCATGTGCGCTGCCAGATCTCGCGAACCAGTGCCCCCAGTTCCATGAACTGCGTCCTGAGCGGATTGGTCCTGCGCCAAACCATCCCGATGGTCCGCTTGGGCGCTGGCCCCGGGAACCGTGCCACGGAGACAGACGCATTCCTCGTTTCCAGCGGCACGGCCATCTCCGGCACCAGCGTTAGGCCCAGACCGGCGCTCACCATCTGCACAAGCGTCGACAGAGAGGTGCCTTCCATCAGGTAGGTCGGGCCTGTCGGCTCAATGTTGCAGAACGACAAGGCTTGGTCGCGGAAGCAATGTCCTTCTTCCAGCAGCAACAGGTTCATCTCCTGCAGCCGCTCCGGGCTCGGCACCGGCTTGGCATGATCCTGGGGCGGGCGCACCAGCATGAACAGCTCATCGAACAGCGCAAATTCCTGCAAGGACGGCTCAGACATGGGCAGCGCGGCAATCACCACGTCCAGGCGAGAGTGCTGCAAATCATCGATCAGAGAGGCGGTCACGGATTCGCGCGGCTGCAGTTCCAGGTCCGGCAGCCGGTCGGTGCATTCGCGCAAAATGGTTGGCAGCAGATAGGGCGCAACAGTGGGGATGACGCCGAGCCGAAGCGGCCCCTTGATGGGCCCTTCAGAGGAGCGCGAGAGATCCGCCAGTTCGTCAATGTCCGTGAGAATCTTCCGGGCGCGCCGCAAAAACTCTTCTCCGATCGGCGTCAAACGGATCTGCCGGGAGGCGCGCTCCACCAGCGGAGCATTGAGCAAACCCTCCAGCTCCTTGATCTGTAAGGATAATGCAGGCTGGGTGATGGCGCAGGCGTCCGCAGCGCGGCCAAAATGGCCGTGTTGCGCCAGGGCATCGAAATAGCGAAGGTGCTTGATGGTCACGCCAATCATTTGTGAAACTTATCATAAATGATAGAATATCCAATTGGAATTTATTGATCCCTAGACTTATTCTAGACTGAGCGGCAGGTTCGGCCGCACGATTTCAAAAAAATTTGGAGACAGTTATGGACGGAAGTATCACAGCAGGGATCGGCGGATGCCCCGTTGCCCATGGCGGCAACACGTCGATCGAAAAACCGGTAACCAAATGGTGGCCGACCACACTGAATCTCGACATTTTGCACCAACATGGCGCCCGCACAAATCCGATGGATCCGGAGTATAACCACCGTGAAGCGGTGAAGGGGCTGGACTATGAAGCGGTCAAGGCGGACGTAAAGGCGCTGATGACCGAAAGCCAAGACTGGTGGCCGGCTGACTGGGGTCACTATGGCGGCCTGATGATCCGTCTGGCCTGGCACTCGGCCGGCTCTTACCGCCTGCAGGACGGCCGCGGCGGCGCTGGTTCCGGTAACATCCGCTTTGCGCCGCTGAACTCCTGGCCCGACAACGGCAACCTGGACAAAGCGCGCCGCCTGCTGTGGCCGGTGAAGAAGAAGTACGGCAATGCGCTCTCCTGGGCTGACCTGATCATCCTGTCCGGCAACATGGCTTATGAGAGCATGGGCCTTAAGACGTTCGGTTTTGGGTTCGGCCGCGAAGACATTTGGGGTCCGGAGAAGGACGTCTACTGGGGCTCTGAGCAGGAATGGCTCGCACCGTCTGAAAACCGCTACGGCGATCTCAACGATGCCTCCACGCTGGAAAACCCGCTTTCGGCCGTACACATGGGCCTGATTTACGTGAACCCGGAAGGCGTGAACGGCAACCCCGACCCGGCCCGCACCGCCTTGCACGTGCGCGAGACCTTTGCGCGGATGGCCATGAACGATGAAGAAACCGCAGCGCTGACCTGCGGCGGGCACACGGTCGGCAAGGCTCACGGGGCCGCCCCCGACGACAAACTTGGTGCGGAGCCGGAAGGCGCCGGCATCGAGGCCCAAGGCTTCGGCTGGATGAACCCGGACCTAGGCGGCAAGGCCTCCAACGCGATTACATCCGGTGTTGAAGGGGCTTGGACCAAGAACCCGATTCAATTCGACATGGGCTATTTCGACTACCTGTTCGATTATGAATGGGAGCTCACGAAGTCTCCCGCCGGTGCCAATCAGTGGCAGCCGGTGGATATGCCGGAGGACGAAAAGCCGGTTGACCCGAGCGATCCGTCCGGCCGCGCCCGTCCTATGATGACCGATGCGGACATGGCGATGAAGGTTGATCCGATCTACAACGAGATCTGCCAGAAGTTCCGGGCCGATCCGGACTACTTCGCCGACACGTTCGCCCGCGCCTGGTTCAAGCTGACCCACCGCGATATGGGCCCCCGGGCCAACTATTACGGTCCGGATGTTCCCAGCGAAGAGCTGATCTGGCAGGATCCGGTCCCGGCCGGCAGCACGGACTATGACGTGGCGGCTGTGAAAGCCAAGATCGCTGCAAGCGGCCTGACCGCCCAGGAAATGATCGCCACCGCTTGGGACAGTGCCCGCACCTATCGCGGCTCTGACATGCGCGGCGGTGCCAATGGTGCGCGCATCCGCTTGGCTCCCCAGAAAGACTGGGCCGGCAACGAGCCTGACCGTCTGGCCAAGGTGCTTGGCGTTCTTGAGCCCATCGCCGCTGAGGCCGGTGCCTCCGTTGCCGATGTGATCGTGCTCGCAGGCAATGTGGGTCTGGAGCAGGCAATCGAAGCCGGTGGCGCCAAGGTTGACGTGCCGTTCACCCCGGGCCGGGGCGACGCCACGGCTGAGCAGACCGACGCAGACAGCTTCGATGTGCTTGAGCCGTTCGCAGACGGCTTCCGCAACTGGCAGAAAGAAGCCTACGCGGTGTCGGCTGAAGAAATGATGCTCGACCGGGCCCAACTCATGGGTCTGACAGCAGCCGAAATGACCGTTCTTCTGGGCGGCATGCGGGTGCTGGGTGTGAACCACGGCGGCCATAAGCACGGTGTGTTCACCGATCGCGAAGGGGCTCTGACCTCGGACTTCTTCGTCAACCTGACGGATATGGCCAACAGCTGGCATCCGGTTGACGGCGGCACCTATGAGATCCGCGACCGCAAGTCCGGCGATGTGAAGTGGGAAGCCACGAGCGCCGATCTGGTGTTTGGCTCCAACTCGATCCTCAGAGCCTATGCGGAAGTCTACGCCCAGGACGACAACCAAGAGAAGTTCGCACGCGACTTCGTTGCCGCCTGGACCAAGGTGATGAACGCTGACCGGTTCGATCTGGTCGCCTAACGATGCCACGAACCCTAGGCGGGCTCTGTCCGCCTAGGGTATTTCTCGCCGGGACACAGGCCTCCGGCCCGTTATTCAGTTGAGCGCTGCCGTGCTCTACCCTTTGCCAGGGGGCACATCCATGGCCGGGTTTTCATCGAAGAAACCATCGGGCATCCAATGAAAATCCGCATAGACCACCGGCTGTACCGGATAATCTTCCGGCCGCGGCAGATGGTGGAAGTTGAGCGTATACCACACCACCACATCCTCCCCCTCTAACGAGCGGTCTGCTTTCGTCCATTCCGCCAGGCCGTCCGTTCCGGCGTCCTGGTTGGGGTACATGCCGGCAGGATACTTCTCATCGGCGGCGTATTGCGTCGCCCAGAAATGTCTATACATAAACGCGCCCCGCCGTCCGGTCGGACTGTCGGGCGGCAGCATCGGCAGGCTGTTTGCCCCAGGGCTCAGCTTATAGGCGGTGTTCTTGCCGTAGGCATTGTGCATCTGCGGATTGATGATCTTCCAATAGCGTGCCCGACCCATGTCCAGGCAGCGTTGCGCGGCCTGCTCGTTCTTCAAAGCGGTTTCTTTGATCGTAATGCCGGCGCCATAGGGGTTCTCGTCACTCGCGGGCGCCGCTTCGAAGTTCACCTCGCGGACGGCGTTTTTCACCCCATCCACAGCCATGTCGAAGCGGAAGCTGAACACGTGCTGATGCACATGGCTTTCAATGCCCTCTCCCACAATGCTGCCATAGGGCGATGTGTCTCCGGGTGCGATGGCGGACGGGAAGGGAATGCCTGTGGCCTTCACCTCTACCCCGATCGTGCCGTCTTGGTAGAAGTAGTAGTAGAAGCCATAGATGTAGTTGCCGATCGTGCAGAGCGAGGAAATCACGAGGCGCCTGGACCGCACCACACGCGACGTGCCGGCCCGGGCATATTGGAACTTCCACAGGATGCCGTAATCTTCCTCATGCATGCACACTGCGTTCTTGATCAGCTTGGGCGTGCCCGTCCAATCATGGGTGAACACATCGAAATAATGGATGTGGCCCAGGCAGTCACAGCCCAATGCAAGCGAATCCACCGCCTGGCCCAGGCCATATTCGCCAGTGTCGAAGGCATTGCGCCGGTAGTTGCCGCCGCGCGGATCCCCATAGGGCACGACCATTTCCGCCATCGAAGCCCGGTGCATAATGGGCCGCACCTTGCCGTCATGCTCATAGCCGATCTGGTGCAGCACCAGGCTCTCGCGCAAATCGTAGCCCACATGAATGTGCCAGTTCTGCCAGCGCACCTGATAGCCGTCCACCTCAAAACTGGGTCCCTCCGGCTGCGTAATCTCCAGCGGCTTCACATCTTCCCGCAAGCCTTCGGTGCGGTTCATGGGGCCTGGATCGGGGGGGAGAGGAACCGCGCCAAAGTCATCAATCCGGATGATCTCGCGCTTGGCCAGATCCACCACGGGATGCAGGTTGGCGATGGGCCGGGCATAAGGGTTGTCGCCCGCCTCATTGCCCAGCCAGCAGTGGCAGTACGCAAGGCGAACGCTGTCTTCCTCGGCAACGCCAAAGTGGCCTGCCCCCCAGCTTTCCACCAGCACATTGTCCACATCCGTAATCCCGCGGGCCTCAAGGGCGGCCACAAACTGCGGGTCACGGCGTACAAACTCATCAACCGCCGCGAACTCATCGGGTACGATACGCGCTTGCACGCCCGGCACGTGGGACCACCCCTCAAGTGCACCGTCGCTGAGGCGCACCGTGCCGTTGAACGTTCTGTTGCTGGAGGGCTCATAGCAGCACACATAGGCCCGGCGCTCCGTTGTGCCGCTCGCCAGTTCCTGCTTTGAGGGCTCCTCCAGGGAGACGGTTTCAAACCAGGCGCTCTCGTCCAGACCGCCCTGGCTCTTGATAGCCAAGACGGCGGCCGTTATTTCTTCTTGTGTCAGTGGGTCGAGGGGATGTGGGGTCATTGGCGGACCTTGCTTATTGTCGATTGCTTGTGAACTGACATGAGTTTTTGGTCCCACGCAAGGTGAGAGCGATGTTGACAATCGAAAAACTGCATCCGGACTTTGGCGCCCGGATCACCGGACTGGATCTGAACAAGGACTTGACCGACGAAGTGGTGGCCGAGCTTAAGGCAGCCATCGACGAATATTCGCTTCTGTGCTTTCCCTCTCAGGACTTTGATGACGACAAACAGGTCGCGTTCACCCGTCTGTTTGGCGAGCCGGAACCCGATCACGTCGCCCTCGGCCAGGAGGGGCGTATCCAATATCTCGGCACCATCGGCAATATTGATGATGAGGGCAATCAGCGCGGAAACGCTGACCGCAAGACCGTGTTCGCCACCGGGAACAACATGTGGCACTCCGACAGTTCGTTTCGCGAAGTGCCGAGCTTCATCTCTCTGATGTGCGTTTATGAGGTGCCGGCAGAAGGGGGCGAGACCCAGTTTGCCAGTGCAAGGGCCGGCTACGCCCGCCTGTCGGAAGACGAGCAGCAGCGCATTAATGGCCTCAACGTGATCCACAACTACGTCTTTTCCCGCAGCAAAGTGGCGCCGGATGCGGTCACCCCGTCACATGCCGCATCCCTGCCGCCGGTGGAGCAAAAGCTGGTGCGCACCAATCCCGGCACCGGAGCCAAGAACTACTATGTGGGCTCTCACGCCGAGCGTGTGGTGGGTTGGGGCGAGGCGGAAAGCCGTGAGCTTTTGGACGGTCTGCTTGAGGCCATGACGCGCGAGGAAGATGTCTACACCCACGCCTGGCAGCCGCGCGAAGTGGTGATCTGGGACAACCGCTGCCTGCTTCATCGCGGCACCGGCTATGATGCCGACAAATACCGCCGATATATGCGCCAGTCCCGGGTCATCGGCGATGGCTCCACCCTCACGGAGTATGGCGGCGTTTAGGGCGCGGTGTGCACCTTTGCGTCCCTGCCGAAGCTCGCCGGACGTTCTGGCCTTGTGGGGGACGTTCTAGGCGCTAAAGCGCCGGGCGGAGAAGGGGGCCAGCAGCTCCGGCCGTTTTCCATCCCGGCCCCAGTCGGCCAGCATTTGGGTGATCGAAGGCGCGATGGCCCAGCCGTGGCCTGACCAGGCCGCCGCATAGATCGCATTGTCCGTACCCGGCACAATGTCAATCACCGGAATATCATCCACCGCAACCGATTCCAGATGATCTGCGTCGGCTGCTTCGACCCGGGCCTCTTTGAGGCTGGCATAGACCGCCACCGCATCGGCCAGATTGGCGTCGATCGAGCTTTCAATCGCCGTTCCGGTCTCAGTCACCGGGTCCCATTTGCCGGGATAGCCCCCTGAGATCATGACCCGGTTGCCGGCCTCTTCCTTGATCGCGAGCGTGCGGCTCATATGTCCGATCAGATGGCGGATCGGCATGTGCTCCAGTGGTTCGGTGAGCATCACTTGGAAGGCCCGGCTCCAGATCGGCAGCGCAATGCGCTCGGCCAGCAGGCCTTGAACACCGGCGTTGGAGAGCACGAACAGGCTCTTGCCCACCTCAATGCGCTCGCCACCCGCAGTGATGACGGCGGAGGCGCGGCCGCCCTCGGTCTCGATGCTCTCCACCGGCGTGTTCTCGCTGATGACGGCGCCGGCACGCCGGGCCGCAGCAGCGAACGCGTCGGTGACGGCCGTGTGGTCAGACACCCCATCCAGCGGGCAGAAGAGCGCCGCTATCACATCGTCACACACCTCCGGCTCGCGCTCGCGCACTTCGCCTTGGGAAAGCAAGTGGGTTTCGGTGCCATGCTGGTTCTGCAGCAGGCACATGGCCTCCGCCATTTGCAGGTCGCGCGGCCGTTCAATGAGGAGCATGTGGCCGAGGCGCTCGAAGAACTGTTCCACCCCAAGACGCTCATGCAGTGAGGGCCACATCTCGTGGGCCCGCTTCACCAAAGGCAGCTCGCGCCAATCGCGTCCATTGGCCCGGGTGCCGCGTCGGCCGGGCCCGGCCGAAGCGCCATTGCCGATCTGCTTGGCCTCCAGCAAACGCACTTCAGCGCCCTGTTCGGCCAGCCACCAGGCGACGCCTGCGCCATAAACCCCACCCCCAATGATTACAAATTCTGTCATGCCTGCCTGTAACTCGCTTCATAGGTGATCGGGAAATTTACCGAACGGGCGATGAAACAATGCTTGTGGACCTGATGGTGGATCTGGTCAGCCTTCTCCAGATCTGTACCGCGCTCCACCTCGATGACCGGCTTCAAGACCGCTTTGATGAAGCGTCCCGTTCCATCGGGCTCCGACTGGCCGGTGCCCACGGGGGTGTCCACGTAACTGCTCACCACGATTTTCGCCATGCTGGCCAGATGCAGATACCACAGCATATGGCAGGCCGAGACAGTGGCGATCAGCATGTCTTCAGGATTGTGTAAACTGGGGTCACCCCCAAGCAGCGGATCGTTGGAGCAGTGAATCTCCGGCTTGCCGGGCGTGGTCACGGACCAGTTGCGCGTATAACTGCGATAGCTCTTGGTGCCTTCGCCCTGATTGCCGGTCCAGACCACCTGGGCGGTGAAGTCATGCTCTTTCATCGAGAGGGTCCTTCTGACGCGTGGGACCCCTTGTGTAGGGCAGATCAAATCAGGTTGCCACCCTGTTAAGGTGCTTTCGGAGCGGATCCGCCGAGCGTGAATTTGGTGTCATACTCGCGCAGCACATAAAGCGCGATGATCGCCACCAACATTGGCCAAGCGGCAAAAAACAAGAGGTTCGGGCTTGTCCAAGGATCCAGATATTTGGCCATCGAAGTCAAAGTGGAAACCAAGTGCATCGCAAGGACGATGGCTATTGCCCAACGCTTTTTGAAACCGATGAGAAAAGCAATGATAACGGCCCCCTGCGCGGCGCCAAGCGCGAACGATGCGATCTGGCTTAACCCGGAGATGCCGTAAAACCCTTGAAAGACGGCGGCTGTCCCTGCCGGATTGACGAACTTGTTCAAGGTCCACATCGCCATAACCACGAAGACCCCCAGCCGCAAGCCAAACAGGGACCACGCTAACGCTTCCTTCGGAACAGACACGGTTGTCATGACGGGACCTTGTTTTACGCGGTGACAAGACCGCTGTTTAATGTTGGGAAGACGTGCGCGCACTCTTCGCGTTCTTGAACCGAATAGTACAACACCATTCGGCTTTGACATGTCACTTCAGTGTGACCGCTGCTGCGTGCGCGTCACTCGAACTGGCAGAGCGCTGCGCGCGAAACGCCGTCTTCGAATGTGAGTGTGGCGGGAACACCGTCATCGCCTCCCGCCGCCAGCGAGGGCACCCGGAGCGAGATGATGATTTTGGCCATGTCTTTGTCGGCAAAATCAACGGAGAATCTGTCCTGCTCGATCATCCCCTGACTGGAGCCAAGTTCGGCTTCACCAAATTGTGGAACACTGGCCCAGCGCTTCTCACCCAGCCTGGCCGTCGCGGCGGACGGGGCATAAATGGGTAATCTTGCCATGCTGACCGCCAGTTCCGCCTGTCCGTCCTTTGAGGCGCACGTCACGCCACCTGCCGGGAATGCTACCTTTGTGCTCATCATCAGGGCTATGACGCACGACACGGCGAGCCATCCGAATTTCTCAAATGCAAGGCGGCGTTGAACGGACATCTGAGACCTCAACATGTTTCGCATCGTCCTTGAGCGCATCATGCCAGAAGCTTGGGCCAAAGTGAGCCGGAAGTTTGTCTGCGGAAGTTTTGCGCGCGCGGACCTAGGGGGTCTTTGATGTGTTCAGGAGCCTGCGAACCTCGATCATGGCCATGCCGATGAGGTAGCTCAAAAATCTAAGCTCGATCTTCTCTGACCGGCTGTGCGCTTGTTCTAGAGAGAGAAGGATCGCCTGAAGATCGCTTATGCGACCTGAACCGTTCTGCCCATGGGCGTCGTGTGACATAGCCATCTCCCCTAAACGCGTCTGCGCCCACCACGTCCACTCCTTTGGGAATGAACACTTCAAAATCTAACCGACCGTGCCCTCACTGTGATCATGCAAGAACTCAACTATCTGCAAAGAGCTGCTACTAGTAGCAGCTTGTTGAATTGTCAATTTACATCTGCGATTATATCATAACTCTTCAATCATGAGTTGGGCGGAACCGTCTTGGCCAAGCGCAAGAAAGCGAACGAGAGAGTGACGATCAGCGGCAAAGTTTCGCCCGACGCCGCTTCGGGTTGGCGAAATTTTTGCGATCAAAACGGAGTGTCTGTTTCCGCCATGCTTGAGGTCGCTGGCCTACAGTTGGCTTTGGAAGCGTTCCCTCCAAGGGTTGAAGAGCGCAGAAAAATGGTCGAACTGGCGCGGCAAGTGGACCGAGTTCGGCGAGATCGCAGGAGACCCAACTCCTGAACGGGCGCCAGGCCAGCCGCCTGGAGGCCGGCTGAGTTTTGTGATACCCTCATGCCTGTTCCCGCCCTCTCCGCGCGCGAGTTCCCGAGGGGCCAATTTGCGCCAAACACCGACGTTAAACTGGGACGAGAGGCGATGGTCGGCGTAGCGGTATCCGCCGGCAGCTAAACATCCAGGGAGGTCAAGTGATGGACACTAGCAACAGAACCCAAATGTCGTTTCGCGCAGGACCAAAGCTGCGCAAGGCAATCGAAGACAGTGCATCGGAGTGGAACATGCCCGCCAGCGCAGTGGTCCGCCAAGTCTTGGAGCACGCGTTTTTCGGCCCTGATCCGATCAGCGGCGTGATGGCCAATCATGTGCTCGCCGCGGAATCACCGGTGTTTGAGCATGATCCCAAACAACAACAAACTCTTGCCGAACCGGTCAACACAGAAAGATCCGGCGAAAAGCTTGCGCAAAAATCAAAGGCTTTGTTCCTCAAGCATCAGAGCTATCTGCCTGACGATGCAACCATGTGGCACCACCACCATAATGGACAGGAATATGCCTCAATCACACATTCAGGCGATGTGCTTGCCGTCTTCAGGGTTCAACCGCGCGGTACGTTGCGCCGCTTGGTGCGGCCGCCAAAGCGCATTGCTGCGGCTGCGGCCTTAAGTGCCTGAACTGCTCTAGTCTTGATTGAGCCCCAGCTCTTTCTGCAGTTTCTTGGTCAGGCCGAGGGAGACGATCTTGTGCGATTGCAGGATGTAGTCTTTTAACTCCTCATCGCTCAGGCCCGGCTCGGCATAATGCTGGATCCACTTCATGCCCCGTGACGCGAGATAGGGCGCCGGACGAAGGCCCGGTTCGTTGCGCAGGACCTCATAGCCGATATCGCTGACTTTGAAGGTGTAGGCCGGCATCCCATCGGCCCATCCGCCTATGGCAAAGACTTTGCCTCCGACCTTCCACACGTGAGAGCCGCCCCACTGCACGACGTACGTTGTGGCCGGCAGGCCGCCGCAAAAGACGTTGTATTCTTCATAGGTCATAGCCGCATCCTGCCGTCGGTGGCAAGTGAGGCGCAAGTGGCTTTTGCACCCGACCAGTGGACTGGTGACAGCTTTGGGAATTGGACATGGGCGCTGCCTGCCGGGTGCGCTAAGGTTGGACCCAAAAGAGGATACAAGCGCCATGACCGTGACCATCAGACCACTGACCCAATTGGACCGGACCGTTTGGGAAGAGCTGTTTGGGGCCTATGCCGATTTCTATAAGACAACCGTTCCCGAAGGTGGCTATGACACAGTGTGGGGCTGGATCTTCGACGATGAAAATGATTTTTGGTGCGATGTGGCTCTGGCCAACGAAGGCACCGTTATTGGCTTTACCCAATATCAGCTCATGCATCGATCGCTCGGCGGCGGCATGGTCTGCTATCTGAGTGACCTTTACGTGCGCCCAGAGGTGCGCGGATCCGGGGCAGGCCGGGCCCTGATCGATCATGTGGTTGCCCAGGCGCGGGCCAAAGGGCTTACCAATGTGCGTTGGCTCACCCAGGAGTTCAATTATCCTGCCAGGCAGCTTTACGACACCTATCAGCCCAGATCCGATTTCATCCTTTACTCCATCCCGGCCTGATCCGTGCGGCCAATCCCTTTCGTCAGATCGGGGCTCTTCTCGTTTGGCAAGGATGGCTGATGCAAGGCAGCCATGCAGGATCAGCGCTGGTGGGATGTTTTATTTGCTGCCATAGATGAGAACCGGCATTCAGGCGAGTTGAGCGGAAGATGCAACCCAACCTTCTCATTCCCTTTTCGATTGGTCATTGCGCCAACGATCTGGCGCCGATTGGGATGTACCTCATTATCCCGGCCTTCGGCACAGCTATGGGCCTGACGCCGGCCGAAATCGGGCTCCTGTTCATGATCCACTCCTTGGGGTCATCGCTTGCCTTTTTCCCGTCAGGACTGTTGGCCGACCATG
>JANQOW010000169.1 GCA_028285595.1 Hyphomicrobiales bacterium
GATCAAGCACCGCATCATCTATCGTTTCATGCCGCACCTGAAGGGCATGCTGTTCGAAGGCGACACGCTCGACGGATACCTAGGCGATGCCGTCAGCCGTGCCACGCAGCGTGGTTGGAGCGATGCCACCCTTGTTTCGGCAGCGCAAAGCGGAAAATGGAAAAAGCCACGCGTTGAGCGATAGCAGTCTAATCCATTTCCGGCATAGCCGGAATCACATGGCCGGCCGCCCAAAACCACTGTCATATGGGCGGCCGGGCGGGGGAGTGGGATGGTTTCAGCTAACCCTGAAAGGCCAAACGCTACGGCCACTTCAAGTCACACCTTCACCGCGCGCAGCGAGAATGACAACGGCAACCATGGCTTATCCGGCCAGCCGTAAAGACCATTCTCATCTTGGACCATTCCAGGAAACGCCTCCCAAGTGATCTTGGGATGTTCGCGCAGCCAAGCGATCGTCAAATTTGATTGTGATAGCGCCGTGACGATATCGCCCAGTGGGTGAATCCATTCATAGATTGGCCCGCTCTCCATCTCCGGCATGTCGCCAACGTAGTCTGTTGGTTTCTCAATGACGAGTGGTTGATCCGAAAAGTAAGGCCAGAACCAAACTGGGCCTTCGCCATGCTCTACGGTGTCATCAAGCACAGCCGATGCCGGATGTTGTTCAGCCAGATAAAGTTCACCACCCGGCTTCAGAAAGTGAGACACGACCTCCGCCCACCCCTTGATGTCAGGCAGCCAACACAATGCGCCCCAGGTCACGTACACCAGATCGAATGGTGCTTCACCGGCAAGAGCGAATTTCGCATCATAGAGATTGGACTGAACAAACTTGGCTTGACCCGCAAGGCCTAGATCGTCTGCAAGTTCGCGGGCCACCTGAATCGCATCGCCTGAAAAATCGATGCCGACCACAGTAGCACCGCGCTGCGCGAGCATCAGGCTATCGCGACCAAAGTGGCATTGCAGGTGCAGGACTCGCAAACCATCAACAGAACCAATTTCTTGTTCTTCGATCCAATTGAGGCGGCCTTCACCCTTACGTAACGTCTCAACTTCGTAGCTTGCAGTTTTGAGATGCAGCGCCACGCGCTCATCCCAGTTGCGACGGTTAGCTTCGAACCATTGTCTTGGAGTAGTAGGCATGGTGCGAACCAATCAATCCATCTTGTCGGCGATCACGCGGTTGTACCATGCCAAAACGCACTCGATCCCTGGCCGCCAATCCACATCGATCATCAGGTTATGGGCTGCTTCAGCCAGAAGAATGTTTTCTGCGCCATAAAATTCCCCAACCGCCGCATCCTGTCCGGGCGGATGCGTGATCGGCCAGTCACGACCGGCGGCAATACAAAGCGCCGGACAGTTTATCTTTTCGACATCCACCGCAACACGCAGCTCGTAGCGATCATTGGCAGCGGTTGAACTCTCTGGGCATTGCCGTTCAAGCATCGCTGAGATGTCATACTCAGTGTGGTTTGGAAGATATTTCTCCCGCACTGTCTTCTCGTCAGCTGGAGGCAACGGTCGGGTCTCGTCTACGGGAGGAACGGCCTGCGCGCCAGGTAGATTGGCTGGCGGTGAGGGAGTGAGCAGAACTAGCCCCGCAACCGGCGTCCGAGAAGCAGCAACACCGACCATTACGCCGCCCATGCTATGTCCAGCCAAGACAGGAGGATGCTCAAAGGTTTTGGCAACCCCGGCAACATCATCACCATAGTCATTGAGCCCGGCACCAATCAGCTCCTCGGTCGGCAAACCACCATGCCCTCGCACATCCACCGCACTCGCCGCAATCCCAGCCTCGTGCACCACCTTGAGCCAGTTCGAATAGATCCAGGCGCCTTGCATGTTACCGTGCACGAATATGATCGCCGGCTTGGACCGTGTCTCCTCCACTGGAGATACCGTCATCTGCGCCAGACCAACTCGCCTTGTCGGCAGTGAGTCAATGTATGTGAAGTCAAAGGAGTTCAATCGACATTCCAATTCGTAGCTATCCGTGACGATCGCCTAGCACGAGACGCATGGGATCACAAAGCAACTACAAATCTGCAACGATCCGCAATAGTCTTCCCACAATGCCAGAACCACGGAGCACACGATGACCGATGATCGCTATCCCGCCTGCCAAGGGCCTGATCCTAATCCAACTGCTCCGGGCTTTCAGGTTCCAGGTGGGACGATCGATTGCCATGCCCACATCTTTGGAACGGAGGACAAGTATCCGTTCTCGCCTTCACGCGGATACACACCGCCGGAAGCAACTTTGCAGGATTACCAACGCCTCCACAAAGTGCTTGGCGGAATTGAGCGAGCCGTTCTAACCCAGCCAAGTGTCTACGGCACCGACAACACCTGCATGATGGATATTGTCGACCAAATGGCCGGCCAGTACAAAGCCATCATCGCTGTCGATGCAGACGTCACCGACAAGGAACTCCAGACTTTCCACGCCCGCGGCGCCTGCGGTGTGCGTGTCAATCTTGCCGACAAGGGTGGCAACCCCTTCGACGACATGTCCGCCGTACAAAAGTTCACCGAGCGGCTTAAGGATCTCGGATGGCATTTGGAAGTCCTGGTCCATGTCGATGACTTTGAAGATTTGCGCACCACGATGAACGGCATGGCGGTCGATGTCTCATTCGGCCATCTCGGCTACATGAAGACGGATAAGGGCTTGGACAATCCCGGCTTTCAGGACTTCCTCAATCTTCTGCGCGACGGCAAGGGCTGGGCAAAACTCACAGGGACCTACCGCATCACAACATCAGCCGTTACGCCGTATCACGATGTTACGCCCTTCGCGCAAGCAATCATCGAGGCCAACCCTGATCGGGTCGTATGGGGTACGGATTGGCCGCACCCGACATTCAAAGGCGTTATGCCAAATGATGGCGCCTTGTTCGATCAACTTGCTGTTTGGGCTCCAAACGAAACGCTCCGCCACAAGATTCTCGTCGAGAACGCGGAGAGGTTCTACGGCTTTGAACCGCAGTCATAAGCTCTCGTTCGCAAGTCATCCAGGAAGGTGAACTCCATGCCCAGCGCCCCGATCATCGAACGCATCGAGTTCACAGTCTTTGAAATAGCGCTCGAGAATTTAACAACCGATCCTGCCGGTCTCGGTATCTCCTATGCCCCTGGGCGTGCCGATCCTCAGGTGCGTTTCGGTATTCGTATCTACGCCGACACTGGCGTCGTCGGAGAGTACGTGCCTGGTCGCGGACGCGCCAATGTCATCAAATCAGCTTCCGAAGCGCTTGCACATTCGCTGATCGGCAAGCCCGCCCTGCAGCGCGAACGCCACTATCGCGACATGCGTCGCAAAACAAAGCACATTGGCGAAGTTGGCATCGGTGCCCTCGATATTGCGCTTTGGGATCTCGCTGGAAAGCACTATGAGGCCCCGGTTTCCGAATTGCTCGGTGGCTACCGTGATCGCCTTCCGGCCTACGCCAGCACAATGCACGGTGACCGCCATCCCAAAGGCCTCTCAAGCCCTG
>JANQOW010000014.1 GCA_028285595.1 Hyphomicrobiales bacterium
ACCGAGGATGGTGATCTGTGTGTGGCGGTGTTTTCCATCAAGCAGAAGGGCGACGACATTGCGTTCCACGAGGCGCTGTACATCTCCGACCGCGCCCTCTTCGCTGCCAATGCCCGGGCCTTGGCCGACGCCATCCTGCCCAGCGAGAAGGCGCTCATGTCGGTGGATGCGCGCCTGCTGACGGGCCATGATGCCAAGCCGGACGAACTCCTGGACTTGCCGGTCAACCGGGGCTTTCAGTCTGCCGGACTTGCCGCCCATGAGATGGATTTCCTCTACTCGGAGATCCCACTTCTAGATTTGAAGCTCTACTGATGTCTGAGTTCTCGCAAAGCCAGCTGCCGAGCGGCGTGAGGTCGCGTTATCTAAGCGATATCAATGGCTTGAGCATGCATATTCTGGAATCGGGTTATGAGGCTGAAGGCCGGGGCCTGGTCCTTCTGCTGCATGGGTTTCCGGAGCTGGCCTACAGTTGGCGCAAGGTGATGGTGCCCTTGGCGGAGGCTGGCTATCACGTGGTGGCACCCGATCAGCGCGGCTATGGACTAACCACAGGCTGGGACGGAGACTATCACAGCGACATCGCCCCGTTCCGCATGTTCAACCTGGTGCGCGATGTGATGGGACTGGTGCACGCCCTCGGATATGAGACGGTGACCAGCGTCATCGGCCATGATTTTGGCTCGCCGGTGGCAGCCTGGAGTTCGGTGATCCGCCCAGACATTTTCAAATCAGTTGCGCTGATGAGCGCACCGATCGGGCAGGCGGCCTCCATCGCCAATGCGGCGGCCGGAGAGGACGTGCACGCGGCCATGGCGGCCCTGCCAAGGCCCCGCAAGCACTATCAGTGGTACTATTCCACTCCTGAGGCCAATGACGACATGGTTCATTGCCCGCAAGGGGTGCACGATTTCCTGCGGGCCTACTACCATCAAAAGAGCGCCGATTGGGCCGGCAACCGGCCCTATCCGCTGAAGGGATGGCAGGCCGATGAACTCGCTAAGCTGCCCACCTACTACATCATGGATTTAGATAAGGGCATGGCCGAAACCGTGGCCGAAGAGATGCCCTCGCCGGAGGAAATCGCCGCTTGCACCTGGCTGCCTGATGCGGAGCTTGAGGTTTACGCCAGCACCTTTTCGCGCACCGGCCTTCAAGGCGGGCTCAACTGGTACCGCTGCGCAACCACAAGCCGGTTCGCGCCGGAGATGGAACTGTTCGCCGGGCGCACCATAGACACCCCGTCCGTCTACATCGCCGGCAGTTCCGACTGGGGCATCTATCAAAAGCCCGGTGACTTTGAGCGCATGCAAAATGAGTTCTGCACAGATATGCGTGGCTGTCATCTGGTGGACGGTGCCGGCCACTGGGTGCAACAGGAACAGCCGAGCGAGACGGCTCGCCTGCTCATAGAGTTTCTTGAAGGTCAGTGAGGACCTATTCCCACTCGATGGTGCCAGGCGGCTTTGACGTGATGTCGTAGACCACCCGGTTGATGCCCTTCACCTCGTTGATGATCCGGGTTGCCGTGCGGCTCAGGAACTCATGATCGAAGTGATAGTAGTCGGCTGTCATTCCGTCGGTTGAGGTGACGGCTCTGAGGGCACACACATAGTCGTAAGTCCGGCCATCGCCCATCACGCCCACGGTCTGCACCGGCAGCAGAACCGCAAAGGCCTGCCAGATTGCGTCATAGAGCCCCGCCTGGCGGATCTCGTCCAGATAGATCACATCCGCCTTGCGCAGGATGTCGAGCTTTGGCCGCGTGATCTCTCCGGGGATGCGGATCGCCAGACCCGGGCCAGGGAAGGGGTGGCGCGCCACAAAGGGCTCCGGCAGGCCGAGCTCACGGCCAAGCACCCGCACCTCGTCCTTGAACAGTTCCCGGAGAGGTTCAACCAGATCCATGTTCATCCGTTCCGGCAGACCGCCCACATTGTGGTGGGACTTAATGGTCACGGACGGACCGCCGGTGAACGAGACGCTTTCGATCACATCCGGGTAGAGGGTTCCTTGAGCCAGAAACTGCGCTCCGCCCACGCTCTTGGCTTCACGCTCGAACACATCGATGAAGGTTGAGCCGATGATCTTGCGCTTTTGTTCCGGATCGCTGACCCCGTCCAGCTTGCCGAGAAACTCATCGGACGCATCGGCATGGATAAGCGGGATGTTGTAGTGGCCCCGGAAGAGGCTCACCACCTCTTCAGCTTCGCCCGCGCGCATCATGCCTGTGTCCACGAAGACGCAGTGCAACTGATCGCCGATGGCTTCATGGATCAAGACGGCGGCCACGGAGCTGTCCACGCCGCCAGACAGCCCGCAGATCACCTTGCCGTCGCCAACCTGTTCGCGAATGCGCTGAACGGCCTCTTCCTTGAAGGAGGCCATGGTCCAGTCGCCCGGACACCCGCAGATCTTATGCACGAAGTTGCTGAGCAGCTTGGCCCCGTCCGGGGTGTGCACCACTTCAGGGTGGAACATGAAGCTGAAATAGTTGCGCGCCTCATCGCCCGCGACCGCGAATGGGGCCCCGTCGGAGGAGGCGAACACTTCAAAGCCTTCCGGCAACTGGACGACCCTGTCACCGTGGGACATCCAGACCTGGTGGTTTTCGCCGGGCTCCCAGACACCTTCGAATAGCGCGCAGGGCTTTTTCACATCCACAAACGCCCGTCCGAATTCCCGGTGATCAGAGGGCTCAACCTTGCCGCCAAGCTGGGCACACATGGTCTGCTGGCCATAGCAGATGCCCAGCACCGGCAGGCCAGCCTCAAACACCCCGCCCGGTGCGCGCGGGCTTTCCCCTTCCAGCACGGAGGCAGGGCCACCTGAGAGAATGATGCCACTCAGCCCGTCCCAGCTCAGGGCGCCGGCGGCACTTTGAAAGGGGACAATTTCTGAATAAACCCCAGCCTCGCGCACACGGCGGGCGATCAGCTGGGTGACTTGGGAGCCAAAGTCGATGATGAGAATGCGGTCCGTCATGGCGAGCAACTATAGGATTCTCGCCATGACGGCAATGCGCAACATTGTCTTGTTCGCAACCATGATCAAACGGCGAGCTGCCAGAAGGCCAAATCGCCTGATTTCATCAGTTTGCGCAGCCTGCGGTCAGGTTTCTCGAACAGGAACGCAGGTCCCTGCCGTGTCTTCTGAAAGCAGAACCGCTGCGGCAGCTTGGTGTAGAGCGAGCGGGGCGGCTGGCAAACCGTCAAGTTCTTCAGTTTGCAGCCGGTGTCGTGATCATGCAGAAAAATCTGCTTCACGCCGAGTTCGCATACAAGAAACCACAGGGCCGCCGACAGCATGGCCTCGTCCCAGATTTTTGCGTGCGGGGCCACCACACGAGTGTAGTAGGCAAGCACAGCCTTGGCATCCAGGGACCGGCCATCCAGCACAATGTGCTGCTCCGGCTCGCCATAGGCTCCGGTCAGCGTTTTATAGGCGTGCTGGGCCGCAGAGCGGCTTTTGCGCACCCAATCCGACTGGAGTTCCTCAATGAGGGCAACGCCTTCATCAAGATCGATGTCGAGCCGGGCCCATGCCAGGGTGTGCCAGTCTTTCTGCACCACGGGGTGGCCGTAATACGCAAAAGGGCTCTTGCCCTTGCCGTTCACAATCTTCCCGTAAGCCTGGTTGTGGGCGTTGGAGAAGTTGAGCTGCAGCACAAGGTTTTGGCCGGGACGCGAGGTTTGATAGTACCAGCGATCCCAGTCTTGTTTACGCTCCGGTCCCCAAGTGGTGAGCGTAAGCCTGTACGCCTCAACATGGGTTGGCCAGGATTTGGCAAGATCATCGCGGCTCAAGGTTCCGCTGCCGCACTCGGCGAGAACGGTCTTCAGGGCGGGCCGGGACAGCAGCTTTCCATATGCACTCTCGCGCAACTCAGAAATGCTTACCGGCTCGTCCACCACGAGCTCTAAAAGCTGCACTGCGTAGCGGTCCGGGTGATAGGGATAAACGGTACGGCCGCGCGGCAAGCAGGCGATGATCTCTTTTGCATCTTCAGTCTTCATCGGTCTCATCCCTTCAAAGGCCGCGCAACAGGCGTTGCACGTGCCTTGAACGTGTGAGTGAACAAATAGGGTGAAGGCACCGCCGCTAGTGGCGGCGTGTCCAGCTAGTATGGCAGCCGATTAAGATGAAAAGCGAAAAGCTGTTCTAACCAACGCATGCGCGCATGGACCCGCAGCCCCGCCAGGGCGGTGCCGGTAAAGGTCTATGTTTCTGTGTCCAATTGAGCATCAGGGTGCTCCAAGCGCGTCTGTTTACGTTAGGGCAGCTCAGATAGGGGAGATTGGCGGGAAGATCAAGCCTTGGGGCCGGGCTTGGACAATCTTCCGTTAAACTGTTGCCAGAATGCGTCAGCTCTTGCGGCCGAGCACCGCGAAGTAGAACCCATCCGTTTGCGTGGTGGCGGGTGTGAGGGTGACCGAGCAATCGTCTGAGGACCAAGGCTGGGGCGCCTCGAAGCCGAACAGGTCCTGCCAGACCTCGCCAGCGGACAGGAGTTCGTAGCGGTCCTCCTGATCTTCCAGGAACTGGTAGACTTGGCCTTCATTCTCCTCAGGGAACACCGAACAGGTGATGTAGCAGAGATAGCCTCCCGGCTTCACGAATGCGGAGGCTTCCTGCAGGACGGCCCGCTGTTCCTCAAGACGCTTTTCAAGCGCTTCAGGGGTCAGCCGCCATTTCGCGTCCGGCCTGCGCCGCCACACCCCCGAGCCGGAGCAGGGGGCATCCACCACAACCCGGTCCATGCGGTCGGTCAGATCGGCCAGCACGTTCTCGCCGGGCTCGCGCACTTGCACGTTGCGCAGGCCCGCCCGCTTGATCCGTTCATATATGGCCGACAGCCGGTTGCGGTCCGCATCATAGGCGAACACCTGGCCCTTGTTCTCCATGCACGCGGCCAGCGCCAGGGTCTTGCCGCCCGCGCCGGCGCAATAGTCCAAAACCTGCTCGCCGGGCTGTGCAAACACCAGGTGGGAGACCACTTGGCTGCCTTCGTCCTGCACCTCCACCCAGCCTTTCTGATAGGCGCCATCGGCCTGTACATTGGCGCTGCGGCCAAACTCAGTGGGGGCGGGGATGAAAAGGCCGTCGGGCGCCAACGCGCAGTCGCGTGGGTTGAAGCGCCCGAGGGCCTTCTTCACCTTGGTGCGGTCGGCTTTCAGCGTGTTGACGCGCAGGCCAATGGGCGGGCGCTGGGCGAGCGCTTGTCCCTCTGTCACGAACTCCTCATCGAAGTTTCCTGCGAGCAGTGCGGCCGTCCATTCCGGCACATCGGCGCGCACCCACTCAGGGGCGTCCTCCAGCTTGCGGCTGTCCAGCGCACCGGTTTCCGCAGCGCTCAGCAGCTGAGGTGCATGCTTGTCGCCGTCAAACCATCCCGTCAGCGCCTCTGCGGATTTGCCCCAATGGAGGAAAAGCGTGCCAAGCACGGCTGAACGCGCGCTCTCGTCATCCATCATCCACTGGGCAGATGCTTTGCGGCGCAGGGCATCGAACACCAGATTGCCGATGGCCGCGCGATCGCCCGAGCCGGCGAACCGGTGCGTGCGTCCCCAGTCGCGCAAGGCTTCCGTGGCGGGCCGATGATGGCTTTCCATGTCCGCCAACACTTCAATGGCGGCGGCGATCCGGCCTCCAGGGGTCATACGGCAACGCTACCCTCAGGCCGGGCGCTGATAGTTGGGCGCTTCCCGGGTCACCATCACACCGTGCGTGTGGCTTTCGGTAAGAGCCGCGTTGGTGATGCGGATGAACTGGGTGCCGGTTTTGAACGCCTCAATGCTGGGCGCGCCGGTATAGCCCATGGCCGCCCGAAGGCCACCGATCAACTGATGCAAGACGCTGCCAAGGGGACCCTTGTAAGCCACCTGGCCTTCAATGCCCTCCGGCACGAGTTTATTGGATTCAGCAACTTCCTGCTGGAAGTACCGGTCCGCCGACCCGCCAGCCATGGCGCCTACCGATCCCATGCCGCGATAGGCTTTGTATGAGCGGCCCTGATAGATGAAGGTTTCCCCGGGGCTCTCGTCCGTTCCGGCAAGAAGCGAGCCGACCATGACGCAGTCGGCGCCTGCGGCGATGGCCTTGGCGAGGTCACCGGAAAACTTGATGCCGCCGTCGGCGATCACCGGGATGCCGTGCTTTGCCGCTTCATTGGCGCAATCGAGAATGGCCGAAAGCTGGGGTACGCCCACACCGGCCACAATGCGGGTGGTGCAGATGGAGCCTGGCCCGATGCCGACCTTAATGGCGTCAGCGCCCGCATCGATCAAAGCCTTGGTGGCGTCCGCGGTGGCCACATTGCCTGCGATCACCTGGCATGAATTGGACAGCCTCTTGATGCGCGAAACCTGCGAGAGCACGTGCTGTGAGTGTCCATGGGCGGTATCAACCACCACCAGATCCACATCCGCGTCCACGAGCGCCTCAGCGCGTTCATAGCCGTTGTCGCCCGTGCCGGTGGCGGCCGCAGCGCGCAGGCGCCCTTGCGCATCCTTACTGGCGTTGGGATGCTGGGCGGCCTTTTCCATATCGGTTACGGTGATGAGGCCGATGCATTCCTGGTCCTCGTTGACCACAATCAGCTTTTCGATCCGGTGTTGATGCAGCAGCTTGCGCGCCTCATCGCGGTCCACCGTATCGCGCACCGTGACCAGGTTTTCCTTTGTCATCAGTTCGGAAACAGGCTGGTTGGGATTGGTGGCAAACCGCACGTCGCGGTTGGTGATGATGCCGGCCAGCTTGCCTGGACCGCCATTGCTCGATTGTTCCACCACCGGGATGCCAGAAATCTTATGTCGCGCCTTCAGGGCTTGCACATCAGCCAGCGTGGCGTCCGGCGTGATGGTGATCGGGTTGATCACCATACCGCTTTCGAACTTCTTCACCTGGCGCACGTGTTCGGCCTGCTGCTCCGGCTCCAGGTTCCGGTGGATCACGCCGATCCCGCCGGCCTGTGCCATGGCAATCGCAAGTTTCGCTTCGGTGACCGTGTCCATGGCCGCGGAGAGGACCGGAATATTGAGATCGATCTCCCGGGTCACCTTGGTTTTGGTGTCGACTTCAGCGGGCATCACGGCTGAAGCCGCCGGCTTCATCAACACATCGTCAAACGTGAGGTAATGGGGGAAATCTGAAGTCCCTGGCTCTTGTGCCATGGTGTCAACCTCCTGGGCCACGTGTGGGCTGAAAACGCGTTGGGTGCAGAACAACAAAGCGGCGACTCAGCGCCGGTCACCGCTTCAGGTTGACGAGGGTCCTTAACACTCTCATGACCGGCCCGTAAAGCGACAAAACGTGCCACAGTGCCGGTTATGAACTGCTCTAGGCCTCGCCGCCGCCCCGAAAATCCTTTGCCAGCACGTAAAGTTCCGCCGAATCCGCCCGGCTCGCATCCGGCTTCACATGGGAGACGGAGCGGAAAAACTGGCGCATTTGCGCCAATAACTCATGCTCAGTGCCCCCTTGCAGCACCTTGGCCACAAACACCCCGCCGGGTTTCAGCACGTCACAGGCAAAATCGAGCGCGATCTCGCACAAAGCGATGATTTTCAGATGATCTGTCTTCCGGTGGCCTGTTGCATGAGCCGCCATATCCGACATAACCACATCCGCCGGCCCGCCAAGGGCCTCTTTCAGGCGGTCAGGCGCGTCCTCGTCGTAGAAATCGGCGTGCAGAAACGTCACCCCGGCGATGGGCTCGATATCATGTATGTCGATCGCCACCACCTTGCCCTCGCCCTCAACCGAGTGCACGCGCTTTGCGGCGACCTCAGACCAGCCGCCCGGGGCGGCCCCCAAATCGACAACGCTTGCGCCCGGCGTCAGGAAGCCATGCTGATCGTCCATCTGCATCAGTTTAAAGGCCGAGCGTGAGCGTAAGCCTTGCCGCTTGGCTTCGGCCACGTAAGGATCGTTCAACTGGCGTTGCAGCCACCGCGTGGAAGACGTCTTGCGGCCCCGCGCCGTCTTCACCTTGACCTTAAGGTCGCGTTGCCCGCGCCCTCCGTCTTTCTTCTTGCTGGCCATGGTCAGGACTTTTGGCGCTGTTGGTCGGCCGGGCTGTTGTAAACCCCGTCTTCGCGCATCAGGGTGGTCAGGATGCCTTCACGCAGACCCCGGTCGGCAACCCGGATCCAGTCGGCGGGCCAAAGCTCTGTAATCGCTTCCAAAATTGCGCACCCCGCGAGCACCAGATCGGCCCGTTCCCGGCCAATGCAGGGGCTTGCGGCCCGGTCTTCATACGACATGCCCACAAGCTGGCGGGTGACCGCGCTTGCCTGATCCCGATTGATCCAACAGCCATCAACCTGGTTGCGGTCATAGCGTTGCAGGCCAAGGTGTACACCGGCCAGAGTGGTCACGGTGCCGGAGGTGCCCAAGAGATGATCGGGTTTCGCCTCACCGCCGTTGCGCTCTGCCAGTCTGGAGGCAAATTCAGACAGGGCCGGCAGTGCAAAGGCCTTCATTTCCGCAAATGAATCAGGCGTGACGTCAATACCGCCATAGCCTTCAGCTACGGTGACCACGCCGGCGGGCAGGGACATCCAGTCCACCAGTTCATGGGTATCGCCGCAGCTCCTCGTCCACATGAGCTCAGTGGACCCGCCTCCTATGTCAAACACCAGTGTGTTCTGCGCCTTGGGTTCAATCAGGGCGGCCGACCCGGCAAGAGCCAGTCTGGCTTCCGTTTCCCGGTCGATGATCTCCAGACGCATCCCCGTTTCGTGTTCAACCCGGTCGATAAACTCCGCCCCGTTGTCCGTGGCACGGCAGGCTTCTGTGGCGATAAGTCTGGCGCGGTCCACATTGCGCCATTTCAGCTTGGATGCGCAGACCTTGAGGGCATCAACGGAGCGGTCCATGGCCGCTTCAGAGAGCCGGCCCGTGCGGCTCACCCCTTCTCCCAGGCGCACAATTCTGGAAAAGGCATCAATGACGCGGAAACCGGATGCAGCCGGTCTGGCCACAAGAAGACGGCAGTTGTTCGTCCCCAGATCCAGCGCCCCGTATGCGGGAATGCGCTTGCCCTGACCGCGTCTGCGGCCACGGCGGCGCCGGTTTGGTCCGCGTCGCTTGGCGTGGTGATGTTTGGGGGGGCGGGGTTTGTCGACCGCACCCGCATCGTGAGCACCCTGTTCAGAGGGAGCAGGATATGCAGGCGCGATGCCGCCCGGCCCATCGCTGGTCGTGTCCACAGTTACCCATCCGGCTCCTGCTGGCCCGCACCCCGCTGGAAAACGGGGGGTCCATAGCTGAAGCCTTCTCAAAAGTTTCGTTACGTCCAGTTTAGCAGTTTCGGCGCGTGCGGCAAGCAATACCGCAGCGCGGGACCAAACACGTTAGGTGCCCTCTGGGGTTAACCTGACATTGAGGGTTTCCGTATAGGTTTTTACCCGGAAATCTGCGGGGTAAGCATGCTGAAGGACTCCAGCAAAAAGCGGAAGCGGCAGACGCTGCTGTCCCAATACACGGCCCATTTGGGCACGGCCGTGCATCGTCACCGCTCAGAGGTGGCGTTGAATGCGGCCAAGGTGCAGGCAGAAATCGCCTCCAAGTCCAAGTCTGAGTTCATTGCCAACATGAGCCACGAGCTGCGCACGCCGCTCAATTCCATCATTGGCTTTTCCGACATGTTGCGCAAAAGCAAGACGCCCCAGATCGAAGAAATCCACCAATATGCGGGTTTCATCAAGGAGTCGGCAGATCACCTGCTGACCATGATCAACCGCATCCTGGAGATCTCGAAAATCCAGTCTGGAAAGCTCTCCATCGAATCAGAGCCGTTCACCATGGAAGAGGTTGTCCGTTCCTGCGCCTCGATCATCGCCCAACGGGCGCACGAAGCCAGTATTCAGCTGAAGTTTGAGAGCGAAGCCAAATTGCCGGTACTGCGCGGCGATGCGTTGCGCATCAAGCAGGTGATCATCAACCTGATGACCAACGCCATTAAGTTCAGCCATGAAGGCGACACCGTCACTCTGTCCGCCGGCATGGGCAAGGACAATACGGTCGAGGTCAAAGTCATCGACACCGGCATCGGTATGACGGAAGAGCAGATTGAGATTGCCCTGTCCCCGTTTGGTCAGGTCGATAGCGGCCACACGCGCGAATATGAGGGGACGGGCCTTGGCCTTCCCATTTCCAAAGCCATCGTGGAGCTGCACGACGGCACCTTGGATGTGAAGAGTAATCCCGGCTTTGGAACCACAATCATCATGCGTCTGCCCGTCGATGAAGAGCAAAGCGAGGAGCGCAGACAACGCGCCACCACCCACTGACGGGCCGCACATCAGAACATTGAAAACACCAGATAGACAGAATTGAGAACAATCGCCAATGCAAGCGCCAAATACAGAATTTCAGGGCCAGAAGGGCATGGATGAGCCGCTCTCGCTCGGCCGGTTGGTCTCGGTCACCGGTGGTCAAGCGGTCGTGTTGCTGGACAATCCAGAAGAGCACGAAAACCATGTTCAGCTGATCCGGCCGGACATTGGAACGCTTTTGAAAGTGGATACGCCGACCTCTGTTATCCTCGGGCTGGTGTCTGCCTCGTCTGCCCCAATGCCCTCTCACAATTCCGAAGAACCTGAGCTGCGGGTTGTGGAAGTGGAGTTCATCGGCGAGCTCTTAAAGCGCGATGATGGGAGTATTTCCGGCTTTAAGCGCGGGATCAGCCGTTATCCCGGCCTGGGCGATGCGGTTCTGCCGGCAGACCAGGAAGAACTCAGCAAGGCCTACGAATGCGGTGATGCCGAAGCGCTTAGGATTGGCTGCATTCAGCAGGATCCGAGCATTCCGGCCATGGTCAAAATCGATGACCTGTTGGGTAAGCACTTCGCCGTTCTGGGAACCACGGGTACAGGTAAATCCTGCTCGGTGGCTCTGTTTCTCCACCGGATTATCGAACACTCTCCCAACGCACATATTGTGGTTCTGGACGTACACCGTGAATATGGCGGCTCCTTCAAGGATTGCGCCGAGATCATCACGCCTCACAACCTCACTTTGCCGTTCTGGCTGTTGACCTTTGAGGAACTGGTGGAAATCATCTGCGGCGACCAACCGAACCGCGACACAGATATGGAGGTTTTGCGCGACCTCATCCCCGCGGCCAAAACACGTTATGCCGCCAACCAGCGCAAGGACCGCAAAAACAGGTTGAGCAAGGTTGAGAACGACCATTTGCCCATCGGGGTGGATACGCCGGTGCCCTATAGGGTTTCAGACCTTACCGGGCTTTTGGATGAGTTCATCGGCAAGCTCGACATGCGCAACGATCTGGCGCCCTTCAAGCGTATCAAGGCGCGGGTGGAGCATTTGTCGCGCGACCCGCGCTATGCCTTTATGTTCGGCTCGCTCACGGTGCAGGACACCATGGCTGATGTGATCGGCCGTCTGTTCCGCATTCCGGTGAACGGAAAGCCGATCACCATCCTTGAACTGGGTGGTTTGCCTTCTGAGGTGATCAACGTTGTGGTCTCGGTGATCGCCCGCATGGCCTTCGATTTCGGGGTCTGGTCGGAGGGCCGCGTGCCGGTCACGCTGGTCTGCGAAGAGGCGCACCGCTACGTGCCCATGGACAAGACGGGCGGCTTTGAACCCACCAAGCGGGCCATATCACGGATTGCCAAAGAGGGCCGGAAGTACGGCGTGTCCATGACCATCGTCAGCCAGAGGCCGGCGGAGCTGGACCCGACCATTCTGTCTCAGTGCAGCACTCTGTTTTCCCTGCGCCTGACCAACGAGCGCGACCAGGAAATCTTGAAAGCCGCCATCTCCGATGCGGCGGCCTCGCTATTGGACTTTGTTCCCAACATGGGCACGGGCGAAGCGGTGGCCACGGGGGAGGCCGTGGCTTTGCCGACGCGCATCAAGTTCGACATCCTGCCAGAGCATAAGCTGCCACACAGCAGCACCGCCTCGTTTGCCGGGGCCTGGTCGGTGGATATTAATGACACCAACCTTCTGCATGAGGTGGTCAAGAGTTGGCGCTCCCAGACGCGCCTGGCGTATGATACCCATAGTGAGGATCTGTCCAGAGCCGCCGCTGAGAACGCTGCCCCCCAGGAAACGCAGCCTCAGCCTGCACCCGCCGCAGCACCTGCGCCTGCCGCGGCACCTGCACCCACCGCGGCACCTGCGCCCGCCGCCGCGCCCGTGGCTGCGCCTGCACCTGCACCTGCCGCTGCACCCGCGCCCGCCGCCGCGCTGGCTCAAGATCAGGGCGGCCTTCCGCCTATGCAGGCCGAACCGCCCGGCGCAATGGACCCCGCTCTGCTGGCGGCTGCACTCGCGACGCCGGCCGCGCCTCCGCCAGGCCAGCCAGCCCTGCAGCCCCAGGCTCAGCCAATGCCGGCCGCCGCGGCTCAGCAGCCGGCCTTCGGTCAACCTGTGCAACAGCAACCGGCCATGATGCCCGGCCAACAACCTGCTGCGGCCCCGTCACAGCCTGCAGCAATGCCCTCTGGCTTCGGCCAAGCCGCCCAAGGCACGCCTGGTCTGGCGCCGATGCCGGGACAGCCTCAAATGGCGCCTGCTGCCGCAGCCGGGCACGCACAGGCCGACCCCGAACGCGCTGCTCAGCCGCAACCGGCGATGGCACCACGCGGATTTGGTCAAGGATAACAGGATCAAAGAAAAAGGGGGCCATGGCGATTGCGAGAAACCATGGCCCCCTTCCTGTGCAGTCCGCACAGCTCGGAAGGTTGCTGCGGCGAAAGACCAGCACCCCTCCCTAGGCCGCAGGCTTAGACCCTTATGTGTCGGTTCATATTCTGCGATCTGCGCATGATCTGCAGCAAAATCTCACAGAATTCCCTGACCCACCACAGTGCCGGTCTGTGCCTGTACCCCCGGCCGTCCGGCCACTCTGGCAAATCGAAATTTGGGTGTATGTGATAAAACTCACAATTGGCCGATTGTCAGCCTTCGGGCCGGGAACAATGGCTCTAGTTGCCGGTGATCTCTTGCACCATATGCTCCAATTGGGCCACATCCGTGATGCGCAAAGAGCGGCCCTTGCGCTCAATCAGGCCCAATTGTGTGAGGCGCTGCAACTCGCGCGTTACGGCCTCGCGGTGCGTGCTGACCCGACTGGCAATTTCCGCATGCGTGGGGGCAGGGGAAAGGCTTGAGGAGCCATCCGGGTCCACCTCCAGATTTGTCAACCGGAGGAGTTCAGCCTGTATCCGGTTTCGCACCGCCAGCGTGCTGAACTCGAAGACCCGCTCTGTCAGCGCCCGGATTTGATTGGTGAAATGGCGCAGGGTAGATTTGGTAATGGCCCGGTTGGTCTCGATGGCATCCAGGAAAACTTCGCTGGGCATATGCGCCACAAGGCACCGTTCCACCGCTTCGACGCTGGCTGATCGCGGCGCGCCATCAATGGCAGACAGCTCTCCCACGAAGTCTCCCTGATCGATATCGCGGAATGTTACGGTCTTGCCGGCCAGGGAATAAATGATGACCCGGGCCTTGCCTTCTATTACGAAGGTAACGTCATTAGACGAATCTTGATGAGTAATAACTTGAACTTCAGGCTCAACAGTTTCCCATCGGCACTTCTCTGCAAGCGCAGCCAGATCATCCTCCGAAACGCCGGAGAATATTTTGACACCTTTCAGGCTTTTTTCTTGATCGCTCGACATTTGGGGTGTTTTTCGATGATCCCGCGTTCTTCCAGGATGTTCGCCCACCTGGAGTCCACCCTTGATGCGGCCCCAGCTTGATGCTTGTCAATAGATGTTCGAGATGTGAGCGCGCGACATGACGGCCCCCAACCCCCCAATTCCGCGCGATTTGGAAGGCGCTTCGGCCAAGCATTACCGCACGGGCACGCACCGGATTGTGTCTCCTGCCCGCACACTGGAGCGCTTGAGGCCCTATCTCAGCGAGATGGGCATCACCCGGTTGGCCAATGTGACCGGTCTGGACCGCGTGGGCATACCTGTGGTCATGGCGATGCGGCCCAACTCTCGTTCCGTGGCGGTGTCCCAGGGCAAAGGCGTTGATCTGGAAGCTGCCAAAGCCTCCGCACTGATGGAATCGGTCGAAACCTGGCACGCCGAGCGCATCAACCTTCCCACGCTCTATGGCTCCGTAGACGATTTGAGTGCATCAGCTGCGCTGGCAGATCTTGGGCGGTTTCCAACAACCAGGTCCGCACGATTTGATGCCGCGCGGCGGCTCCTCTGGATTGAGGCAAAGGATCTTCTTTCCGGGGAGGCCCACTGGATCCCTTACGAGATGGTGCACACGGACTACACCGTTCCCACCCCGCCTGGCCATGGCTGCTTTCCCTGCTCCACCAATGGACTGGCTTCGGGAAACCAGGTGGTTGAAGCCCAGTGTCACGCGATTTGCGAGGTCATTGAACGCGATGCCACCACGTTGCTGCATCACATGCCGCGCCGGGAACGATTTGCGCGAAGAGTGGACCTGAACACGGTGGATGATGCCGAATGCCGCGCCATTCTTGCCAGGCTTGCGGATGCCGGTCTTGAGATGGTGGTTTGGGAGACCACAACCGATATCGGCATCGCCTCGTTTTACGGGCTGTTGCTGCCTCCCCAAGGAACGCTCGAACATATCGGCGCAGGAGCCGGGACGCATCCGAGCCGGGCAATCGCGTTGTCACGCACGTTGACGGAGGCCATTCAAACCCGGCTTACCTACATTTCCGGCGCCCGGGACGACCTTTTGGAGGAGGAGTTTACGCTCGCAGGGATCGAGCAAAAGGCAGATGCTGCCCGCCGGATGATCGGTTCAAGCGATGCGGAACGGTCGTTCCAGGACGCCCCTACGCTGGAACAAGACCTGTTGAGCGATGACCTCCAGATGCTTCTGGAGCGTTTAGCCGCCTGCGGTGTCACCCGGGTTTATGCGCTGGACCTGAGCCGGCCGGGCTTTCCGGTCAGCGTTGTGCGCATTGTTATCCCTGAGCTTGAGCCTCCTCACGATGATGACAGCTATGTGCCAGGCGCCCGCGCCCGTGCAACAGAGGGATCTGAGTAGATGGTGGCGATCGTCTTCATCGGACCCACCATTTCCGCCCAAGAGGTGGGGGAGGTTCTCGATGCTGAGTGTTGGCCTCCTGCAGCCCAAGGCGACATCTACCGAGCCCTGCAAACCAATCCGCGGGCCATTGGTTTGATTGATGGATACTTCGATGGGGTCGCGTCGGTCTGGCACAAGGAGATCCTCTTTGCCCTCCAGCAAGGGGTTGCGGTCTTCGGGGCCTCAAGCATGGGGGCGCTTCGGGCCGCTGAACTGCATGACTTCGGCATGACGGGCTTGGGCAGGATCTTTGAGAGCTACAAGTCCGGAGAAACCGAAGACGATGATGAAGTGGCGGTGGTCCACGGACCCGCAGAGTTGGGCTATGTGCCGCTCAGCGAACCTATGGTGAATGTCAGGGCGACACTGGCACGTGCCGTTTCTTCAGGAGCTCTCTCAACCGATGACGCGAATGCGCTCAGTGAACGGGCGAAGGCACTGGACTATCGCCAGCGCACGTGGCCGCAGATCGTTACCGGCGGTGAGAGCGAGGCGCTTCCTGACTGGGTGTCTGAGCATCGCGTCGATCAGAAGAAGGAAGATGCTCTTGCGCTCCTGGACGCCATTAAACAGGAGTTGCACCACCCCAGCGCGCCCGCACCGCACACATTCACCTTCGAGAACACGCTTCTTTGGCAGCAAGGCACAGCGTCTTGGACCAACCGCCAAGCAGCGCCCGAACGCGAGCGGCGCGTGCTGGATGAGCTGTTGTTTTCAGAGGCCCACGGATCGGTGCGCCGGCACGCGCTGGCCCGAAAGCTGGCCGTTGAGTTGGCATATGAACGGCAGATTGAGGTGAGCGCGGCTGAGCGTCGGGAGATCACCAGAGAGTTTCGGGAACAGGCGTCCTTGCTCTCCGCAGCGGATCTGCGCGCTTGGCTTGCCTCCAATGAGCTCAGTGAAGACGAGTTCAAAGCCTTGCTTGTTGAGGAAGTGTGCTTTCAGGACCTTGCCAATCAGGACCCCGATCTGAACGATGCCCATGCGCTGGGGGTTTTGAAGCTGGAGGGAGGCTATGAAGCCCTTGCCCGCAGGGCTGAATCCAAGGTGGACACCCTAGAGGGGGCGGGCCGCGCGGGAGCGAGCTTGGACGATGCCGCTCTCAGTGCAGAGGCGCTGGAAGATTGGTACTTCGGCAATCGGCCGGACTTTGCCGGCTACGGCAGCCTGGATGCGTTCCTTGCAGCGCATGGCTTGCAATCGATCGATGAATTTCACACTATACTGCTGATGGAATATCTATACTTAGAAGTGATTGGTCCTAATCGTTAGGGTAGGGCTGTACTTCTTTCTATTTGCAGAGGTTTTTTGGTGACACGTGAGCTCAGTGAAACCGTAGTTGGACCGAAAGCCCGCCAGGTCGACGGACAGATGGGCACCCGCTTCCGTCTCTATCCGCAAACGCCTGATCTTGATGATCCCGAAGAGCCTGAGACGGTCTATGTTTCCTCGCCCGTGGGCACCGTGGAGGAGGGCCCCGCCGATCACAGGATGTACACGGTCTTTCCCATCGACAAGCCCACCCATTACGGTCTTCATGATGATGACGCCGGTCAGCCGTTTTTGTTTCTGCCGCCATGGGATGACGATATTCACTTTCCGGTTCAGCCCGGACAGGACGGGCATTTCGATCATATCGAGACGGATACGCCCGAGTTTTTCATGGCCCACATGTTCGGCGTCACCCGCTTCACGCTCGACATTTGGGAGGGGTATTTCGGACGGCAGATTGAATGGCACTTTCGCGAAGACTATGACCGGCTGGAGATCTCAATTATCCCGAAGGTGGACAATGCGTTTTTGGGTTGGGGCTTTCTGGAAGCCGGCGGCATGGAATCGGAGGGCAAGTACAGTCCGTTCTTCCTGAACTTCGACGTTATTGCCCATGAGGTTGGCCATGCCATCGTTTACAGCGAGATCGGCCTGCCGTCGGAACATGCTGATGAACCTGAATATTTCGGCTTCCAGGAATCCATGGCCGATATTGTTGCGCTGATGGCGTCGCTTCATTTTGACAGTGTCACCACGTCCCTCCTGAACAACACCAGCGGCAACCTTTACACCTACAACAAGCTGAGCCGGTTTGCGGAAATGTCGGACAACAATCAGATCCGCCTCGCCGCCAATGATCATGTGATGAGTGAATTCGCGGACGGCTGGGACAGCGAGCACAAGCTCTCGCAGCCGCTCACCGGCGCCATGTTCGATATCTTCGTAGACCTATTCCACGAGGAACTTCTGCTGCGCGACCTTATCCCTCCAGAAATGGAAGAGATATCCGATCGGCTCGAGGGCGATCCTGATTACAGCAACATTCTGCAAGATGATTTTGACAAATTCTATGCGCTCAATCCGCAGGGCTTCAAGCAGGCCCTGGAGATGGCTCGCGATCAGTTGGGAACCTTTGTGGCCGATGCCCTCCCGATGTTTGGCACCCGCCGCATCAGTTACTCAGAATTTGGAAAGGCGTTGGAAGAAGTTGATCAGGCGCTGACCGGTGGTGAGAACTATAAGATCATCCACCGCAATTTCCTGTTACGGGAGATTGGAAAATACGAACCCGGTCCCCGCCTTAAGAAGCCGGATAAACATAGTCATTCCCTAACCGACCGGACAATTTCACCTCGCGATCTTGAAATAGAATAGAAAAAACAGAGTTTTCTAAGGATTATGATGTGTTCTGCCGTCAATTTTATTGAATTTATGCTTGGGGCGTGTAAGATTACTATGAAACAGTCGAGGAGCTAGGCGATGGCAGACACACAACCCAAAAAGACGTACGACGTGGGCAACACGCTCCTGAGCGGATCAACCATCATCCTCGTTGGGTTTGTTTTGAAAGACCTGAAGCTCGACACAACAGCGGCCGAGTATCCGCCGACGCGCAACAATGCCAACAATTTCGTTGGTAAGATGCTGACGAAGGATGCTGGTCCAAACGACAATTTGGATCCTGGATTGGCCCGGATTTATGGCTTCATCGCCTCCGGCCGCTATGTGGAGCTCGATGCGCCCACCATCTTCCTGGTTCATGGTGATGGCGAGGACATTATTAACCTCGCCGGCCAGGAAATCAGTCTGGTCATTCAAGACTTCAAGTTCCCGAACGGCGATGAAAGCCGAGCCAAGGGCTGGGCCTATGACGAATCTGACTTCTCCATGACGTTGGACGTCAGCACGGGACCGCTCGCCGACCTGATCGAGGCCGGCATGGGTGAGGGGGCTGTGAGCGGTTCACGGGTCAGCGGCTCCCGTGTGAGCGGCTCACGGGTCAGCGGTTCGCGGGTCAGCGGTTCACGGGTTAGCGGCTCCCGGGTCAGTGGTTCGCGTGTAAGCGGTTCACGGGTCAGCGGTTCACGGGTGAGCGGCTCGCGGGTATCCGGGGCTGACGACTAAGGTTTCACAACTCGATCTCAGAGTATCTGAACACTGGACGGCGCAAGAGTTGCTTGCGCCGTCATTTTTCTTTTTTAGAGACCTGCCTTCTTCAGGCCGTCCATCATGTGCTCGGTGTCTTCGGGATACTTGTCGGGCATAATCTTGGCCCACTGTTCCAGCGAGAAGTTGGGATGGGCTTCCATCACCTTCGAGGCATGAAAACGCGCCTGATTGTGGCGCCCGAGTTGGGCATAGCTGGCCGCAAGCAAGCGCTGTCCTTCTGCCGGATTGTTCATCTTCAATACGGTGCTGATCGCATCTTCATAGCGCTTCAGGTTGTAATAGGCTCCGCCCAGGTCCCACAAATACTGATCAGGATAATAGGGGTTCAGACGCATCGCGGTGAGGAACAGATCCACAGCATCCTCTGAGCGCCCGGAATGCTGAAGCGTGTCCGCGAAGTCGGCCATCAGATCGGCATCGTTGGGGTTAAGGCTCAGCGCCTGCTCGTAAGCACGGATCGAGGCGTCATGTTCCTTGCGGTAAAGGTGCGCAAAGCCCAGCTCGCCGTAGCCGCGCGCATCCGAAGCATCCAGCCGCACGGCCATCAAGGCATAGTCCAAAGCCTGGTCCAGCGGCTTTTCATTGTCGCTGACCCAGTTATAGCGCCAGCCAATGTTGAGCGTGCGTGAGATGCCGGCCACAGCCCGCGAATAGCTTGGGTCAATTTCATGGGCCTCGTCATAGAGCACGCGGGCCTCTTCATTGTCCTGGCGGCGATACTTGAAGATCTGCTGCTGCGCCTTAAGCACGCGATCATAGGCGGCCAGATCGGATGGCGGGCGACTGAACGCCCGCTCGGTTTCCGTCACCTCAATCTGCACGTTCGTGGCCGTCACCACCGTGCTGACGATTTCATCTTGCACGTCGAAAATATCGTCAAGCGTGCGGTCATATCGCTCAGCCCAAATGGTCCGTTCGGTCTCTGCGTCTACCAATTCAACGGAAATGCGGGCCCGGTTGCCTGCTTTGCGCACAGTGCCCTGGGCCACATACCTGACCCCCAGTTCCATGGCCGCCTGTTGGGGGCGCACGTCCTTGTTGCGGTAGATGAAGGCGGAGTTGCGCGCGATAACAAATAGATTATGGAAGCGCGAGAGATTGGAGGTGATGTCCTCGGTAATCCCTTCCACAAACCAACTGTCCTTTTCCTCCCCATTATAGTCTTTGAACGGCAAAACGACCACGGAGGGGCGGTTGGGCAGTTGCGCCTTTTCTTGGCGGCTGATGATGCGCGGGCTGCCCGCCGCAGCCACAAGCTGGCCTTCCTTGCGGACCGCATAGACATCAATGGGCTCAGCAATGTTCTTCAGTTTCTGCGTGCCCAACGCTTCGTACGAACAGGCAATCCGGCTTTTGACCTGATCATAAACCGCGCCGCTGATACAGACCCCGCCGGGGTCTGCAAGCCCCTCAAGGCGCGAGGCGATGTTCACCGCACTGCCGTGCACACCGGTGCTGCTCTGCAGCACATCTCCCAGGTTTATACCGACACGGAACTCAACGCGGTTCTGCGCGACTTCATTCTTCTTTTGGATGAAATCCTGCGCCTCCACCGCGCAGCTCACAGCGTTGACAGCGCTGCCAAACAGGGCGAACACGCCGTCGCCGCGAATCTGAACAATTTCCCCCTCGTGTTCTGAGCAGAAATGTTCAAACAGCTCGATATAGTCACTGATAATATCGAGAGCGACTTCTTCATCGCCGGCAACGAGAGAGCTGTAGCCGACAATGTCGGCGAACAGCATTGCTCGTAACTGCCGGCTTTTTTCCGCCATTCCGCTACACCCTGTAAACCTTGCCACAGCCGTTGGGCGAGCAAGATTCGATTTATGATAGTCTTGGACACGAGGGCGCATTCCCCCTCGCAGTTCCCACTCCCGTCGCTCAGTTTGTTACATAATTTTGCGTTCGGCAATAAGCAGAAAAGACCGATAAATCGATACAATCTCCGTTTATCACCACAATATGATATTTATGTCAGAGATTCCGGCCACTTACGGGCTGAGTCTGGCGAGCGGCCGAGGCGGATTTCTATAGAATCGTCAAGTTTGTCTATCAGCGCCTGGCGATGTTCGTACCATTCCTTGGCCAATAGACCAATGGAGTGAATGTCAAAATGCTTGCCGGCTGCGAACCAGGCTTGGCGAATGAGACCTTCTTGAGTGAAGCCAACCTTTTGGGTCAGCTTTTGCGAGGCCAAATTGTCTTCGCGCAGATAAGAGGTCAGTCTGTTCAATCTTAGCTGATTGAAGGCCATGTCGATCACCATGGCCATGGCCCGGCTGCCAATGCCGCTTTGGCGCAAATGACCGGTGACATAAATCGCGATCACCGCATCGCCATGAATATAATTGATATTGTCGAGGCCGATGATCGCCACCACGTCCCCTGCGTCACTTTCCAAGGCATACCAATAGGCCTTTGCAGGTTCCGGGCCTTTGAGCACCTCTGCCCAACTGGCGGAAACGGTGGCCTCATTCACCGGCATGGCGCAGCCGCGGTCGAACAGGCACAGGTCTGCAAGATGCTCAAACCAACGCGCAATGGTTGGCATGTCATCCATTGACATGGGACGCAGGCAGTAGGATTTGCTTGCGGGTTCCGCCATCTCTCACATTTGCTCCCAACACGAAAACAAGGCCGTGACGCATAATCTTAGTGGGAAAAAATTAATTGCATATGAGAAATGTCACAACGCGTGAAGTCGTGAGCGCGTGAGGATTGCGCACTTGAATTCCTCAGTGCCCTGAACTATGTGCCGTTCTCTCCACTGGAGCGTTGGGGACTCGTCTAATGGTAGGACGCCGGACTCTGACTCCGTCAGTCCAGGTTCGAATCCTGGGTCCCCAGCCAATTCCAGCCTCACGCAAACTCCAACAAGAGATCCTTGGCATCAATCTGCGTCCCGGCCGGGGCGACCACGGCCTTGATTGTTCCGGACCGGTCGGCATGGATTGAGGTTTCCATCTTCATGGCCTCGATCGTGAGCAAGACATCCCCCTCGCTCACGTTTTGCCCCGCGCTCACCGCAACCGATGACACCAAGCCCGGCATGGGAGCCGGCAGATGGTTGGGATTTTGTGGGTCCGCCTTGGGGTGAGACACCAGTTCGCCAACAACCGAACGGTCGGGCACGCGGATGGACCGTGGCTGGCCGTTCAGCTCGAAGAACACCCGGCGGTTGCCCTCATCGTCAACCTCGCCAATGGTCTGGCAGCGGATGTGAAGCCGCTTGCCCGGCTCAAGATCCACCCCGATTTCCGCTCCAGGTTCCATGCCATAGAAGAAGTTCAAGGTCGGGATCACCTCCACCGGCCCATAGTCCCGGCGGCGCGTCACATACTCCTTAAACACCGACGGGTACATGGCATATGAGTTGACTTCTTCGTCGCTCACGATGCGCTCGGCGGCCGTTTCGGCCTCTTGCCTGAGCAACCCGAAATCTGCCGGTGGCAGATCCGCGCCCGGCCTCTTGGTGGAGGACTGCTTGCCCTTCAGAACTTTCGCCTGCAGGTTTGCCGGGAAGCCATTGGGTGGTTGGCCAAGGTCGCCTGAGAAGAAGCTGACCACAGAGTCCGGGAAGGCAATCTCCCGGGCCGGGTCCTCCACCTCCGTGCGGGTCAAGCCCGCCGACACCATCATCAGCGCCATGTCGCCGACCATTTTGGAGGAGGGGGTCACCTTGATGATGTCGCCGAACATGGCGTTCACCTCGGCATAGGTCTTGGCCACATCATGCCATTTGTTGGCAAGGCCAAGCGAGCGGGCTTGCTCCTTCAGGTTGGTGAACTGCCCGCCCGGCATCTCATGCAGATAGACTTCCGAAGCGCCGGCGCGCATGTCCGGTTCAAAGGCGGCATATTGGTCGCGCACCTGCTCCCAGTAATCGGAAAAGGCGCGGATATTGGAGCTGGAGAGGCCGGTTTCGCGGTCCGTGTTCTGAAGAGCCTCAACAAGCGAGCCCAGGTTCGGCTGGGAGGTGAGGCCGGAAAGGGAATCCATGGCCGCGTCCGCGGCATCCACACCGGCCTGCGAAGCAGCCAGGATGGTGGCTGCCGAGATCCCTGACGTGTCATGCGTGTGCAGATGGAGGGGCAGGCCGGTTTCCTGCTTGAGAGCCGGGATCAGCACGGATGCGGCCGCCGGTTTCAGAAGACCGGCCATGTCCTTCAGGCAAAGCACGTGCACGCCGGCCGCTTTCAGCTCTTGGGCCATCTTCAGATAATAGTCGAGGTTATAGGTGCCGCGATGTGGGTCCAGCAGATCGCCGGTGTAACAAATGGCGCCTTCGCAGAGTTTTCCGCTCTCGCCGACAGCATCAATCGCGACGCGCATGTTCTCAACCCAGTTGAGACTGTCGAACACCCGGAACACATCCATCCCGCTGGCGGCGGCTTGGCGGATGAACTCTTGCACAATGTTGTCGGGATAACTGGTGTAGCCGACGCCGTTTGAGCCCCTGAACAACATCTGCAGCATGTGTCCCGGCATGGCCTCGCGCATTTTTCTGAGCCGCTCCCAGGGGCACTCGTCCAGAAAGCGCATGGCCACATCGAACGTGGCCCCGCCCCAGCACTCCAGCGAAAACAGTCCCCGCAAGTGGGACTGATAGGCAGGCGCCGCAGCCACGAGATCGTAGGTGCGGACCCGCGTGGCCAAAAGGGATTGGTGCGCGTCACGCATCGTGGTGTCAGTCAGCAGGAGCGCTTTTTGCGCCAGCATCCACTCTGCCACCGCGCCTGGACCCTCATCATCCAAGATGCGTTTTGCGGTGTCCTCGGGCGGCGGGCCGGCGTGCAGGTTCGTCGGAGGTTGAGGTGCCCCCACATGCCGCGGCGGTTTTGGTCTGCCGTTCGCCTCGCGCTGGCCGTTGACGTTCACATCGGCAATGTAGCGCAACAGGCGCGTGGCCCGGTCGCGCCGTTTGGGAAATTCGAACAATTCCGACGTGTCGTCGATGAAGCGCGTTGTATAGTCCATCGCTTTGAAAGCGGGATGGTTGATCAGGTTCTCCACAAAGGTGATGTTTGTCGCCACCCCGCGGATCCTGAACTCACGCAGGGCCCGGTCCATGCGGGCGATGGCCTCATCCGGCGTGGGCGCCCAGGCTGTCACCTTCTCCAGCAGAGAATCGTAGTACCGCGTGATCACTGCGCCGGAATAGGCCGTGCCGCCGTCCAGACGGATGCCGAACCCGGTGGCGCCGCGATAGGCGGAGATCCGGCCATAGTCCGGCACGAAGTTGTTTTCAGGGTCCTCGGACGTCACGCGGCACTGCATGGCGTGCCCGTTAAGAACAATCTGATCCTGGGGAGGGACGCCGCTTTCCTCCACCGCGCCAATGCGCGCGCCCTGGGCAATGCGGATTTGTGCTTTGACGATGTCGATGCCGGTCACCTGCTCGGTCACCGTATGCTCAACCTGAATGCGCGGGTTGACCTCAATGAAGTAAAACTCGCCGCTGTCGGCGTCCATGAGGAACTCAGCCGTGCCGGCGTTCACATAATGGGCGCGTTTCGCCAAGAGCAGCGCTGATTGGCACAGGTGCGTGCGTTCCGCATCGCTCAGATAGGGAGCTGGGGCGCGCTCAATGACCTTCTGATTGCGCCGTTGGATCGAGCAATCGCGCTCCCACAGATGCACAATGTTGCCATGGGTGTCTCCCAGCAGTTGCACCTCAACATGGCGGGCGTTGCGCACCAGCTTCTCCAAATAGACTTCGCCGTTGCCAAAGGCGTTTTCCGCTTCACGCCGGCCCGCATGGACGTTCTCCAAAAGCTCAGCTTCGCTTTCGATGACACGCATCCCCCGCCCGCCGCCGCCCCAGCTTGCTTTCAGCATCACGGGAAAGCCGATCTCCTTGGCCAGCTTAAGAATGTCTGCCTCGTCTTCCGGCAGTGGCCCCGTTGCAGGCATAACCGGCGTGCCGGCCGCCACGGCCATTTCGCGCGCGGACACTTTGTTGCCAAGCGATCGCATCACCTCAACCGGTGGGCCGATCCACGTCATGCCTGCGGCCATGATGGCCTCCGCAAACTCCGGTTTCTCCGACAGGAAGCCGTATCCGGGATGGATGGCATCCACGCCGGCCTCAGTGGCAATGCGGATGATGTCTTCAATGTCCAGATAGGCCTTGACCGGCCCTGAGCCTTCGCCGACGCAAAACGCCTGATCGGCCTTGAACCTGTGCAGCGAGAGCTTGTCCTCGTTGGCGTAGATGGCAACCGTATGAATGCCGAGTTCGTTGGCGGCCCGGAGCACCCGGATCGCGATCTCGCCCCGATTGGCGACCAGCAGCTTCTTGATTTTCATGGCAGGCACCCGCTCTGTGTGATCGCAAGGAATTTAGCACGTTATGGCCGGGCTCAAACGCGCCAAAGCGATCAGATCTGGGTCGGCGCCGTCATCTCCCTTAAACGAGCCCTTCCAACTTGATCTGGCGCGCCTTCGCCTGCCGATTTCAAGAGCGGTTCTTTTGCCGTTCCGACCCGTTGGAGCGAAGAGGTTTATAGGGCGTAACGGTGTGTTCAACCGGTTCGGTCTCCGCACAAGGCCCCATTCGGCTCACGCGAGCCGCGTACCAGGCCGCTCCCGGCTGGGCGCTCAGTCCGTGGAGCAAAGCGCTGATCCACACCGCATTGATGGCTAGCGCGAGAATGGGCGCGGCCAGCTCATGGTCCACCTGCGGCACAACGAGTAGGGCAAACAAGGCTGTGGCCAGGCCTCTGGGGCCAAACCACCCGAAGAACAGACGCGTCGTGTGAGACGCATCGCTCCCCAGAAGCGAACACCAGATGGCCGCCGGACGCACAAGGACCAGGCTGGTCATGATGAGTGCTGCGGTCTGCCAGCTCAGATGCTGCAGCGCTTCAGGCAACAGCGCGAGGCCGAGCAGTAAGAATGCACCCCAGGTCAGCAACAGCCCTTCGCTTTCGGTGAACTCATAAACGAACTTGCATTGCCCCTTCACCACGTGCCCGAAGCACAGGCCGGCGACGAAGGCTGAGATGAAGCCGTTTCCCCCAATGAGGTTCGCGGCAAGATAGGCCGATCCGGCAAGGGCTATGGCCCCAACGCCTTCGAAGGCGTCCGCCGTCAGATTGCGCGTCTTTGCCCACATCAGAATGCGGCCGCCGGCGAACCCCACCGCCATCCCCATCAGCGGGCCCAACACCAATTGCTTGGCGCCGAACAGGACCCAGTTGGTGCCGTCCTGGTCCATCACTTCCGCCGTCAGGCTGGCAAACAGTAAAACGGCCGGCAGAGCCATTCCGTCGTTCAAACCGCTTTCCACGATCAGGGTTTGCCGCGAGCGTTCCGGCACCAGCGGGTTCGTCACCACAGCTTGCCCCAAAGCAGCATCCGTCGGCGCGAGGATGGAGGCAACCAGAACAAGCGCAAAGAGGGGCCAATGCGGCAAAAACAGCCAGGCCGCAAAGGTGCCCAGCGCAATGGCCAACGGCAAGCCAAACACCAGCATGCGCACCGGCCACACGTGCCGCCTGCGAAGGGCGCTGAGCCGGATCTGGGCAGCGTCCAGAAACAACAGCAAGATCAGCGCGACCTCGGCAACAATGTGCAACAGGTTTTCAGCGTCTTCACGGGGGAACAGACCGACGACGGACAGCAGGTATCCAAAGCCGATGAACACCATGGGGGCGGTCAGCCAAGTCGACGACAGACGTTTTGCCACCATGGAGAAACAGGTGGCGAAGAGGGTGACGATAAGCAGGCCCGCAGTCATGTATTCACCCCGTCAAGGTGTCTCTGATAGTGAGACATGATGAGAGCACAGACGGGCGCGCAAGGCCAGATTGGCGCGGCTCGATCAGGCGGCCAGGAAGATCTCCACGAACTCCGTGCGCATTGCGGCATACCATGGCGGCTCCGCGGGCCAGGTGTTCAGATTGCCGAGCGCATCTCCGGGGTAGGCCTCTCCGAAGTTCTTGATGTAGGCCTCACCGGCATGTTTGTCGGCGCCACTTACCGGGGAGTTGTATCCGTGAATCGCAATGGCGTTGCCAGCGTTTTCAGGTGTGTACGCGAATTTCAGGAATGCATAGATTTGGTCGATGTTTCGCGCGCGTGCGGAGATGGCCACACCATCCACCCAGGTCAGAGCCCCTTCTTTCGGGGCTTGGTACATCACGGGCGCGCCTGTGTTTTTCAAGGCCAGCGGCGGGCCGTCCCAGGTTTGACCAAGTGAGACCTCCCCGGTGAGGAGCGCGGTCTTTTGTGTTTCCGCGTCGTCCCACAAAAGCTTCACCGTTTGCTTGCGGGCAACGCACCATTTGGTAATGGCCTCCCACACCGGTTTCATTTTTTCCGGGCTCTCGTAGGCAGCCCACACCGCACCGGGCTCCAATTCACCGGCAGATTGCAGATAGAGACCTGCACCTAACATGGCTGAGTGCGCCCGGCCCATGGTTTGGCCCGCGTTCTCCGGCGCCCAGATATCGCCATAAGAGGGAACGGTGTTTTTGGGTGTCCACTTGTCGGTGCGCCATGCAATCCCTTCGGTGCCCCAGAGATAGGGCAGCCAATGGGCGCCCTTATCGTCAAAGTTCCATCCGCTCGATCCGATTTTCGCCATGCCCTGATTGAGCGCGTCCATGGGGACCCGCGTCAGATCAAGTGGCTGCAGCACCCCCAACTTGGCCCATTGCAGATTGCGGTGGCTTGAGGGAGAGACAAGATCGTAGCCATCCCCGCCGCTGGCCTGGATCTTTTGAAGCAGCGCCTCGTTTGAGCCGATGGGTGTGTGGTTGACCTTGATGCCTGTCTCATCGTGAAACGCGCGAAGAAAACTCTTCGGCAGATAGTCTGACCACATGAGCACATTGAGCTCGCCGGAGGAGGAGCGTGCTTGGGTAACCAAAGCCGGTGCCGCAAGAGCGCTGAACGCGGCGGCTGAGGACGCTCTCAGAAGTTTTCGCCGGGAAACACGGGGAGAGACGGGTCTGTTCATGATCGGCCTGTTGGGTCGGGGTACTGGTTGCCACGGTCGGCAGTGCGCAGGGCTTAATAGGACGGGGAAGACACAAAGGGTAGGGCCAGCACATTACAATTTTGCCGCAGCATGGCTCTCCCGCATTACGAGTAAAACTCGTGAGGACAGGCGAAATGCACTAATTAGTGGCAAAAATTTGCCAGCTCGATTTTTGTGTGATAAACTGGAGGTTAGATCGAGACTCCCACCCACCGGGGGATCATAAAGGCAGGAGCCTCGACCGTTTCCCGGAAACCCGGGAACCTGCTTTGTCTCTAAAAGACTGTCAAGTTATGCTTGACAACTACGCGATGTCGTCGTCAATGTCAATGCAGTGTGCGCAAATTTTCCCTCTATTGCAATTCCCTATTTTTCATAGAAATGCGAAATCTTTTTCTTGGCTATTGCTAACGGGCCATACGGCAATGGTACAAAAATGTACCATTAAAAACTCGAAAGATTGACGCGAGTCCAGAAGGCCAGAATTTGGTTAACAGCATATTTTTAAAAGAAAATTTTTGTGTTTCAGAATTGTCTCAGAAAATCGCACTCCCACAGCACCAGATGGGAGAGGGGGCCTTTCGAGGCTGAACTTGCACAGCGCCAAGGTCTCAAAAACTCAGAGCATTTTTGCACTCAAAACCGAGGGTAGATAAGAGGTTGTGCGTGAATTGTCACGCACAAGACGTAAAGCGTTGCTCGCGCGATGGGCATCCCGATGAAAACACCATATGAGGCTTTTCCCGGTTGAGAAGATGAGCTAGGCAGGTCATCGGAAAGACCAGTGAAGAGAAGCACAATGACCGACAGCAGCGCACAGACTGAACATTCGCAAGTGAGTCCGATTCCCCTTCAGGCACGGCGCCAAGGTGGGGGCACACCTCTCATGGATAAATGGACCCTCACATCCGAAGCGGGACGTCTGACGGATGTGCTCTTGGGACCTGCGGAAGGGTTCCGCTGGATGGGTCTTGAAAATGCGGCCTACAGCTCGCTGGTGCGAGACACGATCCGCCGTGGATATGCTTTCGACAAGCAGGTGGCCATGCGCCAGCACCGCGAGATGGTGGACGCCTATGGAGATGCCGGCGTCACCTGTCATTTCCTGCCGCTGGATGAAGAAAATCCGTATCAGGTGTATGCCCGTGATTCCAGTTTCATGACCGAGCATGGCGCCGTGATTTGCCAATTGGCCAACCCGCGGCGTCGCGGCGAGTACGCTTCAGTGCTGAGATTCTATCTGGCCAACGATATTCCCATCTACGACATGGTCAGCGCCGGCAATTTCGAAGGGGGCGACTTCAACATCATCGGCGAGAAATGCGCTCTCATCGGCTACACCGACCACCGCAGCGAAGAGGTTGCCGCACGTCAGATCGGCGACTGGTTCACGGCAGAAGGCTGGGAAATCAAGTATGCGCCGATCGACCAGTTCTACGTGCACATCGATCTCATGGTCTGCATGTTGAACGCCGAGTGCGCAGCGGTGTGCCTGGACACCACCGATGAGGAAATCGTCAGTTGGCTCAAGGCCAAAAAGATCGAGGTCATCCCTGCCAGCTTCAAAGAAACCATGGCTCTTGGGTGCAATGTTGTGGCGCTGGGCCAGGACCGTGTCCTGTCCACGCACGGTGCGGTTGAGCTCAATGCCAACATGCGCGCCGTAGGATTTAAGGTGTACGACCCGGATATGAGCATGTTTACCCGCGCCGGGGGCGGCGTTCATTGCATGTGCCAGCCGCTCAACCGGGAAGCAGCTTGATCAAATTTCATTCAAATTGCTCCTTTTGAGTGTAAACCATATACATGCACGCAAATTGACGCATTCGGGCACTCCTGCTAGGGTTGTGATTGTGAAGAACTCAGCTCGACTGCCGGGGGGTCGGAAGAGACTGGAGTGCATCCGGTTCTTGGTCACTTGGCGAAACGCCGGAAGTGTTCCAGTCTCTGAGCTTCAAACAACCGGCGCAATCCACCCAGAGAACCGGTGACGCTGACCTTCAGCTCGGCTATGGTCTGGCCCATGAGCGAGCAATCACAGATCAACGTTGTTTCTGAGTGGGCCGAGTTGCGCGAGTGCGTTTACGGCTCACCCGATTATTGGGTTCTGCCGGTTTTTCTGGGCGACGCGAAACTGCGCGCGCAAGGACCCTTTACGCAATACTGGATCGACAACCAGGGCGCCGATATCAAGCAGACAGACCCGGAACTCTTTGCCGAGTTCCATGATCAGATCGATGGTGCGATCAAGCTTCTGGAAAGCCTCGGTGTCAAAGTGCACGTGGCCGGTCCGCTGAGTGCCGATAACCGGAAGTACCCGCGCGGTGAGGACCACGGTGTGGAAACAGGCTGGATGCGTGATCCGTTCGTCACCATCGGCAATAATGTGATCGAGCTGGCGCCGCGAACCTTGTTCCACCGGCGCCAACGCTTTGCGATCCGCGAGATCCTGGCCGGCACCATGGACCGCGGCGCCCGCTACTTTTCCCAGCCCGATGGCGGCGCCGATGACAGCGCCGACGGTTCAGGATGGGGCTACCTTGAGGGCGGCGATATCTTTGTCCTCGGTCCCAAAATTTTTGTTGGTCATTCTGGCGGCTGCTCAAACCCGGAAGGTGCGCGTTGGCTGCAGCATGCGTTGGGCGGCGAATACACTGTGGAAATGGTGCGCGTGGATCCGATGTTTCCCCATCTGGATTGCGTTTTGATGACCCCCAGAGAGGGGGTGGCCGTGGCGTGCCTGGAGGCGCTGCCGGACGGTCTGCCTGACCATATGAAAGATTGGGACGTGGTGGATGTGCCCAAAGCGCTGGCCAAAGGGCACATGGGCTGTAACAACCTGGTGCTGAACGACCGAACGGTGGTGGTGCCGTCTGAAGAGCCGCTCAACCCCATCGTGGAGGCGCTGGAGGCCCGCAAGTTTGAGGTCATCCGCATACCCTACCGGGTGCCGTGCATGGTGGGCGGCTCGTTCCGCTGTGCCCACCAACCGCTCATCCGCGTTTAGGCGATTTGAGGCCAGCCGATCCCCGCAAAGTCGTCTTCAAACGCCTTGCCGATGCGAAGCGCCGTCGTCTCATGGCGCCCTCTGGCCATGATCTGCAGGCTCATGGGCAGACCGTTATCTGCAACGCCCATGGGCTGAGCAAGGGCGCAGAAGCCCAAATAGTTCGCCATCCGCGTCAGTTGCGAGGGTGCCGTGTCCTGGTCAATCTCGGCCACAACCGGCGCGGTGATGGGCGTGGTGGGCGAAACGATGGCGGCCATCCCGCGCATGGCTTTGAGGAACTCACCCCGCACTTTGAGCCGTTCTTGCAGCGCGCCGATATACTCGTTCGCCGTCACAGCCTTGCCGGCCATGATCCGCTTCTCAATGTCCCCATCCATATGGTTGGACGGATCCTCAAAGGTGGCGCCATGATGGTAATAGCCCTCCGAGCCGATCAGTGTGGCGACCGCCCAGCGCATGTGGTCAATGGAGCGGGGCAGGGTGATCTCCACAATCTCAGCTCCAAGGCTCTTGAGGCGCCCCAGGGCATCGCCATAGCTCTCGCGCACCTCAGGTGTGAGAAACTCTCTGTCGGCCTGGGTGAGGACGCCGAGCGTGAGCCCGGCAACGCCTTTGGTCATCGCACCGAACACACCCTCTGAGGCTGTGAGCTGATAATCGATCTTTCCGGGCTCTACCCCGTCCATGGTCAGATACATGATGGCGGCGTCGACGACGGAGCGGCACATGGGCCCTGGGGTATCGAGCGTATGGGACAACGGCAAAATCCCGTCCAGCGGCAGGCGTCCTTCGGTCACCTTCAGTCCCGTCAGGCCGCAGAAGGAGGAGGGTATCCGCACGGACCCACCAGTATCAGTGCCCACTGCGCAAGCCGTGAGGCCGGCGGCGGTTGCCGCGCCTGAGCCGCTGGATGAGCCACCGGGCGCGCGGTGGGTTTCGGCATCCCAAGGGTTCCAAGGCGTGCCCCGCTGCTGGTTGGTGCCCCAGGGGCCATAGGCCACCTCAACAGTCTTGGTCTTCCCGATCAATACGCCGCCGCCGGCGATCAAGCGCTTGGCAATGGTGGCTGACGAGGAGGCCACGCGGTCTGCATAGGCGTTGCTGCCTCCGGTGGTCACATGGCCCTCCACATCAATCAGGTCTTTCAACGCAAAAGGGATGCCGTGGAACGGCCCGATGCGGTGGCCGGCCGCAATGGCGCGCGTTGCGGCCTCGGCGGCCTCCTGCGCTGCATCCTGCAGCACGATCTCAAAGGCCGCCAGTTTCGGCTCCAGCCGTTCGACCTGGCTGAGGCATGCAGCGACAGCCTCGCTGGGGGTGTGGGCGCCGCTCTTATAGTCGGCAGCCAGATCGGCAATGCCGCGTTTGTGGAGTTCAGTCACGGAGTTGGATCCTCGTGTTTGCGAAGGGCAGAAGGCTGTGTCAATCATAAGCCTGCCTGGCCGGAAGGGAGGGGCCAACTATGGAACAACTTCAAGGTCTTGCCAATCGCGATCCGCTGGCCCTGCGCTGGGGGCAGGGGGCGGCTTTTCATATGATGCTCGGCGTTGAGGATCAACGCTACCGCATCCAGGTCGCAGACGGCACGGTGCACCAGATCACCGCTCTGCCCGCAAAGCTCACCTCTTGGGACTTCGCCGTCACCGGGCCAGGGTCCTCCTGGCAGGCGCACTGGGCCCCGGTGCCGGCACCCACCTTTCATGATCTCATTGCCATGCGCACCGCAGGTCACATTGCGATTGAGGGCAACCTTACCCCTTTTTTCCAACACATCCTTTATGTGAAGCGCCTGCTTGAACTGCCGCGTGCACAAGGGTGGCTGTCATGAGCACACTTCAGATCGAGCCCGTCACAGGGCGCTACATGAACCTTGAGCTTTGGGGGGCAAAGCACCGGGTCTACTGGGAGGAAGCCGGTGAAGGCATTCCGCTCTTGTGCCTCCACACCGCCGGCTCCGACGGCCGCCAGTTCCGCGCCCTGATGAACGATGAGGATGTTACGAGCAATTTCAGGGTTATCGCGTTCGACATGCCCTGGCATGGCAAATCCTCCCCTCCTGCGGGCTGGGAGAGCGAGACCTACGAACTCACCACGGCCAAATACCTGGACCTCATTCTCACCATTTCGTCGGCTTTGGAGCTGGATAGACCGGTGGTGATGGGGTGCTCCATTGGCGGGCGCATCATTTTGCATCTGGCGCGCCAGCATCCGGATGCCGCGCGCTGCGTGATCGGCCTGCAGTCGGCGGGCATGGTCAACCCATACTATGACATTGACTGGCTCTACAGGCCTGATGTCCATGGCGCCCACGTGTGTGCAGGCATGGTCTCCGGCCTGATCGCGCCGATGGCGCCTGACGCGCACCGCTGGGAAACGCTCTGGCACTACATGCAATCCGGCCCGGGGATCTTCAAGGGAGATCTCCACTTCTATACGGTGGAGGGAGATATCATGGACCATGTGGGCGAGATCGACACGGCCCGTTGCCCGATCTACATGTTGACCGGAGAGTACGATTTCAGTTGCTCCCCGGAGATGAGCCGGAGAACGGCTGAGGCGATCGACGGTGCGCAGCTCCAGATCATGGAGGGCATGGGCCATTTCCCCATGAGCGAAAACCCTGACGCCTTCAAGACCTACTTGATGCCAGTGCTGGAAGAGATCCGCCAAGCGCATGGGGCATAGCTACGCCGCTCCCCTGCGAAGGCAGGGGCCCATAGCTCTCCCCGATCCCTTGACTGAGAAGGTCCCTGCTTTCGCGGGGACGCCGCACGCCGCTCCTAGTTCCGCTTGCGCTTCGCCCGCCGCACTCTCTTCTTACGCTTCTTGGCCGAAGCGACCGTGGCGCGGGTGCCCGCCCGTGCCTGTCTGATCAGGGGCAGCGCGCGGATGCGGCTGCGCTCGCGCCGGTCATAAGCCTGGTTCAGCCGGTTGCAGCGCAGGCGCTCGTCCACCATGATCTGGGTGATCTTCACCTTCGCGTTCTTGCATCCGTTCCTGCGAATATAGCGCCGCGCCTTTTTGTCGATCCGCCGCGCGCATGACAGGAAGATCGACTTATGCCGGTTTTCGTGGGCGCGGATGTATCTGTCGAAGTTGCGCCAAACGCGCCGCACAGACCGAGATTTGAGCGATGATTTGGCCAGCCTCGGCAACCTCAAGGTGATCACCGCTTTGCTGGAGTACCTGCACCCATTCTTTCCCTTGGGCTTCAAGGTTTGGGAGATCTTGGCCTGGGTGGTCGCCATGGCCTTCCCGCCGGTTCTGATGCCGGGTCCCCGGCTCAAGATGCTGCGCAGAACCTGACTGGGGGTGGAGCCGCTGACTGTAAAATAGATCGTCTTGGTGGAGACCTTGGGCGCTGCCGATGTGGGATCAGAAAGGCCAAGAACCCCAAGTGCAGTCAAGGCCAGCCCCAACATCAGGCCCGGAAAGAAACCAACGCGGTGCTGCACGCCCAAGCCCCTCATTTTGCTCCTAAATCGCAGAACAGCGAGTGTGCGCCAGCAGGTGGCAAGAAGCAACCGCCCGTGCCATCACAATCATGCAAACCGCTTAGGATCAAACGGAGCCACATCGAAGTTCGGCGCCCGCCCTTCGGCCATGTCGGCAATGATCCGCCCGGTGATGCCGGCAAGGGTAAGGCCGATGTGCTGATGGCCGAAGGCAAACAGGGTGTTGGGCGCATGCGGCGAGGGCCCAATGGCGGGCAGTGCGTCCGGAAAGGTGGGCCGAAAGCCGAGCCAATCCTCGTTGGGCGGGCCCAAATCGCCAAACATCTCATGGGACTTGCGCGTCAGGTAAGCGATGCGGCCGGGCGATTTCGGCTTGTCGAGCCCGGCAAGCTCGACAGTTCCCGCCACCCGGAGCCCGGCGTTCATGGGAATGGCGTAGAACCCGGCATCGGCCCAGCCCACCGGCCGGGAGATCAAATCGCCATGAGCCTTGTAGAGCACGTGGTGGCCGCGTTCGGTGTCCAATGGCGTGTGCTCCGCACCGGAGCCCCTGATGCTTCGCGAATGCGCCCCGGCGGCCACCACCAGCTTTCCGGCGCGTACCGTCGTGCCGTCAGAGAGAGTTGCGCTCACCCCGTCCGCATCGCCCTGGCTCTGGCTTACACCCAACTGCAGCCAAGCCCCGCCATCGGCCACAAAGCGGGCGTGCATGCGCTGAACCAGAGCTTCAGGGTTCCGCACGTGGCGCGCGCCGCGATAGAGAAGGCCCTTGTGGATCGGCATCTTCAGGGCCGGCTCCAAAGCGCTGATCTCTTCAGCATCCAGCAGATCAAACACCACCCCATTGCGCCGCCGCGCTTCATTTGAGGCTTTGGCGTCCTCATAGCCCTTCTGGGTGGACCACACATACAGGCAATCGTTGGAGACCATGAGATCCTGCGCTCCGGCCGCTTCAATCAAAGGATCGAGACCGGCATCGGCATGGCTCAACAGGTTGCCCAGATGATCGGTAATCTCTGAGACCCGCTGCGCACTGCAGTGGCGCAGGAACGAAATCATCCAGGGCATGTTCTTCAAGGCATAGGCCCAATCAAAGCCCAGGGGGCTCTCCTTGGAGAACAGATAGAAGGGCAGACCGGAGACGATGGAGGGGCTGTTCACCGGCACGCACGCGTACGTGGCGATGGTGCCCGCATTGCCGTAAGAGGCGCCCGAACCTGGCGGATTGGCGTCGGCCAGAGCCACCTTCGCTCCACGCATCTGGGCCCAAAGGGCGCACGAGACGCCCACAATGCCGGCACCCGCAACGAGGATGTCATAGTCACACTCTGGCATGGTTGTAGAGCCCCAATTGCTATAGTCTTGCCTCTTCCTACCCCATGCACGAGCCCCGGTCATGCGCCTTTCCAGACTCTGTTTCAATGTGTGCAATGCTGCACAACAAGCAGACTTCTATACCTCGCTTCTGGGCATGGAGCAGCTCGGCGAAGACGCCGGCCCGGCCTTTGGCTATCACCAAGATCAAGCCCTGCTGGAGTTCCGTGAAAGCCCGCGCAAAGCCTATGCCCCGGCCGGGGACGACCTCTATTGGAAAATCGGGATCACGCTGCAAAACCTTGATTACGCTGTGGAATATCTTACCAGCCAAGGCTGGCCCGTGAGCGCGCCCCGCCAGTTTCGCGACATTGGCTACATGTGCCACCTGACGGATCCGGAGGGTTTGCACATCGAGCTCCTTCAGCAGGGCTTTGAGGGCAACCACGGAGCCATCCCAAACGCAGGCCACCCCATCGGCGCACAAGCCATCCTTGCGCATCTCACCTTAAGGGTCGCCAACTTGGACGCGGCCAAAGACGCTTTTGGCGGCGCTATGGGGATGCGTCTGATGTCGGTGCAACCTGTGCCGGAGCGTGATTTCAGCCTCTATTTCTACAGTTGGAGCGATGCGCCGTTGCCTGAGCCTGATCTTGAAGCGGTGGGCAATCGGGAATGGCTCTGGGCCCGGCCGTTCACGCTTCTGGAACTGCAGCATTTGGAGGCCGCATCCGCCGTGCGCGCGCCCCGGCCGGACGAGGCGGGGTTTGCCGGATTTGCTTACGGCGGTGATGAGCTCACCTATTTGTCAGCAGACCGGCTCTCCCATATCCTTTAAGCGATGATCACCATCTTCACTCCAGCAAGAAGGCACAAAAACGCATGAGCCTCGGCGATATCAAAGCCCTGACCTTCGATACGGGCGGCACCATCTTGGACTGGCACACCGGGTTCAGAACCGCTCTGGCGGCAGCCGGTGCGCGCCACGGTATTGAGAAGGACTGGGCGAGCCTTGCCAATGAGCTGCGCCGCCGCTCGCTCAAGGCGATGCTCAATCTGGGCGAACATGAGCCTCCGGCGTACAATTTCGATGACGCGCACCGCTTCACGCTTGAAGAGCTGGTCAAAGAGAGCGGTCTTGAAGCTTTCACTGAAGAGGATATGCACGCCATTGCGTATGAAGCGGTGCACCGGTTCCGGTGCTGGCCCGATTTCCCCGATGTGCTGCCCCGCCTGCGCGCTAAGTACGCGACGTGCTCATTCACCATCCTGAGCTACCGCATCATCATCGATACGGCCAAGCACAACGGCCTCTCCTGGGATGCGGTGTTCTCGTGTGAGGGCATCGGCAAGTACAAGTTGCTGCCGGAATCCTATCAAACGGTGGCGCACCGTCTGCAGCTTGATGTGAGCCAGTGCTTGATGGTTGCCTGCCACAATTTCGATTTGGATGCGGCCCGCGCAGTCGGGTTCAAGACAGCCCTCGTGCGCCGGCCCGCAGAATGGGGCCACGAGACGCCGCCGGATTCAGAACCGAACCCGGCGAACGATATCATCGTGGACAGCTTCCCCGAGCTGGCTGAGGCGCTGGGGGCTTAGACGCGCCCTTGCGCACGCGAGGGCCCATAGCTCACGCCTTACCCTTGGCTGAGAAGGTCCCTGCTTTCGCAGGGACGCGGAAACTCAACACCCGTCATCCCGGAATTTTGCGCCAGCAAAATATCCGGGACCCAGGAGCCGTAGAGCGCAGAGCCAACCGCCCTGGCTCCCCGCGTTCGCGGGGATGACGATGTGAGAGAGCGGGGATGACGAGTAGAAGGCGGAGCACCTTATTCTCCCGCTCCCCTGCAAAAGCAGAGGTTCATAGCTCACATCTCTCCCTTGGCTGAGCAGGTCCCTGCTTTCGCAGGGACGCGGAAACTCAACACCCGTCATCCCGGAATTTTGCGCCAGCAAAATATCCGGGACCCAGGAGCCGCAGAGCCAACCGCCCTGGCTCCCCGCGTTCGCGGGGATGACGATAGGAGAGAGCGGGGATGGCGAGGAGAAGGCGGAGCACCCCATTCTCCCGCTTCCCTGCAAAAGCAGAGGTTCATAGCTCACATCTTGCCCTTGGCTGAGAAGGTCCCTGCTTTCGCAGGGACGCAGGAAAAGGGGCAGCCCTAATCCAGCGCAGCGATCACGCCGATCTCAACAGTGAACTGCGGAGCGGCCAGCTTGCTTTCCACGCACGCGCGCGCCGGCGTGTTGCCCGGCGACACCCAGGCATCCCAAACCGCATTCATCTCCGCAAAATCACCAATATCGGCAAGCCAAATCGTCGCCGACAACAGCTTCGTCTTGTCCGTGCCGGCTTCACCCAACAGCCGGTCGATGGCGGCCAGAATGTCTTTGGTCTGGTCGGTCACGCTGCCGCCGGGGGCGTTCTGGGCCACCTGGCCTGCGGTGTAGACGGTGTTGCCGTGCACAACGCACTGGCTCATGCGGTCTCCGACGTCGATCCGTTTGATGCTCATCTGAAATCTTCCTGTTTTCTGTTGGTTGAAGTTGCGCCGAAACTAGCGGCTGGGCCCTGCACCTGCAATGCCCGGGGGCCGGCTAGCCCCGCCCGATAAACGGCATCTTGGTGGCCATGATGGTCATGAACTGGACGTTGGTGGAGAGCGGCAGATTGGCCATGTTCAGAACCGCTTCGCCCACCTCGTCAGCGCTCATGCGCGGCTCAGCGGCGATGGATCCGTCGGCCTGGGGCACGCCTTCCACCATGCGCTCGGTCATGGGCGTTGCCGCATTGCCGATATCGATCTGTCCGCAGGCAATGTCAAAGGGCCGCCCATCCAGCGAGATGGTGCGGGTGAGCCCGGTGATGGCATGCTTGGTGGCGGTGTAGGCGGCAGAACCCGGCCGGGGCACTTGCGAGGAAATCGAGCCATTGTTGATGATCCGCCCGCCTTGAGGGTCTTGCGCGCGCATCATCGCAAAGGCTTCGCGCGCACACAGGAACGAGCCGGTGAGGTTCACATCCACCACCATCTGCCATTGCTCCGGCGTCATCTCATCAATGGTCAGCGGCGGCGTTCCCGCGCCGGCATTGTTGAAGAGCACATCGATCCGGCCGAACTTGGCCTTCGTGGCCGCAAACAACTCCGCCACCGCGGCTGCATCGCCCACATCGCAGGTGTGGATCAGCACCTTGTCATCGCCCGCGCCCGCCAATGCGGCCGTCTCCTCCAGCGGCTCCTTGCGGCGACCGGTGAGGACCACGTTGTAGCCATCCTTCAGAAATGCGTCCGCCGTGGCCCGTCCAACCCCTGTGCCAGCGCCTGTGACCACTGCAACTTTGCCTTCGTTCGACATGAACCTGTCTCTTTCCCTTTTTGTGGTGAGTTATACTGGGCTGGGGCGCCCGCGCTTTAATAGGCCGCTTTTGCCCTTCATCTCAAGCAGAGCCCGTGTTGCAACGGCAAGAATAACCAAGGTTCCGCCCGCCAAGGCCCATTGGGTCGGTGTTTCGTGCACAACAAGCCATACCCAAAACGGGCTTATGGCGAATTCCAGCAACATAAACAATGTGAGCTCGCCGGCCACCAAATGGCGTGATGCGACGATGAACATGCAGTTGCCGATGCCCGATAAAACGCCGCCCCAAAGAATGCACAGTCCAATGTCCCACCAGGAGATGTTCAGGTCGTCATACCTGAGGGCGGCGGAGATGATCACGATGAAGATTGCTGAGAGGATCAATGCGGGCACCATATCCACATGCCGATTGCGCCGCACGATCACGGCAAATGCCGAAAAGCCGAGCGCGGTCACCAACGCCATCACGTTGCCGAAGACCGACCCAAGCCCGATGCCGTCCACCACCATCAGGGCAACGCCAAGGGCGGCTGCACACATGGTGATCACGGTCAGCAGGCTCAGATGTTCGCGCAGGAACGCCCAGGCGAGCGCGGCGGTAAGGAACGGAATTGCGGCCAACGTAAACATGGTGTTGGCCACCGTTGTGTGCGCCAGCGCCTGCATGAAGGCGATGCCTGCCACCGTGAGGCAAAGGCTGGCCAGCACGCCGCCCCACCCAACTTTGCGAAAGTCCTGCACCGATTGTCCGCGGTGATTATAAAGGAACACCAGGCTGAACGTGAAGAACACCGACAATGAGCGGTAGAAGTTGATTTGGTTGGGGTCTGCGTCTTCAAACAGGCGCGAAAGCAACCCGCCGAAGCTGATCAGCACCGAGCTCACAATCATCAGCATCATGGCAAATCCGCGCCGGGCCGGCGCTTCCCGAGGTGCCGGCGGCGGAATGCGCATGCCGGCGGCATAGACCACGGATTGGACCATTGGGTGAGTGTGCCCTTAGAAGACAAGCGAGTAGAGGCGAGCTTATCGCCGCGCAACCTCAGCGGGCAAGCGCTTTGTCTAGGCCGCCCGCCCGCGGCTCCTGGGTCCCGGATATTTTGCTGGCGCAAAATTCCGGGATGACGGGTTGGGGGCCGCTCTCTCCGTTCGTCATCCCCGCTCTCTCCCTTCGTCATCCCCGCACTCTCTTCCGTCATCCCCGCGAACGCGGGGACCCAGAGCGGTTGGCGCTGAGCTATGCAGCCTCTGGGTCCCGGATATTTTGCTGGTGCAAAATTCCGGGATGACGGGGTGGGGGCCGCTCTCTCCGTTCGTCATCCCCACTCTCTCCCTTCGTCATCCCCGCGAACGCGGGGACCCAGAGCGGTTGGCGCTGAGATGTGCGGCTCCTGGGTCCCGGATATTTTGCTCACGCAAAATTCCGGGATGACGGGGAGGGGAAAGATGACGCCGCTTCAGATAACCGCTAGGCTCGCCTCATGTCACAGAGCCTTCCAAACCTCTTCAGCCCCATCACTCTCGGCCCCGTCACGCTCCGCAACCGGATCTTGTCCACCGGCCACATGACCGGGATGATTTCCGCCGGCGTGCCGACACCGGCTTTCAGCGCCTACCATGCCGCCCGCGCCGTTGGCGGATCGGGCCTCATCATAACCGAATCGGCCGCTGTCCACCCCACGTCCAACGCCTACAACATCCAGCTCACCAATCCGGCCGTTGTCGATGCCCTGGGCGAGGCCGCGGAGGCGGTGAAGCGCGAGGGGTGCGCCATCTTTGGCCAGTTGGGGCATGGCGGGCGCGAAACCCATTCAGGAACCGACGGCTCGCGTCCGGCGGCCTTCGGCCCGTCCGCCATTGCCACGGAGCGCTTCCATGTGATGCCGCGGGCCATGTCAAAGTCCATGATCGCCGACATTGCAGGCGCCTTTGGCGAGGCGGCCAAGGCTTATGAGGCTGCGGGCTATCAGGGCCTGGAGATCATGGCGAGCCATGGTCTGCTCATGGCCCAGTTTATGAACCCGGAAGCCAACCTGCGCACCGATGAATATGGCGGCTCGCGCGAGAACCGCCTGCGCTTCGTGCGCGAGGTGATCGCTGCGATCCGCGAGCGCGTCGGTCGGCGCCTGGCGCTCGGGATCCGCATCTCTGCCGATGAGCTCAATGCGCGGGGGTTGGAGACGCCGGAGGTCCTCCACATCTGCAAAGAGCTGGACGGGGACGGAACCCTCGACTTCTTCGATATCTGCGGCGGCTCCATGTCCGGGCTCGGCGGTTCGGTTCATGTGGTGCCTCCCATGAACTATGAGGCGGGCTACCTCGCGCCCGCGTCCGGGGAGATCCGCAAGGCCGTTTCAGCAGCGGTGTTTGTTGCCGGGCGCATCAACGACGTGCGCAGCGCTGAAGCCATTGTGGCAGGCGGCCTGGCGGACGTGTGCGGCATGACACGGGCGCAGATCTGTGATCCTCAGATGGCGATCAAAGCTGCTGAAGACCGGCTCGACGACATCCGCGCCTGCATCGGATGTAACCAGGCGTGTATCGGTCATATGCAAGCGGGCTTTCCCATTTCCTGCATCCAGCATCCTGAAACCGGCCGCGAGGCGCGCTTTGGTGTGCGCCGGATGAGCAAGGCGCCCATGAAGGTGCTGGTGGCGGGCGGCGGCCCGGCGGGCATGAAGGCGGCCGTGGTGGCTGCAGAACGCGGCCACCAGGTGGCCTTGTGCGAGGCGGCGGGCGAACTGGGCGGCCAGGTGAAGCTGGCGCGCCAACTGCCCGGGCGCGATGAGTTCGGCGGCCTGGTGACCAATCTGGCGGCAGAGATGGAGCGCGCGGGCGTTGAGGTGCGGCTCAACACCAAGGTCACCCGCGATCTGGTGGAGGCCGAAGCGCCGGATGCGGTGATCCTTGCCACCGGTTCTGTGCCGCATACGCCGGACCATCTCATCTTGGACGGCGGTCATGTGGTGCATGCGGCGAAGGTTCTGGAGGGCGCCAATGTGGGGACCCGGGTGGTGATCGCTGACTGGCGCTGCGACTGGGTCGGGCTGGGCCTGGCCGAACGGCTTGCGCGCGATGGCTGCTATGTGCGCCTGGCGGTAAACGGATACATGCCGGGCCACTCGATCCAGCAGTACACGCGCGACCGCTGGATCGGCGAGCTGCATAAGCTGGGGGTTGAGATCACGCCGTTCGCCCGCCTGGTGGGCGGCGATGACGAGGCGGCTTATTTTGAGCACACCACCAGCGGTGAGCCGATCGTGTTTGAGGAGGTCGACACGCTGGTGACGGCCACCGGGGCGGAGACGGATCTGGAGCTTGAGAGGGCGCTCGCCGGCTGGCCGGGCGAGGTTTGGATGGTGGGAGATGCGGTGGCGCCGCGTACCTGCGAAGAGGCGGTTCTGGAGGGTCTGAAGGTGGGCTCTGCCCTTGGCGGCGGTGATCTGGCGCCGGCTGATGCGCCTCTGCGGCTGAGTGCGGCTGAGTGAAAGGTTCGCTTGGCAGGAGTGGAGGACTTTGACGCGATCTTTGCGCTTCTGTCGGAGTTTGGCAGCTCCTGGGTCCCGGATATTTTGCTGGCGCAAAATTCCGGGATGACGGGTGTTGAGTTTCCGCGTCCCTGCGAAAGCAGGGACCTTCTCAGCCAAGGGCAAGATGTGAGCTATGGGCCCCTGCTTTCGCAGGGGAGCGGGAGAATAAGGTGCTCCGCCTTCACCATCGTCATCCCCGCGAA